>JAIEQI010000048.1 GCA_019747875.1 Candidatus Obscuribacterales bacterium
CTCCATACTTAGGACATTGTTCGATTCTAAGCGCTAAAGTTAGGGTGCTTGCTTGGATTTCTCTGCCGATAAGTTCAGGTTTTTGGCGAGGTCCGAAACTTCTTTGATTGGACCTAATCTGACGCTTTTACTTCGCGATTTCAGAACAAGGTCGCTACCTTTGGCTGTAGCCGTTGTCGTTGGATCTATTTCAAGCGTGTTGATAATGAACTTCTTTAGTCGCCAAATGCGATAGCCCCATCGAAACTTCCTGTCCGTAATCACATAGACGCATGTTCTATGCATTTGGAAAAACACAATTTGCGCGAAAATAGTCAGAAGAAAAGCAAACTGAAACGGCAGACTTTTGATTAATACGATTGCGAAATCCGTAAAGTCGATATCAGGCGCGCCTACTACGCCTAGCACTGTGCAAACACCAAAAAACATGATCAGTGTAATGACCAAGAACACTCTTACCTTCTGCAAATCCGAGTGAGCCACAAACAGCACATGCTCGTCCGGCAGCAAGGCATCACGCATTTCTGTGGGAATCGTTTGGCTAGCAGGTTGCAATTGCTCCATAGGTCCTCTTTTCGATGAGCGTCTTGCCGTCGCAATAATATTCTAATTGGAAGATTCGTGAAGGGGAAGTGTTTTCAAAACTTCGTTGCCTGAAGCATGGCTGCGCAATAACTCATCTGGATCGTTTTGCAAGCGTGAAATCATTACGAGCGTCCCTGCCGCGTGATCAGCTGACTCGGGAACAGACATGCACATAATTTTTAATCCCGGCGCTGATGTCGTTGCTAGCTCAAGGCGACCGCTGGGCAGATAACGGACCGACTTGCTCAAGGCAGATAGTTTTGCCGCTTTGTTCGCACCGGCGAAAACTTTCAATCGGTCAACCATTTTTTGATCGGGAGTAGCTTCAGTTTTTGGAACGAGAAACGCAATCAGGTCCGCCTTGCCTGTTCGCTCCTTCGAAGCAATCACGATGTCAGTTCCCGATTGTTGGTGCCGAAACCGAGCCCATGTAAAATCCTTCTTCTTAGCGTCGGTCACGGCTGGCATTCCAAAGGATTTCTCGAATTCATAGAAATCGCTTCCCAGCCCAGGCATTGACTTGTCGGTCAAGACTTCAAATTTTGTCTTCCCAGCTGGTATTGGCTGTGGTGCCCCTAGTTTTCCAGCGGTTGCCACCAACGGTTCGACTGGCGCTTCTTGTTTGCTACTTGGTCTTCCTGGTCTTGGGACGTGTGCCGATGGATGGCGGTGTGGAGGCGGGAAGTGCGTGCTTGATGCAGGCTGGTGGTGGGAGCGGTCGTAACTTGTTACTTCGTTTAATTTCTGAAATGAATCTTCCTGCGTTGCAGTTACCGAGTCAATCTTAGTGACCAAGAGATATTCGGTTCCTTCATCGCTGACCGAACCCACGCGAATCATCACCTTGCAGTCCATGTTAGGCCAGAAGTTTGGGTCCCTCGGCAGCTCGTAGCCCTGCGGTGCCAGCAGGGCTATCGGGAATTGCTGATGCGGTTTTAGCGCGCGCCTTATTTCCGTCTTAGCAGTCGAAGGCTCCATTGTATGGATGTCTGTGAACTTACCCTGCATCTTGATCGTGATGCCTGAAAGGTCGCGACCGCTGACGTTTTCCAGGAGCATGTAAACAGCCGGATGATAGCCGTTCGAGTCCAAGCTCCAGCCGGTCAGATGGTTTAAGACTCGGAGGTTTCGGGGCTTGTGCTCATCATCAGCCTGTGCAAAAGCGCTTTGGCAGAATGCTTGCAGAAGAAACGGAACTAGTAAGAAAAGAAACTTTTTGAACACCTCTTGCAAACCCTTGAGCAGATTTCAGGACACCTATGAAGTTTACTCTTCATCTTAACGCAAGCACTCTCCGACTTGCTGTAGCAAGGTGATATGCTTTTGGTCTCTTGGAGGTATTCAATGGACGAAATTGACGCAGTTGGACGCCAAATGCTTTACGACCGTCCGCTTTTGACCAGAGGGCGGTTGTCAGTCTTTCGCGAAGCCGTAACTCATGACGACTGGTTTCCTCAACTGAAAGTAACGTTGAAGAAATCTGGCTCTGATGAAGTCTTATGGCAATGGTTCAGCCACACTGTCGTCGACGAAGAGGAGCCGCCGCCGTATGGTGAGGATGGGCTTCTGGAGAAATATTTCCAACTTGAAAAGCCTGTGAAATCTCCGCGTGGACTGGAAGCGGTCTTCTGGCTTGGACCAGGATTGACCAATCACGCGAAGTTGAAGACCTTCAGTGCTGCTCTCTACCTTTATCCTCAATCAGTTGAGGAGCGTGGTGTTCAAGTCGGTGTGCTTGATTTTGCCACGGGTATTGCAAGCCAAAGCGTGCCGCTGTTCGTGCGCGTTAACTTCCCCTGGTAAAGCTGTAGTCGCGCTACCTCATAAGGGCTGGGCGATTCGGTAGCCGGTCTAAGTGAGTCTTTCACGGCGGCCGTGCATGCGGCCAATCGTTCGTAAAAAAGAAGAGCGAGAAGCCGAAGCCTCTCGCTCTTAATAGTTTGCGCCCGGTGCGATTCGAACGCACGACCAATCGGTTAAAAGCCGAGTGCTCTACCACTGAGCTACGGGCGCACAGCAGTAAAGACATGCTATCAATCTGCGTTGCAGGGTGTCAAGGATTGTTGCGAGGGCTTATAATCATTCCTCCCTTGTCAGGCTATGAGCGATCATGAAACAAAGCGTCTGTAATATCGATAGAAAGCTGCTCGACACGCGACTTAGTGAAGAGGAGCAAAAATTCAAGAACGATCATCCAATTTCTTTTTCACTTTTCGAAGAAGCAAAGTCTTGTTTGCTTGGTGGCGTGCCCATGAACTGGATGACCCGTTGGCCCGGGTCCTTTCCGTTGTTCATAAAGGAAGGAAAAGGGGCTCACTTCATTGATGTAGATGGACACGAATATGTCGATCTTTGCCTTGGCGATTCTGGAGCAATGGCTGGGCATTCACCGGACGCTTCGGTTGAGGCGATTCGTCGTCAGGCTGGTCGCGGGCTGACTTACATGTTGCCCACCGAGGATTCAATCTGGGTTGCGAAGGAACTAACGAGAAGATTTGGATTGCCGTATTGGCAGATGACACTGACAGCGACTGATGCGAACCGTTTTGCGATCAGGCTTGCTCGCCACATAACTGCCCGTCCTTATGTGTTGGTTTTTAATTGGTGCTACCACGGCACTGTAGATGAAACGTTTGCCACCTTAGTAGATGGTGAAGTTCGACCTCGTGGAGGCAATGTTGGTCCGCCGGTTGATCCGGCAAAGACTACTAAGGTTGTTGAGTTCAACGATCTCGATGCTTTGGAGAAAGCGCTTGCTGCAAAGGATGTTGCCTGCGTTTTGGCGGAACCGGCAATGACAAATATAGGAATCATTCATCCGGACCCCGGGTATCATCAGGCTCTACGCGAACTGACCCGCAAGTATGGAACACTGCTCATCATTGATGAAACTCATACAATTTGCACTGGACCAGGCGGTTACACAGCTGCACACGCTCTGCAGCCCGACATTGTGACTTTAGGTAAGCCCATTGCCGGCGGAGTTCCAGCTGCTGTCTACGGAGTCAGTGCCGAAATCGCTGAGAAAATCAAATCAAAAACCACAATTGCCGACACCGATACTTCCGGTATTGGAGGGACGCTAGCGGGAAATGCCCTTTCGCTTGCTGCCGTAAAAGCCACATTACAGAATGTCTTAACAGACGAGTCTTATGAACGAACAATTCCATTGGCAAAGAAATTTGCCGATGGTGTTCAGCATAATATAGATGAGTTTGGACTGCCTTGGATAGTCAATCAACTTGGATGCCGGGCTGAGTATTGGTTCTGCTCGAAGAAGCCGCGTAATGGTGCAGAGGCGGCAGCTGCAGCAGACTTGAGCTTAGACAGATATATGCATCTTGCTGCCCTCAATCGTGGAGTGCTGTTGACTCCGTTTCACAATATGGCACTCATTTCGCCAGCCACTACCAGTGGTGACATTGATAAGCACACAGAGGTCTTTAAAGAGAGCGTTTCCAAGCTGCTCCCCTAACAACGTTGTTGGAAATTTTTTTTGCATAGTTAAGGATAAAATCTCGCCTGACAACTTATTGTTTTGCGATGAATTGATTCGTGCTGGGCATAATTTCCACATGATACCATTTCTCTACTAAGAACGTGCCGGAGCGCTCAATGATGAAATTCAATCCAGTAAAAATGGAACCGATTGCACTGGTGGACAGATGCATTGAGGAATTGAACACTCGAGTCAACGCCGGTGATGCAAAGCCGATGTCGAAAGTCGCTATTGATTGTTTGCGCCTCGATGGTAAAAAGTTGCCACCGTCTCTTGCACGTTACCTCGCATTTGATTGTTCGTTCTATTCCATGTCGAGCAATTGGGGTGAATTCAGCAACATCGACCCGATTGGTGCTGAAACACCGAATGAGTGGGATCCTGTATTTCTTGAAGAAGAGATTACTCACACGATTGAAGAACTTGCGTGGCGCCCAATAAACGAATTAAAGTTGTTTCTTACGAAAGACAAGGCAGCCGCTGGACCAATGGATTACCTGAGCCTTGAGCTTGATGGCAAACTTTTTCGCCTGCCGAATGTTGGTAATCAGACTCATTTCTTGTATGTCGGCGTTGCTGACAAACATGGAGAGTATCCAGTTCTCGGTTTTGAATTCAAGGGTGACATCGAACATTCGACGAAGTTCTGGGGACAACTAAATGTTTGGGTGAAGTACCCTAACTTTGCTGTTTACCTTTACGATCAAATTTTCGATTCCGATGTTTATCCTGACGATTTCGTTGCGGAACTCGACGAAATTTATCACAACAATCCGGAACTGAGCCGCAACTTCAAGGGAAGTTTAGAGCTGCTAAAGTAGGCATAAAGGACGCAGAAGACTGCGCATGCAATGTGCGCCTACTAGGAAGTTAGCTAGTTTCGGCGATCGATCTCGGTTCGAATTTCTTTTGCTTGTACGATCATGACTAGTGCTTTGCCGCTGCGTTCAGTTTCTGCCAGATGCTTTGCATAGTCTTCTTTGAGAACTGCCAGCGATTCGAGTTTATTATGTGCTTCAGTTCTGATCTCTGCAGCCTTGCGGTAATCAGGATCCGCTTGTGATTTGCCTAGCTCATCTATCGCATTTCTGAGCTTAGGATAGAGCGATAGCTCTCCTGGAACGGCCACGGAATTGCTCTGTAAATATTTCAGGATAGCAGCCTTATGCGCTTTGTCTTCCACTGAATAGAAGGCGGTCCTGAAGCCCTTTATTGCGTTGTCAGCGCGATCGAGCTTCGCTTGTCCATCGAAATGCTCAAGATCATCGCTTAACCTGTTGCGGATGTCTTCACCAGCTTTGTCCGCATCAGCCATAAGATCGTCCATCTGATTTTCCATTATGGGAGAGAGCATTGGCATGATCTTTTCAGCCTCGATCAGGCTTTGAAGTTTTTCTTTGTGGTCATTTGGGAAATTGAGAGTTTCTGGGATGAATACTTCGTCCTCCTCTTCTTCCGTTGTTTCCGGAGAAACGCCGGTTTTTGCATCGGCTTTAGTTTCGTCATTCTTGTCTTGGGCTGAAGGGGCTTTTGTTTGTGCCCCATTCTCTTTTGCATCGCTGACCATGTTCTCTGCAGCAGCTTGTCTTACGGCCTTTGACGTGAACAATCCTGCATCGGATGCAAATGCTTCGTGCAAGCTTTTTGCTTCGTCTGTTTGAGAACTTGCGTTGATCCGTTCCGAATCTTTTATATCTCTATCCACCAGAAGTCTCCCCAATCATGTGTCTAAGATTAATGAGGCGGAGGATATCTGTCATCGGTGGAATTACGCTCAACCATAGACTGGCTTCTATTTGAATGATTCAGGCATATTTAATGCTTCCACGTCTTTTGGGGTATTGGAGCCTTTGTTTCGCTGCCCCCTTCTCCGCGTAAAAGCGTCGTGTCCTCTGGGTTGATTGGTTTTTCGACGGCTCCGCCTTCTCCTCTTAAGAGTGTGGTGTCTTCCGGTCGAATTGGTTTTTCAACGGCTCCGCCTTCTCCTCTTAAAAGCGTTGTATCCTCTGGGCAGATTGGTCTGGGTGAGCAACCGCCTTCACCGTCTACCAGCGTCATGTCTTCAATATGCGGAGGTTTTGAGCTGCCCCCGCCCTCGCCATCTACGAGGGTCATATCCTCGATGCGGGGAGGCTTTGAACTTCCTCCAGCTTCGCCGTCTACCAGGGTAATATCTTCCGGGCGCGGAAATTTTATCGAAGGACCGCCTTCATCCATACACTTTGTAGTGATTCCGCCTTCGCCATCCATCATTGTTGTAGGAGGTTTTTCGATCGGTCCACCTTCGGCATCCTTAAGAGTTATCGGCGGGAAATCGATTGGAGGTTTTTCTATAGGCCCGCCCTCTTCAAACTTGTTAGTTGGATCCCATCCGCCTTCGCCATCCATCATTGTTGTAGGAGGTTTCTCGATCGGGCCACCTTCTTCAAACTTGTTAGTTGGATCCCACCCGCCTTCGCCAGCCATGTCTGTTGGTCGCGGGCTCGGACCACCTTCTTCAAATTTGTTGGTTGGATCCCCTCCGCCTTCGCCTACAATGTCTGTTGGTCGCGGGCTCGGTCCACCTTCTTCCCATCTGCTGGTTGGGTCGCATCCACCCTCACCGATGCGTTCCGTGATGATTAGATCATCCCATGGTTTGGGCTTGCTGCCTTCTTCTCCCACAGCTTTTGTAGTACCGCTCCAGGCTTCTTTTTCTTTCAATGAATCCAGGCTCGGAACTTCCAGTTCTTTCTGGCTCTCTCTTTGTGCAACCGTCGCTGAGCGCGGGCGTTGCTCAAGCTCTTTGATGAATAGTTGCTTGGCACTGGACTGAGATTCTGATAGTAATTTTTCTGTATGCGATGGCTGGGAAATTTCAGCCTCGTTTTTTTCTTCGAACTTATCCTGAGCTTTGTCTGCTGCCATATTAATTGGGCCCTCAATAGCGGTAAGAGGGTCTATCCGTCTTTCGCGGATTTTGGAAGGAAACTGGAGGCAGTAAGATTAAATATGCCACCAAATGTGGTTGCATACAGTCTGCGCTGCATGATTCAACAGTTCACCCATGAATAACTCCACAGGTCCAGTCTGACCTGCGTTTGAACAGCTGTGAAGGCTGCCCATGTTGTTCTGATATAAACAAAAATGCAGCTGTTTTGACAGGCGATGTCTAATCTTATTCAAATTTGTTATGGCGAATATCGATAATAGTATCGTATTTGGTGCGAGTCGCTTTGCTGCGGTCGAAAAACTCATAGAAAAATCCCCAGGGAAGCGAAAATGGGACGATCAAAGTTAGTAAGCATTAATCTCTTATTTTGGCGGTTTTCTTGACGCCTATATATCCAGATGAGTACTATTTGTAACTTTAGGTGAAGGGGTACTGAGCATGCGCTAGGGTGACGGATGGTTATCCTGACAGTACCGGCTTCTGCATGATTGGAATCCGAACAAAATCGTACTGTGAACTCAACTGGAGGGGCTTGTGGGCAAGACATTGGGACGCGAAGAACTCAAGGCCAAGCGCGATAAATACATGGTTCCGGGGATGAAGCATCTCTATGCCGAACCTCCACACTTTGTCAAAGGTCAGGGTCAGTTTTTGTACGATGACAAAGGCGAAGAATACCTGGATATGTTTGCCGGAATCGTGACTGTTTCGGTTGGACATTGCAATCCGAAGGTTCTAGAAGCCACGGTCAACCAGCTCCAGACTTTGCAACACACCTCGACCATATTCATGACTCAGCCAATGGTTGATTTGGCGGAAAAGCTCGCCGAGATTACTCCCGGCAACCTGAGCAAGAGCTATATCACTAACTCCGGTACAGAAGCTAACGAAGCTGCAATCAGCATGGCCCGCATCGCAACCGGTCGTCACGAAGTTATCGTGCTCAAACACTCATATCATGGGCAATCTCACCTTGCCACTTCGATGACCTCGAATCACAATTACAGGCAGGGGACAATGCCAGCGTCGGGCATCGCTTTTGCCGAGAACGCATATTGCTATCGCTGCCCATTCAAGAAAACTCCCGATAACTGCTCGATGGAGTGTGCCAAGGATGTTGAGCGCGTAATTCAAACACAGACTTCAGGCGCACCAGCTGTGATGATTGCCGAACCAATTCAAGGCGTCGGTGGAGCGATTTGTCCTCCGGATGGTTACTTCCAAGCTGTGAAGAAGATCTTGGACAATTACGGTGTCCTGTTTATTGCTGATGAAGTGCAAACCGGCTTTGGCCGAACGGGCAACCACATGTTTGGTATAAGCAACTGGGATGTTCAGCCCGACATGATGACGATGGCAAAAGGACTCGGCAATGGATTGCCGATCGGTGCATGCATCGTCACGCCTCAGATTTCAGACAAAGCACAAAAGGCAGTCATCAATACTTTTGGTGGCAACCCTGTTTCAAGCGCTACCGGACTAGCTGTAATCAACACCATTATCGAAGACAAGCTGATGGAGAACGCCAAAGTTGTTGGCGACTATCTGATCGAAGGCTTGAAGGAATTGCAGAAGTCTTATCCGATTATGCAAGATATTCGCGGAAAAGGTTTGATGCTTGGAGTCGAGATCGCAGATCCCGAAACGAAAGCTCAAATGCCGGCAGAATGCGCGAAAATCGTTGAGATCGCCAAAGAACATAAAGTTGTTATTGGTAAGGGCGGATTGTGGGGCAATACAATTCGCATCAAGCCTCCAATGACGATCACCAAGCAAGATGTAGACAGGTGCCTCGCGGCTATGAGAAAGGGTCTTGAAGCCGTTTCTAAAGTAGGAGCCCCAGCCTAAGCTTTTGTGCTCTAAATGTGAAACACTTAGGTGTGATCATTGCCGAGCGAAAAATGTTTCAACTATAGCGGAGGAGCTAAGAGGGGCTCTAGCCCGGCGAACCTTCGGAGCGTCTAAAGTCAATAAGTGAATGAAATAGGAGAATCTAAACAATGCCACGAAAAGTACGGTGTGGAGTAATTCAAGCGAAGAATGAAGTGGTGGCTCCGGCTGGCGGTTCTGACAAGGCAACGATCGACAAGATCTCGAAGGCAATGCTCGATAAGCATTTGAAGATGGTCGACGAAGCAGGCAAGCAAGGCGTCCAAATCCTTTGCTTCCAAGAATTATTCAATGGACCATATTTCTGTGCAGAGCAACACCCTTGCTGGTACGAATTGGCTGAAGAAATTCCGAATGGACCTACAACCAAGGCGATGCAAGAAGCTGCGAAGAAAAACAACATGGTCATTGTTGTTCCTATATATGAAAAGGAACAAACCGGTGTTTATTACAACACAGCAGCAGTTATTGATGCCGATGGCCAATACCTGGGCAAATATCGCAAGAGCCACATTCCGCAAGTGAACCCCGGCTTCTGGGAGAAGTTCTACTTCCGTCCAGGCAATCTTGGCTATCCAGTGTTTGAAACACGATATGCAAAAGTCGGCGTCTACATCTGTTACGACAGGCATTTCCCGGAAGGCGCTCGCGCATTGGGACTCAATGGAGCGGAAGTAGTTTTCAATCCATCGGCTACAGTCTCCGGACTCTCAGAATACCTGTGGAAACTGGAACAGCCTGCCCACGCAGCAGCTAACGGCTACTTCATCGGCGCCATCAATAGAATCGGCACCGAAGCTCCTTGGGGCATCGGCGAGTTCTATGGCTCCAGCTATTTCTGCAATCCACGCGGCGAAATTATCGCTCAAGCTTCACGCGATAAAGAAGAGCTACTCGTTGCAGATCTCGACCTCGATCAAATCGGTGAAGTCAGAAACACCTGGCAGTTCTACCGCGATCGTCGTCCTGAAACATACGCTGAGCTTGTGAAGCTCTAAGAATGAGCAAGAGATAGTCGGTGAGATCCGTCTCTATCTATCCGCGGCAAGTCCGTAGGCAGTAGGAAACGGTAATCGCGCCGACTATCTCGCAGGAGGATTCTTCGTTCTTTCCTCTGAACTGGGAAAATCTAGCTCCTCTACCTTAATCCGCATTGATACAATTTAGTGTTCTCGTCTTATATTCAAAGGAAAAGCTCATGGCCGAGCATTACAAACCAGTCAAATACAAAGCATGGGAGATGACTCTGGAAGAACGCTTTCAGGAATATCATCCGCCGTTGTCTGACCGAGAGGCGGTGCTTGAAGCTAACCGTTGCCTCTACTGCCACGATGCACCATGCATGGTGGCTTGTCCGACTCATATCGACATTCCGACTTTCATCCGCAAAATCGCTACGGAAAATCCGAAGGGCTCGGCAAGAACTATTTTGGAAGCGAATCTCCTCGGCGCAACTTGCTCTCGTGTTTGCCCGGTGCAAGAGCTTTGTGAAGGGGCTTGCGTTATGGAACACGATCATAAGCCTATTATGATTGGACGACTCCAAAGGTACGCGATGGATTATGCTCAGCAAAAGAACATCAAGTTCTTCCATCAAGGTAAGCCGAACGGGTACAAGGTTGCCGTTATTGGAAGCGGCCCGGCAGGACTCTCGTGCGCCGGTGAGCTCGCAAAGCTTGGCTTCGATGTGACCTGTTATGAGAAAAACAAGATGGCTGGTGGTCTCGATACCTACGGCATCGTAGTTTTCCGTGAACCAGTTGAAGTGAGCTTGGCTGAAGTAAAAATGGTCGAGGAACTCGGCGTCAAGATGAAGACTGGAGTGACTGTCGGCAAGGACATAACCTTCAAGGAAATCGTTGACTCAAATGATGCCGTCTTTGTCGGCGTCGGACTTGGTTCTGTTCCACCAATGGGTATTCCTGGCGAAGACTTCGAGGGTGTCGTCGATGGGTTAGATTTCATTGCTGAGACCAAAACTGAGAAGCTCGACACCATTAAGTTTGGCAATCGTATTTGCGTTATCGGTGCCGGAAACACCGGTATCGACTGTGCCACCATCGCCAGAAGGCTCGGCTCCGAGCGGGTAACCATCGTCTACCGCCGCTCCGAAGCCGAAATGCCGGCCTATCACTTTGAATATCTCTTCGCACTTGGTGAAGGCGTCAGCTTTATGTTCCTCACTCAGCCGGTAGAGGTTGTTGGTGCCAATGGAAAGGTTGAAGGGTTGAAGTGCATGCGCATGGACCTCGGCGAACCAGATCAATCCGGTCGCCGCGTTGCTGTTCCGAATCCAGGTTCGGAGTTCGTCATTCCGTGCGACATGATTATCACCGCCATCGGTCAGAAGAAACAATCTGATGTTATGAATGCTCTTAACGAGTTCGGTGTGAAGGCTACTCACAACGGCTACATTTCAGTCGATCCTGAAACCAACCGCACTGACAATCCAAAGATTTTTGCAGGCGGCGATTGCATACGCAGCAAAGGCGAAGCTTCGACAGTTGCAGCAGTTCAAGATGGAAAGATTGCCGCTGCCGCAATTCACATGCAGTTAGTCGGCATCCCTTCGCCCAACAAAAAGCATATTGAACCCGTTCTTTCTCCAGTTGTATAAAAAATAGAGGAGCTTACTGAGATGGCAAATCTCGAAATTGATTTCTGTGGTATCAAGTCGCCAAATCCATTCTGGTTGGCTTCAGCTCCTCCGGCAAACTCCGCTTATCAGGTGCAGAAGGCATTTGAACAGGGTTGGGGCGGAGCCGTTTGGAAGACGATTGGAGCTCCGGTTCTAAACGTATGCAATCGATATGGAACCATCGATTACAAAGGTCAAAAGGTAATTGGTCTCAATAACGTTGAGCTGATCAGCGACAGACCAATCGAATTGAACTTGCGCGAAATCAAAGAGACCAAGAAAAACTTTCCAAATCACGCTGTAATTGTTTCGGTTATGGTGGAGTCAAAGAAAGAAGCCTGGCAGGAAATCGTCAAGCAAGTCGAAGAAACTGGTGCTGATGGTTTTGAACTGAACTTTGGTTGCCCTCACGGGATGTCTGAGCGCGGCATGGGTTCGGCGATGGGACAAGTCCCTGAGTACACCTGCATGGTTACCGAATGGGTGATGGAAGTTGCCACCAAGCCGGTAATTGTGAAACTGACTCCGAACATTACCGACATAGTCGTGCCTGCAAGAGCTGCCGTAAAAGGTGGTGCTTCTGCACTGTCTTTGATTAACACCATCAACAGTATCATGGGTGTTGACCTCGATTCCTTCGAAATCAAGCCCAACGTCGGTGGTAAGGGCGGACACGGCGGTTATGCCGGTCACGCCGTTAAGCCAATCGCATTGCACTTGCTCTCTGCCGTTGCAAGCGATTCCGAAGTTCAACGTGCACGGTTGCCGATCTCTGGCATCGGTGGTGTTGAAACCTGGCGCGACGCCGTTGAGTTTATGCTGCTCGGTTCTACATCAGTTCAGGTTTGCACTGCTGTAATGAAATGGGGCTTCCGAATCGTTGAAGACATGATCGATGGAATGTCGAACTGGATGGACGATAAAGGCTTCAAGACTTGCGATGAATTCATCGGCAAGTCGCTTCCGCGTATCTCCAACTTTGGTGATTTCGACCTCGGTTTCCAGACCGTAGCTCGCATCAATCCGGACAAGTGCATTCATTGCAATCTCTGCTACATTGCTTGCAACGACGCTGCGCACCAGTGCATCGACATGAAAACCATGCGAGTCAACGGTGATATGGCAGCCACACTGCAACCGGTTGTACGCGAAGAGGACTGCGTTGGATGCGACTTGTGCTCCAAGGTTTGTCCGGTGGATGATTGCATAACGATGGTGCCAATCGATACAGGTCGCCCACATATCACGTGGAACGAGTTGACGAAGAAGCGCCCAGAAGTTCTCCAGTGGGACAAGATGGAAGAGTATCGCAAAGAAGCGAATATTCACATCCACTAAGTCGCTCCGGAGTTTGGCTGGGCTCTCGCCCTTCTCAACTCCTCCGCTATTTAAGTCCTGATCAGAAAGTCTGGGATCGCCTTGCAATCTCTCGATAATATGGAACAACAGCTCCTGGGGCAGGTTACGCTGCCTTCCGGCATTATGATGCTGGTTGATTTTGGATTGATGGATCTTTGGACGCATGATCGTCCACCATTGATTCCGGAGGGGATTCTCTCCGAAGATGCGCTTAGATCCGCTAATGACGGAGCTGATTTCTTCATCGACGGCTTGCACGCGCTTGAGGTGGGACGCCGGCTTGGAAGGCAACCACATCCGCTCTACATCTACGATATTCCGCGACACGGCGTCGAGGACCTCAAAGAAAGTTTCCAACGCTTACTTGAGGAAGAAGGTCTTGAAGCCGAACTAATCGAGTTGTTTGAGCGTGTGCCACCACGCACTCGCGTTAACCAGATTCTCGAACATCGTGAAGGCATGGGCGAAGTCTTCTTCCATGGAGTCCAAGCTGTGGTGGTTTCTAACTTGCCGAAAAATCGTCCCTTATCGATTATCGCCAAGCGAATGGAGGAGGAGGAGTTCGCCGAGCATTGGAAGGAAGTAAGTCTTGTGATAGATGAAACAGCCGAGATTGCGAGCTCCAGTTTGATAGGCCATGTTGCTGTTGATCGGGCTCGTTTGATGTTCTGCGACATGAATGCCGCTGGTGCATGGTGCCACAATGACAGTATCGATGGCTTAGCTGATTTTGTCTTTTGGGGACGGGATGCTTTGCGCTTATCTCAAAAATTCAATGCACCACATTTGGAGCGCAATGTTTATGGCTGGCAAGACCAGAAGATCCAGGAAATCGCAGAGCTAGGCATCCAGGTCCAAAAACACATCGATAAACACAGAATGGTAGTCGCTACTGATTTCCGTCCGCATTCGGATCATTGGCGCATGCTTGAGAAGATCTATCATTCAGAACTGGAAGCTGCTGTCATCGAAGTAAACGATTCACAAGTCTGTGGTTTCATGACCAGCTGGGGCGATGGCTTCTTCCCTGTGCTCGCAGAACGAGACGGCAAAGGAAGGCTTGTCCAAATTCGCATCCACTTGGGCAACGAAGCAACAGTTCGCGGAATGCGCCTTGTTAACCCGCGTTGATAGTACTGTCTATGGTGGCGCTTAACTTTGAGAGGAGCTGTTGGATTTTACGCCTAGTTAAGCAATACAAAGAGCCATTGAAAGCCGTTGTCACTTAAAAACGAATGTTCTAACAATGTTGTTACTCCTTAAATACGCGTGAGCGTTTTAGAACATCTAACAAAATTGTTGTCTACAAATTGATGTGTTTCGTCGAACCTCTAAATCCTTATAGAGTAAATATTTTTGGCTCTCCTAATTTTCGATTTGTTTAAGTTGTTTGTTTATTCAAAATAGAAAGAATCACGCAAAGAAAGACGAAACTATTCAACATTTTTGTTGGAAAATCACAAAGAACGCTTCAACACATGTGTTGGAAAAGCCAGAATTGATGCGTTTTTTCGCTAATTTTGTTCACCATGAGTATTTTGTCTTCAAAATACTCTGGAAACCATATACTTATTTGACGCAAACTGGGGCTATCGGTAATTGCGGCAGTCAAGGTTGCATGGAAGAATTAAAACAGCACCCCAAGGAAATGCTATTTAAGATTGAGTTCGGAGAGAGTGCGCGACAGATGTGCTGGGTTCAGCAGATCGCTGTTCTTTTGATGTGGAGATGTCTATGAAGAGCCTTACTATAGAAAGAGTGGACTGGCGGGAACTATCTAATACAGATCTCGTGCGTTTTGCTCAGCAAAAGAATGAGCAAGCGCTTAATGAATTGCTCCGCCGGCATAAGAAGACGATCATTAACAAGCTTTATCGTTTAGCACCGGATTGGCGTGACACTAGCGATCTCGAGCAAGAAGTGCAAATCAGAATATGGCGCTTCATCGGGCAATTGAGAAATCCGGATTCATTTCGAACATGGCTGAATCAATTGGTGGTAAACGTCTTTTATGATGAGCTGAGAAAGCGCCCGCGCGATTATCAAATCATCTCGCTTGACGAACCTTTTGCAGGTGAAACACCCGATGAGTCAGGTACGCGAGACGTGAAAGACTGCTCCCAGCAGCCTGACGATAAACTACTGTCGGAAGAACTTTCGCAGGTGCTAGAAAAGGCAATGTCGAAAATCTCTAAGCCGTTCCGCACGGTTGCTGTTCTTCGCGATGTCGAAGGGCTCTCATACGAAGAGATTGCACAACTTACCGGAACAGAATTGGGAACCGTTAAGTCGCGAATTGCTCGTGCTCGCATGAAGATACAAAAGCAGATTCTTCCGTATCTCCGCGAGTGCGCATAATATTCAACAGCGAGGAGCCGGGGGGCTTCCTCCCCTTATTGCCGTAGCGAACGGTAGTCTGTGAATTGCCAAATTATTTGGCGCGATCGACAACATGGGTTTAAAAAAAGGGCCGGCTAAGCCACAACTAGCCGGCCCATATATTTTATTGGCATAGCCTTCCAAACTACTATGCACCGATCCACATTGGCTCTGGTACCTGATCAGGACCAGCCGTGTTTTGATAAACTGCCGGTAGCTCCTCGGCAGTGGGAGGGGTCTGCAGAGCTACCAGAGCCGGTGCTATTACATCTCTAATGCGTTCGTTGGTGTAGAACGCTTCTGACCAGAGTGGAACAGATGTGGTGAGAACGCCTTGAGTACCTGGCAAGATGCCCTGGTGAATGTATCTGTTGGCGTAAAAACCTGAAAAGCCGAGGAGCCAGGCGTAAGAGCCGAAGGCTAAATCGGTGGATGTTTTCTGAGCAAACGTGTTCATAAAATCAACTACACTTGTTGGTTCGCTCAAACCTGCAGAAATGCCGTTAACAATGGTGGACAAAGCTAGTCCGTCCTTCCAAGCGTTCGCGTATCCGCCCATAACGACGCCCGTCAAGGTATCTTTGAACACAGCTTCGCCGTATGCTCTGGCGAAGGCTCCAAAGCTTTCATGTACGCCGTTGTAGTAGTTCACAGCTTCGTGCGTGCCTCGATAGACTGTCGAAGCAGCCATCGCCGTACCAGCGTTGACACCGCTTTGAATGGCGAAATTTGTGTAGGCGACAGACCTGTATGCAGCGAGGGCGGCTCGGTATTCAGCGCTACCTGTACCGATGAAGGGAATTGAGCTTGAGATTCTGGACCAAAGTCCAATGTCTTTCCCCATGGACTTTAACCCAGTTGCCGCAACTTTTTGGGCTGCTTCTGCCAACTTTAGTCCCTCAAGGCTTGAAAGTGAGGCTATCTCGCCTCCGGTTTTAATTACAGCAGCTTCTGCTACTTCCTTACTTATTAGCTTTCCGCCCTCAACGATCAGTGCTCTCCGTGCCAGTGCAGCGATTGAACCTGTTGCCCCATCAATTGCGCCCCACAACGGTGTATACCAGTAGATGTCATCCCCCATAAGCCATTTAACCGTGGTGTAGGTACCAGCGCCGGCGGTAGCTCCTGCTACGACCGCTCCGGGTCCGCTCCAGCCGGTTAAGAAGACAGCGGCGGCCCCTGCTGCCACTGCTGCTGCGTCCGCCACTAGCTCCTGTGCTAAATCGGTCGTAAACTCCAGAATTTTAGTAAAGGTGCTCGGCTCATTGGCCGCTTCCAACAACGTTGCGTATTCGATCTCCGGTCTTTCTACAAAGATCGGATCAAGTTCTTTCGCTTCTGCAAATAGTTCGCTTGCCTGATTGTAGTTTTTTGCGGCCAATTCGAATCTGCCTAAGACAATTCGTGTAAAAGAGGCTGCATGCTCGAATGCATCATAGATTTCATAAGCCTTAGTAAGGCCTTCACGAATTTGCGGATCTTGTTCCACCTTAAGTTGTTCTGCTACAACTTCTTTATTCTTTCGTGCAAGATCGCGATCAAGATTATCTGCTGCATTAACTGCTGCATGTAACTCAGCTCTGGCTTTATCGATGTCTATTTCTTCCAAAGCTTTCGTGAAGTTCTCCAGGTGCTGGAATGGATTGAGATCCGCAGCTGTTTGCACTTTGTCGGAAAGCGCTAACATTTCGTCAAATTCTTTTTTTCCTCTGACAAGCTCGGGATCGATCTCCTGAACTCGCAGCAGCAATTGATGAGCTTCGGCTCCGCGTCCTTGTGAAATCAAGAAATCGGCATAGTTGATTCGTGTAAGTGCCGATGCATGTGCTACGGTTGCCCAAGCCATTTCTTTGTCTTCGAGTTCTTTTAGTGCTTCGTTAAATGCTTCCGGATCGTCTGTTAACCTGGGGTCGGCCCCAAGTTCAGCCATTTCATGTTGGATAGTCTCGAGTTGCTCTTGTACGTCCATCTGATTGAGTTCGTCTGCTTGCTTGATAGCATCCGCGTAATGCTCTTCCGCCTTTTCCATGTTTCCCGATTGGCGCTCGGCATCGCCGAGGCTCATCGTGATTAAAGGAAGCATAAACTCTTCTCTGTTGATGATCTCTTTGCGGCCTTGTCCTATCGCATCTTCAAGATCCTTCTTAAATTGCAGGAAATTGGAATCTATGGCAGCATCTGGATCCTTTTTCTCAGCCTCTTTGAGCAGTTCGACTGCTTCTTCCAACTGTCCGTTGCCGGCAATGAACATAGCTAAGGCGAATCTGGTTGCGCTGGGCGCATGTTTAAGTGATTCCAGCGCCGTTTCGCTTTCCAGCAGCACGGACTTTTCTTCATCGGATTTGGCCGTCCCAATTTTGGCGCGCACGTCGAATAGCGTTGCTTCTACTTCCGTTTGATTAATACTGTCGGCAGCGCTGATGGCAGCTTCGAATTCGTTTTTTGCAGCCAGGGTAAGAAATTTGATGCGATCTTTGACTGTGGTCTCCTCTTTTTCTCCCTTATCATTGATAACGATCAGTACTTCGTTGTCTTGTTGAACTGAAAGCGCACTGATTTCTCTCATCGCCTCGCCAGCCAGGCTGACGTGTGAATAAGGATTATTGAAGGAATTCGTTCCTGGTGAGTTTTCTGTGATTATAAGATCGGTGGCGTCTTTTACTTGCTCCTCCTCGGGAGCTGTCAATTCTTGCGGTGAAGCTTGAGCTTCTTGTGTAGCCTGAACCTCTTGAAGGGTTTCTGCCTTCACCTCTCCGCTCCTTGCTGCGTCTTTGCGCTTGTGCTCATCTACGATTTCTAAAGATGTTAGCTGACTAGCGCCTGATGCCGATCGCGTCGGGAGGTTCTCTGCGCTTGACTGAGTGCTGCGTAGCGTATGCACTTCGTCCTGGAGCGACAGAAGACCCGCTTCACTGCGTCTCGGCATTGAAGCGGGGCTAGCTTCTGTCTTTTGAATCTCGGATTGCGGGCTTTCCATAATTCAGGACTCTTGTTTTCGAGTGGAGTGTTTAGCTTTTGCGCACTTGTTCTAGTGCGCTTGAGAGGAATGGACTCAGAACACTTGGGGCCGCTTCTGCTCGAATGATTTTTGCGCCAGATTTTTGATAAATTTGCTTTGCAAGCAAATCCATTTGCTTTTTCGCTTGATCATTTTTTGGGATGTGCGTTTCCAATGCGTCCTGTGCACTTATTCTGTAGAAACCTTTGGATACTCCATTGGCATCAAAGTCTTGTTTTAGTAGATCGCCAGGTTTTGCGTACACCCATGGACCTTCCGGATCATAGGATGCCTTAAATCGGAACGTTACGCCGTCTGGAACCTGGACAACTTGCATCGGGTCTTTGAAATTCTCCATATTTGGTCTGTACACGCCCGGCTTCCCTGGCACTTCAGTCCAGTTGTTTGCGAACTTTGCAGCCTTGGTGTTGTATGTATCTAAGCGATACTCGCCTGTTTTGAAGTCAACCGAATCGCGATATATCAATACGGAGCCTGGAGTCGCGTGTTGTCCACTTGCAATAGTTACTTCATTCAAGGTTGTGCTTTTTAGTACGCTTCCGTCCGGAAGCTTTACGCCATTTTCGGGAGTAATCAGGCGAGTGTTAGAGAGCTGCCGAACTGGATCTCCGTCAATTGTTTTTCCCTGTGGAACAACTTCCTGTGGTGCAAATTGAACGCCATTTGGCAGTACCGTTCCGGCCTTCAGAACCAGTGGCTTTCCGTCTGCGCCAAATTGACCTGGCACAGCCATATCGTTCTTCAAAACCATAGGAGCTTCGCTTGTTGAATGAAGTACTCCATTCGGAAATTTCTGAGGATCCACTACTTCTGTTTTTACTTCAAAGCTGCCTTTTTGTACCAGGCTCTTTGGATTTTTATTCCAAATTTCTTGAATCGCAGCCTTGTCCAAAGTAACAACAGGTTTTTCCCCAATGAATGCGTCACGAATTTGCTGTCGCAAAACTTTGTCAGCTTGTATTCCACCAACTGTTGCTGCAAGTGCTGTAATCGCGCCGATCTTTTGGCTCTCCAGGAGAATTTTACTCACGTCGACTTCTTCGCCGGCTGCTTGCTGCCGTCCCATTTCCTGCAGTCCACCGGCAGTCGTGCCGAAGATGTAGCCACCGGCAACCATTTGAAGGAAGGGGCTGCGATTTAGGGCGTCGTTTGTAATCTTGTTGATGCCGGACGTCGCTCCCGTTGCTGCCGCCAGAATCATGGCGTCGAGCAACATTGCCTTTGGATCTATGGTTGATAGAACCGCGGTGGAAAGACCTTTCTCGGCATCGAACTTACCATTTTGATCTTCCCAGCTTTCGCTGGTCAAGGTTTGTTCGAGCATTCTGTTTGTTGCTCCCATCAACACGCCTTTGAGTGCAAATGGAAGTTCCGTTTGACCTAGCAATTGTACAAGCTGGCGCATCGCCAATCCTTTTGCTGCACCAAGCGTCGCGTCCAAGGCTTGCATTTCAAGCGAATCAGCTGGTTTGGCTTGATCGAGTGCGTACGAGCCTACTGTACCTGCTAAACCAGCAGTGCCCTGAACGAAGAGAAACATCATTTTTGTAAATGTACCTCCCATCTGCTTAATCTCTTCCTGAAAGCCAACCGCCGCCATATCATCAGCAATTTTTTGCTGGATCTGCTTCTGCATGGCAGCAAGTCTCTCGGAGTCGCCTTCTACTTGTGCGTGTCCGTAGTCTTCATAAAGTGTTTTTAGGCCTTCCAAGGAGTCTTGGTCCTTTGAATAGACAAAATCAAAAACCTTGCCTAGATAGGAGGTTGACTCACTTACTTTCTCGTGAAAGGCAATTTCATTCTTTAGAGCTTTGAGTACGGGATCGTCACTTGGGTTGATCTTCAAGTTATTGATACCTTCAAGCGCACCTTCAATGCGTTCATTCAAGATTACGTTTGAAATATTTGCCCAAGGAGAGGACTTTTGTGATGGTTCGCTGTCCAAAGCATCAATTTTGCTCTCTTGTAAGTTTTCATTTTGCAACTGAGCCATATCCACCTCTAGATTATGCAGTAGCAGCGATGCCGTGCATATGCCATGCATCGCTCCCAACGATTCCAGTAATTCCTAATGAACCGCCACTGCATATGGTGCAGTGTTGGTTTCCTTTGCTTGAGCACAAGGAACAGCTAAATGCTGAACGATAGTGCAAAGGCGTTTAAGTCTGAAGAATTCATTCGGAATGAATCTAGTAAATTTGTTCAGAATGCGCCTTCTTCCTGAGAACAATATAGATGCGCAGAGCTGACATTGTCATCGCCGTTGGATCACGGCGAGTTAACAGCGTGAAAACAGAACCAATTAGTCAGATTATGTCCCGATCCAAACCGTTGTGGGCACACGATTCGGTCCCGGCGTGCGCCGGTAGGCTTCTTCCATCTCTTCTGCGGTCGGAGGCTTTTGTAGAGCCTCCAACGCTGGTCCGATCACATTCTTGATGCTCTCGCGAGTGTAGTACGCTTCTGACCACAGGGGAATCGAGGGAACGAACGATGTTTTTACAGCCGATGACATACCGCGGATCAAATAGCGCTCTCCGGCAAAGCCGCCCATTCCTACAACCCACGAGACGGATCCAAAGGCCAAATCTGTTGAAGTCTTTTGTCCGAATTTAGTCAGGTATTCGACGAAGTCCTTAGGTTTGCTCGTCGCAGTCGTCATACTGTTAACGACAGCAGACATAGCCAATCCGTCAGCCCAGGAGTCCGCATATCCGCCCATGACGACGCCGCTTAGAGTATCTTTGAAAACTGATCGTCCATAGGCTTTTGCGAAATCACCGAAAGTTTCATGCTTGCCATTGTAATAATTGACACCTTCGTGTGTTCCTCGATATACCGCGGAGGCAGCCGCCGCCGTGCCACCGTTCACTACTGCATGAACGCCAAGATTGCTGTACGCCACAGCTCTGTATGCCGCTAAAGCCGAACGGTATTCAGCACTACCTGTACCGATAAATGGGATCGAGCTAGACATGCGCGCCCAGAGCCCGATGTCCTTGCCCATTGCCTTTAGACCCGTTGAAGCCAACTTTTGAGCAGCTTCGCTCATCTTGAGCCCTTCGAGTCCTGAAAGGGCGGCGACGTTGCCACCGGTTTTAATGACGGCTTTCTCTGCCAGCTCTTTGCTCACAAGTTTGCCGCCTTCGACAATGAGAGCTTGGCGAGCCATTGCGGCAAGCGAGCCTGTAACTCCGTCGATGGCTCCCCAAATTGGGGTGTACCAATGAATATCGTCACCCATCAGCCATTTGACACCGGTATAAGTCGCGGCTCCAGCTGCCGCTCCGGCTACAATCGCGCCAGGTCCTGACCAGCCAGTAAGAGCAACCGCTCCAGCTCCGGCCAGAATGGCTGCCGCATCAGCGACTAATTCCTTTGCTAGATTCTTTGTGAATTCCAGGACTTTTTGAAAAGTGCTTGGCTCGTTGGCTGCTTCCAATAGTTTGTCGATTTCGATTTCTTTTCTTGCTGCAAACTGAGGATCGAGATTTTTCGCTTCTTGAAATAGTTCCTTTGCCTGATTGTAGTTCTTCGCGGCAAGTTCAAATCTTCCCAGCGCCACGCGAGTGAACGACGCGGCATGCTCAAATGCATCATATATCTCGAAAGCCTGCGTAAGTCCTTCGCGTATTTTTGGATCAAGCTCAACTTTCAGTTGTTCTTTGATAACTTCTTTGTTCTTTTTAGCTAAATCACGGTCGAGATTGTCAGCGGCTTTCACGGCCGCTTGCAATTCGGATCTGGCTTTGTCTATGTCTTTTTTATCGAGTGCTTTTTTGAAGTTTTCCAGATGTTGGAAAGGATTTAAGTCAGCTGCCGATTGCACTTTCTCAGAGAGTGCAAGCATGTCTTTGAATTCTTTCTTGTCGTTGACCAACTCGGGATCAATCTCTTGCACCTTCTTTAAGATTTCTCGAGCTTCGTTTCCGCGACCATTTGAGAGCAGGAAGTCGGCATAATTAATGCGGGACAGGGCGGGAGCATGAGCAACCGCAGCCCAGGCCATTTCGCGAGTTTCGATTTCTTTCAGTGCTTCGGGATCGTTTGCTTTTTGAGCACGTTCCTTAGCGAGTGCATCCAGCTGTGCCTTCACTACTTTTTGGTCGAGCCCATCAGCTTGCTTGATTGCTTCCCGATAGAATTCTTCCGCCTTTACTTTGTTGCCGAGCTGTCTTTCGTTGTCGCCCAGGCTCATTGAAATCAATGGAAGCATGAACTCTTCTTTGTTGATGATCGATTTACGACCTTCTGCAACTGCCAGTTCCAGATCCTTCTTGAACTGGACGAAGCTTGCATCCTTTTCCGCTTCGGGATCCTTTTGCTCGGCCTCTTTCATCAGTTCTAGAGCTTTGTTCACATCAGCACTGCCCGCTTTGAACATTGCGTAGGCGAATCTTGTGGCGCTAGGCGAATGCTTAAGTGATTCAAGTGCCGTTTCGCATTCTGTTAGTGTGACCTTTTCCCCTTCAAGTGCTGCCTTCGCTAGCTTGCCGCGCACTTCAAATAATGTCGCTTCCACCTTCGATTGGTTGATACTGTCGGAGGCTTTAATTGCCTTGTCAAACTCTTTTTCGGCAGTCTGTGTGAGAAATTCTCGGCGCTCTTTAACGGTCGTCTCTTTCTTCTCACCTTTATCGTTGGTGATAATCAGCTTTTCGTCATCCTTCCGATTAGCGAGGGCTTGAATTTCCCTCATCGCTTCGCCGGCGAGGCTGACATGTTTGTAAGGATTATCGAAGGAGCTTGTCGCTGGCGTGTTCTCTTTATTTGCAAGATCGCTAGCATCTTTTTTGACAGCTGCTTGTTTATCGCCGGTGGGCTGAGACGTGGGGTCATTGCTTTTTTGCGCAGACTTTTTCTCGTCCACAATTTGGAGAGGTTGAAGTTCGGCTGTGCCCTGTGGCGCCGGGCGGGCTGTGCTCTCGCTTGCCGAGCGAGATCCGCGCATTGCTTGCAATTCTAGTTGGAGTGAGCGCGAGCCACCATCATCATCGCTGCTCTCATCTGGAGCCGGGCGATTTGTTTCAACTTCGTCGTTGGTCGTGCGTGCTTGATCCATTTCTCAGTGATGATCTGTTTATGTTTGAGGGGGAGTGGTTTGGTTCTTGCGGACTTGCTCAAGCGCTCCTGATAAAAATGGCGAGAGCACGGATGAGCCGCCAATCTGTGCGCGGGTCACTATCGCGCCGGAACGCTGATAGATTTCTTTTGTTAGCAGATCCATGCGAGCAGCTGTCTGCGCATTTTTCGGAATGTGCGTTTCGAGCGCATCTTGCGCGCTTATGCGGTAGAAACCTTGGAATTTACCTTCAGCCGAGAAGCTCTGTTTGATGAGGTCTCCAGGTTTTGCATAGACCCATGGACCATCAGGATCGTAGGAGGGTTTGAATCTAAAGACCACGCCATCAGGAACTTGGACCACTTCCATTGGAGTTTTGAAGTGTTCCATGTTTGGTGAGTAAACGCCAGGTTTGCCCGGCACTTCCTTCCACATCTTTGCGAATTTTTCCGGATTCTCATGGTATGTATCGATACGCGCTGCACCGGTTTTATAGTCAACAGAATCACGCACGATCATGACAGAGCCTGGTTTGGCTTCTTGTCCGCTGGCAACTGTAATCTCGCTTACATTGCCGCTTTTGAGCACTGTCCCATCTGCCAGTTTCACACCTTTTTCTGGTGTGATTATCTGAGGTTTTGAAAGAACGCGAATCGGATCTCCATCTACTGTTTTTCCTTGCGGCACTATCTCTTGCGGGGCGAACTGAACGCCGTTTGGCAGTACAGTTCCTGCTTTCAATACCAACGGTTTGCCATCGGCTCCGAACTGCCCGGGAACGGTAACATCTTTCTGCAAGATCATTTGTGCTTCGGTCGTCGAATAAACTTTTCCTTTGGGGAATTGCTCAGGATTGACGATTTCTCGTTTTACTTCGAAATAGCCTTTGGATACTAGACTCTTTGAATTTCCGTCCCAGATCTTTTGTATGTCGGCCTTATCCAACGTAACTGCCGGTTTTGGTGTGCTGAATGCTTCGCGAATTTGTTTGCGAAGAACGGCGTCGGCCTGCAGACCGCCGACCGTAGCGGCCAATCCTGTCAGTAATCCTATTTTTTGGCTTTCGAGCAAAATTTTGCTGACATCGATTTTTTCGCCAGTGCCTTGTTGGCGCCCTAGTTCCTGCAAACCACCGGCGGTTGATCCGAAGATGTAACCACCTGCCACCATTTGCAGGAAGGGGCTGCGTTTTAGAATGTCGTTTGTTCCAGCGTTGACTCCAGCTGTTAATGCTGTCGCTGCCGACAGAATCGCAGCGTCTAGCAACATTGCTTTTGGATCGAAAGTTGAAAGTAGTGCCGTTGAAACTCCTTTGCCAGGTGCAAAGTCGCCATCTTTGTCTTGCCAGGTTTCGCGCGTAAGGGTTTGGTCGAGCAAGCGGTTCGTTGCTCCCATCAACACGCCCTTCACTGCAAGGGGAAGTTCTGTTTGCCCAAGAACTTGCACCAATTGGCGCATGGCCAGACCTTTTGCCGCGCCTAGTGTCGCGTCGGTAGCTTGCGTCATGAGCGGGTCCGCGGGCTTTGCTTGGTCCAATGCATAGGATCCGACTGTGCCTGCAATGCCAACACCACCTTGCACAAAGAGAAACATCATTTTCGTGAATGTGCCGCCCATTTGTTTAATTTCTTCTTGAAAGCCGACATTTTTCATGTCTTCAGCAATCTTTTCCTGGATCTTTTTCTGCATCGCTGCCATCTCTTCAGCGTTGCCCTTCACTTGAGCTTGTCCGTAATCCTCATATAAGGTTTTCAATTCTTGCAGTGATTTTTGATCCTTTGAATATACATAGTCGAATATTTTGCCGAGGTAAGAAGTCGACTTGTCCGATTGCTCATGGAACACGATTTCCTTCTTCAAGGCTTTCAGCACCGGATCATTGTGGTCCGTCTGTTTACTCGCTTCCAGCGCTCCGCGAATTCTTGCGTTCAAAATCTCATTTGAGATATCAGACCATGGTGACGACTTCTTTGTTGTTTGATCTTGAGAATGTTCGACATTCTCTCCTTCTTTCTTTTGAGCGCCGTCAGCATCCGTCGTTTGCTCCGGTGTGTCTCTTTTGCGGTCTTCTGAAATCTCAGCCATAACTACCTCGATAAATCAAAGCGAATCGGAGCACTGAATATGGTGCACTGTGCTTGGGCAATAATGCAGCAGCTAACATAGTCCTGCCCTATGCTGATGCTTATTGTCTTGTTTGCGGAGAGCTTTTCGAGGCGGAGGTACCTCGTCAAACTCTAGAGAATACAGTGCCAACTCCCCAGCTTCGGTGGAGCCAGTTGGTGCCTTGCAATGCAATTTTGTCAGATGGCGAATTTTATTCAGCCGACAATCATCAATATCCAGCAATTGGATGTATTCAGTTCCACTAATTATTGGACAACGCAAGTTTTTGGAGAATATGTTCAAGCGTAGATCTTGATGTGGCGATTTGTGGGCTATGACTGCCATTTCGGGAGCTTGATAGCGCATGTTATCTCTGGAATTTCTGTGCGCTCTACAAGTCACTGTTTCTCTTTTGTGTGGATGAACCTGCGAATTTTCGCTTAGAGCGCTGTGTAATTATGCAGTTTTGGGATCTTTTTCGTGGCGCAGTTAGCGCGTGATCGAGATGAGCTCTTGAATGCGAATTCTTCGATTTCAAAGAATCGCTTTACTAGCAGAGTTTGTTGTCACTTGCTTGTCACAGGGGGAAACATATTGTCTGTGCATCAGAGTTTGAGGGCTGCTTTTATGGATAAGTTTGATCACTATAGTTACCATTCTGATTCTGCTGCTGTTGCGACCACGGCCAGTTTGAATCTGTTAGAAAGTGCTTCATTTGATCGGACTTCCTTCAAGAAAACTGCTCAAGCGACAGCTGCTTTTGTTGATCCAGCACTTGAAGTTTTGCCCGATCATTATTTGCCTCCAGCTTCTCTCACGGATGATGCTCCTCGGCAGGAAATTAAGATTTCAGGACGCGAGACGAATAGAACTCAGGATTTGAGTGCTGCGCGAGTTGAAAGTATAGATTTGAATGCCCAGAAACTTTTGCTTAGGAATAGAGAACAACTGTCCAGTTTCCGGCGACCAAACCAGCCTTACGGAGCTTTGCCTCGTCTTGAAAGCATCCTGGGCGCACGCCGCTCATTTATTGAACAGCGCTTGTCCGATTTAAAGAATGAACGCCCTTAATTCGGTCCATGATTTAGGAAGTTCCTTAACGATCACTATTCAGGGGCTATTCTCAGTTCATCAAGCGTGAGGGCAAGGTTATGGACAAGCTGCGGTGTTGTCACTGAGCTGTCACTGTCACAAGGTTAATGTCTTCGTACCTCAATGAGGGTATGAATTTGGAAAGCGGGGGAATCGAAATGCAGAAAGAACAGATTGCCACAGATGTTGAAATAGAAGATAAGTCACCGAAAACGGACACGGCTGAGGAACTTGTCTCTACGGAGGCTTCGTCGGGAATGGCAAGCCTTAACAAGAATATCGTGGCAGCCAACGAATACCAGAAGCGGACCGATCGACCAGCGACATTTGTGAGCAGAACTTTTAGATCCCCTGCGGACATCTTGTCAGACTTGGACAAGAAAGAGATTAGTCGCCAAACCAAGGACCGTTCGATCGGTCGTCGGTTTGCCGAGTCAGTGAAAGATAGCTGGGGAAACGAAGGCAAACCAGAGTATCGTCCTAATGTTCAGCCATCCGATAGAGCTAGCTCAGGGTTCGATGTCGCTTCTATGAAGCCCAGCCGGGATGCCGGAGACTCTTCGATAAATCCGACGAACCGTGACCTCGAGATTGTAGGTGAGGCACAAAAACCGAGCAGTGATCATTCTCGACTGGCGCCAAAGCTAGCGGCGGCGGTGGATGCGCCGCCAGAGTCGGGTGCTCCTCGACCGGTGGATTCGACTAAGCCTGGTTTTGATTCTCGACCGGTGGATTCGCCGAACCCGGGTGCGGATCCTCGGCCAGAAGGTATTCCAAAGCCAGGTGCTGATGCGGCTCGTCCAGTAGATGCGCCTAAGCCGAATGCTGGTTCAGACGAGGTCCGTGAACTCGAGCGTAAGTTTGCTGATGAAATCGCAAAAACCGGGCGCATTCCGGAAGAGCTCAAGAAAATTTTGAGCAATCCTGGAAGCGATCCCAATGGTTTGAGCATTGACAGGCTTAACCAATTGTTGGCAGAGCGAAATTGTCCTTACAGGCTATCAGATCGATATCGACCAATTCTTCCTAACGCTGATGCTGATGTGCGAGAGGTCTCTTTAGTTGGTCCCGATGGGAACAAAGTTGATTCATACTTGCCGGACGCGCATCGCACCGATAAGCCGAGGTCCGAACGTGATGCCCCACTTCCCGGAAGCCGTGAAAAAGGCTCACTTACTCCTGCAGAAGCTAAAGCACTAGAAGATGAATGCGTCAACACAATAATTAGGAATCCTCAGGATTTCGAGGGGAATCTACAAAAGAGACTTGAAGGACTTCCCAAGGCTCAGAGAGCAACTGTTATAGAAAACATCAACAGGAGGCTCAAAGAGGCTGGTAGTCCAGCGCAGCTAGAGGACGACGGTAAAGAGCCAGGGGATAAACAGAAACCCGGTGATCAGGCTGAAAAGGACCTGGAAGCGAGAGCTAAGCTTGAGCGTGAACTTGCGGACAAGATTATTGCCAATGGTGGAAAGATACCACAAGAGCTTTTGGATATGTTCTCCGGAAAAGGCGATCCCAATGGCATTAAAGTTCGTATTGACGAGATCAATCTAATGCTTGCTGCCAGTGGTTCCAAGATGCGGTTGTCGCAGCAAAAGAGCCAGGAAGGGCACGACACCTTGGAAGTGAAAGAAGGCGACGAAGTCCGTGAAAAGTGGGTTTTCATCAAGAGTAAAGAGTACGGAATCTTGCCACATAAGCTTGTTTCGAATCCAAAACCAATCGATTTGGGTTAGAAGTGTTGTTCAAGATCAGATGCAAAAACTCTTCGAAGATGCAAAAAAGAAGGAGAAGAACGATTAGTCCAAACTCCTGCGTTTCATCACGAGTGTGACTAATAGCTCTGAAACAGGAACCGTCCCTGCGAACCATCAGGTGAGATGAACGCAAACCCGAGCCCACAGTCGCCAAAGTTCACATAGAAAGGAACTTGCGCTGAGTCAAGCTGAAGCAGAAGCTTGCCACCTGGCGGCATCGCATCTTCCTGCAGGAATGCAGGCGTTCCCCCCACTTTGTTGCCTTCCACTGCTTTTGAATACTTCTCAAAAGATACGTCGTCCATCCCCTGGCGATGCGCCTCATCTTCAAAAGCGGGGTCAGTTCGACGCGCAGTGTCAACCAAATACTCGCACGGACGCGGCTGCATCTGATCCTGCCCGGGTATTTCAAGAAATTCGTAAAGGGTGGGTCCTATTGGCGCAGCCATTGTTTGCACATTCGGTGGTCGCCCAGGTTGAATGATCACTGCATTCTCTCCCGAGTCTGGATCCCAAGCCGGAACGACCTTCTCTTCTAGATCCGTCATAAAGACGTATGCCATGCGTCCTACGGTTTGCCCGAAAATTTCGGGATACAGGACAATTTGGCAAATGAATGTCATCTGTTCCCCGAGCGAGCGGCTAATTGGCCATTGCGGTTCTTGCACCCATGTAGGTTGTCCGCCAAATTTTGTGACTAACTCTCGGCACGGTGACTGAGAGCGACGGAAGGACAAGGAGTATGCACGTTGCATGGCTGTTGACATCGCTTCGGGGATCAGCTCAAAGTTTACAACAGTGGACGAAAAATGAGCTCCTGACGGCCTAGCAGTTATTATTGATTTGGATCTGAACTTCTGGCGCCAGAGCCGATCATGGGACAAGATTTTTTCTACGAAAAACTAATAAGACCGTTATTGTTCAAGCTGGACCCTGAGTCTGTCCACCAGTCTGCGCATCATGCTCTCTTGACTGCCGGCCCCCTGATCGGTGCTCTGCCTTTGCGCTATTCCGGACAAGGTCTAAGAGTTAAGCTCTTTGGTAGAGAACTTCTTAATCCAATCGGTTTGGCTGCGGGGTTTGACAAGAATGGCTCATTGGCGCCGGTACTGGGAGCGCTAGGTTTTGGTTTCATGGAGATTGGCTCTGTATGCGCAAAACCGCATGGTGGCAATCCGCGCCCCCGTTTGTTTCGCCTCAGTGACGATGAAGCTTTAATCAATCGTCTGGGGTTGAATGGGTTAGGTGCACAGTCAGTTGTGACAGCCTTGGCCGGAAAGAAGTTCTCGTTGCCCTGTGGTATCAATATTGCCAAAACAAATGATCCTGGAATTAGCGGAGAAGACGCGGTCGAAGACGTTGTATACAGCTTCTCGTTGGTAAAGACTCTGCCGGTCGAGTTTGTCACAATCAATGCGAGCTGCCCCAACACAACGGAAGGATGCTTAAAAGAGAGTAGCGTTCTTGCTGCCACTTTGGAGCGCGTAAATGCGATTAATGATCGAAAGCTGCCGATTTTGTTGAAGCTTTCGCCAGACAGTACTGAACGTTTTCTTGAGGAAGTGGCGTCCATTTGTAAGGATAAGAAAGTCGCAGGCTACGTTTGTGGAAACACTACACTTACTCGAGAAGAGCTTTCCACTGCAGCTGAGAGGCTCAATGCAATTGGTTGGGGCGGTCTCAGCGGGAAGCCCTTGAAGCATCTAAATCTGCGACTAACCCAGAAATTAGCTAAGTTGAAATCGCCTGAGCAGATCATCATAGGCGTCGGTGGAATCGCCAACGGTCAAGATGCGTTTGATTACCTGAGCGCTGGCGCACATGTACTGGAGATTTATACGAGCTTTGTTTATCGTGGACCTTCATGTGCCAAGCAAATCTGCGAGGAACTCTCGGCGATATTAAAAGCGCGTGGTGTCACCTTGTCGGACTTATCCGCCGGACACATTTCAGCTACCGCATAGAGATCCCGGTCAAGTGCTTATTCCATTTGGCTTGGGGTGACGATGAAACCGTCGTTTTCTGATCTTCGAAATAGTTGCTGTAAGCGGCTTACGTGTTTTGAATATTTGTGGACGGATCGTCCGGCGTGATCAGGAACTCTCGAGTGAGGTATAGCATTACCGCTATTGTTGGGACGGCAACAACCGCTCCGGCGGCACCGGCTATGGTGGCGCCGATCAGGATAGAAAACAGAACTATAAGCGGATGTAATTCGACTTGTTTTCCGAGTAGGTGTGGAACTATGAAATTGCTTTCCACCGCCTGCTCAATGAGAAACAGCACAAGCGTCAATACGAATGTAGTCACCGACTGATTCGCTGCAATGAATAGTGCTATCAGTGTTGCGATCATGGACCCGACAAATGGAATTAGGTTCAGTAGCCCGGCAATGAGACCCAGAACTAACCCATACTTGACGCCAATCAAAGTGAATCCTACCGCAAAGAAAATTGCTACTGCCGTGCACACCAATATTTGACCGCGAACGTAGCCGCCCATGCGATTCTCAAGTGGCTGGATGAGAGACCCTGCTTTGGCTCGATGTTTTGACGGCACCCATTTCAAAAGTCCCGCCCATATGTCTTTCGCATCGACAACAAAGAATGCGGAAAGAAAGAGAACCAAAATTGTGTTTACAATGATCTCAAACAAGGTAGCGGTAGCCGTTATGGTTTTCAAAAATACGCTCGTACCTGCAGCCTTCAACGAAGAGGGTTCTATCTTCAGAAGCGTCGCTGAGTCTCCTGCCAAATCAAGCGCCTTCAAATAGTATCCATGAATTTGATCGATATAGTTGGGAACCTGATCGACAAAAACTATGACTTGTTCCTTGAAAGGTTTTGATACCAGCAATCCCAGGCTTGCGTAAAAGGCGATTACAACGACATAAATTACTGCGACCGTAGCAGCGCGTGGCACACCGCGCTTCTCACCGATTTCAGCCATCGGAGCCATTGCAGAAGCAAGCGTTAAGGCGAGGAGCACGTCGATTATCAATTGCTTAAGCACCATCGCAAGCTCAACTATGCAAATGAATGCTACAACGATCGTACAAAAGATGATGACGCGCCCCGCAAACCGCTTGTTGCTCGCAAGCTCTGCTATCTCAAGCTTCTTGAGGTTCTGGATCTCCTGTTTATCTAACAAAGAATCCAGTTCCGAGACTTCTTCCTTCTTTTGCTGAGAATCAGTCGCTCCCGCCTGTGTGGGGGACTTGTCCACTGGTTGCTTGTCGCCTTCCTTGTCAATGCTATCTTCGTTCGCCAAGGGTCTTCCTCTCAATGAATAAGGGCTCTGACGGCAGTCCTATTTCTTGGTCATGTGCGTTAAGGGCTTGCATTCGCACGAAGTAATTAGTCCTGTCTCCGGCAGCGAGCTCTGCGGTCGTGATTTTACCGGAAGTCTGTCGAACAATCTTTTCAATTATTGGAGCACCGCTTTGGCTGGTCAGCAATGTTGTGACTTCTCCGGCGTGAGCAGCGTCAAAGGTTTTGTTTGGCGCTAATCCAATAAGCTTTACGGCAGAGCAGTTTTTGATTTCGCTTGCATCGTAATCCAAATCTCCGGACTTCGGATTAAGACTTATCTTTGGCGAAGACGAATCCTGTGGGCCAAGTTTGATGCTTCTTAGGAGAATCGAGTAGTTTCCGGGCGGCAGCTTAAGCGCAATTTTTTCGATTTTGTTTTCTAATGACCAATTCCGTGCTCTGCCAAGCCACGCAATGTTTTCTGAGTATTGTCCGAGCACGGAATCCTTGGTTCTTTCTGCGTCTGTTTTAGCGTCAGAGAACGACAAAGGCAAGGAAGCTCTGGCATATTCTAAGCTCCGATCAGGCTTCCAGAGAAGCTCCACTTGAGGGCAGGTTCCAGAAAGACATTTCCAAACGATGCTGGCTGTATTAACTTCCAACGGGTTAAACTTTGGAAGATCGGCGACCATGATAATACCGGATGCAGTACCAGGGCTAACCATCAATCCATCCGGTATTTCTTCAAATCTTTGCCCACCATTCTGTACTACTGTCCATTCGCTACGTTTGACGGGGTTTACTTTATTGCCCTCGCCTTCCCACCATTGATCGTCGTTTGCAGGGACATAGCGAAACTGGCTGTATGGAATCTCAATGGTTGGAGCGTCTGTGCCCGCGCTCAGCTCCCCGCCCATCGGAGCCTTCCATGGGGCAAGATGACTCTCAGCCGTTGTGTTCAAGACAATTCCGTGTCCAGCGGCGGAGTTGCGTGCTCTGTCTATCAAGAAAGATCGATTGCTCGGCAGACTACCAGACTCCTTCCACTGGAAGATCCTGACCGCATCCGATTTGATTACCTGTTGCAATTGTGATGGCCACACATAGTCATGACTGCCACCAACTAGTGGCTCAATCGTTTGCACGCGAGTAGCCAAGTCATTATTCGGAAAGTATGGTTGGCTTAAGGCATAAGCCAAATATTGCGGTCGAGTAATCATCCCCGCGCCGGAGTAATCGGTGGGCAAATTTAGTATCAGTACTTTCTTGTCTGCTGGCGTTGCCGCGATCGACTTAGCGACCGAATCTATGAATGTTTGAACCTGATGGCTCGCCTCTAGCCACGACACTTGATTTAATTGCAAGCAAAATGTCCACACGGTCAGAACAACCATAAGCAGCAGTCCGCCGATTACTGAGAATACTTTTGCAAATGCCGGACGCATGGCATCGATGGCAGGTAGTGCTAACAGCACGAGAATCATTATTGCCGGTGCCGAACCAAGGAAAAACAGCCTGCTTCCCACCATGTTTGGACTGATGTGCCAGATCTGAAATGTAGGCAGAATGCTGATGGCAGTCCAAATAGCCAGAAAAGCGAGAACTCGTTTGCTCATGCAGTTCATCAGGAGCCGCACGACTCCCAGAGACAGGATGCCGGTATAGGCTATTGTGAGAATCCGGGTCAGTGTATTTGCTAGCTCATAGGCTGGTGCTCGAGCAATCAGATCCAGATTGATCGGAAACAGGATCTGTTTGATAGTTTCCGCATTCAGAAAATTTCGCAGCGAACCTATGAAGCCGGAAATGCCAGACGAACCGCCGGCGCCACCATCGCCATAACCACCAACGATAGTTCCAAGTAGAACAAATCGGGACATCAAGCCTATTCCCGCAATTGTCCAGTAGCTCAGAACGGCGGTTTGGGCTTGAATGCGCATTTTCTTTTTGTACTCTTCCGGCGCAGGAACAATGCTATGCTCTTTTAAGATCACCGCCGCCGCGGTTATGACTACAGGCAGCGTGTATGCCATTTCTTTGCTGAGAATGGCGGCCACAAACGACGCCAGAGAGAAGACAAAATACTTTTTCTCGCGAATCAGGCGAAAACGCAAATAGCAAAATACACTTGCAAGATAAAACATAGTGCAGAGCAGATCGACTCGCCCGATGATCCAACTTGTCGATTCTGCTTGCAATGGATAGATGGCAAAAAGCAGCGCAGCCCAAACACTGGCTACCGCGCGCAGTCTGTTGCCCATAATCCCTGTCAGCTCAAGTGTTATGAGTCCTGTCAAAAATGAGCAAGTGGCAAGCAGCAGCAAATTGGTCAGGTGATAGCCCCAAGCATTACCCTGCCAGAACATGAAATCTATGAAAATCGAAAGCGAAACCAGTGGGCGGAAGCTCTTCATAATGTCAGAACCAGCCCAGTTCGAATAAAAATTGCTCAGGAAATCGCCCCAATCCCCATGAAAAGCGCGACTTACGTAATTTAGATGCAGAAAATCATCCAGCAGAAATCCGCATTGCAAGGAGGGCGCCCAGGCAATCAATACTACGAACAGAGAAATTACACCGGCAAAAACGGTTTGGGTATGGTTCGATACGAAATCAAGCCGCGCAGGTTTCAGGGTCAACTTTGGCTCTGTTGGCTGATTCTGCATTGCAGTTTGTGTCTGCGGGCTATTCAAAATTTCACTTCTTGCTGATGCTGCGCGGAAGAAACCAAAATAGCACAGGCGACAAGCGAGATAAATTAAGCGGGCTGCGGGTTTAGCCTATTTTCGGGCTGGCTAGTTTAATCTTTCTTCCTCTGAGGAGATCTTGGCAACTTTGGGTATAAAGCCATCGTTACTTCATTTCTGGGCACGACCATGGCGAAACAAGAACGACGACGGAGCATGCCGCTCGATGAAGCCTATTTTTACTGTAGACGTCTTGAGCTGAAGCTGGAAAGACCGGCCCTGTTCAGGGTGTGCAACGCCATCCATACGGTGGACCTTGCGCTCAGCTCTGATGAAGAGCTTTCCATGGCAGGAGTGCCTTCTCATATAAGCTGTGAAGCCTGGTCCCGCGTCCGTGATCAGCTTTTCAGGGTACTAGTGACAAGCTTTCCTGGTTATTTCCTGATTTATGACGCCGACGGTGTTGAGCCCCTTGAAAGTGGTGCTGCCTGGCCGCAAAATGGCTCGATTGAATTTTATCCGGAAAAGATTTTGCGGAGATTTGAAACTTACCGGTCCTATATTGAACGTCTCGATCCTTCGATGATCACAATTTTGCGCTGGTGCTTTGCTCAAGATCGCCATAATATTTCGCCGCAGCTTTTCAACACAGAGCCGCAGGAAGCCGAAGCAAGTGCTGAGGATGTAGTTTCGTTTCTTGATCGCCTATACGAAATTTGCGAAGAAGAAGCGCATGAGGGCAAAAAGAAGGCGCACCGCAGGTGGTGGCAGCTTTACTGGGAGGCAAATGGCTGTGCAGATCGCCGAGCGCGCCATGAGTTGCAAAAGCAGATGCTTTCCTTGCAATCCGTATGGGGCAGACCCGCACAGTTAGTCTAGTTTGTACGTGTCGAATCCGAACCTGAGACCCTTGCATTTCTGGTAGAACCCACTACAGAATTCCGAGGGTCTCCGTTTCTTATAAATCGCTAAGCTTCGTTACCGATGTTCGGACTTTGGGCAATTCCAACTTTACGGGACGGGGGCAGCGAAAAGTGGAATTCATTTCGAACTTTGCTTTAACAGCAAAGGCTATCGTTTTGCATCCAAAACAATTCTTCGACGACATCACTTGGGATTGTGGATGGCGAGAACCTTTGTCATTCTTCGCTGTTTGTGCTGGGGCCTTTTCTTTAATGCTCAGCCTCGTACTGACGTTTTGCGTGAATCAATTCGCTGCGATTGACCCCCAAATTGCAGTGGCGTTGCGGGAAACAACTTCTCTGGGCTATTTCGCCATTTGTTTCGCTGTGCTTTTCGTCGGTGCGATGCTGGGCTCTTTACTCATCTCCTTCTTCACGACGGTGGCGCTGCACTTTCTCGGAGGGAAGGGCAGCTTTCAGCGAACCTATCTGGCTTTGTCGTGCTGCTGGATCGTGATGTTTGTCAGCTGGATTCCCCTGGTTGGATGGATTCCGGCGTTGTATTTTTTCTATCTTGCTTACATTGCTTTGTCGAAGGCACATGAGATTCCTGGTTGGAAGGGGCTGGTCGGGCTAGTTGTTGGACCCGGCTGTGTCACCCTTGTAGTTGGCGGCATTATGGTTGTGGCGACCATAATGCAATTGACGAGCGCATTTAACAGCGTCAATGAAGCAAATCATTTCGTCGAAACTGGTGATCCTGGTATGCGCGAAATCATGGAGCGTTATCGGAAAAAGGAGAGTGGGGAAAACGATCAAAATTGAAACAAAAACGAATGCTATCGAACGATCAATTTGAAGTGTGATGCATCTTAAGCCACTCATTGACCAGATAAAGCTTGTCATCATCCACGCTATAGAGAAGCGGAATCACTTTCAATCCTTTGAATAACGCGGAGATACGATCAGACTCGCTAAGCACAAACTGAACAGGATCGCTGATTCCTCTAGCTGTAGATTGCTCGTAAAAAAACGATCGAGCTCGGTCTTCTTTCCAGCCACAGCGGGTGCTAAGTGTTTCAAGCACGGACCTTTCTTCCGTATAGGGATTTGACATCAGACATTTGTTGTGTGTGATTAATGCCATATATTCGATACCTGCTGATAGGGCAAGTGCAAGTTCAAACTCACAATCCTTCATATTCGCTCCAGCTCTACGAATGACATAGGCACAGTTCTTCGGCAAATGAAGCTGTTTTCTGAAATCAATGCACATCCCGATGATCAAGTCGGCCTTATCCGAAGGGGTTTCGTCAACTTGCAGGAGATTTTGCGATTTCAGCAGCGAATAAATCGGAGTCTCTCTAAGGCATTCTGGTATCTGGGATTCGCTTTTTACTGCAATTAGTTTGGATGTATCAATATCTGACGATTCGGTGCCAGCCTCAATATTTTTTTCCTCACTCAATCTTTTCTTGAGCAAAGACGAAATCTGATTGGTATTGAGAACAATGCCGGCTCGAAGCGGGCAATCTTTGGGAGCGCCGATTTTCGTTTTGGGTGGGGCTGCGAGGAGGTCCCGGCAGTCAGAACAGGACGTTTCTAGTAGGGTTGCATTTACATCGAGAAGGCATTTCCCATAATCTTTGAAGATGTTCTCGACTCCAATTTTCTCTAATGCTCCAGTGCGTTTAAGGAGTTCGAATGGCTGATGCGGAAGCTCGGTGAGACAGAGCCTGATTCCATTGCGCCTAAGTTGAGAATGAATGGAGAGAATGGTTTCGGCACCAGTCAGATCCATCCCGCTGACTGCCTTCATGTGCAGCACTATTACCTTCAGATTTTGTGTAAGAAGAATGGTCTCAGTGAAACGCTCCGCCGCACCGAAGAAGAGCGGTCCGTCAATGAGAAATGTTCTGACAAATTTGCAAGAAGGAATTGGTTGACGCACATTTGCACGCCTATCTTCCGCTTCTTCCGGTACGACAATCTGGGTCGAGATCTGCTTGATGAATAAGGCACACGCTAGTAACAAGCCCGTGAATACGCCAGCGGTCAGATCGATGAGCACAGAAATTGCTGTTGTAGCAAAGACTACCCAGCCTTCGGTTCTTGATGCATGCCAAATTTGCCTGGTAGCATCCCATTCAATGAGGCGGAAGCCAGTGAGAATCAGAATGCCAGCCAGTGCGGAAAGGGGGATCTGCTCAGCATACTTGGCGAATGCTAAGACAAGAATCAGGAGCGTCAGAGAGTGAACAATTCCCGAGAGCCTAGTTTTTGCTCCTGCCCGGATGTTAACTGCTGTACGCACAATGACACCAGTAACAGGAATGCCTCCAAAGAAGGGGGTTATGACATTTGCCATACCTTGACCAATTAGCTCTTGGTTTGAATGGTGTCGCTTGGTCATGGTCATTCCATCAGCTACGGATGCGGACAGCAGAGACTCAATTGAGCCAAGCATGAATACAGTTATTGCAACAGGAAAAAGAACTCCAAACTGTGTCCAGGGCAGATCTGGCCAATGCGGCACCGGTAAATATGCCGGGACACTGCTTATGTCGATAATTTTGGGTAAATGAAAACCGGCAAGTGCGGCGATCAGCGATCCGGCTACAATTGCAACCAGTTGGCTTGGCACCACCTTTGTCCACTTCGGCACTATTATTGCTAGAAAAAGCACTATCATGCCAGTGCCTACGGCAAGTGGATTGATTTCGCCATGCATGATAGCTCGTGAAACAAGACTATTTATATCCTCAAATATCTCCGGAATATATGGATGGGCGGGGGGAGAAATAGGCAGGCTAGTATGTGCCACAATTCGCGGAAGTCCCAGGAAATCGCGGAGAGAATTGAGGACCACCAGGATGCCAATAGCATTGGCGAAGCCGACAATCACCGGCATTGGAATGAATGAAATGAGTTTGCCCAGCCTGAAGTAACCTGCCGCAATCTGCAAAACACCAGCCAAAATTCCAACCAGCCAGATAGCACCTAAACCATAGGACTCAGCAATGCCAATGAGAACGACAGCCAAGGCTGCCGCTGGACCGGTAACTCCGAATTTCTGTCCTCCAAGAAGAGACGCGATGATGCCGGCGACTATGCCCGTTGTAATACCAATTCCGGGCTCTACTCCGGATGCAATCGCCAGAGCAAGATTTAGAGGAAGGGCAACCAATGCAACCGTTACCCCGGCCCAGGCATCAGCCATGACAGTTTTAGGGTTGATGATTTCCTTCCATTCGGAAATCAGGTATTGAACGTCGAATCCTAGAATGCGTTTGGCGGGGGGGATGTTTTGGTCTTCCGTCAACGACATCTGCTTGTTCCATTATGAGTTTAGAGTGGCTAACTATGACTTGAGGAACAAGTCATAGTAATGTGCACCGAGCCTTAAGGTTAGCTCGTTAAGGTCTTGCAAATTAGCATGCTGGGCGGCTAAACCGGAAGTATTCAATCCTGCGGAATCTTGTGGAAACAAGTTTCTCCCTTATCGCGTTAACAGAGTTAGATTGAATTTTTGTTTTCGGTTTGCCATGTTAACGCTTTCAAGAGCCTCAACTTTTTGGGATAGAACTACTCTTTGTCGGCGAATCCAATCTGGTTCAGCAGGATGATGCTCTTGAATTGCCTATATGACATCAAAGGACCTGCAAGACCCGCTCTACTTTAGCAAATGAATCTTTCTTCTAGCTTTCCAGCGATAGAGAATTTGCGCGTGCTGACATTCAGATCGAGGAGCAGTCTTCAAACTGCTGGATGTGGCGAAGGAGATTTTTAGCAATCATCTTGTGGATGCGCGCTCAGTTGTGATTTCTAAGCAGCTATCTTGAAGCACATGAAATGTTTCTTCAGCAGTACAAAAAGGAATGGATTGGGAGCAACAGATCCGCTGAGAACGATCAAGGTTAAAGGAGCTTCTTAAGTTCAGCTATTTCTTGGGGCAGATCTTCTTGTTGATTTGCTGGTACATCTTTGAGATTGGCTTGGGCAATTTCAAGCAACTCATCGCTAGTCTTCTCATCAGGCGTGGATCGTTCCATCCATGCTCTTATAATTGTGCAGCAGATTTTTGCTGCCTTTACTTTGTCCGCCGTTGTCGTTGGTGGCGGGCTTAGAGGGATGGCCAATCCAGCCTCTGAAAGCTCCACTCCTCGCCGGTCGCTTGAGAGCATCATCCCATGGCGTTTTGCAGCTTTTTTGACTTGAGCATTCTCTTGCTTTTCTGATCTAATCGTGGAAAAAAGATCATAAACGGAATTCACGTCATCTAAGGCTTTGCTGTAGTCTCCTCGTAGGACATGACAGAGCGCCCTTGTACTCAATACTTCTGATGCTTCAAGACTTCCTTCGCCGCCGATCCTCATGCCTTCATCACAGCACTTTAAGGCTTCATCTAGCTTATCGAGTTCAATTAAAGTGTTGGCTTTGTTACGAAGTAGTTGCTGCTGCATCTTCGCTTTGCTGTTGCTCATTTCTGTGAAGGGATATTCTTCGTCGAGAATAGCAAGTGCTTGTCGTTTGGTTTCCAAATAGTTTTTGTCTTCGGGATTCTTTCGATAATGTTTAAGTCCACTTGTTCCGATCATATTTTTTTGAAGCCTGAGCTGCGCGTACATCGCTTTGTATGAATCGATCAACTTAAATGCATACAGATCTCTTTCGTCTTGTTCATTTTTCCCCGTCGTCCTTAGTAATCTGCTTTTCTGAATTTCTATGCGCTTTCTGATCTGTTGTAGCTTATGCGCCTGCTCGTCGGCAATATCCTTTTCAACTGTGCCGATTGCAGCGTGTGTTTGTTTTTGTTTTTGTTGCAGGTAGAAGTAGAGAGGTGTCCCGGCAATAACTCCAAAGGCTAAAATTGCTCCAAGTAGCAGCAGCAGGCTCTTATTCTCTTTTCGCTTCAGGAATAGCTCCTGATTCCTAATCTCGACTTTTGAGATTTCTGCAAGCTCCGCACTAATCTTTTTCAGATCTGATGGACGTTGAGCGGGATCCTTAACGAGGCAGGAGTCGATCAGCTTTCCGAGGCTCTGTCCTATTGCATGTTTGGAATTCAATGTCAGGCTCTGCGTGCTCTCATTGATGTGCTTGTACATCACCTCATATGCGGTCTCTGCTTGAAACGGGGGTGCGCCAGTAACGCATTCATACATAATGCAACCGAGCGAATAGATATCCGATGCGGCAGTGACCGCCTTGCCTTTGCACTGCTCAGGACTCATGTAGGTCGGGCTGCCCAACACTGCATTTGTCCTGGTCAGATTGCCTTGTTCGCCTGCATCCTCTGCTTTGGACATTCCGAAGTCGATGATTTTGACAAGCTCTTTTCCGTCTTGCTCATGGCAAACAAATATATTGCTGGGTTTCAGGTCTCTATGTATAACCCCCGCATTATGAGCGCATTCTAGGCCCGCGCACACATGCACCATGATTTCGCAAAATTGATCGAATGGTAATGGTTTGCCTTTCAGGCGCTCAGATAATGGCGTGCCATCAAGGTATTCCATCACATGGTAGGGATATCCATTCTCGGTAATGTCGGAGGCTAAGATCTTAACTATGTTTGGATGATCGATCGTGGCTAGTAGCCTTGCTTCACGCATGAAGCGCTTTTGTGCTGTTTCGTTGGATAATTCTTCTGAGCGCAGAATCTTGATCGCAACTTCTCGACCGAGAAGCTGGTCGGTCGCCAATAGAACCACGCCGTTGGCACCGGAGCCAAGTGTTTTGACGACCTGAAAGCGGCTCGGCAAAGAAGATGCCAGCGCTTCCACGTTCAAAAGTTCATTTGTCGGCGTGCTCATTAAGTGACAGTCTTCAACGACTATTCCCTTATTCCCTGCTTTGTCGCCCTTGAGTCGCTGAGCTGGGATTTGCTTTCCAAGCTTAATGTATGCACGTTCTCAAGACTTTTGCAGGGCCGCCAGCTTCGCTTTGTATTCCATGATCTTCGCCTTGTATTCGGTTTTTGAATTGGATTCGGCTTCTTGAAGCAGTCGTCTGCAAAGGTTGACCGAATATTCGTCGAATTCGTTTTTCCTTTCGTAGTATTTCAAAGCCAGATCGCCGTAACGAAGTGCTTCCGTCGTGCGTCCTTGCAATAAATATGCTTTTGCTATAAGTTCGCACAGGCGACCAGCTGAATGCGAGCTCTCCTCCTCATATAAATAAGCATGGTTTTTGAATTCTTTCGTCAAGAAACGCGTGTAGAGATCCAATTTGTGCATCTTGGTTAGACTTGGTTCAATAACTGTTTCGATCATGCGCAAGCGAGCCCTTGCGCTGAGAAAGGACAGATTCTCAAATTCTGCTAAGACCGGATCAAGAAGCTTTGCTCCTTCGGTGGTTTGTCCCTTTCTTGTTTTGAGTGCAGCATCAATCGCCGCGGTCCATAGAGCTTGTAGCTGATCTTGATCGTCCTTCTGTGTTGTCCGCAATTGAGACAACATTCGCTCTGCTAACGGGACATCGCCTGCGGCCAACAAATGCAGAATGCCCTCAACTGTTAACTCAAAAACTTCCGCTGAAGATGACCATTTCGCATTGGCTTCTAGCAATCGCCTGCTTACAGCATCGTTCTCCTCAGCGCTATTGCCGATAATTTGAAAGAAGTTTTTGCAGTTTCTCAAATAGAGGCCTGGCTCGTTGGATGCAAATGCTAGATCTGCACCCCTGCTTGCATAATCTTTCCCCACCTGCCTCATTTTGGGGCTGGAATCCATCTTAGCTCCGATCAACCGATTAATCGTTTCGCCAGCCTGTGCATAAGCCTTAGCAAGAAGGCGCTTGTCGGGCGGCTTGCCTTCTTCCAGTTTGGAAATTACTCTCCGGTAGTCCAGATAAACTTCCATTTGTTCTTGTATCGGTCCGCCCTTCTTGTTTGCCAGTTCACTTAGTTGTCCACTCATTGACTTTTGCGGTTTGGTGAACTCGGTCGATTGCTCAGCCCTACTACTGTCATTCTGCTGCACCCATCGAGTAAGCATAAAGCCGGCCAGAACTAATCCCATTAGTGTTAGTACACCAGAAAGCAAAAACGGCGGAGCTTTTGTTTTTCGCTGCGCAAGTTTTTGATCGAGTTCGGAATTCTGAAGATGCTTGCTGATACTGGCGGAAAACTCTGCCGCCGAAGCAGGTCTGGATGCTGGATCCTTAGATAAAGCAGTCAATATCGTTTGAGCTAATTCTTTTCCGATTGCCGCGCGCTGGCTAAAGTTTGATACTGACCCGGGCGAATCTTGTGTGTGCATTCGCATCAATTCTAGTTGGGAGTCGGCTCTAAATGGAGCTTGCCCTGTCAAATATTCATACATTACACAAGCCAACGAATAAATATCTGATCGGCCGTCGATTTTTTGTCCAGCACATTGTTCAGGGCTCATGTACGTCGGCGTGCCGAGTAGAATGCCGGTCTTTGTGCGAAGTTGGTCGCTTCCCAGATCCGAAAAAACTTTTGCAATTCCAAAATCAACTAACTTCGGTGTACAGGTGCCCTCTTCTGTTCCTGTCAGAATTATGTTGCTGGGCTTGATGTCTCTGTGTACAACACCTTGTCCATGCGCATAATTCAATGCAGAAAGAAGAGGTAGGAATATATCGCTGAAGAACTTCAGGGATCTGTGCTCTCCATCTTTCATGAACTCCGTAAGCGTAATGCCGCTGGCGTACTCCATTACCAAATATGGCTCGCCTTTTGCTGAAACTCCAAATGACATTACTTTGATAATGTTCGGATGGCTAAGTGCGCTTGTCAGTTTCGCTTCCTGTTGAAATCGGGCGATCGCCGCTTCTTCGCTAAGATGCTGCTGTGACAATACTTTTACTGCGACCGTTCGATCAAGTAATTTTTGACGTCCCTTATATACTGTCGAAAATGCACCACTGCCGATTTTCTCTTCAAGTTCGATTTCTTCGATCGACGGCGCTATGCGCAAGTCGTCTTGTTGCTTCTGTCGGTGGGACTGTTCGTCACTGCTCACAATATTTACCTGAGAGGCGGCACAAGCGGTGCCAACGTCATGATAGCTTGCTGGGATTATACAGCTCCCGGAACGCATAGCATAGTTCTTTCGCGCATCAATTTGAGCAGGGCAAGAGGCATTGCGCATTCTAAATTATAGATAGATCGTCTGTTTAGTCGATCTGCAGCACGAGGGGATCTGAGGCAAATCCGATGACCTTCCCGTCTTCGTCGAGTGCAAAGCCGCGCAGCTCGTAATAGGCTTTCATTGGAAAATCTTTCTTTGAGAGTAGCACTTCAAGACTGCTGCCAGATGACTTAAAACTCTTTGCTGTTTCTTTTGAAAGCTCTTTATCTCTCATAGTTCCTGTGTAATGCTCGAACCAAGAATTTGGTTTTGAAAGTTCCATGACTACGCTTTTGCAACCTGGTATTTTGGATGCATCGAATATGGCGCTGAACGGTTCGCTCACCGGCCGGTTGATACCATCAACACCCTCTCCCAGTCCTCCTCCTGGCTTTATTTCAAATTTTGGAACTAATGTCTCGCCGCTAACAAAACGAGCGCTCTGGAAACTGACCTTATCTTTGTTGAGCTGGAGCGATGGAATTTGTAGTCTAATTCGATCGATGTTTTGGCAAGCAAGCCATGATTTATGTTCAGATACTGCGAACCAGTATTTATGCTCTTCACCGTCAGCTATTAGTGGCATGTAGAGCCTTCTTGCAGTATCGCTAAAATTCGGGAAATTGCCTCCGCACCATGACATTATTATCGGCATTTTTTCTGGAACCGCATTCTTTTCCACTTTTAACTTCAGAACTAAAAAGTCAACCGAACTCGAGTCAATATTTAGAGGCGGTGATTCAATTGTCAAATAACCGTCTGACATTCCGGTCAGCCCACCATTAATTGGAGTGAGATCGAATGTCTTGTCGAACGGAGCCGCTGGCGCAATGCTGATCTGGGCGAATTTTTTCTTTTCCATGTCCCAGAAAAGCACTTTCCGCTTATCCTTGCCCGTGCCTGCCAATCTCCGAAGACGCGATATTGAAATGAGATCTGGATCTCCGTAAGTTGCAGGCTCGAAATTAATAACACGATCCATCAAGGGTGGATCGGAGAGCGGCTTTGAAAGTAAAACCGACAACATGGCACCATTGTATATTAGGTGGGCTCCAGCCAACCTGTGTGGGACATTGAGTACAATCACTTTTTCTGCGTTCTTGCTTTCGTCGGCTACCGCTTCGCGAAAACTCCTGACCTGGCTGCCTGCATGTGCCCATGGAATGTTGTTTCGCATGGTGATGACACCGAATACGGCGAGCCAAAGTCCTATTAGCAGAAAGGCAACGCGGGCTCCCCAAACGTATTTTTTTTGCTTCCGCTCATGTTCCCCGATTTCCCACAAAGGCGATAATAAGAAGGCGAAGAGGAGGCTCAATCCTGCCGTAGCAAAATAGGCGAATCGGCTGCACATGAGAGAATCGGTGATATTGAAGACCTGATAGGTTGGCAGAAGGGCAAGTATGGTCCAGGCGACAGCAAAGAATATTAGCCTTAATTGCGCTCTTGCTCGGTGTAGAAATACAAATCGCAGAAGCAACAGTACGGCGCTGAATTTATAAAGATTGAGTACGAATTTGTGCAGCCGCTCAGCCGGTGGGATTGCTTCGAGATTGAACGGAAAGAAGAGTTTACTCAAAGAAGAGAGTCTGCTGGAAAGCGAATTCGTCAATGAGTCACCGATCGAGCCGCCGTAACCACCTTGCAGAGTCCCTAGCGCCAGAAAACGAACGCCAAGGTAGGCTGCCAGTGTAGCGAAGTACCATCTGCTTTCCCAAAATGCTGTTTTGACACGGTCAGTGAATTTTGAGTGCGTCCCAAAGAAAAATTCATGGAGCACTATAAGTGGTGGCAAGATGACTGCCATTTCTTTTGAAATTAGACTGATCACGAAGCACATAAGACTTCCTGAGAAGAAAGCAATGCCTCTTGTTTCGCGATAGCGCAGATATAGGTAGAAAGCCGCCAAATTGAAAGCGAGGCAGACGCTGTCTACCCGGCCGATTATCCAGCTTACGACCTCTGTATGGAGCGGGGATAGGGAAAAGAAAAGCGCCGCCGCCATCGAGCCCGCGAATTGCTGTTGTGGCAAAAGTCCGTTGGTTAGCCGTCTGGCGATGAAAAACAACAAGAGACTGCAGGCGATTTGGTAAATAAGGTTACTTACATGAAAGACACAGGAATTCCCCTGCCCGATGGCGTAATCCAGGGCGAGTGTCAGAGAAATGAAGGGTCTGTAGAATTGCGTCCCCCAGGCATGCATCCAGTTGCCTGTGAAATTTTCGAGGAGTTTTTCAGGGTGACCAGCGAACACATCAGCTAGAAAGGCAACGTGCACGAAGTCGTCCGCCAGGAAATAAGCACTTAGTGACCGGCTGTAACAAACAACATTTGTCACAATAATGACAAGAACCGCCACAATAGCGGACAGATTTCGTATTTGCTTTGCAGAATTGTGAATGTGTGCCATTAAGAGTCGGACTCAGACGACTCGCAACCCTCAGCCTGCGAAGGTTACGGGGAACTATTTTTCATGTGTGTAGTCATTTTACGTTGATAAAGTGAATTGATCAGTAGTAAGATGACAATAGGAAGGCTCTAAATGATTAGCCTTAGCTCACGAGAAAGGGAGCTCCTCATTATATTAAGGGGAAGGCGCACAGACTAGAAGCCAACTTTAACGACGGAAATTCATGATTTTAGAAACGAAACGCGCTATGAAATGTGACAAGACTCCCAACACTGATAATCTTCAAAATGGCTTGAATCAGCAAGCCCCTGCAATGGAGCATAAGCAGATTAAGGAATCAGCAAAATCGCTATTCAAATTTCCAGACGGGTTCCTCTGGGGAGTTGCCACGTCTCACTTTCAGGTCGAAGGTCACAAAGGCGAAATTCAAGCCCGCATGTCTGACTGGGCTCGATGGACGACTGAGGAAGGGCGTATCTTAGACAAATCCACGGCTGATCAAGCCTGCGAGTTTTTCGAGCGTTACGCACAGGATATTGAGCTTTGTGAACAGCTCAATCTGAACAGTTTCCGCTTGAGCTTAAACTGGCCCGCTATGTGTCCGGGACCAAACCATGAATATCGGTCGGACGACCCGACCTTGCAAGTCTATCGCGACATGCTCAAGATGTTGAAAGAGAAGGGCTTTAAGACATTCGTCACGCTTTTCCATTTTTGTCTTCCAAATTGGTTGGCGGAAATCGGCGGATGGAACAATGAAGTCACCGTCATGGAGTTTGAGAAATTCTCTGCATTTGTCGCCAAAGAGTTGGGCGAATACGTTGACTTCTGGATCACGATTAATGAGCCTCTGGTGTACGTTTTCCAGGGCTACATTTCAGGCGATTGGCCTCCAGGCTATAAGCAAAATTTCACAGGTGGTTTCAATTGCACGCGTAATCTACTGATTGGACATGCGCGTTCTTATCATGCTATCCATGCCGCCCAGCCGAATGCAAAAGTAAGTATTACGCACCATTGGATGAGCTTCGCGCCCAAGAACAGGTTCAGTCCACTGGACCAGTTGGTTCGTTATATGCGCGATTCGGTATTCAATCACTGCTTTATGGACGCAATGCAAACAGGGCGGTTGAAATTTCCCTGGCCTGCGATGTTGGATTCGGGGTTGCGCAGCCTTGCTGGCGAGGTTCCTGGACTTAAAGACACGATGGATTACATCGGTATCAACTATTACACGAGACAATTCTGCGAGTTCGAGTACAAATGGCCTGCCGAGTTGTTTGGTTGCAAGTCTGATCTTGTAGAAAACGAAATCTCTGATTTGGGCTGGGAGACTTATCCGCAGGGGCTCTATGACTTGCTCGTGAGAGATCTCAAACGATATCGCTATGACGGTAAAGGAAACCTTCGGGAAATCTACATCACCGAGAACGGGCATGCCAACATCTATGAAGCAGACCTAACTGATGGTGACTGGTCTTTGGAAGATACAGGACGTGTGAAGTATTTGGTTTCGCACTTGAATTCGCTTTATCGTGCCATTACAGATGGTGCTAATGTGAAGGGCTACCTGCACTGGTCCTTGCTTGATAACTTTGAATGGGCGGAAGGGTTGCGGGCGCGCTTCGGACTTGTGCGCGTCAGCTATCCGACATTGAAGCGAACCCTGCGCCGCAGCGCGCATATTTACAAACAAATTGCAGAGAAGAACGCGCTGGTTCAACAGAATCTTTCGCGAATCCCCATCGAGTAAGCGCGAAGCGCGTTGCAGCTAGGTATCGCTTGCAGTATGGAGCGCGGACGTCCCGTCCGCCCATAAGCGCGAAGCGCGTTGCAGCTGGGTATCGCTTGCAGTATGGAGCGCGGACGTCCCGTCCGCCCATAAGCGCGAAGCGCGTTGCAGCTGGGTATTCGGAGTTTCGCAAGAGGTAGAGTCTCCCTAAAGCTGTGGCGTAGATAGTCGATTTTGCCCATGGGCGGACAAGATGATGCTGTTGGCGATCTCATCTCAGCTTGGTCTAGTGCAGATTTTTGCAGCTAGTATGGAGCGCGGACATCTTGTCCGCCCATAAGCGCGAAGCGCGTTGCAGCTACGCATTCGGAGTTTCGCAAGAGGTAGAGTCTCCCTAAAGCTGTAGCGTAGATAGTAGAATCTGCCTATGGGCGGACGGGACTTCCGCGCTCTTACATGAGATCGCCAACAGCATCAAGATGTCCGCGCTCAATACAGCTGCAAACCTACTCCTTCCTGACCATATCGGACAGACTTGTCGCATTGCCTTTCTGCTGTTGACATGCTGAAGCCCGCCGTATTTCGGTCGATCTTTTTCTGGTGCTGTAGAATATGCCTTGTGGGCTTTCTGGTGACTTATGGCACGAAATCAGCGTTTTACGTTCTATTCGCTTTTGCTCGTCCTGTCTGTTCTTGTCGGACTATTTGCAGGTGATCCGTTCGTCTTTGATGCCGCAAGGTACCTGAACATTTCAAGGGTGCAAAGCACAAAAATCACAGCCTCAGCTGCACATGCGCAAGATGATGAGGCTCCTGTTTATGTTCACGCGAATCTGATTGCCAATTGCAAAAAGATTGTGCCCGGCAAGGCATTTCGGCTCGGTGTGGAACTGAATATGGAACCTGGCTGGCATACTTATTACAAGCACAGCGGTGATGCTGGGATGCCAACCAAGATTGAATGGCAGTTGCCCGAAGGCTTCAAGGTCTCCGAGTTGAAATGGGAGAAGCCTCATAAGTTCAACGATTCGGGCATCGTAACTTTCGGCTATGCCGACTACTGTTTGATTTCCGCTGAGGTACAGCCGCCGGCTACTTTAAAGGAAGGCGACAAGGTTGACATCAAAGCCAAAGTTAAGTGGTTATCGTGCAAGGATATTTGTGTTCCAGGCAACGCAATGGTGCAGCTATCATTGCCTGTTGCAGCTGCTGGAAGTGCTTTTGAGGCTGAGAACGAAAGCAAGTTTGCAAAATCGAACTTTGATGGACCTACCGATGGCATCAAAGAGGATGACAGTCACGGCGCAACAAAGTCAGAGGCCGGTGGACCGGGGGCAGGTCCCGGTAGTGGCGAGAAAAACGCTGCTGGGAGCGGCGGAGATGTCGCAAACGCAAATGGATCAAGCACTGCCGCCGGTACTGAATCTGCGACAACGACGGGCAGCGATATTCTGTCGGCCGAGTACAACATAGCCGGTGGCGGTGAAAGCAAGTCCGGCCTGCTGGCGTATTTAGGATTCGCATTTATTGGCGGCTTCATCTTGAACTTTATGCCTTGTGTGCTTCCCGTCATTTCGATCAAAATATTCAGTTTGATTCAGCAGGCAGGAGAAGATCCCAAAAGAGTTTTCCAGCACGGCATCACGTTCATGATGGGAATTCTTCTCTCGTTCTTAAGTCTTGGCGGGTTGGTCATAGCCATTCAAGGCGCGGGGCAAAAGATTGGATGGGGCTTCCAATTCCAATATCCGGTATTCGTTTTTGCGATGGCCTGTATTGTTACTCTCTTTGCGCTATCTATGTTTGGGGTGTTCCTTGTTAACGTAACTGCCGGGCAACAGCAAATCGATAAGCTTGCTAGCTCAGAAGGATTGAGTGGCACCTTTTTTAAGGGCGTATTAGCCACTGTCTTGTCGACTCCGTGTACGGCTCCGTTTCTTGGGACGGCGTTGGGCTTTGCCTTCGCTCAACCCTGGTGGGAGATCTTGACTGTATTTTTTGTGATTGGTCTTGGTATGAGTTCACCGTACTTGGTGCTGGCTTTGCGCCCCGATTGGATGAAGTTCCTGCCGAAGCCGGGAACATGGATGGAGCGCTTCAAAGAGTCCATGGGCTTCTTGCTTATCGCTACATCCGTTTGGCTGGTATGGGTGCTGGCAAACCAGGTCGGTATAGATGCCGGAATGGCAGCCGTCGGCTTCCTTGTTTGTTTGTCTTTGGCTGCATGGATAGTGGGAAGCTTTCTCGACCTCACTTCGACTACCAAACGAAGAGTGATTGTGTGGACCATCTCGTTGTTAACAGTAGGCGCCGGGTATTTTGCGTTCCTACAACCATTTCCTGCCCTGTTGTCCAGCACTCCTGCTGTGGCGAAAGCATCAACTAACAGGGATGATGGCGAGATCAAGTGGGTTAACTTCTCGCTGGCAGAATTAGACAAACAGTTGAAAGCGGACAAGACTGTTTTTATCGATTTTACTGCCGATTGGTGTTTGACTTGCAAAGCCAATGAGCAAACTGTGATAAATACCAAACCGGTAATTGAAAAATTCAAAGCACTAAATGTAGTGCCAATGAAGGCTGACTGGACTGCTCAGGATCCTGAGATATTCAAGCTTCTGCAAAAGTTCGGGCGATCAGGTGTTCCTGCATATGTGATTTATCCTGCGGGAAAACCGACGCAGCCAAACTTGTTGCCGGAGGTGATCAGTCAATCCATTGTGATCGACGGACTTGATAAAGCCGGGCCGAGCAAAGTTCAGTAATCTTGGTTCGGGCAGTTTAGGTAAAAGCGTCGTGGACCCGTGTATTCGAATTGAACCGGCGGTGATTGAGGATGCTGCTCAGATTGCGCATGTCTTGCGTCAATCGATCTGCGAAGCACTGCCTTTTCTCCCGAAACTCCACACGCCAGATGAAGACTTCGAGTTCGTTCGGGAGAGGCTAATTCCTTCAAATCAAGTGTATGTAGCACGAATGTCTGATGGCACTATTGTGGGTTACATTGCTTTTGATGATAATTGGATCAATCATTTGTATTTGCTGATGCGATGCACACGAGCGGGCATTGGCACGCAGTTGTTGAATATCGCGAAGTCGCAGCGATCGCATCTTAAATTGTGGTGCTTTCAAAAGAACGAGAGCGCAAGGCGCTTTTACGAAAAGCATGGATTCATCATAAGCAAAGAAACGGATGGATCTGGCAATGAAGAGAAGGAGCCTGATGTCCTCTACGAATGGACCACCGCAGACCCCTAGCGTCGCAAGCCCTTGTGCTTTATCGAGCAGCTAAGAGTAGCTAATATGCTGTATAAGGCATCTGTGGTATGATTAAGGATCGTAGAGTTTGTGCTATTTAACGCATGTAAAAGCCGATAATATGCTTTAAGGAGCATGAAGTAAGGGTCTGTCGCGCTCAGGGTCTTAGTGAACGTGATGCGGAGCTATTCCGCGCTGCATTCGTGTATCCCGGTTTTACTGCATAACCATTCCGTGCTCACAAGTCTGGAAGGAATAGGCACTACGAAGGATGCTGCATTCGTAGTGCCGTCCTGTCCATACTAGTTATGTGAGCAGCAAGTTCCAGCTGATTTTTCTTTTGTCCATTCGACTGGTTTCTCGGATTTGATACCATCTTCGAACGACTCTAGATTGAGCGATCCGTCTTTTGCTTGGACGCAGATGTAATAGAGATCTTCGCTTGAGTTATTTCGCAGGGTGCGGCTGCCGTTTGGGCTGATGCGCACTATTGAACCTTCTTCGACATCGAAGATGTCGCCGTCAATTTGCATTTGTCCTTTTCCGCCAATAAAGATGTAGGCTTCTTCATTTTCTTTGTGCTGATGATAGAAGGGGACTGCGGCGCCGGCGGGCAATTTGTTCATCGAGATTTGCATTCCGGTTAGACCGAGAAATTGTTTGACGAACAATTTGCCGGTAACGGTGCGATTCAGCGCCGGCACTTCCAATTTATAGGAATTGAGATCGGACAAAGGTCCAGTGTGGGCGACGCGGAAATTCTCCCCGCTGTGTGTGCGAATGTCGGCTGTTTGAGTAACTGGCATGGGTTTTACCTCCAAAAAAAGACGCTCTTGAGCTAGCGCAGGGAGCTAACTCCCCTGGCGGCTCTTTGGGCTAATTTGTATTTCTGTACTAACCAGTATATAATGAATTCTTGGAGAATCAAGTGACTTTTATACCGAATGGTACAAAATTAATGAGCCGAGGAAGACCCAGGCAATTCGACAGTGAGAAGGCATTGCATGACGCGATGCTTGTCTTCTGGCGCAACGGTTATCGCGGTACGTCGGTTGATGATTTGACCAGCGCGCTCGGAATAAATAAACCGAGTCTGTATGCTGCTTTTGGAGATAAAGAAGCGCTATTTTTGCAGGTTGTCGACCACTATCGAGACAAGATGATGGCGCCGGCTTTGAAAAGATTGGCTGAATGCGAGAATCTGCGCTCGGGATTGTCCGAGTTCTTTGGCGCGATTGGCGATGTGGTGGTTGAAAACGAAACACCGCCTGGGTGCTTGATTGCCTGCTTGTTGTCGGAAGAATGTTGTGAATCAGCTACGATCAAGGCAAAGTTGGCAGGACTTATAGAGGGCGCGGACAAGTTCTTTCAAAGAAAATTCGATAATCATCGTAATGAACTCAACCCAGTGCTTTCGCCGGAATCCGCAGCTTTGCTCATGGTATCAACTCTTCATGGGCTTTCGATTCGCGCGCGCGCCGGCGGGACTAAAGAGGTTCTCCATGCAGCTGCCAAAGCATTCATTGATGTCGTGCTCGTCTAGAACTGTCGCAGATTCGGCACTTTCCACGTTATATTCGATTCTGAGCCCGGGCAAAAGTACGCAGTACAAATTGTCAGCGCTTCCCTAGTCCTTGCAGTTCACACTCTATACGATGATAAACTTGCAGCCCAGTTCCGGTCCACCATTGCCAATCCTTCATAAACCCGCACCAGCTATAAGGATTTGCCCTATCTTTCCGGCGCACTCCAATCTGCAGTTGGAACTCAACGGTTTGTGATCCATCTAAGTAAATCCCGTCTGGAATTCTAAAAATCCGGGTGTCCTGCAGGTGTTTCAAGAACGGATTTAGCTGTCTAAGAAATGGGGCTTGCTCGACTGGCATCGAGGGATCGGGGGAGTAATATTTGAAAACTCCGCGTTTTGCTTGAAAGCTTCCGTCCCTATTGAGCTTTATATCAATCTCCGCGCACCCGAACTCTGGCAAAGCATAGCGCCTCCATTCAGTCCATGAAGCCATTGCAACGCGATCCGCCCAGGCTTGCCACAGGCGTACATTTTGCGGAGACTCACGAAAGCCTGGAGTGTTTAGAACCTCAGGATGTGGTACCAAATACGGTGGATGGAAATTAGGATCGTCTTGGCAAATAGTCAGATCATAGGCTAAGGGGCTTTGGTCGCTCAATAAAACAGGTCCACTATGCTCCCTCGCTGCGGCGCTGAATACAGGTACAGGCGGCGGTGGCGGAATCTGGGTGCTATGTGCAAATCTTCCTTGAATTGGACCTGCATAGTTTTGTTGAACAGGATATGGAACCTGTACTGGGTTTGTAAATTGAGGTTGACTCACACCAACTTGAGGAGGCGGCATCATCTGGTTCTGTGTGGCAGATAGTCTAAATCCTGTTGCTGGATCGCATTCAGGATTCGTTGGATAGACTGTCTGTCGACCGGAACTGTTTCCTGCGTGCTCTTGAGGAGATTGCCTCTGCGTGTCTTGCGCATTGGCACTAAGGCAAACGATAGATTGCAGTATAAGAATGGATGCCAGAAGCGGTGCCCGCGCGACTTGCCACTGCGGGCGGTGCGCCTGTAAGTCTAAGCTAGATCTGGTAATTTTGTTTCTCTTCATTCAAATGAGACCTGATAATGAATCTGAATCTATCTTCCACTTAAGGAGTGCGGTATCCGTGCAAAGGTACTCCGTAGTCGCCTTATAGTCATAACATAAAGTTGGCGACTGCTCCTATTGTTTGGCCGGAAATCGAAATTTCTTTCCGGCGAATTGGACATGGATGGCTGTCGATGAGAATGTTGTTTTCATGTTTTGAACGCTACATTTATCTGTTTCCATAAAGCAAGGACCCGGGGCACCGTCTATGTCCCCGATTGCCAACTGCTGCTTGCGGAATTCGACGTGGCAGCCGTAACCACATTTCTTGCAGTCATACCAGATCCATTTTTGGTTTGGCCATGAAACGCTGCAGGACCCCAAAATTTCCAAGACACGAAACGGTCTCTTACATCTGGGGCAATGTAGTGCCGGTTCCTGCTCAACCATTTTTTTCTCTGACGTCGACCTTTCAGTATAGATCTTACCCACTCGATACTTAGTAAAGATAATGGGCATAACTTTTACTAGCGTGCTATCGTATTAAAGGAATGGGCTTTATCTTTTAATAACAAAGACGCTATTAAAGGAACCTTTAATACGATGGAAATGGACCTGAAATCAAGGCTGGGAGAGAGATTGCGCTGCTCGTTGAGTGGTGATGAGCCTTATTGGGCTTTGCTGCCGCAACCCTTGCCTCCCAGCGGTCTTCAGTTAAGCGAGCTGCAATGGCTCGTTGAGAAAGCCAGCCAAGCGCTCGGTCGGCTCGACGGTCTTTCGACGGTGCTGCCCAACACGCAGCTATTCCTTTATATGTATGTTCGAAAGGAAGCAGTTCTTTCTTCGCAAATTGAAGGGACTGAATCCTCGTTGTCGGATCTGCTGCTCTTTGAAAGCGCCGAGGTGCCGGGCGTTCCGTTGCACGATGTTCACGAAGTTTCCAACTATGTCGCTGCGATGAACTTTGGGCTTGAAAAGCTGCGCGATGGTTTTCCTATGTCCATGCGGCTAATTAGAGAAATGCATGGCGTGCTGATGGATGGTGTTCGCGGCGGGAGCAAGTCGCCTGGCGAGTTCAGACGAACTCAAAATTGGATTGGTGGCAGTCGTCCGAATAACGCGCGCTATGTTCCTCCGCCTCCGGATAAAGTGATGGATTGCATGAGCGATCTCGAAAAGTTTATGCATGACCAAACTGACAGATTGCCTGTGCTTGTTCGTGTCGCACTCGTACATCATCAATTCGAAACCATCCACCCGTTCCTTGATGGGAACGGTCGCTTAGGGCGATTGCTGATCACCTTGATGCTTTGTGGCTCCGGCATTTTGTCCGCGCCGATTCTGTATCTCAGCCTTTATTTTAAGGAAAATCGACAAGAGTACTATCACCAACTCCAGCAAGTTCGCGAGACTGGAGATTGGGAGAGCTGGTTGAAGTTTTTCCTTGAAGGTGTAATTGAAGTAGCTCAACAAGCAACAGTTGCCGCAAGAGATATATTGGCTCTGGTGCAGGCGGATCGCGCGAGGATTGCAGCCGTTGGGCGCGGCGCCGGTTCCGCCATGCAAGTTTTTAATTACTTGGAGAAAAAGCCCCTGGCTCTGATACCAGAAATGGTGGCAGCTTTGAAGCTAACAACTCCCACTGTCACTGCTGCTCTCCAAAACTTAATCCGCCTCGAAATTGTTCAAGAGGTTACTGGAAAACAGCGCGGGCGAATCTTCGTCTATCAAGGTTACATGAGCGTCCTAGAACGCGGCATTGTCAATTGAGCTCGGAGCCGCGTTCCTTGCGCTTGAGCTGAAGGAGTGCGTTTAGCGTTAATTTTAACTCTTCATCGAGCGGGTATTGTTGGAGCGATAAGGATAATTCTACGATTGCTTCATCGACGTGCGCTGTTTTGGAGAGTTCCATTGCAAGTGCGCGCTGGATTCTTGAGTTTTTAGGCTGAAGGGTACGCGAGATTTTGTATTCTTTTACTGCCATCTCGTGATTGCCTTGTTTTATGTAGACATGGGCCAGAGCGTTGTGTGCGTCGACATCATTTGGTGCTAGCGTTACGCCTCTCTTCGCATATGCAAGCGCTTCTGGCAGTTTATCTTGATTCAGAAGAACCCAAGATAGCACCATAGCCGCGTCCGCATATTTTGGATCAAGTTCAAGTGTCTTTTGTAAATTGGTTTCGGCTTCCACCCAACGTTTGAGTGAGGCCAAGGCTTGACCATAACGGAAGTAGACGTAGGCATCCTGTGGTGCCAATTCGATAGCCGTTTGGAACTCCGTTAGACTTTGTTCTGTTCGGTCCTGCATTAACAGTGTGTTGGCTAAAATAGTGTGCGCAAGTGGCAGTTTCGGATCTGTTTGAATTGCACTGTTGCATTCCGATGTTGCACGCCAGAGAGTGCCTTGCATGCGATAGCACTCGCCAATAAGGGCTTGTGCTGCAGCCATTGCCGGATTTGCTTTCAGCGCGGCAGTATATTCATCAATAGCTTCACTATACTGCCCTCTCAGGCGAAGTGTTTGCGCGAGCATGAAATGCGAATCGGCGGATGCTGGATTAAGGTTCAACGCTTCGGTAAATTCTTTCCCGGCCTCTACGAAATCGAGAAGCGCGATTAGCGCTGCACCGCGTAAATAGTGCGAGACTGCGTTCTGTGGAAATGCTTTTACGGCGGCTCCGCTTTCAATGAACGCATTCATAAAATCATTGCGATATAGGTAGTCGAACGTGCGAGCAATGAAAGCGGTCATTTCCTTATTAGCAGCAGATTTCTCCAGCACCGGCTGTGGTATCAGTCCGACTATGGAGCAACATGATTTCTTTTGCAGATGAATCGGGACAGGTTCGGACGAAATGCGTCCTGCTATAAAGCCAAGGTCGTTGTCCTCGTTCCACGTAGCCGCAGCCGTAGGCAGGAGGGCTTGCACTCCTATTAATGAGATGACGGCAAAGGCGATTAGAGCTAAGAAGGGAACGGGCTTCGACATGATGCTATGGTAACAGCAAATCTGAGGAGCTGCTTTGAGTTCTTTGTAATATGCGCTCTAGACATCGCCTGAGAACAACACTAACATTTCTTGCTCGGCGGCTTTGCGGTAAAACTCTTGAATGTAGGGAATGCAGCTCCAGTGATAGTTGAAATCATCATCGTCATGAGTGAAGCGACTCATAAAGTCTGGCTCCGCCAACCATAGGTATCTAGAACGGAACCAATCTTCCGTGACCCAGCTCAGGTGTTCAGCCACTTCATGAACTTTGGGCAGATCTACCAGTCGAATGACCAGATCATCTACGTCCAAGTCTGTTCCTCCCAAGATGCAATGGCTGAGCGGTTGGTCTCCTGTTGGATCATCGAATTCTTGTGTGCCTGACAAGCAGCGGTGGATGCCATCCCACGCCTTATCCAGATGCAAGCTTGTCTTGTACTTTTTCGTTAGCGCAGTGTGGGCTCGGCGCACTGCATTAGCTTGCTTTTCTTCTTTGTCTTCCAGGGACTCTTCAAGATCGAAAATCTTGCTGTCCCAATCCATTCTTTTCGATGTGAGTTTGTAATGCTCTGAATCGTAATATCCGAGTTCTGATCTGTCGGGTTCTGGACCCAGGATGGCTATCTTATCATCAGCGTCTTTGATCTTCAGGTTCAATTCATCGATTTTCTGCCGCTTCACTCTTATGGCGTCGCCGTGTTTGTTGAATGCTTGACTAAGCTTCTCTGCGTCCTCAGTAGCTATAGCAAATAGCTCTCCACGTCCACTCACCCTAAGTCCTCCTTTTTTCTCTAAATTTTAGTGGTCTTGAGTGCACCAGTCTAGCTGCTTGGGAATAAGTCTACTAGCATTCGCACAGGCAAACAGTTCCGCAACTTCCGTCTTTGCTAGTCATTGTGGTGGTGTTTCCAGTCCTTGTAATCTTGCATTGTGCTCTTGCTCATTGTGCGCGCAGCATCCACAAGCCAGTTCGGATCGCGTTTTGCTAGGTCCTTCAAAATAGCGGGGGCACCATTTTTGGTGCTCATGTGAATGTTAGCTGTTTCGTAACCCATAAGCCAGAGAACGCGTGATTCATCTGCGACCTTGCTCACATGAGCAAGATCAATCTTCGTGTGTTCTGGCCCCAGTCTGCGGACAACGTATCCGTCCGTGATTCTGAGCAACGGGTCAGGCGACCGCGGACCACCTTTTGCAGTGAACATGTAAAAACTCAATCCGTCCCGACCGGATAGAAAATGATCTGCTGATGGCAAAAATGCCTTTGCTTCAGCTGCGTAAGTTTGTCCTTTGTACTCCTGTATGGCGACGAAACGCTCGCGGCCAAGACTGCCTACGCCGGCCTGGCGCTGACCAAAAGCAATCGGATAATCTCGGAGCGGCAATGCTGTTTCCAACGCGATTCTGGCATCTTTCGGAAGGTCTTTGGCTTTGACAGGTTCAATTTCTGTCTCGAGCTTCTTCCAATAATGCTTTGAACTTTCGGCTTGTTCTGCTGCCAAGCGTCTTAACTCCGGATGCTGACCGAGCGAAATTGTGCCGCCTCGTTCTTTTAACGAAGTAGTATAGCCGTCAAGGACGGCTTTTACTGTGGCTCGCATTCCAAGTTCTAAGCCACCTTCATTTTTTAGCATCTTCGCACTGGTTACAAGACGCACCAAGTCATTCGTGTAAGGTCGAAAGCCGGCTTCATCGAAGTCGTTTACACCCCAGACTTGCCGACGGATACTGTCTCGCCAAGTGCTGAATTGAGAGACGTGCAAATCGCCTACCGATTTGACTAGTGGGGCTTTCGCCAGCTCAGGAAGCTCGGCCGGGAAGGTTTCAGCCCAACGATAGTAGGTGCCTCTCAAAAACTTGAATGGATCGCTGGCCATCTCGGCGTGTTTACTAGCGAGATCTTTTCGAACCACATCAATATGATCGTCCATCCAGGCTTCATATTTTTTTGTTGCCTTGACGATGCTTCGAAGTCCCCCATATTCCATGTCGGGACGAAACTCTGGGTTATCTCGAAACTTCAGCCACTCAGCTTTCCAAATGTCGCCGTATGTTTTGCCGCCAGTGGCAGTTTCCCTGCCAATAGTATCTAGTTGGCTTGCATTGCGTCCTGTTTGTTCCTTCGTTGCATTGATTCTGTTCTCGACGCTGCGTGCGGCGACTTCAATATTCGCACGCAAGACCATGAATGCTTCTTCTGCAGCCGCAGGGTTTGTCTTTGCTAGTTTTGCTATCTCCCTGTAGTGTGGTTCTGAAAATCTTGCCAAGCTCAAATGGCTAAGCTCGTGAGCCAACCTTCCCGGGCTGTCATTCTTTGCGATCACCACCGCGTTGTCTTTAATCCTGGCATGCGCATCCGCTGAGCCTGCTTCCACTCTTTTCACTCGAGCCAGTGGATTCTCGTGCGCTAACTCTTGAAGCGCTGGCTGCGAAAGCTTCTGTTGTTTTAACTCGCGTTCAACAGGTAAGCCTCGGCCTGAAGGACGTGCATCATATACATCGATGATCTTGTTTGCGCCCTCGCGCACCACAGGTAGTGCAAAATTAACGAAGCCTCCTTGCGCCATCGCTTGCAATCGCTCGTCCCAGCTAGCAGCATGCTTGTTCCCTTGCAGTTGTCCGACAAGATTTGTCGCTTCGTATGCTCCCAATCCACCTGCGGCACCGACTGCAAACCTTCCGATGCCTGTGCCCAAAGCTGACGCCGCTGAATTATTCAGTACCGCTACATTCTTAATCGCGGACTCTGCGAGCAGTCCAGAGCTTCGCGACAGAAGTGCATTGCCACCAGCAAATGCAGCGAATCCTGCCATCGTTCCTGAAGCATTTGCCAATCGACTTTGCCCATCTGCTGGCTTTTGCGCAAAAGTGTAGATACCAGCGCCTGCAACCTGCGCAAGCGTTTCATTTGTGATCGCTCTTGCGGCTGCGCCTTGCAATCCGAGGCTTTCACCTGCGGCGCGCAAACCCAAACCTGTGGCTTTGCCTGCAATCACAAACGGCACGATCGCACCGGCGGCCGTCGATAGCGCTTGCACACTCCAATCCACGCTGAATGTTTCTGCGGGACGGACATTGTAAGTGCCAATTGCATTGCTGGCGAATGTATCGTGAATTTGAATTAGACCGGTACCGTTGGCAAATGGCTGCCAGACATTCTCAGCGAGCCATTTGTTGCTCGTCTCATTTGACGCAGGTGCCTGCAAAAGTTCTTGTGAGGTAAATTCCCTCGATGTCATCGCCCAGCTCGAATGTTAGTCGCCCACAACGATTGTCGGGCATTTAATCCCCGGCATAAATGGGGAATTTACGTTCAGGCAGCGACGCGCACTTTGCTATTCGTAGAATCCGCATTTTGTTAGCAAAAAGACTTGCTCTGGTAGATCGGAGTCGGCAATATGCCGACGTTTGCCTGGATCGATTGAGCACAAACGATACCGTGAGGCTATGGGCGGACGGGACGTCCGTGCTCCATACCAGCTGCAACGCGCTTCGTTCTCTGTTCGGGTATCTCGCTGCGCTAAGCACCGATTGAATGCGGACGTCCCGTTATTTTGTTGCTGCTTTGGGTTGGGGCGTCGTTGCCGCGGCTCGTGCCTGCCTCATGCCCTTAGCCATATTAGCCAGTGCTTCGCGCATACCATCGCTGTTGTCCAGGCGGAGGCATTCATCAGCAATCTTCTGTGCTTCAGTTTCCATGTTCGCGCCGATGTATGCTCCGTAAAGCAACATGACCATGCTTGGGAAAGGATCGAAATCCTTTGCGAATTCAGTGTCTGGGCGCGGCTTCTTCATATCCTGAGCTGCTTTGTAAATCTCGCTGAGTTTGGCAAGCGGGTCTGGGTACAAATACTTGGCCGCATCCGTCCAGCGACTGGCAGAAAAGAGCGCAGGCTCTAACAACAAAGTGTTCTTCTTAATGGTATCGCGCTGAGTGGCATCAAGCTTTGCTTTGTCGAACCAGGCCAAGGTGCGAGGGTTGTCGTCTAGTATGCCGTTAAGCAGAATCCAATCATGTCGATTGTTATTTTTCTCGGCAGCGTCTCGCATTTCTGTAAGCTTCGGCTTGGCGTTTGGGACGAGTTTGCTTAAGCGCCTCAGCTCCGCTGGCACCACTCCAATACGCAGCTCTTTCAGACCATCTGCCTCTGACTTTATATTGTTCCAAAGCCAGACGTATTCTTCGAACGACTCCGCATTCTTTCCCGCCTGTTCAAGCTGGCTCGCATTGGCATAATGAGACCAAACATCTGCCCCGCCACCGGATTCCATTTCTTTTTCCAATTGCGCAGCCGTCTTGCCGCTCTTTGCGCCTTCCAGCCACTGCATCATTTCAGAAGCACTGAGGTAACCATCTTGCCGTCCGAACTCCTTATCTCCAGTCTGGGGCGTGAACAAAACTATTGTCGGCATTCCTGTCACGTGAAATGCGCCTGCAATCTTCTCTTCTTTGTCCACGTCAACTTGGACTGCGATCGCGTTTTCTTTGATCCACGACTTCACGGCTTGATCGACCCAAGTTGTTGATTCCATCTTTTGACATGGCGGGCACCATGAAGCGGTGAAATCTATGATCAAAAACTTACCATCTTTTTGCGCTTGCTGTTTTGCTTGCGCCACTGAATACTCGGAGAACACTTCTGCATGCGACCAGGCTGCGGCGGTACAAGACAACGAGACAGCGCCAAAAAGCAACAGCGTTCGCCCGAAGTTCCTAATTATTGACATATTCTTCCCCGATGCTTCGGACCACTCTACTTTCCTTTTCCAGAAATTAGGGTTAGGCGCTATTAGACCGTTGCAATATACCCATTGCTAGCCTTTCTGCTGGATCGACTTAACAGCCTTTGTCGATCACCTTTCTGTGCGGCTTGCCTTCCGTTTGCTCATTCATTTCTTTTAGAGCGGGCCAGTACTTACTCTCCTGAAGGCGTTTTTTAAGATCGTTTAGAAAATCTGATTTAGATTTCCATTCTGTGGTTGTGGTTTTCATATTTGCAGGAAATGACATTAGTAGAAGTTTTCGCGCAGAGCCCTCATTTCCAGTGTAAATGCAATCCAACATGTCAGCTGCTAAGGTGCTGGCGGCTCGATCAGTGAGGTTTGAACCTGCCTTTGCATCTTCGATCTCCTGTTTGATTTTTGATGCTTCCTTTTCTAGCCATTCTTTTGACGGTGGCGGCGCTTTCATTAAGTCAGTCGCGACGACCAGTTTGTTGTTCTTTATTCTTTGTATAACTCTAGGTTTTGCGGCGCCTGCATAGCCGAAATGCCAATCATTAAAAGTAGAGTCTGCGCCAAGAATTTCAAAGGTTCCGTCTCCGTCAACATCCTTGAAAAAGATCGGGTTGTCTTCACCCTCTATCGTTAGTAATTTCTTGAATGTGGGGCCCAATGAATAGATAGTCGCTTTGTAACCATAATGACCACCGGGCTGATATCCTACGATTAAGTCCGGTATGCCGTCACCGGTAACGTCGGTTCCAGGAGCAAGGCGCGCGGGAGTCGGTAGAGGCGGCTTGTCTCCATCCCATACATAGACACCGAATACGGTTTCGCTCCAATTGAACGGATCTAATTTGCTGCTGCCATCGGCTGCGATTAAGTCGGTTCTCTTTTTCCGTTTCGTGGTGGCATAAGGCAAACAAATTCCATATTTTTGATCATATCCAGTTTGCAAACACTTATCGCTATCAAGAACCTTGCCGTTTTTCGTGATTTGGTAGGAACGGACGTGGTAACTTTTTGCCAATCCCGGAACAAATTTATAGGACCCAATGGTCAACGGCTTTTTGAAATCGGTCAAGAAGGAGTCTTCGTACTTGTATATTTTGGCTTTTGATTTTGTGGGGCTAGTCGTTTGATTTGAGGCTGCCAAGCTTGGTGCTTGTGCGAGCAATGCTATCAACGATATAAAGAGGTAAGACTGGGCTTTCATTTGGCCGATTCCTATTTGTCAGAGGGTTCCGATTCTATTCTATGGTTGAAAGGAAAAGCGAACTTTTGGCATTGGTTAGAGAGAAGTTAATTCGTGGATCTGCTTAGAATCGATCCGGTCCCGGTTGCTAAAATAGGCGAAACTACGCTAGGGGTGAGAGTGGCGATAGCCTTTGTTACTCCAGAGCATTTCAAATTCAGAATGCACTGCAACAAGGCTCGGACCTCAAAGACATGATAACCAACACAGAGTTCGGAACAAATATTGAAGAAATTGCCGAGGGTATTTACCGGATTAATACGCCGATGCCACCGCATGTAATACCGGGCGGTTTTTCGTTCAACCAATATTTAATTGTTGATGACGAATCCGTTTTGTTTCACACGGGCCCGCGACGGATGTTTGGTCTGGTGCGCGAAGCTATCGAAACTGTTATGCCGGTTTCCGATTTGCGTTTCATTGGACTATCTCATGTCGAGTCTGATGAGTGCGGTTCGCTGAATGAGTTTCTTAGTGTGGCGCCAACAGCACAGCCGTTGTGCGGGAGAATCGCCGCTATGACTTCAATCAATGATATGGCGGATCGCATGCCGCGCGTCCTTTCTGACGATGAGCTTTTACCGATCGGTAAACATACGTTGCGCTGGTTCGACACTCCGCATTTGCCGCATGGCTGGGAATGCGGTTACTTGTTTGAAGTAAGGACAAATACGCTTCTTTGCGGTGATCTCTTTACGCAGCCAGGTGCTGGTGAAAAAGCTCTGGTTGAATCTGACATTCTAGAACCAAGTGAAGCATTCCGCAAAAATATGGACTACTTTTCGCATTCGCGTAATGCGGCTGATTTGGTTCGACGGCTTGCAGAGACCAAACCAAAGAACCTGGCCTGCATGCATGGAAGTGCCTGGAGTGGCGATGGCGAAACCTTACTTCTCCGCTTGGCGACGTACCTGTAAGTTCAGGCTATACTATGAGTGTTCCGGAGAGGTTGCAGGAATGTCAAAGGTTAGCAGGTTCGAAGTTTTTGTCGATAATCCAGAGAGGGCAATGAACTTCTATGGGGCCGTATTCGGCTGGAAGTTCGAAAAATGGACGGGATTGAACGATTATTGGATGATTATGGCTGGTCCGCAAAACGAATTTGGCATCAACGGCGGATTGTCGCGTCGACCAAAAGCCGGTGCTCCAGCCGAAGGTCCGACTAATGCCTATCTCTGCACAATCAATGTGCAGAATTTGGACCATACGATGAATCTGATTCTTTCCAACGGCGGTTCGGTGTTGAAAGAAAGAACGGCGATTCGAGGGATCGGATGGATGGCTTACTTTTATGATAGTGAAGGCAACACCTTTGGAATCATGCAGAACGACAACGCCGCCAGTTAGTTGGAGTTCTATCTAATACGGGCGATTGCCAGGTTGCGATAAAGATGCTCGAAAGTGGAGACCTCCATCTTTACTAAGCCGCCACCAATATTGGTGACACCGTATGACTCTTGCCCAGGCGCTGGAAGATTTGGCCAGTGTTCGCGTTCCTTGGAGTGTCCATTGTGTCCCCATGGATTGCGCAGAATCACTGACTGATCTTGGGGGTTATATTGAATCACGGAGAATCCATGGTTCGGTATTACATATTGCCGCTCGCGATTTTCTGCTTGTTCGCTTGTAGCCACCATGACGTGCGCACCGTCTGATCCGTGTTCGAGGAAATTCAACACGTCTTCCTTACTGCAGTTGTTGAAGTTGAGAAAAGCAGTTTTTGATCCGGTAACCAGTCTTAGCCCTCGTGTGATTGCTGGAATGTGTTTGCTTCCTGTTACTGCAACGCGAGAGTTGAGCGGATACAACTTAATTTCCGCTGCTTCAATTATGCGCGCCCATTCTGATGAATCTTTCAAACCGAGGCTAGCAATCTCGCCTTTTGTGACTTGAACCGGCCTTTCAGGTTCGCCTGGAAATACTACTGTATAACTGCCATCGGAATTCGAGGTGATCATGTTTGCAATCACCTGCTGTCCTCTAGGAAATCTGGCGAACGCAGCTAACGAGCATTCGAACCAACAATTGTCGTGAGGACCCTGTTCGACCCCGGAGGCTCCACCAGCGGCAATATCTGCAGCTTGCTCCGCCTGCACGCTTGCTGGATCAATTTTGCCTTGCGCTAAGTACATCTGTAGTTTTTCAGACATCTTTTTGCCTGCAGATGCGATATCATCCGGGCTGAACGGGTGCCCACCGGCGAAGGATTTTAAATCGTTAGAAGGAGCAGCAATGCTTGGCTGAAAGGGCGTATAGATAGGTCCGCTTGTTTGTGTACTTTCTCGGTGCTTCGGTGAATCTTCTTTCGCGAAGAAAAAATCTACGTTGATACCATCGGAATCCACACCATCTGGAAGTGGATCAAGCGGTGATGCATAGACAATTGCATCAGTAAGGGATTTGGCAAGTTCAGCCGGAACTCCGGGAGTTGTGACTTGGACATTTGAAACGCACCCATCCGGCTGGATGTGAAAGCGAACGTCGATATCGTAGCGGGTGCCAAATGGTGGATTCCAGCGCTCTCGAATTCTCTCTCTCATCGCCTGCGTGTATTCCTCAACACTGGGCGAATCGCTCTCTAAAAGATCGGAGTCGGCAGTGCCGACGTTCGCCAGCTCAATAGAACACAAACGGCTCTGTGAGGTTATGGGCGGACGGGACGTCCGCGCTCCATACGAGAGCGAATCGCTCTCTAAAAGAGCGGAGTCGGCAGTGCCGACGTTTGCCAGCTCAATAGAACACAAACGGCTCTGTGAGGTTATGGGCGGACGGGACGTCCGCGCTCCATACGAGAGCGAATC
>JAIEQI010000180.1 GCA_019747875.1 Candidatus Obscuribacterales bacterium
CAAAAGAGCGAATCGCTCTCAGATCGAAGCCGGCAAGATGCCGGCGCTCCCGGGATCGAACCCAGGTCAAAAGAGCGAATCGCTCTCAGATCGAAGCCGGCAAGATGCCGGCGCTCCCGGGATCGAACCCAGGTCAAAAGAGCGCTCACGGGATCGAAGCGAACTCGAAAGTAGGATAAGATAAGTCTCTGCGAGCTACCCTGTAAGGGGTCTGCAGTGTCAAAAAATCGGCGCCAGCAATTGTTCAGAAAACAATCTGGAGTCGACTCATATATTTTCCAACTTTAGGACCGAAAATGTCACAGCGGTGCTGTAATAATGGTTTTATGGTTGGTCAGGTAGATTAAATGGCGCAGAATTCGCCTCATTCGCCAAATATGAAAGTGCAGCTCACTGAAGCTGAGCCCAGCCTGATCGAGGCGAGTGAATCTCGCTCCTGGCCAAATCCTCAGGAATACAACGAAGCAATCCAGCATCCCTCTACCTGCTTTGAGGATGAAGAACTCAAAGCAGGAGAGCCGGAATTAAGCCCGTTAGGACTTCCTCGCCCGATTTCCGGAAATTTCGCATCTGTCTACCGCGTCAATTGCGGGGATCGCTCCTATGCCGTTCGCTGCTTCCTGCAAGAAGGCGATCACCAGGTCGAGCGCTATGAGGCAATTTCTCGCTATTTTTTGCAGCAAGGATTCAAATTCGCTGTCCCTTTCCAATTCATCCGCAAAGGCATCCGCATCGGGAACAGTTGGTACCCAATTCTGAAAATGGATTGGGTAGATGGAATAACCGTCGATCAATTCGTCAGGCAGGAGGCGAATAATCCGGCCAAGTTGCTTTGGTTAGCTGAGGAGCTTCGGCAACTTGTCGAAGATATGCAAGCAAGAAAAATTGCGCACGGCGATTTGCAGCACGCAAACTTGATCGTGAATAACGATAAATTGTTGCTTGTCGATTATGACTGTGTCTATGTTCCCCAATTAGAGGGAATGATGAGCCCTGAATTGGGTCACCGAAATTATCAACATCCAACTAGATCCAGCGCTAACTTCGGTCCAGATTTAGACAATTTTTCAATCTGGGTAATTTACGTTTCGCTCCGCATTCTGGCAGCCGATCCCGGTCTGGTACGCTGCGCCGAAGAAGACCTCGAAAGTTTACTTTTCACACGAGACGACTTCCTTAATCCGAATGCGTCCAAACTATTCCATTTGCTCGAGCAACACCGTTCCAAGGAAGTTGTGAGAAATGCTCGACTGCTTCGTGCCGTGTTGAAGCAGCCATATCCGGACATTCCTCGTCTATCAGAACGTCAAGTAATTGACCGTTGCGTCAAGAAACTCAGACCTCTTAAGCAGCTTCCACAGGGTCCGTCTGTTCTTGATCAGTTCATCAACATAGCAAAACAAGCGCACTCACTACGTTCGGCTAAGGATCCCAACGAAGAGCTTCGCTTCTGGTACCCCTATCTTTTGAACAAATATAAATCGAAAATGCGCCTGAACGAAGTGCTTTTGGGAGCAAGCGTTATAGCGATGTTGCCGGTGGCATTTTTAGGTCTCACCTGTGTGATTCTCAGCCTTAGCTTGTTTACCGTTTGGATAGCAAGCTGCTTTGCTCTAAAAGACGCCGCAGAAGATTTCCAACGCGCCGCTTATGTATTGGCGGAATCTGCTGGAATCCCGGTTTCCTACGAGCTGAAGATGGGCACTTCCTCGCTTGGTTTTCCGGAAGTATTTGTCCTTTTCCAGAATGGTGAACTGCCGAGCGAAATAGTTAACAAGAAATGGTCAATATCAAATTGGTACGTCATGGCGGATCAAGAACGTAAGCAATTGCAGACCTCAAAGAGCCTTTTTCCAGCTAATGGTGAACTCTATCTTGATCCTAAGAGTAAGACCCCGATAGCAATTTTTAGCGGCAATCTCCTTCTCTGGATGATTTAATCCTGAATTCACAGAACGCCATGTTTTCGGAGCAAACAGCTGACTCGTTTGTCTGCAATAATATAAATAGGAAATCTCGGACCCTCAGGAATCATGGCTCCAAAACTGACGAAAGTCTTGATAGCAGAGGACAGCCCAACTACACGGGCGATGCTTAAAACTGTGCTGCAACGCGCATCCGATATGGAAGTAGTGGGTGATGCAGAAAGCGGCGATATGGTTCTCAACAAAGCTGAACTTCTTCATCCGGATGTTGTGTTGATGGATGTCGGTTTGCCTGGACTCAGTGGATTGGAAGCAACCAAAAGGATCAAGCAAAGTCATCCTGAAGTCAAAGTGATAATGGTAACGGCAAACGAAAGCGATGCCGTCATATTTGACGCTTTCTCCGCCGGGGCAGACGGATACTACTTAAAATCCAACAGTGCCGATTCGCTTTTGCAAGCGGTGCGTAGTGTGGTCTCCGGAGCAGCGTGGTTACACCCGGCCATTGCCAGCAGAGTATTGCGATCATGCGTAATTGGTGCTACGAAACTAATCGATCGCAAACGCAATGGCACCGCAGATAGTGCCCATTCCAAACAATACAGCAAACATCAAAATGTGAATAAGCTAGTTGCAATTGCGCGCGACTTTGAAGACTCAGGAAAGCTCGACGATGCCGAACTTATTTTAGAAGCCGCGGTTGCTTTATGCGAGAAGCTCAGCGGTGCACATGATCCTGAAGTAACCAGCATAATCACTTTGCAGGCAGATATTCTCTATACACAGGAGAAATTCGTTCAAGCTGAAAGACTTTACCTGAAAGCACTGGAGTTAAGACATCAGTCGCTCGGATATGAAAATGCTGAGGTTGCTCAGAGTCTTGAGAATCTGGCAAATCTTTACGACACTCGTTCTAATTACGCCGAGGCAGAACATTATTATTATTGGTCACTTAAAATCCGAGAGAAGGTTGACGGACCAGATAATCCGCTCACTCACGAAACTTGCTCTAAACTGGCCTGGGTCTACAGAGCCCAGGGAAAAATCGATCAAGCTGATGAAATGACGAAAAGAGCAACACGCAAGTAGTTTTCGGACTTTCTCACGGTTGACAAGATCGAAAAGAGAAAAAGAAAAGAGCATTTATTCCCAAAACGTTTCTCTCTGTTGTTTTGCGGGGTATTATCATAGGGTGGATTGCTGAGAAAGGAAGCAAATGCCGCAAAATCAGTCCGATATTGCGAAATTTGCCAGATCAACTGGACTTCTAATCGATCGCTGCATGCAAAGAGAAGTTCCCTTTGGAACCGTGTGGCTTGTCGGAGATAACAAAGTTGCCACCACAGCGCACCATGTTGTGCTGTACGCAGATTTCTTTCAGGCTTTAAAAGTACATTTTCCGGCTACTAATCAAGACTGGGAAGTGGACGATGCCTTCTTCCACCCTCATTTCAACCAGAAAGTTGCTTTTGAACTGGCTCAGCGCTCCTTGCTCGAACCAGTTCCTGCCTTGTCACTACAAGATCATAATGTCGTGATCTTGCAATTGAAACGCAGTCTGTCGGACATGGATCCTGACACAAAAACAACCTTCAATAGAAAGCTTGCGGGCAATCCACCACCGCGAATGAAGGGACTTGCCGGTCCGGTTGACGAACTCGGTCTGGCGCTGGTCGTTCAGACCATCACAAACGCTCGCAAAGATGGATGCCTGGTGATAACAGACGAGAGAAATCGTCCCCTTGCAAAAATGTTTTGCCGAGATGGACGCGTCGTCTTCGCCAAGTTTGCTTCGCTACTAAATGAAGCGGCTGTATATCAGATGTTCAGCCAACATATCGCCGGTCAATTCTATTTCCAGCCACAGGCAAAGCCCGACTGGAGCGTCTATTCCATGATCGAGCGCAACACTGACAGCTTGCTGTTGGAAGCGTACCGGCGCATGGATGAGATTCCAAATTTACTTCGCGATTTGGGTGGGGAGGGAGCTACCTATGTTCGAGCGGTAGACATTCTTAACCTCGAAGCGTTGGATCCAGAAGTTCAATCAGACGCTGATGCAATGTGGCCTTATTTGGATGGCGGGGTGTCGATCGATCAGCTTTGGGAGCTTGTCGGCCTTGATGATTACTCAATCTATCGGGCTTTGGAGGAACTATACAAAAGCAGACAGATTGTCGAAATCCCATTCATGGGTGAGGACGGGCTGAGCCCCATGCAGCCGCTGGACCTTGCACCGCATATGCTTCTTTCACCATGGGATGAGGTAGCCAGTTTAACTGTTCATCCGACAGTCGGCCGCGCCCAATTAATAAACGGGCACCTGGTGGGTCTGATTCGTCCTAATGATCCCTGGCATTTGCTCCATACTATCAACCACCAGTACAGAGCCGCTGGCTGTCCTATTTTCAAAGACGGGCAAGTGATCGGCATGCATTGTGGCTTGCTTCCGCTGGATCCAAAATTGCATGCTCTGCCGAATCTCCTAAACCAAATGATCTGGGTGGAGTCTATTTATCAAATGCTGTCAGGTAGCGCAAAAGCCGTAGCAGCATTGAGACCAAGCAAGAAGTCGGTTGGTATGAAATTGCCTGACCTTGTTGCGTCCGGCGTCAAAGAGATCAGTAAGATTCAATGTCCGAAGTGCAATTCACTGATGGTGGCAAAGGCAAAATTCTGTGGAACGTGTGGCTACAGATTAACCGTCTGAATCATCAATCTTATTAGCTTGCTTTTGAGCACCTTGATCTTTTCGCGTCCAAGAAACGCCTTAATGCCCGACGCCGCCGTCCGAGGCGGAGCAAGGGATTGCGGCGAGAAAGCGGCAACGGACTTTCGCTCATTCAATGCTGAACTATTTTGCAATGGCCTGCGAAAATCCGGAGCGATCTGTATTACCTCATTCGCGCTTGCATCTTGATTGGCCAATAACTGCTCATCTTTAAGCCTAAAAATAGTAGCTCCGCCATATTCAGCGAATCTAGTCAAAGCAGAAATATGATCGCTGGCCTCGGTCCCAAACCCCTCGTACACAGCAATGTGACCGTGCGGATGCCTACTGGTCGCGTTATAAACGACGATATCGCCGACCCTTAGCATCGATGGGTCAAGTGCTTCAATTGCAATAAACCGATCATCAGTCAGCAAAAGTTCTCTGGCCATGTATGCTGACGCACCACTTAATTGAACTCCTAATGGTCGAACAGCTTTTGTTACGGCAGCATAGCAGTACCCAGTAGATTGAGTGGTTTCAGCCACCGCTAATGCATTTCTAGCGATGTTTTTACTATTCAATTCACCATAGGGCAAGCTGCTTCCTAAAGCAGAAGCGATGCAGAGAATCCAGCAAAGCTGAACTAGACTCCAGCACTTGATGCCAAAGAAAGCAGAGGACGAAGCATAAAGGTTTGCCAAAAGAAAACGCAGAATCCACACCATCATCAAACTTCCAACAGAATGATTGGCTCCACCATCTCTGTCAAGAAATGGAAGGTCTGCATTGATTGACGCAACTTGACATGGTTTGTTGCGCAGCGGACGTCCTATAATCGAACGATTTCAACTCAGGCTAGTATTGGAATAATTTCGGTTTGAATAGGTGATGCAGCAACAACAACTTCACCTTCTCCAACGTAAACATCAATCTCACTGCGAACGCCGAATTCTTTCAAATAGACTCCAGGCTCGATAGAAAAGCAAGTGTTAGGAAGAACTTTGCGCTCCTCTTTCGTTTCAAGATTATCCATATTGGCACCATTTGCATGCACCTCAAGGCCGATGCTGTGCCCTGTGCGATGGATGAAATACTCGCCATAGCCTTTATCCTTGATTGTGTTTCTGGCAGCTTCATCGACTTCCCAACCAAAAAGAGTTTTCCTTTCTGCAACTCGCTTGCGAACAAGATCTAATGCCGCATCTCGCCCAGCCGCCACAATGTCGAAAATCTTAGTGTGTTCTGCCGGAACTTGCTCGCCGACAAATCCAGTCCAAGTGATATCGGCGTAACACGCATTCCAAGGCTCTTTGAACTTTGCCCAGAGATCAATCAACACGAAATCGCCTATCTTGATCTCAGAAAAGTTATCCTTGTCGGGCTGATAATGCGGCATCCCGCTGTGTTCATTGACCGCAACTATGCACGGAGAATTACTGGTCATTCCTAATTCTTCATAGCGCCGCCAGATAAATTGCTGAACCTCGTACTCGTTAATGCTGCGTTTTTGAGTTATGGCATTTTTGATCAACGCAAATGAATCGAAAACAATCGATTTCAAATTCTCGCAGGCTCTTATATGAGTGTCTAACTGGTCCGGTGTCCAGACGGCTTCAAAGCGAGAAACCAAATCTGCAGACGATACAACTTCGGCGCCCATTCCTCGGATCAAATCAAGAGTTCCGGCATCAACGCGAGAAACATAAGGAACGGCGCTGCGCGGAGAATACTGCATCGCTATGCGCTTGCTGCCTGAAATCAAGACTTCCAGTTGCTCTTCCAGCTGCTTCCAGCCCAGATACACATTTTTCTGGCCCGGCAATGAATCAAGCGCAGATTCTTCTATTCTATGAACCAGCTTTCGCGGACTTCCCTTTGCCGGAATGAAGTAGAACCATCTTCTCGTGAAGTGTCCGCCGGACAACTTTAGTATACGCAGCGCTAAATCGTCGTTGTCGTGAAAAAAATAGAACAACCAACCATCTAAACTTTCGTCGGAAAGCGATTTTTGAATTGCCTCGAGATCGAACTTATTGCCAACTTCTTGTTCTGTCGTCGAATTCATCAGCTATCTCTCCCAAGCAGCATTCTTACGCAAATATTGAATTATAATCTGTTGCCGAAGCGATCCAATCAAAAAGATGTATTCCAAACAAATAGCACATTACAAGTACTCAAAAGCTGCCAGGGCTGCGCTTCTATCTTTTTTGTTAGGGGTCAATCTGCTTTTTGCTTTGCAGCCTGCGATCGCCGCCTCACAGCTTGTCATCTTCAAATCCCACGAATATTTATCGAAAAACTATCAAATTCAAAACTTCGAGGACCGCTTATCAACGACGGCTAATCTTTCCTCAGTACCACTTATGATGTCGATTAATAATGGCTCGCACGAGTTGCCATCATTCAAGTGGTTCAGAATTATGATCAATGGACAAATTATCGCAAGTGAAAAGGACCTGGCAGGAAAAGACTCCGGAACGAAGGACGTTTCTGGACTACTTGAAGGCAACGACTTGCAGGTACAAATCGAAGCCGCCGGCGTACCCGGAGCTGCCCTCTGGTGGACGTTGAGTACTTATCCTATCGAAATCAACTGGGCTAATCCGACTCAAACAATGCCCGGTCAGCAAATAACCCTCGGCGGCAATTTCCCAAAGAACGCCTCACAAATACAAGTCACATTCAACGGCAAGAGCGGAACAGTAATTTCCAGCACAGGCAATACGATTACCGTTCAAACACCTAACAATCTAGATCCCGGTGTCAATCACGTTCAGGTCCGAGCCGCAGGTCTTGAATCAAACCAAATCGCTGTCACACTTGGAAGTAAACCAGTACCTGAATTGTTAGGAACAGACTGCTGGATGGCGCCGCCCGGAGGCACCATCAACATAAGCGGTAGAAACTTTTCGGCCGCAGGACAAAACAAGGTTTTCTTCGGCGATGTGCAGGCCACTGTCAGTGCCTCGTCACAAACTACATTGACCGTTATTGTTCCGAACTGGCCTTACGGTCCATCACAACTGAACATTCCAATTTCAGTCGAGTCCGATGGAGTGCGATCCGCAAATCGAATTCCATTCGACATCGGCCCCATGTATCACGGCGCAACACCATCTTTCGGCACCGATTAGAAACGTATGTGGACTCGTTGCCCGTTCTCCGATTGCTTGCAATCTTTTGAAGTTTCGGCGGAACTAGAATTTACATCAATGGATTGTCCAACGTGCCGGCGGAAATTTTCAGTACGCAGTCTTGCGCGACATTTGGAAATTGATAAGCACTCGGCAATACACAAACAACGGGGCACAGACAGCATATCATTTTTAGAATCCGGCAAGCATCCAGGAAAGTTTGTAGCAGTCTTAGAGGAAATTCGCAGTTTGTGGAATGTAGGTTCGATGTTCAGATCTGCTGACGGTGCTGGATTCTCCCATCTTTTCCTGGTGGGAATAAGCGGCTATCCTCCGCGCAAAGAAATCGCCAAGACGAGCCTGGGGGCTGAAGATCACGTCAACTGGACTTACTCCGGGAACTCGGTCGATGTCCTGTCGTCGTTGAAAAACATGGGTTACCAAATTGTCGCTCTGGAAAAAGTGGAAAACAGCAAATCACTTACTGAATGCTTAAACACAAACCTTTTGCAAGCACCGCTCTGCCTTATTGTTGGCAGCGAGGTAAAAGGCATTTACGCAGAGTCCTTGAATGCAAGTGATATTGTTGTTGAGCTCCCGATGAGGGGCTTCAAAGAATCTCTCAATGTCGCCGTGGCATTTGGTATTGCCGCGTATGCCATCTCCGAGAAACTGCCATCATGAGCGACAATTACCCATGTTCTAACTAGACATGCGATAATTTCTTGATTCACACGATACTAAGGGTGTAAGCAATGCTTAAATCAGAAAGAGTTTCATCGGCGCTTGTATGTGTTGCATTAGCTGGAGTGCTGGGAACTCCCGTACTTGCTGACCCGGACAAGACAAATAAAGTTGACCCGATTGCCGCCGCGAGCACTCCTGCAAGCGATAAAGCTAGCACGTCAGCGAGTGCACAGGCGCCTGTGGCACCGACTGTGGCTAACTTCAAAACAGAAGAACAGCAATTGAGACGAATGGGTGAAGCTGTTAAGCGTGTCCATCGAGCAGCAATGGACCTGATCGGCGAATGTACTCAGCCAGTTGAAATGATGGGAGAGATTGACATCATCGGACAAGACGTTATCCCAATCATGCCTGCAACCGCCGAAGGATTTGGCACCCAGTATTTGCCACCACGCCCTAAGTACGTCAAATTACATGTAGACCAGCTAGCATCATTGATCCCAATTTTGCAAGATGACCTGAACACACTGGTCGTGCCAGAGAATGAAAAAGCAACAGCAGCACAACCTTTAGAAGATCTCAAAGGCAACATTGGTGACCTTGGCGGACACCTTGGCATTCTACAGAAGATGGTTGCATCCGATGACATCAACCAATTCAATCTAACCAATGAGGCCCGAGGGATTATTGCAACAACAAAAGCTATCGAAGTAGCCCGTAAGAAGCTTCTTCACGAGGAAGCAAAACTCGAAAAGCAAGAAGAAAAAGTAGAGAAAAGCGGAAACAAATAATAGTAAGTCTAGCGTCCAAACAAGCGCGCTAGGGGACTCAGCACTTTGGAAATTACGGAATCATCTTCATTGCGTCCTCTGCTGAACGATTTTCGAACATCAAGCGAGGAAGGTTGATCAGGTTTGCGCGCACCGGAGTGCCAGTCGGAAACCATTTCGTTGTCTTTCATCCGATTCTGACGTCGATAGGTTTCTGCATCGGTTGCATAACCCCAAAGTAATTCCTTATCACAGGAGTGATGTCCCAACTGTCGAAATTGGTGGTCTGAATAATTGGACATAAAATACCTCCCACCTATGCCCCAAAAGCATAAGTAATTGCGCCAAGTTAATAACGCAAACCCAAACCCAGTCAGTTGTTCAATTAGTAAAAGCGGGCCAAAGCAATGGCTAGCCAAGAGAAATAAGTAAATCGAGATTATCTGTTTACCCAAGCCTTGTCAAGTAAAAAATGGCCTGCATATTTGTGCACCGTTCAGCGCGGAATTGCGCATGTAAAATTCAACGTGTCGATTCAAGAATTTAGGACGACCAAATGGAAACAGCTACAAGAGCAAATGCTGTGATCTTGCAGTCTTGGCACCGCATGTGGTGCGCCCCATTATGTACTTTATCAAAAACGAATCTTGGTGAGTCCCATCTTCGCCCTGGTTGCAAGTTCACCAGTCGGAGTCAATTTCAGAACCTCATTGTAATCCGCGGCAGCCTTATCATATTGACGCATCTTAACTTGCACCAGAGCTCTAACATAATAGGCTTGCGCATTTTTTGGACTCTTCTTGATCTCCCGAGTTAACAGGTCCAGACTCTCTGCCAGGCGATTAGTGTTGAGGAGATTGATCGATTCTCTGATCGGATTGTAGGGAAGGTATTTCACCTCTTCCTTCTTTTCTCCGTCTTTTTTGTCATCGGTCTTTTTGTCGCCATCTTTTGCGTCTTTGGCGTCTTTCTTATCTCCGTCCTTTTTGTCTCCGTCCTTCTTATCGGTAGACTTAGCGTCCTTTTTATCCCCTTCTTTTGCGTCTTTCTTATCTGCGTCTTTTGATTCAGGACCTTCGTCTTTCTTATCGCCTTCTTTCTTATCTCCGTCCTTCTTATCGCCTTCGCCGTCTTTCTTGTCGCCGTCTTTTTTATCGCCTTCGCCTTCTTTTTTGTCGCCGGACTCTGCGCCTTCCTTCTTGTCGCCTTCGGATTTGCCGGCTTCACCTGCTTCTTTTGGAGCTTCCTTAGGTGCTTCACCGCCCTGATTACCAGGCAGGACGCCCGGCATGACCGGAGTTACGTCCGCATTTATCGGTGCATCAGGTCGTACATACAATGTACCTGGAGTGCCGGGCTGTTGGGCTGGTTTACTGCCATCAGGTCCGAATTGCGGAGAGGTGGCAGTCGGAAACATCGTAGTTGTACCGGCAGTAGGGTACTGCGGCTGCATTTGAAATAGATCTTTTAGATAGTCAGTCTTGTCTTCAGACTTGGGCGCAGGTGTCGCATAGGGATCCTTCCAAGGGACCGAGTATGTACTGGAGGGGGTTCCAGGATTGCGGCCCTGAACTCCAGAATCATCTCCTAGAAACTTCGGTACGGCCTCAGGAAACATTTGCGTTGTTCCGGGAGTTGGATACTGAGGCTGCATTTGAAACAGTCCCTTCAGTCCATTGTCCGTTCGTTCAATCTTCTCGGCCGGTTTGGCATCGGTGTCTTTGAATTGTTGCTGGAAAACTGTTGAAGGCGTTCCCGGATTGCGTCCCTGCACGTTTCCATCACTGCCCATATGTGCCGGAACGGCCTCTGGAAACATTTGGGTGGTGCCGGGAGTTGGATATTGAGGCTGCATTTGAAAGAGCCCCTGCAGCGGGTTTACCGGCGGCGTGTCGTTGATATCTTTTTTTGGCTCTCCGGTTGGCATAGAAACCGGCCCGTCTTGAGAGTAGGCAGCATTCCCCAAAGCCACAGAAATGGCTAAAGCGATAAATGAGCAAGATGGGCGCAGCCACATAGAAATTCCCCCAGCAAAGATTAACTATAACTAGTCTATACCAGCGTACCTGCTCCGAGGGGGCCAACGCAAGCAGGCGGGTATTAGTGTTGCGCATCATGTGGCTGCCTTTTTTCGCCTGATAAACCCTTTCAGCCTTTAGGCTATACGACTTTAATTGAAAACAAATAACTTTTGAACCTCACGGTTGTCATGAGACAATACTGGTGATTTCGATTTATAGGAATGGAATTATGAGCACTAAGATTGGCTGGATTTCTCTGATATCCGGAATTGTGGTCACCTGCTTGCCAGTAAACGCTCAACAGTACGTCGCTGTGCAATACGTAGACCAGGCTCGTACCCCAATAGAGGTCAAATTGGCTAGTCCTGAATTGGCAATGTCGGGACTGGGATTAGGCTCAAGCAAAGCACAAATCGCAAAACGTTTTGATTGTGCACAAGAAAATAAGTGGCTTTCAGAAGACCAGCTTATACAGCTGAGAAAGGACCTCAAGGCATTAGTCGACAAAGAAGCGGCAATGCGAGATTCATCTGGCAAACTTGCTTTTGAAGCAAGGCAAGAACTGAGCAAGCAAATCTGCGATTTGAATGAGAAATTCGAAGAACAAGTTCTTATCCGCGAACAATCCATGCCCGGGTTAGAGGGTTTGAAAGCGCGTCAAGCCATGATGATCCAACGCATTAATAAGGCTCTTGCTCTTGGAAAAATCGCTCCAAAGAAGGCATCCGCCTTAAGAGCCGAAGTGAGGGGCGCTTTGTCCGGAGTACCTGATGATACTGAGGAGCAACTGACAGAGGCTCAAAGCAAAGAGATAATGCAATCTCTTGGCACTATAAGCCAAAAAGTGGACAAAGAGTTAGAAGCCTCCTCCAACCAAGTTGCCGGCAGAGGAAGCTTCTCAATCAGACCATACGATCAGTCGAACGCTACTTTTTAAATTCGCTCCGGAGTTTCGCTGGGCTATCGCCCCTCTCAACTCCTCCGCTGTTTAGGGGACCTTGTCGCTGGGCTGGCGCCCCTCTCAACTCCTCCGCTGTTTTAGAGGACCTTGTCGCTGGGCTGGCGCCCCTCTCAACTCCTCCGCTGTTTTAGACGACCCTGTCGCTGGGCTATCGCCCCTCAACTTTTGGCGCCAATGTCTTGGTCGCTGAATTTCGGTTTAGTGACCAGCTACGACTGGGCTAATTAAGGAATCTTGCAAAATCTCTGTTTTTGATTCAGCGATTTTGAGCAAGTCCGATACCGATAATCCTAATCCCGATGCGATTCTAAACAGGCTTCGCAGTGACAAATTGCGGCGTCCCGCTTCAATGTCGCTTATGTATGTCCTGTGCAGGTCCGCTCTATTACCTAGTTCCTCTTGAGAAACGCCCAAATTAACTCGTCTTTCTCTAATAGCGCGTGATATGGCTATTCCAATTGAAGAGGAGGCATCCTGAGCTCGTGCCATATTGTCGTCCTCCTTTTAAGATGGTGGTGGATGATGGTGACTAATGAGTCAAGCCGCGTTGATACCGTTTTACGCCCACACGGGTTGACTGGATGAGAACGATTCTTAACGCCCTCCCATATAAACAATAACTTGAAGTCTACCGATCGTGTGTGAATACAAAGTGAATAATTCACAAGAGAATAAAGAGAATGAGGGCTCCTCGACTTGACAACTCCTTGTATACTATCTATGCTCTCTCTGTCAGCCGGCCCACGAGCTTTTACTAATGCGCACTCAATCGTTTGGCTCTCTGCTCTTAGCAGTCATTCTGGGAGTTTCCCAATTTTGCATGGCAGCGAATGCGCAGAATTACCCGCAACAGCAGTATTCACAGGGGCAACCGTACAGTGACCCTAATGCGGCTGCTGCCTTCTCCCAACAGCCATACCAACAACAAGCAGCTCCTCAGGGTGGCTATGCGCAGCAAGGTTACTCTCAGCAGCCTTACAACGCTCAGCAGCAACAATATCCTCCTGCGCAACAGCAATATCCTCAACAACAATATTCACAGCAACAGCAATACGCTTCGTCGCAACAACAGTATCCAAACCAACAATATGGGAGCCAGCAGGGCTATCCCTCTCAGTCTCAATACCCTCAGCAACAATATCAGCAAGGACAAATGCAACAGCCCCAGGGCTCAGAGCCGACCTTCTACGGCTATGCAACTGACGGTCAAGGTAATCCCCAGGGACAACAAGGACAATATGGTGGCTATGCCTCCAACCCTGCGGCGGCGCAAGCAAGCAACCTCAACGAATATCTAAACCAATCAGACCAGCAGGGGCAGCAGAATCCATCCGAGCACGCACAGAGATCCGAAGGTGGCGGAAAAGGAGCTGCTTTATTGTCTGCAGGAAAAGCTCTTTTAGGAGTTGGTGGAACTGTAGCCACTGGCTATTTCTTATCCAAAGCCGCTCAAAAGCAAGCTCAAAATGGCGGCGTTCCAATTATGCCCAATGGATACGGCTACGGAATGCCCTATGGCGGTGGATACGGTTATGGCGCACCTTATGGCGGCTACGGCGGATATGGCATGCCAATGGGCGGCATCAACCCGATGGGAACATCGGTGATGACCGGATTGAATTCCTTGCTGGGACGATAACTTCTTATATCAAGCCACGACGCATCGCTTTGACAGCGGCTTCTGTTCTGCCGGAAACGGCGAGTTTCTCCAATATGTGCTCAACGTGAGTCCGAACGGTGGATACGCCGATCACTAGCCTGTCAGCAATCTCTTTATTACTGAGTCCATCCACCATCAATTTCAGAACCTCGGTCTCTCTTTGAGAGAGCGGAGAAACCAAATCTGCCTTCTGTTCGGCTGCCGGCTTGGCAGTTTGCGTGGATTCCTTCGCAAACACGGTTAGAACTTTGCTTGCGATTCGTGGGTCAAGCCAAGCGGCTCCTTCTGAAACACTTAGGATCGCGCGCTTCAAGCGATCCGCCCCTAAATCCTTGAGGCAATAGCCATTTGCTCCAGCAGCAAGCGATGCAAAGATTTCCTGATCGCTATCGTGGGATGTAAGCATGATTATTTTCGTACCAGGACGTTTCTCCCGAACTTGACGAGTCACTTCTATGCCATCAACTCCTGGAAGTCCAATATCCATCACGACTACGTCGGGATCCGTTTGAATAATCTTGTGAATGGCTGTCAGCCCGTCGGCAGCCTCACCGACGACATCGAATTGCCCGTCTTTGTGCAACGCCGCTCTCAAGCCATCGCGCAACAGCTCGTGGTCCTCTACCAAAAAGACTTTGACAGTAGCAGTACCGCTCATCGAGCATATCCTTTCATGCTAAACGCGTGCAAAACGCATTGGTAATCAAACACTAACAAGTAATTCGGTCTTTCGTTATTATATTGCCAACACGCTTGAATGAAATGAAATACTTCCGGTGCGTTCCCGTTTGAAAACTCAGCGAGATTACAAATGAGAGTTCTGATTGCAGATGATGATCCACATTCACTCCGATTGTTGCGCCTCCTGCTTTTGAAGGAAGGGTACGAGGTAGTTTGCGCAAACAATGGGCAGGAAGCTTTGGAAATACTGAATGGCGAGAATTCACCAAGGCTAATAGTTCTTGATTGGATGATGCCTGACATCGATGGGTTGACCATATGCAAACGTATCCGCGCGGCCGAAAGTGAGGAAGACTACAGGTACATTGTTCTGCTCACAGCAAGAGGTGAGACCGAAGATTTGGTTGCGGGGATGGATGCCGGTGCCGACGATTACATCATCAAGCCATTTCACGAATCAGAATTGAAAGTACGTCTGCGCGCAGGCAAACGAATACTCGATTTGCACAAACAGTTATTGGAAAGAACACAAACCGTGCAAGATTTCGTCTATTCATTCTCGCACGATATGCGCACACCGTTAATTGCGATCAATATGACAATGTCACAAGCGATCGAAGGAATCTTTGGCGACTTGTCAGCTGAATATCTAAACATCTTGCGCAAGTCCAAACGATCAATTCAAGAATTGATGAATATGGCTGACACATTATTGATGGTGGCCAGATACGAGCACAATGAAAAGACGCTGGAGAACACGTCGGTCGACCTCTACCAAACAGCACGAGCATGTGCGGAAGACCTGGAACCTATTTCCACAAGTAAGCAGATCGAAGTAGTGATCGAAGCACCGGTCGAAAGAGCAGTCATCACTGGAGACGCGCAGTCGATGCGGCGCTTATTCATGAATTTACTGGACAATGCAATAAAGTTCAGCCCGGAAAACAGCACAGTTTCGCTTAGCTTTGAGCTGACTAGCGCCAAAACAACGGCCTATATAACAGATTCGGGAACGGGCATTGCACAGGAAGATCAACATGAACTTTTCCAGCGTTTTTCAAATACGAAAAAACGGCGGAAGGGAAGCGGCACTGGTTTGGGTCTATATTTATGCAAAAGAATTGCAGAGGATCATGGTGGCACTCTGGCTTATCAACTTTCTAGCGAACGTGGAAGTCAATTTGTTCTAGAACTGCCTAGATAAAAAACTCTCCGAGAATCTTTTGTCGTTTCAAATCATTTTCAGAATCCGCCGATATTATTCAATCACAAACGAGCCGGCGGTAACGCTACAACCCTGCCAACTCAACTCCAACTCCCATCGGTTCGTTTGTTTACTAATTCGTGGTTCAATCGGTAGCAAGCTTGTAAGCGCCCAGCTTCTAGATCTTATATCCAAAATGCTTTTCTAACTTCGCGATATCCTCCTTCCACCTCTGCAGGGAACCGCTCTCTATTTGAGCGCCAGCCAGTTCTTTTCTAAGGAGGGATTGACCAAACTTAGCCAGAGGCAACGCTTCGTTGAACCAATCATTTTTGTCTGCCATCATTATTGAAGTAGCAAGTTCTATGTATGGAAATGCCGAAGCTCTTTGTTCCTCCGTCGAATGCTCAAGACGCTCCAACATTTGCTTGCAAACTTTGTTAGCACCTTCGCGTTGCTGATATTTCTGGTAAAAGTTGATCACCTGAACGGCGTGCCCTGTTAAACGAACATCGCCGGCGCTAAGGCGAGCGCATTGGAGCTCAAGCAGTTGCTTGTATGCTTTTTCAGCAGGTGCGAATTCTCCTGCTCTATCTAACGAAACCGCAGAATCCGAGAGGGCCAACGCCGCGCGTTTATCGTGAATGTGCTCAGGATCAAGAACTGCAAGTGCACTATGGGCGGTTCTGCTTGCATTTCGCAAGTCTCCAACTAGCACATACGTTTTTGCCATTGCAGCCAGAGTCTCGGCCGCGCCGATACTGTTCCTTCCGTGTTCTTTAACACGGTATTTGTATTGGCGCCTGAGAACTGGCAGTGCTAATTGAGGCGTTCCTTTAATCTGATAGGTATTAGCTAAAGAAGCCAAAAGATTATCAAAATCCCGATCATAACGCTGCAAGTTCCGATTCCTGGTAGCCTCTTCGCAAACACGAAGGGTATCATCAGGACGATTGAGTTTCGTGTAACAAGCAGCAAGATTTGCAGCACTGCGTATGACTCGACGGTCACCAAACTGCGATATTTTCGCCTCCTCCAGCGCCTTTGTCAGAAAGATCTCCGCAGCATGGTAATCATTACCATAGTAGGCCTTCAAGCCTTTGTTCGTATATGCTGACCAAACTGTGTCCGCCAGCAAACTCCTTGTTTGCTCTTTTCTTCCAAGCTTTGTCAGCACCTTGATGTACGAGTCTCTAATTTCCCCCAAGACAAACTCGGGACAGTTACTCACCGTCGCGTATTGCAAGGCTTGATCGTATGCTTTAGCTGCACTCTCGCTGTCATTTTGTCGAGTAGATACTTGCGCCAACCCGCACAAACACTGGACAAGTTGCTGTCCCACAAAGCAATCGCTTATTTCACCGTGAATGCCTTGCCCAAGAATGGTCTCAAACAATATCGCAGCTTGTCTGAATTTTTTGGCTGCCAATTCATACTTATCCTGAATAGCATACATATCGGCAAGATGAGCCATTGCAGTTGCTTTGTCTTCCAAAGCGAGCCTCTTGTCGATGGATTGACCTTGCTTGCTGGCTTCATCAAGAACCTTGATGGCCTTTTCATAGTTCTCCTCTGCTTTCTTGTATTCTTCTTGCGCCTTATAAACATCTGCCAGATCGGACAGGCTAACGCCTAAGCGGAAGTCGTTTCTTCCAAAGGTCTGAGCGGTGTCAACAGCATCAAGTGCGCTGCTCCGAGCAGATCGATAGTGATGCTTGGCTAATTTGTGCACCGTTTCGACTCGCGAATTCTCCCAAACGCGAAGATTGTTATCCCTATCCAGACTTCCACAAGCAGTCAATGACAACAGCAGGGCAGAGCCGCCAACGGCTTGGGCAAATGTTCTGGCTAATCTAGGTGGGATCGTCAAGAGCGTTTTCTGTTGGACGGCATTATAACTATCATTCCCTGAAGCGGAAGGGGTTTGATTAATGGGCATTTCGTGGCAATATTAATAAGGCTGCAATTGCTCGGAGTTTTCATGGCCAAAATTCTCTTCGTAGAAGACGACGTTGACCTTTCAGGACGCGTTAATGAGTGGCTGTCATTTGAACAACATTCAGTTGAATGCGTTTTCGATGGCGTCGAAGCAACGGAGCGATTGAAATTTTATCAGTATGAGATAGTGATCTTAGATTGGGATTTGCCAAAGAAACCTGGTATCGAAGTGTGCAAGGAGTATCGCGGGCGAGGTGGGGTCACTCCTATTTTGATGTTAACAGGCAAAGGTTCGATCAACGACAAAGAAATCGGACTTGATGCCGGCGCTGATGATTATCTAACAAAGCCGTTTCACTTAAAGGAACTCTCCGCACGGATAAGGGCACTCCTGCGAAGACCAGTCAGTTTCACAGGCACAACCCTAAAAATTGGAAGTCTTGAGCTTGATCCGTCCACGCACCAGTTAACTGTGGACGGCAAAGAAGTTAACCTGTTGCCCAAGGAATATGCAATCTTAGAATTCTTGATGCGCCATCCCAACGAAGTGTTTAGCCCTGATGCCTTACTTAACCGAGTTTGGAATTCTGAAAGCGAAGCGTCCACGGACACCGTATACACCTATATCAAGACGCTCAGAAAGAAACTTTCACCAGAGGCACCGTCGTCGATAATCAAAACCGTGCACGGTGTCGGTTACAAACTAGAATCAAAATAGGAAAAGGGCAAAGAGCGCATGCAATGCGTCCGTCACTTTGCCAAGGTCAACTCAGAAACTTTTCAGATGGGACCATTAAAGTACTATCACATGGTACTTCGGGTGACACATAAATGGAAAGTTTAACTGGTGGGCCCACAAATGGATTGGCAGTCCATTTGCAAGCCTCAAACAATGTCTCATGCATCGAAACTCCGGTGGTAGGCAAGCCACGGCACAAGCGCGTTGCCACTACTACAAAATCAGCTGACGGGACGCAAGTGATCAGCATCGTAATCGAGGAATACGATAGAGAAAAACTCATTGAGCGGCATATCGAGCTTTATGCACCGACACGCCAGACGACTCGCGAGAAATTCGATTCTGACAGCAATTTGATCGTCTCCGATACAGAAAGATATGAGAGCAATGGTTTAACTACGAAGATCCTAATTAAGGGGTCTGGCAAATCATCTACAACTCGAATTACTTATGGCGAATGCGAAGCGCGGGCAACTGAGCGCCTAATTATGATCGAAACCCCAAAAGCAAGTTACTCATTCCAGCCATTTGAAGGAAAGTGGAGTTCATTCTACAAAGATATCGATATGCGTCTGGATCTGAAGGCGAACTTTCTGAAGGGACCAGATTCCATACTTGCCGGTCCAGACGGCATTAGCTTGATTTTCCAGAAAGGACGCCTTGTCGATGTTTTGTTTTTGGATCTTCTGACAGCTTCTTCGTCAGATCAATCCAGACCAACAATAATTGACTGATTCTCGATGCGGAGGATCAGGAATTTGAGGTCGAACTAGAGGCAGGCAGCAGCTCGGTCGGCTGTTCTTTTGGAATTCGAATCCAGAAAGTCGATCCCTGACCTTCGACGCTATCAACGCCAATAATGCCGTTGTGTAGCTCAACCAATGACTTGCAAATTGCAAGCCCTAGTCCGGTTCCTTTTTTAGTCTTTGCATCACCAATTTGATCCACTTGTTGAAAGCGCTGAAACATATTCTTTCGGAAGCTCTCAGGAATGCCACGCCCTTGATCCGTCACGCGCAGCTCAACATACTCCTCTTTCGGCACTGCATCCAGTATCACAACACTTTCAGCTGGCGAAAACTTTATTGCGTTCGAGAGCAGATTGATCAACACCTGAATAATGCGATCACCATCTGCATAAATACGATGTTCATTTGGAACGACTTTGATTTCAACCTTTTGTTTATCAGCAAATGCCTTCACTGCTTCATATGAGCGTTCCAGCAATGGAGTTACTGCAGTTATCTTACGCTCAATGGCCAATTGACCGGCCTCCAACTTCTCAAAATCAAGAAGATCATTAATCAGGTTGATCAAACGAGCAGTGTTATTTTCGGCATTAGTAACTTCCTTGCCGGCGCGAGCAGGCAGTGGTCCCAACACACCCTCAGATAGCAAGGTCAAGGAGGCTTGCACCGACGTTAGCGGAGTCCGCAAGTCGTGACTGACCATAGAGACAATCTCTTGTTTCCGCCTTGCTGCCTCTGCAAGTGCTTCAGCCATGTTATGAAATACATGATCAAGGGTACTTATCTCATCTCCTCCAGCGAGGCGCTCTTGTAGCGGCTCGTTGTTTGTCAATTTAACCGTGTTCGACATCAACACATATATGCGAGACAAAATGTCCCGATGCAAATAAAGTGTCAGTGAGATGGCAATGAAAGTATTTAGAAGAATGCCAAAAACAACGCAAGATTTGACCATCTGGCGAGATTGTATTTCAGCATTAGGATTGATTTGCTCTGCCTTTGCTTGTTCTTTGATAAAAGCCTTCAGCTCACTAGTGAGCGTCGCCATAAGCTTTTCCATTTCATCGCGATGTTCTGCAATTCTTTTGATCGCATGGGAATCAGAGATCACTTCGCTTCCCCGAGATAGCAGCTCAGAGGCGTGATTGCCGATCGACGTGATTCGCTCTGCGGCTTCCTTTGCATTGGGGCTGTCGCGAAGATCTATTTTTAGTTGTCGAATCGTCTCAGGGATCTGTTGGCTGAGATCTTTGTAGCGTTCAAGCGCACTATCGGCACCAGTTGTACCATAGATATAAATTGCCATCGTCGAGTTAACAAAGTCATTAATTAAAGAATTCGATTCAGTCAACACCGTGTTCGAGTGACTGCGCCGCCAGATCTCATGCTCAGCATTTTTGAGAACTCCCATAAGCATGCCCACAAAGAGCAGTTCGGCTATGAGAGGAACCGCTACGAGTATGTAAAGCTTTGCCGGTAATCCTAACTTTGGAATTTTCATAAGCAATTCGAGGTATTCGTATTAGAGATACCCAGTGTTTGCCTGCTTAACGCGGAAAGCATTCGCCTGCTATCCTTGGGAGTTGGGAACATCTTGATAATGGGGATGTCTGATTTATCTAAGACGCTCCGGAGTTTGGCAGGGCTAACGCCCCATTAGACATAGACGCTCCGGAGTTTCGCAGGGCTAACGCCCCTCTCAACTCCTCCGCTGTAGACGAGGGCTTTTGTAATTAGAAAAGATATGCGGCATTTTCTTACGGCAGGCTATCGTCCATTTTTGGTGGGGATCGCTTTGCTGTGCCATCTTTTTGCCGCTGTCTATACGCCCTCAGCGGCTCAAACGGAAGATGAACTGCCTCCGGTTGCTCCTCCGATAAATCGGCAACAAGCAAGCATGCCGCCGGAGGCTCCAGGCTTTTCGGAGATGAGTTCAACCCGTATACGGATTCGAACCCCGGAAAGAGCCATGGCTCCTCAGACCGGACGCTTCGACAATTCCTTCCCTCCACAATCGGGAAGGGAGGATCGCACGAATCTGACCGGCTCCGCGCAAATCGATCGGCAAGACGGAAGAAGTCTCACACAAGTTGAATTGAACAGGTTGTCTCAAAGAGACGTGGTCCTTATCATTGACCAGTCTTCATCAATGCTCACGCACGATTGCCCCGGTCCCGGTTTCGGCGGATCTATGGGCGGCGGCAAATCTCTCCTGAGTGGAGTTATGGGCATTCCGCTAGGTGGAGCCGTAAGCCGCTGGAAATGGTGCACTGCGCAGACAGCAGAGCTTAGCAGGCAAACAGCCCAAATATTTGATCAAGGAATAACAGTTGTGATGTTTTCCAGCGGCTTTGAAGTATTTCCGCAAGTGACTCTCAAACAGGTACCCGAGCTTTTCGCCAGAAACAGACCAATGGGTGGAACCAACCTGGCGCCGGCTTTAGGCTCGCAGATCGGAGCTTATTTTAAGCGACGGGCGGAACGACGAGGCAACGTCAAACCGATTGTTATCGGCATCGTCACTGACGGCTGCCCAAACAATAGGCAGTCAGTCAAGCAAGCAATTATTGAGGCAACACATATGATGCGAAATCCTCAAGAAATCACGATCGTCTTTTTCTTGATTGGCGGAATGGATTATCAAGGTGAAAGATTCGTTGGCGGTCTGGAATCTAACTTAACAAGACAAGGAGCGGCTTTTCCGATTGTGAAAGGGATCAGATTTGATGAACTTCGCCAAATCGGACTTGCAAAGGCCCTGGCACAGAGCTTGCAATAATAAGTGCCGCAGCAGTTGAAAGCGGGAATTCTCAAATCCCATTGCTCAATGTCAGCATCCATCGAGTTGGCGGATGCCATTGGTGGGATAATTGGTGTCTCAGAAAAGGAAACAATTTCCGTGCACCATCCAGAAAAATACAATCCGACTCAACGATTTTCAGCCAGGGCAAAGCTATACTCCAAGGCCCGTCCTGGCTATCCTCAAGCAGCACTCGACTACATCATGGTGCATTGCCATCTTGACAAAGGTTCAAAGGTTGCTGACCTGGGCGCCGGAACAGGCATTAGCGCTCGCGCCTTTGCCGAGCAAGGATGCCAGGTTACTGCAGTTGAGCCCAATGACGCCATGCTGAATGAAGCAGTCGCTCATGACCAATACAAGAAGCAAATCACTTACGTAAAAGCAACTGCCGAGAATTCGACCCTGCCTGATAAAACATATGACGCAGTTGTTTGCGCACAAGCCTTTCATTGGTTCCACCCAGAGCAGGCCTTGAAAGAGTTTGATCGCATCCTCAAACCTGGCGGCTGGGTCGTATTAATATGGAACGAGCGTGACGAGTCAGACGCCTTCACCGGCGAATACGGCGATCTATTGCGCACTCTGCCAGACACCTCATTTGTGGAAGTTCCGCGGGGAACCGCAGGACAAGCGCTTCTTAACAGCGACAGTTTCGAAGAAAAAGGCAAGAGTGAGTTCAAAAACTTCCAAGAACTGGATCTCGACCTCTTTCTAGGCAGAGCCTTTTCTGCCTCATATGCCCCGGATCCCGACAGTCCAGACGCCCTGGTTTTTGAAGAAAAACTCCGAGGCGTGTTTGACAGTTTTGCTGCCGACGACGACCAGGTCGTCATGAAATACATCTGCACTGTTTATACAGCACGAAAACCCTCTTAACGGCAACAGGTAAAACGATTGCGTGAAATCAGACCTTAGATCCGCGAATTTTTTCTAGATCCCGCCCGGTAAAAGAGCCAATTGCACTAAAATCACTATAGGGAAGGAGAGCTGTCAAGCGCTACGTCGAATCGGCGGTAGTAAAGCAACTCGAAACTAGTAGGGGAAAGGCGCCGGATCTATCGCTGGATGGGCGAAGAGAGCAATACAGATCATACTGGCAGCATCGAAACAGAAGCACAGCGACTGTTTCGAGCCGTGTTCGAGCACACATTCCATTTCATGGGCATACTTTCGCCAGACGGTGTGCTTATAGACGCCAATCGCACTGCACTCAACTTCGTTGGATTGCAACTCAGCGATGTTGTGGGGCAGCTTTTCTGGGAAACACCATGGTGGACTCGCAACCCTAAATCACAAATTCGAGTAAGAGAGGCTATCGCTGAAGCAACTGGTGGCTCCGTAGTCCGTTTCGATGTAGAACATACTGACCCGCACGGCAATGTCATCGTTGTTGATTTTTCCCTCACCCCCGTTCTTGATGACAATGGAAGGGTCAAATTTTTGATTCCGGAGGGAAGAGACATCACAGATCGCGTGCACGCTGTAAGAAACTTGGCAGAACGTGAGGCGCGGACTCGTGCAATCGTCGATACAGCTCCCGATGGAATTGCTACTATCACTATGGGCGGTATCATAGAATCCGCAAATGCACCAATGCATAAGTTATTCAAGTATGCCAATGGAGAGTTAATTGGCAAACCTGTTTCCGAAATACTCGAGTTCTTCTTTGGGGAAGACACCTATGTTCAGGACTCACTAAAAACGGGCGAGCGGAAATTATTCGGTGTCGGTCGCGAAACGATTGGTATCAAGCGCGATGGCAGGAAATTCCCAGTCGAAGTTGCACTTAGCCTGCTCAACCTCGGGCACAATCGCATATTCGTATCGGTAATACGCGATATTACAGAGCGAAAGAAGTCACAACAACTTCAAGCGCAACTTGCCGCAATCGTGGAAGGCAGCGGCGATGCCATAGTTGGAATTGACGTCGACGGCATTATCGCTTCCTGGAACCCTGCTGCCGAATTACTCTATGGCTACACAGTCAACGAAGCGATAGGACGACCTGTACGCATTGTCGTGCCTAGAGAAATGCGTTCTGAAATGGATGAAATGTTTGCACGCCTCTTAAATGGCGAACCAGTCGGACATTTCGAAACTGTTCTGCAATCAAAATTCGGAAAATTACTAGAAGTAGATCTGACAATGTCTCCAATCAGAAATTCCCAAGGTCAGGTGGTAGGGATTTCAACCATTGCTCGAGACATCTCACTACGAAAAGAGGCAGACCGACGTATCGGCGAGTTCTATTCCACCGTATCGCATGAATTGAGGACACCACTAACTTCCATCCGTGCTTCGCTCGGCTTACTTGAAGGTGGTGTTGCTGGCGAAATCGATGAGGAAGCTCTGCAATTGGTTGAAATTGCCAGAAGCGAGTCAGATCGCTTGATTCGTTTGATCAATGACATTCTTGATCTCAGGAAAATCGAATCAGGAAAGCTCGAACTTAAACTGAGAAACATCCACCTAGCTGATATGATTGCATCGGTGCTGGAAAGCATCAAGCCGATGGCGGACGAACACAAAGTAAAAATCACAACAGATTGCGATGCGGAAAGATACATTAATCTTGATCGCGACCGGATTATTCAAGTTCTGGCAAATTTGATTTCCAATGCAATCAAATTTTCACCCCGCGGCGAAACCGTTACCGTAACAGTCGCGCCAAGCGACGATAAGAGCGCAATGCGTTTTTCAATCACTGACAAAGGTGCAGGCATAAGGCCGGATCAAATGCATCGTCTATTCGGCAAATTCCAGCAATTAGACTCTTCGGATACAAGAGCTAAAGGTGGCACCGGGTTGGGACTTGCTATATGCAAAGCAATCCTGGAGCAGCACGGAGGCAGCATTGGTGTAGAGAGCGAGCCTGGAAAAGGCTCAACGTTCTGGTTTGAATTGCCTAACGTTGAAGACTTGTCAGAACCACCAAGTAGTGGTGACCGCCTGAATGAAGATCGGCAAGCATCGCAGTTCGCGCATAGCACCCAGACAACCCAGCCGATACACTCGACAGCTTACGATCAAAAGCAGCCAGGGCAGGAGTCGGACGCGACTTATTCAACTCAGTCGGGACCGAACACACAAGCTAATACTTTATACACCGAGGCGAATGCGAACCAGGATCTGCCTCCACCAAAAACCGGTCCTGTACAAGTAGTAATAATTGAAGACGACCCGTCAACCTTAGACTTGCTTTCCAGGCAACTTGAACCATTGGGGATTCATTGTTTCGGAGCTGTCGATGGCAAAACGGCATTGGTACTTGTTCGCGAAAAGCAGCCGGACCTGATAATTCTTGACGTTGGAATACCGGCACCGGACGGTTTCGAGCTCGTAAGTATTTTGAGACAAGAAAAATCCGCCGTAATTCCGTTGTTGGTTTATACAAGCCTTGATCTCAACGAAAGTGACAGAATGCGTCTCACGCTAGGCGAAAGTCGTCACCTAGTTAAGTCGAGGACGAGCCATGAAGAATTTATTGATTCGGTTATCCACCTGATTAATAGCAGTGCAAAACAACATAACGCAGAACCACGAATAAAAGACGGCAGCAGACTCAGAACGAGAACAAGTGGTGAACATCGAATGCGTACAAGCGGAGAACAACGATGGCGCATCCACAGCGAACAACCGAAACCAGAAGGTGACAGCAAATGACGTACACCATTTTATTGCTGGATGATGACGAGCGCTTTCGCAAGCTGGTAGTGCCCCGATTAAAAGCAAAAGACATAAACGTGCTCGAAGCCGGAAGCGGAAAACAAGCTGATGATCTGGCTGCGAGCAATAAAATTGACGCGCTTGTTATCGATGGTGTTCTTCCAGATACCGATGGCATCACCTGGCTACGAAAATACAGAAGCTCAGAGCCAAATAAACCGGTAATTTATATTTCTGCATTTTGGCAATCTATTGATGCCTACCAGGTTCTGACCAGTGAGCTTGGCGTATCTCAAATTGTGCACAAACCAGTTATTCCCGGCGTTTTCGCCGAGCAAGTAGCAGCTGAACTGATGAGATCACAATGGACCCCATCAAGCAACGAACAAAAAGACGATCCGATCGCACTTGAACTTGAAGAACTCAGCAGAGAATACATTGAGTCTTTGCCGGATGAAATAAGGAAGATCGAAGAAGCCCTTGAGAAAGCACAGGATCCGAACCAGCGCGCACAAGAGCTGCAAGTGACTCGTCTATGTTCACATAAGTTGAGAGGCACTGCCGGTTCCTTCGGTCTGACTTCACTTGGTGATCTGATGGGACAGATGGAGGATCGCATCCGTTCGCTCAATGATGTCTATGAGAACCTGGATGAATCTTTCTGGTCAGAAATGGCGGATATTATTGCGACCTGCAGAAATATCATCGAAAAGAATGCAGGCGCCTCACCGCAAAAAATGGCCGCCACAACTAGAGTTGTGAGTCAGCAAGCCGCTGCATCGCAGCGCGCATTGGCCCGGATCCTGGTTGTTGACGACGATCCGCATTTCTTAGATTATGTCGAAAAAATTGTCAGTCAACGTCTCATCGAGGTAGTAAGAGCAAGCACGCCGGAAGAGGCACTTCAGCTTTTGAAGCAAAAGAGCGTCGACGCCATTATCCTCGATCTAAATCTTGCCCGAGTTAAGAGTTTCGAACTGGCGAAAGACCTGCGCGAACTACCAGGTGTAGAGCATATTCCGTTGGCTTTTGTATCATCAGATGCCAGCCTCGATGATCGTGTTCAAGCAGCGCAACTGGGAGCCTCACTTTATCTCAACAAGCCTCTTGATCCGGACACTCTGGAAGATGCCGTTCAACGCTTGCTGATTTTAGGATCACGCGAAAAGCCACGTATCTTGATCGTAGATGACGACAAGTTTTTCACCAAGCGCGCCGCAGACATTCTTTTCGACAAAGGAATGGAAGTACACACGTTGCATGAACCATCTAGAATTTTAGAACAGCTGCATGAAGTCAATCCTGACCTTCTTTTGTTAGATCTATTGATGCCGGGAATCAGCGGCTTCGATATCTGCAAAATGCTAAGAACGATACCTCGCTGGCAAGCACTGCCCATCGTCTTCGTCACCGCCCAAACCGGACTTGATACCAGAATTGCCGCATTTACTTGCGGAGGCGATGATTACCTTGCAAAACCCCTCTCTGATGAAGAACTTGTCACCCGAGTCTCCATCCGAGTTGAACGCTCGAGGCTCTTCAAGGAGAGAAGTGAACGCGACGCAGTTACCGGTTTGCTGGTAAGACGAAGTTTCATGGAACGTTTCACAGCCCAACTATCTGCTTCGCGTAGACAAAGACAGGTAGTCAGCCTGGTGATGTTCGACCTGGACAAGTTCAAGGACATCAATGACAATCACGGCCACCTGGCAGGTGACGCAGTCCTTGCTGGATTAGGTCACCTGTTGTCTAAGCGCTTTCGAGTTGAGGACTTGCGCGGACGCTGGGGAGGAGATGAATTCATCCTGGCTCTGGTGGGCTCAGAAAAAACTCAGTCGGCAATGTTGATGAAGGCTTTTCTTGACGAGTTCACGCAAATGGTGTTTATAGGCGAATCGGGCGAGAGCTTCCAAACCGCACTAAGCGCAGGCGTGGCAGCTTCACCGGAAGATGGACAGACTCCGCACGAACTTTTGCAAATCGCAGACCAACGTTTGTACGAAGCGAAAACAACTGGAAGAAATAAAGTTGTCTACGTAGGCGGCAGTTTGGAAATCGCCCCCAAATGAGTCGGACCTGAAATGTGAAACCCTCGGAATTCTCTTTTGTATCTGGAACATCAAAACTCTAATTAACAAGGTAAGAGCAAATGGTAAGAGCAATGGTTTTGGCAGCTGGAGTCGGATCAAGGTTGGAACCTATTAGTAGTTACTTGCCTAAACCCCTCGTACCAGTCCTCAATCGTCCGGTGATGGAACACATCCTCAAGCTTTTGCAAAAGCATGGAATTACAGACGTAATTTCCAACACACACCACATGGCAGATATTCTTCAGCAACATTTTCGTGACCATCCACCTGAAGGGCTGAACCTTCAGCTTTTCAAGGAAGAGGAGCTAACAGGAGATGCGGGAGGTGTGCGTGCGGCCAAAGACTTCCTTGCCGACGACACATTCATCGTGATTATGGGTGATTTGATCACTAACGCCGATCTCTCAGCATTGCTCAAAGAGCATAGAGAGAAGAAGGCAATAGCTACTATCGCAGTCAAGCAAATGAAGGACGTCACTCGGTTTGGCGTAATGAAGCGCGACCCTGAGGGCTTCATCACAGCGTTCCAGGAGAAGCCAGCAGCCCACGAAGCAATTTCAAATGAAATATCGACCGGAATCTATATCCTCGAACCAGAGGTCTTCGATCACATACCCGAAACTGGAGTGGTAGGTTTCGGCCGGCAAATTTTTCCCGACCTTGTCAAAAAGAAGCTTAAAGTCCTGGGAGCGACCCTGGTCGGGCACTGGTCCGATATAGGAACTCTACAAGATTTGTTTCGCACTAACATCGATGCACTCTACAAAAAGATCCCAATGGAGTCACCGCAACAGGCGTCTGGCAGTGATTTGTTAGCATCGATGGATCAGAAGATTGCTAGCAACGTGCGCATTGGACAGCACGTTTTACTCGGCAAAAACATAAGCATCGGAAATAGTACCGTAATTGGTGATGGAACTATTATTGGTGATAACAGCACTATCGGCGCAAATTGTCAGCTCAAGGACTGTCTGATTTTTTCGGACAGCCATATCAGTGATAATTCCAAAATCGAGGATTCGATCATTGCCTTTAATCATCAGATCAAAACATCATCAGTAGCTCATTAGGTCAGGTTAAAGGCTTCTCTGCTGATGTCTTCAAAGCTGAGTCCGCCAAGATTGCTCAAGACAACCAGCGATGCTTTATTGATCGGATCGATTGCGAACCAAGTACTGAATCCTTCAATATTTCCATTTTTGTGGAAAACCTTTGATTCATAATCCTTGCCAATCTGCCAGCAAAAAGCCGTACCGGACAAACGCCCAGAATTCAGCGTCATTGGTTCGAACATTCGAGACAATGAACTAGTATCCAGTAGCTTGTTACTCAATAACCCTGAAGCAAATAGAGTCATGTCCGAAACGCAGGAAACTGCACCAGCTGTCCCGCCCATGGTTTGGAATTCCAAATCGGTACTTGCCGGCACAAGTTGATTCTTGATTCGCTTGTATCCGGGTTCATAAGCTGTGAATCCGTTCTTCGGGAAAGAAGTATTTTTCATATCGAGAGGCTGAAAAATCTCACGATCTACTCCCTCAGAAAGAGACTGTCCAGTAATTTTTTCCGCGATCCACCCCAGCAAGACATAAGCTGGATTGTTATACTCCATTTTTTCACCGGGGATGAACCTCAACCCGCGATTAGAAAGTGAACTTAGGTAGGCTGCTCTATGCTGCGCATTTCCACCTGATAGCGCCAATCCACTTGTATGAGTAATTAGATTCAGCAGGCTGATTTTCTCGAAGGAGTCAGGCAGCTGTTCAAAATATTTGCAAATGGAATCCTTCAGAGAAAGTTTATGACGTTCTGCGAGAATCAACATATAGGTTGCAGTAAAAACCTTAGTCACTGAAGCTAGTGGAAAGACAGTTTGCTCCGTGGCACCGTCACAGTAGGGCAAGCTCTTGTTTCCATCCGAGAAAACAGCGGACAGAACAGGAACTCGAAATCGCTTTTGAAATCGCTTGAGTATCAGTTGATATTTCTGCTCGTATTGGCTTGCAGCGGCCGATACTTGAGGCGCAACAAACTCCATTCCAGCCAAAGCCTCAGCCAAAAGAAACTTCAACCCTGTTCTCCTGCTAACAGCTTTGTGTGAATCTATCATTAGAATGAGACTTCTATGTTCACAGTAGTCTTGGCTCGATTATTTAACAGGCTGAGCAGGTTGACCCGCCGCGGCCTTTTGCTGCTCTCTGGCGTACTTAAGCGCGGCTGCCAACCGTGCGCTATTTTTTGGATCTGCCTGAATTGCTTTCCTATAGGCCGCAATTGAACCTGCATAGTCCTTTTCGGACAACAACATGAAAGCGAGTTTTTCCTGCACATATGCATCAGCAGGCTTCAGTTGTGACGCCAACTTGTAATGCGCTAAGGCATCTTTGGTCTTCTTTAGCTTGAATAACGTATTGGCATACTCAAAATGCATATCTCCATCGTTAGGCTTCAATTTCAAGTACTCGGCATATTCGCTCTCTGCCATCAAATCATTTTTTTGCTGTTTGGCAATCTCAATCAGGGTGCGATGAATAAGCTCTTTGTCCTTGCCAAAATCGAGAGCTTTGTTAAATGCCAGTTGAGCTTTATCCAAGCGACGCAATTTATACAGTGCCTCCCCATAACCAGCATAGAGGTCCTTCTCCTTTGCCGGATCAAGTGCAAAAATCTTTTCCAGCGTTTGTACAGCATCGCTCCAGTCATTCGATTTGACACAGATCGGATAATACTCCAATAAGAGTTGAACGTCTTTCGGATTCGTCCTTATTGCTTGTTTTAAGAGCTGCCGTGCTTCTACGAGATTACCAGCATTGGACTGGAAGCGAGCCTTCTCAATTACTTCTTTGACCGCGTTCTCATCTGCAACTGGACTTACAGTCGTGTTAGCGGCGCCTGAAGCAGAATCCCCTGTGCCCGTTACGGGATTAGAAGAAGGGGACGAAGGGGAGGACGATGATGCTGCTGAAGACGGTAGTGTTGAACTTGAATTTGAATCCTCCCTTCCAGGATCCCTATTCCAGGGTTGATTTGCCTGGGCTAGACTCTCTACTGATCCGGAAGCGAACGAGCTTGGCACAGAAAGAGATAGCGCCTGCGCAAGATAAATCGAGACAAGCACCGTTTGAGCTAGATTGTGCCTTCGCCCGTACAAGTATGCATTATTGACGGGATTTTCAGCTCTATCTCTTTCTCTGAAGTTTCCATCTTCCTGTTCTTGCATCAGTCTCATTAAGCCTATCCTCACTATCCAACAAAAGTCCTGTCGATTTCCGCGCTTCTTGCTTGATCGTTTCAAGACTCCTTTCTTATCTGTTTTTCTTAGTTATTTTTGAGATTCTAATTGGTGCACTCTTAAAAGCCGGAGTCCTAGATCGCTCGTCAACCCTTGCTTTTATCAGTACATTGGCTTCCGGATAATACATAGCAGCAACACCAGGACGAATATCGGATACAAATACTTCGACATCGTCCATTTGTCCGGCCTCACCATATACAGTGACACGATCTCCATCCAGAAGATCCAAGCGTCTTGCATCTTCTGCTGAAATAATCACAGAGTATCTGTTAGTGACTCCTCGATAGAGATCATGCTCTTCGTATACGACACTATTAAACTGGCCTTCTGACCGCAATGTAATCAAACGGAACTCGTCAGGCTTAGGAGGCGGTGGCAAGGGTGTTCTATGCATTAGCGCTTTCCCGTTTGACGTAGGAAAGTCTGGTTTATGAAAAACTCGTCCTCCAATCGTGAACTCGTTTCCTGTTTCAATTTTTTCTATAGGTTCAAATCCAGGAATGCAGGCCGCTATGATGCGCCTGACTTCAGTATGATCCCGCAGTTTGCTCCAATCAAATGGACTGCGCCCAAGCAGTCTATCTGCTAGCTCAACAATTATTTCGGATTCCGAACGCATTTGCCCCTCAATGTTCGCCTCGCCTCCCGATGACAGACGAACGAAATTGAACATTGACTCTTGAGTTGTCGCTTGTTGTTCCTCGTCCCGGGCAAGCACAGGCAAGATCAACGTTCGCTTAGCACGTCCGTGGAAATGACCGGGGTTCAACTTAGTCGAGAGATAGACAGTGGTGCCAATCTGTTGCATACATTTAGTCGCCCAGGTCGAATTAGGATTAGACCCCCAAAGATTTCCACCAAGAGCAAACAGGCAGTCGATATTCCCTTCACCGGCAGCCTCGATTAGGGCGTGAGTATCATAACCTGGCTCCACCGGTAACTCTTTGCCATAAATACGTTCCAGCGACTTACGAATACCCTCTGAAATGCTCGGCGAAAAACCTATTGAACCAATACCTTGAACATTCGAGTGACCGCGAATTGGAAGAAGCCCGGCACCAGGCTTGCCAATCTGCCCTGTTAACAGAGCCAGGTTTGTCATCGCCAGAATGTTGTCGACACCCCAAGTATGATGGGTAAGTCCCATTGCCCAGGCAAAAATACAGGCCTTCGATCCTGCCACGGCGCGTGCAAGATCGCGAATCTCGCTTTCACTGACACCAGAACTTGCCGTGATCTGCTCCCAACTTGCATCTTTCGCATCTTCAATAATTGCGGACGAGCCTTCCGTATACTTCTCAATCCACTCGAGATTTAACAACTCTTCGTCAATCAGAGCCTTAATTGCCCCAACAAATAGAGCAAGATCACCACCGGCATAAGGTTGGATATAGGAGGATGCAATTTGCGAACCCATTAGGAGAGAAAGTGGTCGTGATGGAACATAGAAGCGTTCTAAGCCTGCTTCCCGTAGAGGATTAATCACAATCACCTTACCGCCCCGCTCCCGCAGTTCAGCCAGTAAGGTCATTAATCTTGGATGATTTGATGCGGGATTGGCACCAACTAAAACGACAAGATCACATTTTTTCAGGTCGTCTAAGTCGATAGTTGCCGTTCCTGTTCCAATCGACAGTTTTAAAGCGACACCAGATGCCTGATGGCAGTAATAGCTGCAATTCATGACGTTGTTGCTGCCATAGACGCGCGCAAAAGATTGCAAAATGAAAGCTGCTTCGTTGGATGATCTACCGGAAGAGTAAAATGCAGTTCGTTCGGAACTGCTCGACTTTAGTGCCGCTTCAAGGTAATACATGGCCGCTTCCCAGGTAATTGCTTTGAAGTGGCTGCCTCCTTCTTCGAGCATTACAGGAAAGCTGATACGGCCCAGGTCTTCAGCTTGCTTTGGTGTCAGTTTTTCAAGCACGAAGATCGAATTCTTTTCGAAAAACTCTGGCAGAATTGCACCCTTCATGTCAGCAACTTGTGCCTGCAGGCTTTTCTTGCATACCTCGGGGAAATGTCCTGCTTCGTTGACCATGCCTCCTTTTTGCCCGCCCATACCGAGGGCGCAGGTTTTGCACGCATTCTTCGAGGTCATTTTTGCCCAAAGGCGAAGCGGGCCGACTTCAAATGCTTTGGAGATGGTGTAGCGGATTGCAGGAAAACCGCCACCCGCGAGTCCTTTTTTCACCACTCTATCCTCAATGCCAAAGACCCCAATGGTACAGAAATCGATTCCTACTCGATTAAACGGCGCTCTTGCTTGTGGCGCCTATCTCATCACGAGTTGCTTGAAGAGATTCTTCCAATGCTTCCAGGAAACGGTCAATTTGCTCATATGTGATGACGAGCGGAGGCTCCACCCGCAACACTCTGGCATTGATATAGGTGCCCGAGATCAAAATCTTACGAGCGAACAGATGCTTTGCCACTATATAACCAACATCATTTCCAGCGAACTCCATTCCAAGCATGAGCCCGATACCACGGGCGCCAACCATAACCTGCGGATATTTTGCCGCAAGTTTCTCCAACCTCGGCAGCAGGTAATTCCCCTTTTCTGTGGCCTGTCTAGGAAGGTCTTCCTCTAGCAGGACATTAATCGTAGCGATGGCTGCGGCACATGCAAGCGGATTGCCACCAAAAGTGGTGGTATGCAGGAATGGATTCTCAATATACTTTTCCCAAGTCTTTGGTGTACCAACGACGCAACCAATTGGCATTACGCCGCCTCCAAAACCTTTTGCCAGAGCCAGGAGGTCGGGGGTCACGCCTTCATGCTCGCAATAGAACATTTTGCCGGTTCTGCCCATACCGCATTGAATTTCATCAAAAATCAACATAGCGCCATACTTGTCACACAGCTCCCGGCACGCTGCCAGGTATCCCGGTGGTGCCACATTGATACCACCTTCCCCTTGTATCGGTTCCAAAACTACACCGGCAATGCGATCACCAGAGAAATCGCAAGCAGCCATAAATTTGGTCAAGGCGTCCACATCACCAAAAGGTACATGGCTCCAGTGCAATAACGGCAAGAACGGCTCGCGGAAAACAGCCTTAGAAGTACCGCCTAGAGCTCCTAGACTTTTGCCATGGAAGCCGCCTACGGCGCCAATGAAATGCCTGCGCCCAGTGGCGAGCATAGCCATTTTCAGACAACCTTCAACTGATTCGGTTCCCGAGTTGGTGAAAAACGCATAATTAAGATCGCCAGGTGTGATCAGGGACATCAGATGCGCCAAGTAGCAACGTAAAGGATCGATCAATTCCTGAGAGTGAATTGCCTGTTTTTCGAGCTGCTGCCTCACTGCCGCCATAACCTTCGGATGCCTATGTCCGACGTTGTAGATTCCAAATCCACCCAAAATATCAATAAATTCATTGCCGTTGACATCGCGAAAGATAGCGCCGTTGTCATCCCATTCAACAGCTGTGTAGTCGGTGCTTACAGATTTTCTATATTGAAGGAAGCCGGCATTGACGTGGTCTTGCCAGTATTGCACTGATTCAGAAATCACTTGTTGGCGTTCTTTCTCAGCCAATTCCTTTTGAGAAATCAGTTTCAAGACTTCGGCAGACTTCTGCTTGGCAGCATCCAAATTTTGAACCATTTTCTTAGCTCCTGCTAAATATCAACGCCCTATGCGCCGGGCGCCTACAGCATATCCTATATGCGCATCAATGTGGGCTCCGTCTGCATATGTAGTCAATGAATTCGACGTTCTATGAGATTTTAGACATTTCCACGCCGCTGTGAGCATTGCCTGTATCAAAATACCGACATTTGATTTGGCGCAGAATAGAACTGGCAAAGAACTGATTATAATGACTCTGTTTCTTAGAGGCATAAACCATGTCCTGGTGGCAAAGCCTGGGACTTCCTGGAGCTCAGTTCGAAAAGGTCACTCCTCGATTTCCCTTGGAAATTGAGCTAGTCCCGAGTCTGCTTAAAGCCCACATAATGCTGCATGAGTTCTCACTCGACGGCAAAGACATTGTCTGTTGGACTTATCAAACAGAGGGCTGCAAGCAATTGGGACAGAACGAGCTTCTGGTTTCCATCCGCAAAAAGCCCTCTGAGACTGTTGGCGATTTCCCACAAGAGCCGCTTGAGTTCTTCAAAGCCGTTCTGCAGCATGCAGCACAAGGAGAGAAGATAAAAACAGGCAGCATTTCCGAGTTTTCCGAAAGCGGTTTTTTGAGTTCGAAATTTCGCGGAGCTGCCTATATTAGAAGCCAGCAACTGGGCGACTGGTTTCCGCCCGAAGATTCACTGGCGACCATTCTGTTGACGGCCGAAGAACTTGCAGCCAGTCAACTGGCAGGTCTGACAAGAGTATTGGCATTATTGGGCAGGCAGGATTTACACTTCCCATGTCCGGCATGGAATGATCTATCAAGAGAAACAGCAGTCAGTCGCAAGATGCTCGAAATTATGACTGACAGTTTTATCGCGCAAATGCCAAGACTATTGGTTCGTGACGCCGGTGTGTCGTCCTGCGAACGCGTTATTGATCTCCAAATGCCTCTTAGCGCAAGGCATTTCTTTAAGCAGCTGGAAGAAATGGATCCCAACTCGCCTCTGCTTATCTTGACCGATTTTGACGAGCGCTCTGACTCTATGCTTGTTTGGCAAGAAGAGAAGAAGATCGTGCCGCTGGCGATCACCGCCCCAGGCGCCACCGGAACCCGTATTGCCGGTTCTTTCTTTTGTATTGCACCGAATCAAGAAACAGATCGCGGCATGATCATTGAGGATGGTTTCGCGCTATCAATAAAAGCTGAGACATGGGCGGCCCTTAAACAGAGTCTTGTAAATGGCAGTCCCTGCTACTTTTCACATGACGAAGAGGGTTATGATTTCAGACTTTCCTGGCACCAAGACGAGGAAACAGCAGCAAGTCCCAACACGATAGAAATCGACGTGTTAAATCCCACCTGTGGATCAATACGCCGAGCTGGTGGCGCTGCTGGTGCCTTACGCACTCCTGGTAATTGCGGCGATGGAGCAGAAACTGCGCCCGAGACAGAGAGATCAACTGTTCCGGCGTACGCCAGAGAAATCACTTTGCTTAGCAAAGAGTCCGATATCAGAGAACTAATTGAATCGGAGAATTTGCACAGATATATTTCGCACGTGGAAGATGTAGTTAGAGATCACTTCTTCTGCATGGGTGAACAGGAGGGGTTTGACCTCAGGCTGGACTGTACAATTCTCCCCGATCGTAAGGCTGTTTTCCAAACATCATCGACTCCGGTTATGGAGGCTGAGGATGAAAGCGACCTTCTCGACAGATTGTCCTTGACTTATGCACCAGTTATCGAAAAAGGAGAAATCAAATTTCAACTTTTTCTAGCTGTTTGGGGCGGCAGTCCCGGAGATGTACAGTAACCAACAAAAGATCATTCACATGACAGAATCAAAAACGACGTACACAATTGAGCAAAGCAACGCCTTCTTGGAGGAATTTGAGCTAGGACCGTGGTGTAGCGGAGAACTCAGTGGGCTGCGTTTTGCAGTTAGTGATCTTATTGATGTTGAAGAAAGGGTGACTGGTTGTGGAAACCCATTTTGGCTTTCGAACAGACCTCCCGCCGCCTGCAATGCTGTTGCCGTGGATCTTTTACTTTCTGCCGGTAGCCAATGTATAGGCAAAACTTTTGTCGATGAGTTCGGGAACAGCCTTCTTGGTGAGAGTCGATTTCATGGAACTCCCTTGAATCCAAATGCACCAGATCACGTACCGGGCGGACCAATAGCCGGTGCGGCCTCCGCTGTTGCTTGCGGTCATGTCGATTTTGCAATTGGTGTCGATTCCGGACCTGGTGTCCAAATCACCGCGAGTAACTGCCGATTGTTTGGTTATAGACCCCGAGTCGGGAGTGTATCTACAGCAGGATTATTGCCTGTGGCACCTTCTTTTGACACCATCGGAATTTTGGCCGATACAGCAGATCACTTGTTGCAGGTGTCCAAGAAACTTTCCTGTGTCACACCAGATTTCTCCAAGAAACTCGAATTTGTGGTTTTGTCTGAGGCGTGGGACTCGCTATCCGAGACTCTTTCAGCAGAACTGATGAATAAGTTCAAGCTTGTCGAACAAGCTTTAGATCTGAAGGTTAGCAGTTGCTCGCTCAAAGATCTTCAATCACCTTTAGCTAGCGACCTTCAAAATTGGTATCTCACATACAGAGAAATTGTAGCTATGGAGATCTGGAGCAGCTTCGGAACATGGGTTGAAGAGCGAAAACCAGAGCTGGGATCGGAAGCCAAAGCGAATATTTTCATTGCTCGCAGAATCGATCGTAGCGAGTCATCCAAATATTATTCGAGCAGAGCAGAGTTGAAATCCGCACTTAGAAGGTTCATGAGTTCAGACAAGGTTCTTTGTATTCCATCTGCAAGTGAACCTGCTCCGAAAAAAGGATTTATTGCAAGCGCCCATGATCCCGGCGAATACTATCCATCCACGCTTGCACTTTGTTCGCTCTCTGCGATTTCAGGACTGCCATCTCTAACATTGCCATTGGCAGTTGTGGATGGCGTACCTATTGGTTTAACGCTGATCTCATCGAATGACGCCGCCCTCTTATCAATCCTCTCGCGCTGCGGCTCTTAGCAGCAATAAAGTTTCTCCAGAAATAATGTACCAGCTACTTACGAAGCTCGAATCGTGTCAAAAAGATCGAAGCCGGCAAGATGCCGGCGCTCCCGGGATCGAACCGAGCCCAAGGAGCGCTTCTGCCCTAAGTATGGAGCGCGGACGTCTCGTCCGCACATAGTATGGGCAGCGGACGTCTCGTCCGCACATAGTATGGGCAGCGGACGTCCCGTCCGCACATAGTATGGGCAGCGGACGTCTCGTCCGCACATAGTATGGGCAGCGGACGTCCCGTCCGCACATAGTATGGGCAGCGGACGTCTCGTCCGCCCATAGTATGGGCAGCGGACGTCTCGTCCGCCCATAGTATGGGCAGCGGACGTCCCGTCCGCGTTTTACTGCAACAAAAGCGAATCACTCTGACTGCAAAAGAAAAAACGATATCACCGGTACTGCAAAACAAAACACAGCGATATCGTTTTCAACATTTCATTTTAGAGAACGGCAAGTTGTCAGCCTAAACCACCGCTCCTAACTTAGCAGTCATGGTGATCTTGGTATTCAACAAGCGAGAGATCGGGCATCCTTTCTTGGCATTCTCTGCAGCCGTTTGGAATTTACCCTCATCAGCGCCAGGAATATTGGCGCTAACTTCCAAGTGAATTTCAGTCACTGTAAATCCGGCATCCGTCTTTTCCATCGTAAGAGTTGCTTCCGTATTGATGGACTTGGCGGTCATTCCAAGTTCGCCCAATTGTCCGGAGAGTGCCATAGAGAAGCAACCCGCGTGAGCAGCTGCAATTAACTCCTCAGGATTTGTACCTTTGCCTTCTTCAAATCGTGTACTGAAAGAGTATTGCGTTTTCTCTAACACTCCACTTTGGGTGGATACGGTACCTTTACCGCCTTTGAGATCACCTTCCCAGTGCGCTGAAGCCTTGCGTTTCATGTGTCCTCCCTTTTTTTGAGCACAATCAAACCACCATTCAAAGATGGCTGTTTGGAGCAGGAGGTCTTAGTATAAAAGCAGCGCCAAATATTTCAATCGCCTATATAAGGAAAGCGACCAATTCAACCAGAAGATCCATCCGAGAAATGAATTCCTATCGTTTGCGAGTTATGTCAACACCATTTGGCATACGCACAGAAATTTCCGATGCGCTTTCAGTGACCTGGATATTTCCAGGCAAACAAATAAGATGTGCATTCTTGCCAATATTTTTGACTCTAAACGCTTCCGCCAAATCATTCTTATGAAGAAATTTCATCGCACCTTCTGCTTCTTCTTTGGTGACTTTCACCAATGTGACGCGGGCCCGTTTGTCGAACTCAACTAGATGTCCTGTTGTTGCCTCGATGATCAGTGAACCATCTTTAAATTCAGTCAACTTGCTGCCATCAGGCAAAGCAGCACGCCTGACTGAGCGCATCTTACCGGAAGAGAATTCTATGTAATTCCTGGAAACGAAGCCATAGAGCGGAATCTCGACCCATTGCTTCTTATCTCTTTCTTGTGTCGAGCATGCAAACAGTTCTTGGAAGACCCTGCGAATAGGTAAAAGGTGTTGTTTTGCTGCAGCAAATCCGATCAGCTGCAAACTTCTGATCAAAGCACTCATGCCTTCCAGCGAGAATAAATCGATTTGTGCTTTGTTCGTAGCGAGCATTGGATTGAAAAGCATCGGTTGGGATTGAAAACGCTCCGGAGTTTCGCTGGGTGCAGGACCCTCTCACCCCCCGTATAGGATCAAATTCTAGAAGCCAAATATGAAAAACTTGTGAGTCAAATCGATAACTTGGCTATTTCAACATTAAATGACGAGAGAAGTCTCCCGGAAGTCTCCCTGTGGTAGCGCAATAGCGCTCTAGAAACGGAGATTTGGATCTTGCACAGAAGGAGTCAGTGAAACGAGAGCCCGGGCAGTGCCCAGGCTCACATTCTTCTACCTTTTCGTAAGAGCTATCTCTCTCTGCCAGTCCAGTCCTATCTCAAAGATCCCTGGAACACGTTATAGTCAAACGTGAACTCGACATCGATACTTTCCGGAGCGCCGGCAGGCAGATGTTCAAATGGTGCAGCATTTTCGACAGCTCTCAATGCGGCTTGGTCAGCAACTGCGATTCCGCTTCCCTGAACTAGTTGAACGCGGCCCAGCTCACCATTAGTGAAGATCTTGAACATGACTCTTACTTTCCGCGAAGAGCCATCACGGGGAGGAATCCAGGCACGCTTGATCTTTCGCTGAAGTCGATCCATGAATCCTGTGAAATCTACATCAACCTGACGAGCTGGTGCGATAGCAACCGGTCCATCCTGACCTTCCTTCGTGTTTGGACGAGCAGTCCCTGTTCCCACTTGCGGAACAAGATCAGGGACGCTGCCTCGATCTCTACCGCTAGCTCGGACTGGCGTCGGAACGTTCCCTTTCTCTCCTATCCCTCGGCTATTGCCGCGTCCGTTACCTTCCATCGGCATGGTAACGGGTTGCGTTGATCGCCCCGCTCCTTTGGAGTTGCTGCTAAATTCACCAGCATCAAGCATCGGTGCTGTTGTAGCCGAGCTTCCGGACCGTCCGCCTAGTGTTCCAGGATTCAGCGGCGCTACAGCTTTGCCGGAAGCAGAACTCATGCCGCCAGGATTGCCTAGTTGCATTCCTGGCAAAGCGTAAGCACCACTAGCCTTGGATGCAGTCGTAGAGGGCATTGGCGCGCCGGAGTTGGCATTCTTGAGAATACTAGAACCGGCCATTTGCGTTCCAGAATGCGCTTGCAGAGCGCTTTGTGTAGCGGGCAACGCAGAACTCAACGTAGCTGGTGTGAAGTTGTTTGGAGTAATGGATACAGGTACAGGCAACTTGGGAGCCGCAGCCGCAGTACTCGGAGCGACTGGCATTGGAGGCTGGGGGGCAAAATTTGAGACCGCTTTGGCTAAGATGGGCTTGGGCATCGGCGTCATCACAGCTGATGCAGTTGAGGTAGCACTTGTAGGCAATTTAACTGCTTGTAGCGGGGGCGTGAGCGTGGCTGTTTGCACGGATCTCGTCACCGGGGTTGGTGGCGCAGGTGGTGTAAATGCTCTAGCAATCATATTCTGCATGCTTGGCTTAGGAGCTGTCACTGAGCTTGACTTGCTAGCTGGGGAGGAACTACTGGTGCTTGCAGGCTGAGTTTTGCTGATTGAAGCCGTTTTTGAGAGCTGCGCCTGCCGTGCGGTGGGGTTTAGCTCCCGACTTGGATCAAATTTTTTCTGTGGCGCACTGGGGACTTTCGCTATATTTTGAGTAAGCTGCTTTGGCGTGCTCTTAGCGATGTTTGACAATATTTCAATCTCAATAACCTGTCTTGCAGTCGGGTGTGGGACGAAGAAAAACAGAGCCATCACTGCAAGCCCAACGATGCTGGATGCGTGCAAGATGTAGGATCCACTAGCGGCTTCATTGAGCTCAAGAATGGAATCTTTGTAGATCGCTTTCCTGCGCTTTAAGTTCGCTTGGTCATATGCATCTCTAACTGCATAAGCTATAAAGGTGAGAGCAAGTCCAATAATAACGAGCGATGCAGGTGTGCCTAAGCGGCTTGAGTGAAGCAAACTTACAAGGGTTTGGTTGATCTCCATGTTGAAGGCTTCACCAAGTTTCTTCAGCCCCTCCGAAATCTGCGGAGCAAGCAAGATCAATCCGAGCAAGATGTAATTGAGGATTGCGACATCGAGAAAGAGCAACCCCTTTCGCGACTGTCCGTTGTAATATTGGCCAAGACCGGGAATCAGAGAAAGCATAGCAGCCGTCCTCGGATCCCGATGAGCATCAAACTCGCTTGAAAAATTTCTGTAAGTGTGTGACATAAATGGAGACCTACTAGTCGAGACCGATACAAAGCCAACTCAAAGCTATACGGTCAAGATAAGTTAAAAGCGTCCAAGTTGATACGTGAGCTACTCTCTGTTTTGCTCAGGGTTTTCACTGACCTGACAATGGCGTTTAGATCTCGTACAGCGTACAGCCCGGAGGCAGTACCATGCGTCACGGTAGACGCGACGAGACTCATGAAGAAAGCAGAGATGTTTTGCTTTTCACAAATGTTTTCGGCAATCGGAAATTTTCAATACTGCAAGGTGGGCAAACGTCGCCTGGACATAGCTCCTAAAATCCAGCCCAACGCGAATCTGTCGAAGCTTCCTGACCATTTGTCAGAGCAGGCAAGGTAATACGCTTCTTGTGAGCATTCTCACCAGTTTTTGTTTCGTCGCAAGGCGTGCAGTTCTGAATCACCATCGAAATATCTAGGTCTTCTTCCGTCCCCGCCGGTGGTGCCACCCAGTCAGTGACGGCAAGGGCTGCATCAAGAGCAGCTTTGTCCGTTTCGGGATCGCCAGAAGATTGAACTATTTTGTGATTTGTTAGCTTGCCGTTTGTTGCGATATGGAAGCCCACCATTACGGGTTTGGATCCTTCTTTGGATCGCGGATTCCACGAACGATAAATGACCTTCTTTAAGTCCTGCAAATACGCCTGTAATTGCGCTTCGTTTTCAAACGAGGTCAAAGATTCAGAGTTTAGCTGAATCGGAGTGGGTTGAATTTCCACTGAAACAAAAGGCTTCTCATTCTTTGTAGAGACTTTCACAGCCATGTAAGTTTTGCCCGCGTGATTCGCCGGCAGAGTTGGCAATTTTTCAGAATTGAATTTCAATGTGCTAAGCATCTTCGATAACTCACGAGAGATATCACTCTGTGGGTTGGTCAACTTCACCTGCAACGGCTCCCCATTACGGTCAACGGCAAATGAAGCGATGGTGGCACCATTGCTGAACGGTGTGGCGCGGTCACGAACAACATGACTCAAAACTTTCGAGTACTCTGACCAAAAGTGCTGCATGGAAGGATCGGAGCTCAAGCTTTCATCCATGAATCCTAGCATTGAAGGTGAGCGAGAATCAGATGTATCCCCAGCGGCACTTTGCTTGGCAGCTTGATTGACCGACGGATCCGGACGAGCGCCGAAAGTCTTATTCGGCGACATGTCAAAAGTTCCGATCGTATGTTTGCCTGAGTGGATAATACCGACTTTCACAGTGAGCTTACCTGCAAACTTACCAGGCAATCCAGGCAATGCAGACATATCCATACCAGCAATGATTTCTCTAAGGGATTCGGCCGCTGGGCTGGACTCGTTCTTGATGTTATATGAAACTGGAGCACCATTACTGTCGAAAACAAGCTCAGCTTCAGCACGTCCTGGAAGCATCTCCCCTTGATATTTGCGACGAGCTTGCTGGAATGATTGGAAGTACTTGTTCCAAACGGGGCTCAGAGTGCTGTCTCCACTGATACTGTTATCGATAGTTCCATCATAGGTTGTGTAATTGGCAACACCTCTTTGAGGCATCCCCGGAGCATGAATTGTGGCAGTGGTCTGTGACATAGCGCGGTTACCAGGAAGCATGGCAATGCTAACCGCCTTTTCCATCCCAGTGGAAGCATTATTTTGGGAGGACAAAGAACTCATGGAAATAAACGAAGCCGGTTCAATTGCGCGTTGTGCGGGATCGGGCAGGCTGGCGCCGACTGGAACATTAGCCTGGCTCATCTGTCCAAAGGCAGGTGAAGCGGTGTTGGATGAAGAATTGGAAAGTTTGCTTTGTTCAGCCAGAGTTGCCATTCCGCCTCGAGCAAAAGCTTGCGAGGGATTAGACATTTCATTCAATGGATCGCGCGAGGAATGCTCGGTGCTAGCTCTTGAAAGATCGGTGCTCGGTTGAACAGACGCTAGCTTGCCGTTTTCTTGAATTGCCCGCTCATTCTGGGACGTTCTCGCACGCTCATTCTGATTGCTCGCAGAAGCCGGCTGATTTTCGGTCTCGCTATTTGCGGTTTTTGTTGTTGCAATAGCATTCGCCGAAGAGCCTAGACTTCTGGTCTCTTGGGGACTTTGCTTGGTGTCAGGTGTAATAATCTCTTTGCTGGAGATCTGCTCGGTTTCCTTTGTGCTGGCGTCTTTCCTAGTATCGTCAATTCTGTTGCCAGCTTCGGAGGCTTTTCTTGAAGCGCTAACTTGCTCTTTGATTGGATCAGGCGAATGCGCTTGCTTGCGCTCATCATCTTTAAAGCGTTCGCCTTGTCCATTATGTCTGTCAGCAGGGGAGTTATCGAGGTCAGCAATTACAAATTCGATTGCTTGTTCGTGAACAACCGGGTCCAATGGGAAAACCTTCAGCAAAACCAAAAAACAGGTCAGCATGATCGTTCCCAGGTGAGCGATATAGGAAAGACAAGTGATCAATGAAAGCGATAGAAGCGGTGTGCGCCAGCGCTTGTTAAAGGCATAGCCTGGACCTGCCGCGGGCTCTATAGCTCTCAGAACCGCAAACGGTGATGACTTTGCAGCTGGCTGCGAGCATTCCGTAAGATCGAACAGGGCATCCTTATAAGCGTCATACATTGCGTATGAGACGTATCCTGCGATCAAGAACATGAGTATGGCAAATGGAGCGCTGCCGACCTGCCAGTAATGCATGTACCTTGCCCATTCGGATTCATAGAACTCGAAGTAAGGAACTCTGATTCTGGCAAAAACCGTCACCAGAACAACATTCAGAGCATTAACCACAAAGAAGGCAATGGCTTTGTCGGCGCGCTTGTTTATCAACTGACCCAGACCCGGCAGAAGCGAGAAAAGCGCTACTTGTAGGGCACGCGATTCTTCGGGTGACATTTGCTTTGCAGATGAAACCATAGTAAACCCATTTCGCGGGCTATCCGCGGCGTGTTTTATCGAGTGATTAACTACTTTCAGACTAATCCAGTTAATGTGAATCTGATATAGGAAAATCCCGGGAGCTACTCCGTCAATAATGGAAAGTGTTTAATCCAAGCGCCTTTTGCGTTCCTTAAATATGCAATTCCAGACTAGATTTAATGTAGCGTCGGCGCCCTGACTATTTGTAGTCCGTTGAAGACGAATCTAGGGGCTCAATCATGAGTGTTGCCGCGACCCCGGGAGCGCAGGCATCTTGCCGGCTCGTAATCCCAAACTCAGCTGCAAGACTGAACAGTCTTCACTCCCATCCACTTATAGTGCTCGAACGCTTGCTTTTCCAATCCGGCTCGGAAATCTGGATGGGCAATTTCAATAAGAGCCTTTACTCGATCCTTCAGATTCTTGCCATGCAGGTTGGCGATACCATATTCAGTGACAACATAATGTAGATCAGCGCGAGATGTAACCACGCCCGCTCCGGGATTTAAGAACGGAACGATTTTCGACAGAGTTCCGGACTTCGCCGTAGACTCCATGGCAATGATTGCTTTGCCACCGGGAGAATTTGCGGCACCACGAATGAAATCAACTTGACCGCCACAGCCGCTGTACATTTCGCATCCTAGTGAATCAGCACAAACCTGTCCTGTAAGATCAATTTGCAGAGCTGAATTGATCGCAGTCATCCGATAGTTCTGCGCAATGATCTGTGAGTTATTGATCCAATCAGAACCTGAGAATTCTACATCCTGATTGTTATCGATGTAGTCATAGACTCGTTTGCTGCCCATGGCGAAACTCACAGATATTTTTCCTGGTTGCACAGTCTTCCGTGAGTTATTAATCACTCCAGACTCCACCAGATCAATCACACCATCAGAGAACATCTCTGTATGAACACCGAGATTTCTTTTGTCTCCTAGATATTGAAGCACCGCATTCGGAATTGCACCGATACCCATTTGAAGAGTCGCTGAGTCATCGACTAACGAAGCAACGTTCCGTCCGATCGCCATGCACGTGGCATCAGGCACTTCGCTGTGAAGTAGAGGCAATGGACGATCACTTTCCACAAACGCATCGATCTTGTCCACGTGAATTTTGGTGGCACCAAAAGTTCTCGGTATCTGTTTATTGACCTCTGCAATTATGTGATTGCAGTGTTCGATAGCAGCCCAAGTACTATCAACAGAAGGTCCAAGCGTCATATATCCGTCTTCGTCAGGCGGCGAAACTGATAGCAAGCAAACATCAACCTTTAGTTGCCTCGAAGAAAAAAGCGCAGGAAGAGCGCTGAAAAAGACGGGAGTGTAATCAGCACGACCTTCATTGACTGCTCGTCGGGTGTTGGGTCCGACAAACAAACAATGCACGTAAAAAGCGCCCTCACAGTCAGGCTCGGCATAAGGGGCTGGTCCCAAGGTAATGATCTGATAGATCTTCACATCCTTGAGTTCCGTCTTTCGCGCTGTCATTGCTTCGATCAACGTATGCGGAGCAGCAGCATTGGAGTGAATGTAGACCCCATCGCCCGACCGAATGAGTTGGACAGCTAGTTCAGGACTTCTTAGTTTTGACAGATAGCTTTCTTTGCGGCTCACTTCTTAGCTAGCTCGATCAGACGGCACTTGAAGCTTTCTCTTCTTTCGGAATTTCGACCTCTGTTTCTTCCATCCAGAAGAGAACAGCAGGATGATTAAGATAACGAACGATGGTATCCGGTGATGTACCAAAGGTGGTTTTTCGGACTCCACCCATCTCCGTTACGGGCACAACTAGCAAAGAAGACGGATCCTTTTCGGCATCTGCCTGCCAGAAACGATTCAAATTCGAAGTCTTGCGAACATCTACTTTTAGTCCTTTCAAAGCCGGAACGAGCTTAGTTAGATCGTCGATGGTTTGTTTAGCTTCGGGGTTGTTTTCCAGAGTATCAAGCTCATCTTCAGTTTTAGCCTTCGTCTGTCTGTAAATGAGCTTCCAGGAACCACAGACGTTTATCGGCCGTGCGGGATATTTCGGTAAACAAATCTGCCGTGTCAGCATCGCCTAGCTCTGTCGCTTTATCGATGTATTCGCGCAGAGATTGGCAGTAGGGTGCAAAGCGATCGGCAAGGGCCGCGACATGATCCATGCTTTCGAGGATATCTGTCGGATATTCCTCAAGGTCAGTAGCGAAAGCAGCCATGCGAACTGTGCCCATCGCCGTACCGCCCAGAGCCGTAATGCGCTCAGCCTGTTCGTCGGTGTATTCAAGCAATTCACTCGCTATTTCATCGAAAAGCAAATGGAGCTGATAAAACTGATGTCCTTTGACGTTCCAGTGGGCTTGTTTTACTTGCGAGAAAAGGTCAAATGTTCTGCCGAGACTTTCATTGAGAATGTCAACGAGCTGAGTGCGTGCCTTAGAAGGAATATCGATTCTTGTGCTGTGCAAGCCGGACTTAACGGCTTTACCATTTTTCTTTGTCATTGTTTTAGTCATCATACTTGTCCTGGAATGTGCGAAGGGCGACTTGAACAGATCAAAACTTCTACGATTATTTCGCAAAATTTGACTGAAGCCCAAAAAAGACAGAAAACAGTAATAAAACGCCCCCCTGATTGGGGCGCATCTCAGAGATGCCAAGCACTTTTCGCGGCCGTGCTCAAGCAGCAGGGCCAATCACTGATCAGGAGTCTGAGTTCTTAACATCGGTCCATAGCTTGCTCTCATCATACTCGTTGGATGGCTGAGGCGGACCTGATCCTTCCGGCGCAGGTGCAGCTTGCTTTGCAGCTTTCAAACCTGGATCGATATCGTAAAGGTTGTAGAGGGGATCTATAGTAGTCTTCATGCTGGTCAAAATATTATTGACCTCTGTTCCAATGAGATTCATAGCAGACTTCGCTTGCGGTGTTGTCGCATGCTGGTTAATATCGTCCGCCAAGCGAATCAATCTTTCAGTCTCAACGACCATTCTGGTCAGAAGTTGCAAAACGGAGATATCTCTCGTTCGGCTGATGCTGTCAGTGCCGCTCATCAGATGCTTCCCCCCAGAAGGTGATTTCAAGAATCCATTGACTACTGCGATGTAAACATGAATTATGCCCTACATATTCCCTTTTTGGCTAGTTCTCTAAAGATAAGTCGTTATTAGCTCACGGGCTTGTTACAATCCTCAGACGTCCAGTGCTCATAAATGAGCGGCGAAAGGGGTTTGCAAGTGGCTTTGCTCGAAGTTCAGAATCTCTCAGTCATATTCGAAACTGAGCTTGGCATAGCCAAAGCAGTTGATCAGCTAAGTTTCTCCGTTGACCGGTCAAAAGTTCTCGGTATCGTCGGTGAGTCCGGATGCGGAAAATCAGTGACATCACTATCTGTTCTGCGCCTTATATCAAGCCCAGGACGGGTCGTAGCCGGAAAGGTATTGTTTGATGGACGTGATTTGCTCACGCTTTCTGAATCGGAAATGCGCAAAATTCGCGGCAACAATATCGCCTTGATTCCGCAAGATCCGATGACTTCTCTGAATCCGGTTTACACAATCGGCTATCAAATAATGGAAGCGATCATGCTTCATCAAAAGGTCGGCAAGGATGAAGCAAAGCGACGTGCCATCGAAGTTTTGGAGAAAGTGCGCATTCCATCTGCAAAAAGTAGATTGGAAAATTACCCGCACGAATTCTCTGGAGGCATGCGCCAGCGCGTAATGATCGCCATGGCCCTTGCTTGTGAGCCGAAATTACTGATAGCCGATGAGCCAACCACGGCTCTTGACGTAACTGTGCAAGCTCAGATCCTGGACCTGATGCGCGAAATACAACGTTCGCAAGGCATGGCAATCATGATGATCACTCACGACCTTGGTGTCGTCGCCGAAATGGCGGACGATGTTGTCGTTATGTACGCTGGCTCCGCTGTCGAAACATCACCGGTTCGCGACCTATTTCAAAAGCCGAAACACCCTTACACGATGGGTCTTCTGGCATCAGTACCTCGTCCAGGTTCAAGTGATCGCCTCACCCCGATCGACGGCCAACCGCCAAATTTGATAGACCTGCCCGATGCATGCAGGTTCTACCCGCGTTGCCCATATAGAGAAGATAAGTGCCTGAATGGCGTCCCGGCACTCGAGCGCAAATCAGCAACACAGCTTGCACGTTGCGTCGTGATTGAAGCAGAGACCAGCAGCGGTGCAGCTGTATGACAGCGAGGGACTATCAACCCAAGAAATCAGATGCGTCAAGTTGCTAAAAAAAGAACAAGGATCTTTCCGAGATGAACACATTGAGAATCCTCACAACTGCCCAAGTCAGAGCCCTGGAGGCAGCTTGGATTAAGCACTGTCATGAAAACTGGGGAATGGTTCTGATGGAAATTGCTGGTTTAGGTGCCAGCAAAATGTTGCTTGAACTCATGGAAGGAATGCCAGCAGCTGTAACTATCATCTGCGGCAAAGGGAACAATGGAGGCGATGGGCTCGTTGTTGCACGGCATCTACTGAGAGCTGGTGTCGAAATAAATATCTTTGTTATCGGGTCGGAAAAGGATAAATACTCCGAAGACCATCTGATCAATCGGCGAATTTTAGAGGCAATGTCGGTCGAGATTTACTTCATTGATGATAAAGATCTCGAACCATTAAAAGCGTCAATTTCAGATACAAGCGCGATTGTGGATGCGATCTTGGGCACCGGACTTGATCGAAATGTCGAAGGTATAACCGACGAAATCATCGACATCATTAACGAAAGCGCCCGACCTGTCCTGGCCATTGATCTACCGTCGGGTCTTAACTCTGACACCGGGCAGATAATGGGCAATGCCGTCCAAGCCGCAGCTACCGCTACATTCGGCAGTGTCAAACCAGGCTTACTCTGCCATCCGGGAAATCTTATCGCCGGCGAAATTAGACTAATCGACATTGGTATTCCTCTGCCTGAGGCTTTACCTGAAGAAATGATTGACGCTCTGCCTCAACTAGAGATACCGCGATGGTGGCTCGCCACTGCTTTCGACGTAAGTACCAAACTGCCTGAAAGACCAGTCGACTCCCACAAAGGAACGTTCGGACAAATTCTTCTTGTTGCAGGCAGCGTCGGTATGTCCGGCGCAGCTATTATGAGCGCCCGCGCCAGCTTACGAAGCGGCGCTGGTATGGCGATTCTGGCAACGGCAAAAACAATGGTTCCATCGCTACCTGCAGAAGAGATCATTTATCGACCAATTTCAGAAACTACAGCAGGTTCGATCTCAATGGATGCGCTTAAGGAACTCGAACACGATATGGAGCGCGCTCAGGTAATGGTTATCGGACCCGGGCTCTCGTCCAACGAAGAAACAATCAATTTCATTCATGAATTGTTGAAGAAAGTACGAGTGCCATGCGTGGTAGATGCAGATGGACTCAACGCCATTGCCAAGAATCCAAAGATTATGGCTGATACCGAGGGTGGTTTCGTTTTCACGCCACATCCGAAAGAACTATCACGCCTAATGGGCAAACCTACAGAAGAAATTCAAAGCGACCGCATCCGGTCAGCCCAAGAGGCCGCAAAACGCTTTGGAGCGACCATCGTTCTTAAGGGAGCCAATACCATTGTCGCAACACCAGATGACGACGTATTTATAATACCGACCGGAAACAACGGTATGGCAACTGCCGGTAGTGGCGATGTCTTAACCGGCACAATCGCAGGTCTCCTGGCTCAAGGGCTGAACACTACCTGGGCAGCCGTTGCCGGCGCTTACATTCATGGCGCCTCCGGCGACCTGGCCGCTGCCGAATTTGGTGAAGACGGTATCGTTGCAGGCGATATACTGAGCTACATTCCGTTGACAATTAAAGTCTTGCGAGACGGCAGTTTCCCTGGCAGCGCTCTTGAGCGCTCCATTGCCAACGTTAAACTGGAAACTCCCAGCGCCTGATCGGTCGCCAACGGGAAGATCTCCCCCTAAAAATTCGGCTATAGACGTGAATAAGTCGGTGGAAGGACCGAGCAAAATGAAAAAGCATGCTTCCAAAAAAACTCACACACATTGGCTGTGAGCTCGGTGAAAAAAATGCCGAAAAAAACGACGAGGGTGCGCCGTAAAATGAAAAGTATGGAAGTGGTGCCTCCACCATCAAGTATCGCAGGCATCAGAATCGCCTTTGAAATTACAGGAAGCAAGAGAGCCTGCTCATTCAAGCTTGAAGAAGCAGATGCACGAGCAAGAAATAATCAACGCGAAATGCTAGCTTCAAAAGCCGGCGCGGTGCTAAATCTGCAAGAAGAGGAATTGAATCAAGTCTTAGATTTAGCTGATGCGATCCTCAACGGCGATCTGCAAGAGCTGAAATTGAAAACACAACGCTTCATGAACGAACCGGCAAGACTTGCCCTTTACAGAGACCGCGCGCAAGAGGTGCTGGCAACATTGGAAAACTGCAACATGGAATTGCTGCCGAGCAAACCATTTCGCACGGCAGTGGCGGGAGTTCAGACAGATGTGATCAGTTTGATCATAAAGGAAAAATCCACCGAGGTAATGTTGTTTGTAGCATCGCATCCTTATGTGAACACAGAGGTGTATTCGATCAAGAAGGGTCCAAATGGTATCTCTGAACTTGTTTCCAGACCCTGTGATGCAGCACAACTATTTAAGAGCATGACGAAAAGATCCCATAAGGACCGAACTCAGCCAAATCAATAGCAATGCATAGCAATAGATTAGAGCTTATGCTGCGGAAGCGTGCACTCAAAACCTATGCAAGTCTTCTCCAAGCTTTTGGTTTGCAGCCGATTTCGCTCAATCGGAACCTTGCGCATGGACTCAGGCAACTCTGAAAATGCCGGCCAGAAGAAATCACTGTCAAGCAGATGGTGGCAAATCAAATCCACAACATAACTTTCGAACTCTTCAGAATGCTCTTCACACTTCCAGCTGCGCTCTCCGTCAGAACAATGTCCATCAGGATAGACCCTAAAAGCATCGAGCAGAGTGCTCTCGTCCTGACCCTCTGTGTGTCCAAGTACCAGGATTTGTCCGCAGTACAAACCACGCGGATGCTTAAGACGCGCATCCGAAGCCATTCCAGCGGCAGCAGCAAACGACAAGGTCCGCTCGTTGGCTTTCATCGAAAAGACCCCATCGGGCATGCCCGTAGTTACAAGCTCGTGCGAAAGCGACGAGATTATACGGTTGCAAACTGAAGCGAGTACCTCAATACATTTGCTCATCCTGATCGCCAGCAATTTCTCCGTTTCCAAACGCGACTTGAATTGGTTCATCGCCTCATTGAGCTTGCGCTTATCCGATGAATTCAAACTAGCAGACATCTTGTCAGGTTCCTTTCTAAAACGCTCCGGAATTTCGCTGGGCTCTCGCCCCTCTCAACTCCTCCGCTCCTTTCTAAAACGCTCCGGAATTTCGCCGGGCTCTCGCCCCTCTCAACTCCTCCGCTTAAGCCTATCCATTTTACATGCGCATGTGGAAGAAATGAGCAAACAAAAAGTGAATCACGGAATAATAAGTTCCGGATCTGCCGGAGCCGGTGACACTGGCTGCTTTCTACCCTGCAGTCGGAGATCTTTCAGCATAGTATTGAGGAAAATTGCGCAACCAGACATTAGCAAGGCAACTTCGAATATGTCCTTTAACGATTCAACAATCGAGCTTTTAATTTCCTGCATCAATGCCGGATCCAAATTCAATTGCTGACCCGCCAGCTTGAGCGGATTTGCCGCCAAAGCCAGGCTTTGGGGATCGGTTGCATTAACATTGGCATACTGCTGAATTTGTTCACTATAGCCTGCCATCAGCACCGCGGTGAATACGGCAGCTCCCAGCAGTCCACCGACCGACCGGCAAAACTGCAGCGATGCAGTCGCCGCTCCGATCATGAATCGCTCAACTTGATTCTGCACAGCCAGGGTGTAGATCGGCATGGTGATACCAAGCCCGGCGCCGATCAAAAATGAATAGGAGACGATAAGCCAGACGTTGGTGTTAATCTGCATGGTGCACAACAATGCCATCCCAATAGTACAGATAATAGTACCTACGATTGCGGCAGCTTTGTATTTACCAAGCCGCGAAACTACCTGACCGCCAATCGCACTGAAGCTTGTCATCCCTAAGCTCATGGGCATTAACATTGATCCCGAGACTGTTGCGCTCATGCCTTGAACAACCTGCATAAAAAGTGGCAAGAAGAGAATGGAACTGAACATCACCATGCCCAACAGAACAACAATCACAGCGGAAAGTGCAATCGTCGGATTTCTGAAAAGATGAACAGGGACAATCGGTTCCTCGACTCTAGATTCGACAATGATAAAGAGACTGAAAAAGATTGCAGTGGCGGAGAGTGCCCATCCAACACTATTAGTAAAGCCTGTATGTGGAATCCACTCAAGAGCTAAAAGCAACGGTACTACCCATGCCACAAGGGTCGCAGTACCAACATAATCGATAGATACCTTAGGTCTGCGCTGATGCAAATCAGGAAAAGCAAACCACAAAATAGCAAGCGCCGCTATTCCAATAGGGATGTTGACGAAAAATACCCAGCGCCAGCTTAAGCTGTCCGTCAACCAACCACCTACCAGTGGTCCAATCACAGAAGCAAGGGCAAACACAGCAGAAAACAATCCCTGATATTTCGCCCGTTCAGCTGGCGGAAAGAGATCTGCAATTACTGCAAATGCCAGCCCCATAATGATACCGCCACCGATGCCTTGGATCCCTCGAAAAATAACCAGCTGGTTTATTGCATCCGAAAAGAACGTCCCCGCCAGAGGCACGGCAGATCCAAACATCCCAGAGAAACCACAAAGGGCTGATGAAACAATGAAGAGTACGACAGCACCAAGCAAGAAAACCTTGCGCCCGTAAAGATCGGATAACTTGCCGAATATGGGCAAACTAGCCGTTGACGTAAGCATGTAGGCAGTTGTGACCCAAGCGTACCTCTCAAACCCGTTTAGATCGGCAATAATTTTTGGCATTGCGGTAGAAACAATTGTTTGGTCGATAGCAGCCAGTAGCAGAGTTATCTGCATACCAACAATGCTTCCGATCAACTGCCGTTTAGTAAGGTGAGGATGATCCATCTTTGACTTTCTTACGAACTCGTTTACGTGATTGACGAAAATCGCCTAGCCGAAATTCGTTTAATAGATTATCAGGTCAGAGCTTTGAAACTTTGAAGCTTTTGAAGTTATTTTTGTTCCACTTAAATATGAATTGATGTCTACAAAGCTCTAATTTCTCATGGTCCGGCAGATGGACTACATGGCAAGAGGTCAACATCGACATTCTTGCGTGCACCGCGTTACTGCTATGATCGTCATCCGTATATATGCATGGAGGTGTGTCGTGGCAGGTCTGAGCACAGCAACCGGAATCGTATTTGATCGAGTCGAAAACGCTGTTCCTTTTAGCGAGCTAACCGACCGGATACAGCCTGAACGCGTCCTACTTTGTGATCCTGATAATTTTGAAGTGAAGGACGCGAAAAATCCTTTCATGGTAGGTCAGGAGAACAATGTAGATACAGAACTGGCTCGCAAACAGTGGGCTCGCTTGAAATACGCATATCTAAATCTTGGAGTTTCCGTCGATGTCCTTCCGTCGCTGGAAGGATTCGAGGACATGGTTTTCACAGCAAATCAAGTTCTCCCCTTTCAAAACCATGAAAACAAGCCTCAAGTAGTCTTGGCTGAGATGCGCCATCCCTCGCGCCAACGCGAGATCGTTCACTTTGAAAAATGGTTCCAGAAGCAAGGATATGGCATCCACAAGCTGCAAAATACCGGACTTAAATTCGAGGGACAAGGCGATGCTCTCTGGCATGCCGACAAGAAATTACTCTGGGGTGGATTCGGGCAAAGAACCGATGAAAAAATCTATGAGGAGGTTTCAGTAATTGTTGACGCTCCAGTGGCTAAACTGAGACTTGCGCACGAACGCTTCTATCATCTAGATACCTGCTTCTGTGTGCTGGACCACGATTCGGTTTTGATTTATGCTCCAGCTTTCGACAGGCATGGTCTCGATTTGATCAGGCACTATTTCAAGAATGTGATTGAAGTCTCCGACTCCGATGCCAACAATTTCGTATGTAACTCGGTAATAATTGAACGCAAAGTGTTGATTCAAAAAGGATCTCAGTCATCTTGCGAGCAGCTACATAAGCTTGGGTTTGAAACAATTGAAATTGACGTCAGCGAATTTATGAAATCAGGCGGCGGCATCTTCTGCCTCAAGATGATGGTTTATTAGTCACGTTCTAAGCCTATTGCAGTTGACCGGTTGCAGTTGGCCAGAATCAAAATGAACAAGAGTCACTAATGACAGAAACGGAAACAAGCTCAACAATGAATGAGTTGGAAAACGACGAAAGCGAACTAGAACTCAGCAATGAGCAGTTGAAACCAACAGCCCTAAAACCCGGATCGCGCATTGGACTTATCTCCCCAGCCAGCCGAGTTTCTGAGCCATCCGCTCTTCGAAGATCGAGCAACATTATAGAGGAACTGGGCTACGTCCCAGTAATCGGCAAGAGCACCTTATCTTACGAAGGGTTCACCGCAGGCAGTGACCAAGCAAGAATAGACGACCTGCAAACATTTCTTGCAGACGCCTCAATAGAAGCCATAGTATGTGTTTCAGGGGGATACGGTGCAGCGCGGCTACTTCCTCTTTTGGATTTTGCGCAAATCAGAAAGTCACCAAAAATCATTATCGGCTCGGGGGACAATGACGCACTCCTTAGCGCAATAAATCAGTTAACCGGACTGGTTATTTTTCACGGGCCGAACCTTGAAGATGTCGCAGACAAGTATACGTATGAGGCGCTTAAGAATACCTTGGCCGGCTCGAAAGAGAACTTGACAGTAAATTGTCGCGACTCAAATGATCAGGTCTTCGAATCCAACATGTATTCACTTTCGGATCTTAGTTGCCAGGGTACTCTATGTGGCGGCAACCTCACTGCACTAAGCTCTCTTTTCGGCACTAAATACAAGCCGGATTTCTCCAAGAAGATCTTGGCACTAGATGATTTTGCAGAACGAAACAGCATCCTGGATCGTTGGTTTACAACCATGTATCTTTCCGGAACACTCAGCTCGATCGCCGGTATAGCATTTGGTGGTTTTCCGTCATGCCATGCCCGAGGCGGCAACAACATGCTTTCAGTACAAGACACTTTCGGCGATAGGTTGAAAGAACTCAAAGTACCTGCATGCTTCGGATTCAAGTTCGGCAATGAAAGCAAGTCAAACTATTTGCCGATCGGCACAAGCGCGGAACTCGACTGCAAAAGAGGCAGCCTCGCCTTCCAAGAATCCCCCTACGCCTGAGCGATGCGACTAACAGAATCAACGATTACAACAAGTTTGAGAGATTTCAAACAGTTGCTGGCTCTTCAATCTTGAATTTGATCTTGTTCTTAGCCACTTCCAAACTCGCCATTACACCTATGGGCACGGTGAATTGATCTCTGCCGTGGCCAAATCTCAGCCCGTATGCCACTGGAATGCCTAAATTTCCCAACCGATCACGAAGTACATTTTCCAGACTATGGTTCAGACTCAAACGCATGCGCCCGCTATCGCCGGGCGCGCAGTTAACAAATTCCGAGACAATTATTCCTTTTGCTTTATGCAATATACCGGCATGAAGCATTTGCGTAAGATAACGATCTATGGAATGAGGCTCCTCGCCTACATCCTCAATGAAAAGTATCTTGCCTTCGGTTTCAAGCTCATAAGGTGTGCCCATCAACTGCTTTAGAAGCGTCAGACAGCCTCCGGCTAATTGCCCACGCGCCCGCCCTTCGGCAATTACAATACGCGGAGGATAAGCCGGACTCCACAGCTCTGGTGGTATCGGGTCCACAATCAAGCCCAACGGCTTATTGGACATTAGAGCTTTTACAAAGTAGTAATGACTATAGCTCGATTTGTAGAACGAGCCGCCCATCGGACCGTGGAACGTGACCAGTCCTGTCTTTTGATGAATAGGATTGACTAAACCGGTGATATCGGAATAACCAACTATCAGTTTCGGATGTCTCTGAATCAGCTCAAAGTCGATCTTGGGTAGCAGTCTGCAAACTCCGTTGCCACCACGGATTGGTAGAACAGCCGATACTTCCTTATCCGCCCACATCGCGTGGAAATCTTCCAAACGCTCAGCATCGGTTCCAGCTAAATCGCTGTAAGAATTAAAGATATTCTTGCCAAGCTTGTACTTAAGTCCGAGTTTAGCAAGCCACTCAATCGTGAACTGAATGTCACCGGGATCAAAAGGAGGGCTCGCAGGAGCTACTATTCCAACAGTATCGCCTTTTCGAAGATGTTTTGGCTTGATAACTGTCTTGCGCATTGTGTTCCCAATAGATGCTGTTTTGTTTTGCTCAGGCGGCAAAAATATCACAATTCCGCCGATCGCAGTTGATCGCCGAAAGTCTGGATTGCATTAAGAGTCGTCTAAACTGCTCACTGCCGCTGCTATAGTAATGAAGGAAGTTCAGCATAGATAAGGTTAATAAAGCAGAACTTATGCTGAACCAAATAAGTTCAGTCGATGATTTCTCAAGAGTAATGAGGGGCGAAACATGGTTAGTACGCGGGCAAAAAGCGAAGCCAACAAGACTTCAAGCTATTCCGATCGCCGGCTGGCCTTTCTCACAGAAGCCCAGAAGAGCTGGTTGGAAAAAGCACAACGCTTTGCCGACCGCGTTTCGCTTGAAGACGTCGTTCAGTCCGATCAATCAAACGTTTTTCGAAGAGACCTTTTTGAACTCGCTTGCAAAGAAGGAATGGGTTCACTTCCTTTTCCATCTACATATGGCGGCTCCGACGGAGATTACCTCAGCTTTGTTGTAATTAATGAGGAATTTGCTCGCCGCTGCGTTCCTATCATGAGTTCACTCGGTGTACATGTCCTATGCCAAGAACCAGTCTTTCGCTTTGGTACAGATGAACAGAAATCGAAGTATTTGCCGCCTTCGGCAACAGGGAAATATCTTGCTGCGTTCGGCTTAACTGAACCAGGAGCCGGATCAGATACCGCCGCTTTAGCTTGCACAGCCAAGAAGGTTGGCAACGATTACATTTTGAACGGCACAAAAGTATTCATAACCAGCGGAGCATCAAGTGACTACTTCATAGTGATGGCAAAACTTTTAGATCCATCGACCTCAGCAAATGAGAAATCAATCACTGCATTCATTGTCGAGCAAGATTTTCCTGGCTTCAAGATTGGCCAGAAGTTCGACATGCTTGGAATGCGGGGCTATTCCACCTGCGAATTGGTTTTTGACGATTGCAAGGTTCCATCCGAGAATTTGCTTGGTGCCCACGGTGATGGGCGAAAAGTTGCACTTTCAAGCCTTGCAAAAGGACGGGTGACAATCGCCGCCCAATGTACAGGATGGGCACAGGGAGCGTTAGATGCAGTAATCAGAGTCCTTGGAAAATCACACAATTCACCGGCCAAGAATGACCGTTATGCCGCTGCAATCGGCGAAATGGCAGTACTTATCGAATCCGCGCGAGCTCTAACCTACCAGGCGGCTGCCGCTATCGATCGCGGACAGGGAGATGTGACTCTGGCATCAATGGCCAAATGCCAGGCCTCAGACGTTGCGATGAAAGTCTCGACTGATGCGTTGACTCTACTCGGGATTGAATGCTCGCAGCCAGATTACTTGCTGGAGCGAATTTTTAGAGATGCTAAAGCGGGTCAAATATATGAAGGCGCTAATCAAATTCAACGCATGCTAATCGCCCGCGATCTGTTAAAGAGTTAGTGGACTTGATAAGTGCTTAAGTAATGGATGCAATAATTCACAGCCCCGTTTGGATAATGATTGCCAAAAGCTTATTGGCTCTAATTATGTTTGCATTCGGTCTTGCCTCAGTTTTCGTCTACTTGAAAGTCACGGCTTGGCGCCTGGGACTGCAAGCAATCGAAACCGAATGCGACATAGCTCGGGATAACGTCATGCTGCAAGGCACAGTTGTCCGCTTTCAATTGGCCGAACTGCAAGAAAGATTGAAGAAAAAGCCTGAGAAAGCTGAGATGGAAGTAGCTACGACAATTATCAAACAAGCGATTCCTGTATTGTCGCTACTTATAAAACGCGAAGGTAACCTTATTAAATGGGCCTTTTCTGGAGCGCAACTTGCCAAGACTGTCTTTGAATATTTCTCCAACAAGAAACATTAGCAATTGCTTTGTTCTAAGCTCCTCAATGGAATTTGTTTCATAATTTGCTGATGTTGTCTTGTTTCCTCGCTGTCATCGCTCTTAAGTCGACTATATGCGCGCCGAATTAGCCTTCAATTTCGAAACTTATCATGCCGATCGGCAGAAGCTCATCGAGAAACGTCTCGCGCAATACCTTGCCAGCGATGATCCATCTAACTTATGGGAGTCAATGCGCTATTCCGTCCTTTCCGGCGGCAAACGCATCAGGGCAACGCTTTGCCTGGCGGCAGCCGAGGCGGTGGAGGCTAGTGGACTCGGACAATCGGATGGCGGATTCGACGCACTCTCGACGGCTCTACCTTGTGCATGCGCAATCGAAATGGTCCACGCAATGAGTCTGATGCACGACGATCTTCCTTGCATGGATGATGATGACTTTCGCAGAGGTAAGCCGAGCAACCACAAGGTTTTCGGCGAAGCAATTGCTTTGCTCGCTGGAGACAATCTGCTTGTGTATGCGTTCGAAACAATACTGGCGCACACACAAGCAGTCGATTTGAGCAAGACCTTGCTGGTTTGCCGAGAATTAGCAGCAGCAACTGGTGCTCGTGGAATGGTGGGCGGACAGGTGCTTGATATGGCACTTACAGGTCAGGGTGCAAGCCTTGCAACAACCGAGCAAAATGCACATCAACTAAGCCAAATCCTGAGTCAAATCCACGAACGAAAAACTGGAGCGCTGATCAGATTCTCAGTTTGGTCGGGTGCATGCCTTATGGGTGCTTCAGATAACACACTTGTTAGACTCGGCAGGTTCGGTGAAATTCTTGGGCTCTCATTCCAAATTGCCGATGATCTCCTCGATGTATCCGGCGATATCAAGACTCTTGGAAAGACCCCAGGAAAAGACCAGGCATCAGGCAAACTTACATGGATCTCAGCTTACGGCGAAGAAGCAGCCAGACAAAAGCTCAATGAGCTAGAAGCTGAAGGTCAGGAGCTCTTGAAGCAAAGCGAACTCACAGAAAGCGCATTGAAACCGCTTAATTCACTTCTTTCTTATGCGATTCGTCGCACGCATTGACCAGATTTTTGATGAGCTCGAATCTGAACGAGCTATCATAAAACGAAGGCATGATAAATGGTCCGTATAGCTCGTTCACTACAATTCAAATCCAATTGAAGGTATCCTCTTCCAAATGAATCCGCTATCAGACCTCTTGCCAATATTTGCCGCGACCGCTTTGCAGGCACAAACAAACAATCCGGGCGGCACTGCCGACGAGCGCGGATGGCAAGTAGTGGTGGTCACTTTTCTTTCGAGTTTTCTTGCTCAATTCGTCAAAGTGCTGGCGAAATTGTTTACCACCGGCAAGCTCGATTTACGCATTCTAGCCAAGACCGGCGGCATGCCATCAAGCCACAGCTGCTGCACAATGGGTATGGCTACTTCTGTTGGAATTATCGAGGGATACAATTCTGTTTCTTTCGCAATTGCACTTTGCCTGGCTTCCATCGTCATGTATGACGCGGCTGGCGTTCGTAGAACCGTGGGATTGCAAGCTCGCGTGCTGAACAAAATGATCGAAGAAATCTTTTCAGAACACCCTCATATATCGGGTGAAAGGATTAAAGAATTTCTAGGCCACACACCAAAAGAGGTTTTGGTTGGAGCACTTTTTGGTATCGCAATCGCGTATACCTTCAACTACTGGGCAGTGCAGCGACCTTAAGCCAGACACATACTGCAATCCGAGCGCTTGACTTCGCTAATAAATAATAAGACTGTAATACATGACTACTGCTAATTTGGTCCCAACTCCTTTATAATCAAGAGCTTGAAAAGGGTTGTCAGGGCAGCTCCTCTAAAAGCCCACTTCTAGTGAGGTCAATATGAGGAGGACAGTAAGAGGGATGAAAATTCCGACGGCTGTCGAGGGTAGAAGCTAAAACTCCGACCACATGCTCACAACCGGCGACATGATCAACAGTCACTTGGCAGTTGGCATGGGAGTCACTAAACCGACTCACCGCAATAGATCAATTCTGTCACCGTTTAACCGTTTTAATAAGTTTGCAGGTTCATGTTCTCGGAAGAAAAGGAGGAAAGGCAGGGTTAAGAAGGGCGCTCAAAAGGCAATCGGACTCGCTTCTGCCGAAAACTAGATGAACACAACGGTCACAACTACTAACACCACACCAACCACAACCGCGAAAACAACTTCGCCGCGTCGGTCCAGATTCCCCGGCAAGGAATCAGGTTCTGTATCCTTCAATCTGACAGCCCTCGGCCGTCAGCTATTGAAAGAACAGGCTGCCGCAGCCAGTGTTTCCAACGGTGATTATGTTGAAATGCTGATCCGCGATCGTGCAGGACAACAACCCCTTAGACTTCCGTCGACCGCCAAACAGACGGGACCCAAGGGTGGGGCTAAATCCTACTTCTTCGGGAAAAACAGAGGCACAACAACAGCCGTTTGCGTAACACCGCTTGCGCACCGCTTGTTGGATGAGCAAGTTGCTGCTTCTCGCATGAGCCGCGGTGACTATATCGAGTATCTCCTTCGCGAAAAAGCTGGATTACTTGATGAATCTCTGAAAGCTATCATTTCAGCAGTTCCCGAAAGCCCACTTCAGAACTTCGCACCAGACAATGAGCCGGCACAAGTTGAGACAATCGCTCAACCCGCTCCCGCTCCAGTCGTCATCAACACCGACTGGTCTTTCAACGGCTAATTTCAGCTGGTTCTGAACCGGATCTATAAACTCCTGACGATGCATCGGTTTCTGACCGGTGCATCGTTGTCTTTTAGTTACATTGAGGGCATTTCGCTAGGGCTCGAAAATATCGCCGATCAGAATTTAGAATTTGCTAGCTCCATTTGCTCAAACCTTGAGCAAACTTAGCCATCCAAACGTCATTAGCTTGATGTCATACAGCGTGGTCGACAATACTGCTTATGAAAGCCGGATAGACTTGCTCAAGCTGAGAAGGCATTCTCAGCTTTTTCGAAGAGATCCCCTCCTATGGGCATGCAAATTCTACCTGTGATGCGATTTATGCAATGAAGGATAGCGACAGCTAGAGCACCTATCGTCAATTAGATAAAGCCAAGTGGACTGGTATTGAACATGGTGCCATTTCTAAAGCTAGAATTCCCAAAGCTTTCAACTTGCCAGTTGCGCAGACGTGGGCGAAACATCGTCGGCTACAGTGAAGTGGATGGAAACTGTTGAACAAACGAGCTAGAAAATTCCAATGACGGCGGCCGATGATCGGTCAATATGAGGATGAGCCTGAGGTTATAACGAAAGCCATTAGGGGCACAAAAATATGGGGGGACCCACAAGCATCCCGGCTGAGGCGTCCATGATTAAACTGAAACCCAAGAAACTTGCTCTTGCAGTCATCTTGTCTGTGCAAAGCACTAGCTTCCTGAGTAGTTCAATACTGCCATCCGAAGGCTCGCGGCTGGCAGAGGAACATTACGCAATTTTAACCCAAGCCCATAATCGGGTTTATAAACGCGATTTTGTCGATTGGTCAAAAGAAATTTGGGGCGATCCCGTTCCTGCTAAAAAAGGTGAAACTTTGCATGAAGGGATGCAGGTAGGTACTGCTAACAAGTCATGGGCAGAGATCAGCTGGCCGAGCGTAACCACAAGAGCTTGGGAAAATAGTGTCGTTGCAATTTCACCCGGAAAGAGACTGGTCTATCTGTTGAATGGTGAGATGCTCTTTCAACTAGATAAGAACCGAAAAGACAAAAGTGAGACAGTCATCTGGACTCGCGTTCTCCAATTGCGGTTGCATGGAACCAGTGTTCTCGTTCAAGCGATGAATGACTTCACCAGAGTCGCTGTCTTGGAAGGCGAAATTGATGTGACAAATCGCTATGACAACAGCGTTATCAGTTTGAAACCGGGGGCAGTGTACGAAGTAAGAACCGGAACAGCACCAGCTGGTCCGCCAGCCGCTAATACGAATAGATCGCCAAATTCTTTTGGGAGCAACAATTCTGGAAATTCATTTGGCGCCGGTCAAGGAAATTCGCCAGGACGATCAGGTTCAGCAGCAAGCAACTCGAATCAGAACTATGCGAACCAATTGAATTCCTCCGACTGGCAGGCTTTCAAAGAAATGAAAGAACGCATGCCTGGCATCCCAGATCCTCAAAATTGGGGTCCCAGCGATTACCAGAAGTTTCAAGACATGAAATCGAAATGGTCATTCATGAAACAGCAGGAAGAGGAAAAAAAGCAGAAGGAAGAAGAATACAAAAAACAGTATTGGCAAAATAAAGAGAACCAAATTCCGCCACAGGACTGGCAAAAGCTCCAAAAAATGAGAGAAATGAAGGAGCAATGGGAGCGCAACAAATACAACAAAGGACAAACTCCACGTCCGTCCGGCGAAGTAGCGATAAGCACCATGGACGGTGAACCTGATATTTATCCCACGATCTCATACTCGAACGATAAGTTCGACAACTTGGTAAACGACGCCGACGCCGGCTCGTATACCAATATCAGATACGATCAAGATTGCCCGCAACAACAACAGTGGCAGCAAAAAAAACAGAGCAATTGCAACCAGAACTCAAATCCTCAATGCAATACGCCGCAGCAATGGCAACAAAAGGATTGTTCGCAGCAGCAACAATGGCAAAAAGACTGTACGCAGCAACAAAATTGGAAGCCTGGTCCGCAAGATTTCAGAGCTGGTGCAAACACCAACTGGAATCCAAATAGCTCGCCTCCTTCATTGTTTTCGGCATCGCCTATCGCAAGCCGCTGGGATACGCAGGAATTAGCACCGACTGGTGCCAAAAACTCAAATAGCGTAAAGAATACAGATTCCTCATTTGTTCGAGAAATTGTTTCATGGAATGCCCCACCTATTAATGTTTTTAGAACAGAAAAATCCGCCACGAACATCTATCTTGCAGATACAGATGCGATTCTCAAGCATCCGCTATTGGGTTCTTCGTTTGCTGGAAAGATTGCCAGCGCAGACCTAATACAGTCAGCGCTCGGCCGCTTCAGCTCAGCCTCGAGAGGTACAGCCGGTGATCCAACACAAGTACGAAACGTCGTATTCGATGAAGCAGTCGCGGTAGTTCAAGCCCCGACCGTTCCATCGTTTCTGACGGGACGAGAAATTGGTCCAGGAAATGCAATGCCTGGCTCGCGGAAAACATTGAACTCAGCATTGAATAAATAATCGGCTGCACCGACATACTCGGTTTGTACAGTATTATTAGCTGCTTGTACTCATTTGCAAGGAGCACTTATGCACTATTGGCAATGCCTGCTGGCGGTCTTGGCTGGATCAATGCTACCGCTGCAAGCTGCAATCAATGGACAATTGCGGATAAAACTAGAGAGTCCCTGGTACGCCACACTAGTCTCAGTGCTGGTTAGCACTTTAGGGGTGGCCGTTTTCTGCCTGTTGATTAGAGCGCCATTGCCAATGCACACACACACAGCGCAAACCCAATGGTGGATGTGGTCTGGTGGACTGCTTGGAGTCGTTTTTGTCTGTGCCTCACTCAGCCTCGCACCAATATTGGGTTCAACAACGTTGGCAGCATCAGTTATTGCAGGCCAGCTCATTTGCTCCCTGATACTCGATCAATTTGGGTTCGTAGGCATTCCTATTCACCCAATAAACTTGGGACGTATTTTGGGCCTTATCTTATTAGTTACTGGCGTGGTTCTGATTCAACGGAACTGAGGCGCTTTGCGCTGCCATCGATTAACAAATACTTATAAAAATAGGGGCGGATTAACCACACGACAAAGACCTGCCGTACTAGAATCGAATTGAGGGTCAATAATCTAGCACACGGCTATGCCAGGGGAGGCGTCGTGAGAAGACCCATATTTTCATTTATTTTTGCATCTATTGCATTATCAATAACCACTTGCTCAAATGTGATGGCCGCAGACTTTCGCGAGCTGAATCATCAAGGCATCGAATACATGAGAGCTGGCAACCTGCAAAAGTCAGAGGACTATTTTCGAGCTGCCCTAAATGCTTATGAAAAAGAACCGACCCGATATGATCTGACAATCAAGTCAAACTTAGATTTGCTACTTGCTAAAAAGCGAAACTGTGAAGATCAACAAACCTTATCAGGACTCGTTAGTCACACACACACTGTTTCCGATTTCACACAAGCATTTTTCAACAAGGAGGCAAGCCAACGCTTGCAGCAAGACGTAAAGATTCCAATGAACCTTGCCAAGTTAACGCCGGAGAGTGACTCTGTAACCAGAGTCTCCTATTCAGGAGAGGTGAACCAGGGCTTCATGGAACTACAAGCCCGCGTCATGGACATGGGTAATGGATCTTTCAAGCTTCTTTCCATTGCTTCCAATTACTTTCGACCTACGGCGCTACAAGCAAGAAAGGATTTTACGCTATTCAAAGACGACGAGGTGAAAAAGGCAATTGCTAAGAAAGCCCCACCGCCACCAAAGGCAGAGGCTAAGATTCCAGAACTTCCGGTAGCTGAACAACCGCCTCAGGTACAACCACCATCAGAAACACCTCCGGTAGAAACACCACCGGTAACACCACCTCCTGAACAATATTCAACGGCTTCTCAAAGCAACTCTCCGATCACGCCTGAACAACAAGCAGCGGCCGCATACGCATTCGCCAGATATCGATACGCTCAATCTCAGGCTCCTGCCGCCGCGCCGCCTGCAATGCCTAGCTGCCGGTAATCATCAGAATAAAAGTAGAAACCTAAGAGGAGTGGTCATCGTTTTGATGTGCTCCTCTTTTTTTTCACTAGCAAGTAGTCAGGTAGAATATTATGTTGCAAATCGCTTGCGCATGCACTTTAATAGGAATATAGAAGCACCCATAAGAGATCAACTGATTTGTTGATCGAATAGGTCGCTCACGGGGTATCCATAATTAGTCCAGTCGTCGAGCGTCGAGGTGGATCGATGGAAATTATCGATTCTTCTAAGCTACCTTTAAAAGCAAAAAGCAAGGCAGATTGCCGATCTGAATTGCGCAATTTTCGCTGGCAGGATAATTTCGTTTGCAGATCATGCGGTCACAAACACGCCTACTGGATTAGAACGCGCCATGTTTATGAATGCGCAAACAAATCATGCAAGAAACAAACATCGCCCACTGCGGGAACGCAATTTCATGGCGCCAAAAAGTTAGAACAGATTTGGATAATTTTAAAAGCAAAATTTGAGGAGAAAATCGAACTTGCCACCAGGACGATCCAAAAGCTTACAGGACTAAATCACGTTACAGCGCGCAGAATGAGAAATCGAATAGAGGTTCAACTGAGTAATCCATTCAGGCATGCACAACAACGGAAATCAGCGGCTGAAGCAACTGATATCTGGAAGAGGAAACTACATTCCACTTCTCAAACCGCACGATTCAGCCAATCTGACAAAGAGCCCAACACTTGCGTAATTTTGACGTTTCATGAAAGACAATCTGCATCGTTGCGCCCAATAGTGCGATTGCTGAGATAAGAAGTCTCCTGAATCATGTTTCGATCCGCTACTTCATTCAGGCTGCCCCAGCATCTGCCTGAGCCAAGTTTCGATCCGCTACTTCGTTCAGGCTACCCCCAACCAGCATCTGCCTGAGCCAACTTTCGATCCCGCTACTTCGTTCAGGCTACTCCGAACCTGCATCTGCCTGAACCAAGTTTCGATCCGCTTCTTCGTTCAGGCTACCCCAACCAGCATCAGCCTGAGCCATGTTTCGCTCCGCTACTTCGTTCAGGCTGCCCCAACCAGCATCTGCCTGAGCCTTGTTTCGATCCGCAACTTCATTCAGGCTGCCCCAACCAGCATCTGCCTGAGCCTTGTTTCGATCCGCAACTTCATTCAGGCTGCCCCAACCAGCATCTGCCTGAGCCTTGTTTCGATCCGCAACTTCATTCAGGCTGCCCCAACCAGCATCTGCCTGAGCCTTGTTTCGATCCGCAACTTCATTCAGGCTGCCCCAACCAGCATC
>JAIEQI010000015.1 GCA_019747875.1 Candidatus Obscuribacterales bacterium
TCGATCCCGGGAGCGCCGGCATCTTGCCGGCTTCGAATTCTTGAGGGCGATTTGCTCTATCGGGCGACGCATAGCATAGTCCCTACAGGGTTGCACGGGGAAACCACGGTGCTGGGGGAATCCTCCCATTGAAGACGAACTTAGAGATCCTTAAGCTGGTGCAGAGAGAGGAATTGGTTTTTTTTAGTGGGACCAGCAGAAGACAGTTTTACTTTGAGGGGAAGCTCTCGAGATAGCGCCGCCGAGAACAAGCCGCAGCTTGCTTTCGAGCACCGTCCGTCTGCGCTTGAGAGCGAGCTGCTCCACCCTGGAATGGCAGGCAAAGGCAGCGCCAGCTTCTCTTCGAGCTCGGATCTGGATGCTTTGCGTCGGCAAATCACGCTGCATCAAAAGGAGGATGAAAAACGCTCTTACTTAGGCTCGGCAATTTCCTATGTCACCGAACTAATTCACGGAAAAAATCAATCACTTTCTTCGATGGAAACGTTGCTTTCCAAAGCAGAGCTTTTGCAGCAGCAGGGAAACAGCGCAGAGCTCGCCGGCCTCGGCAAGCAAATCAACGAGGCAATCAAAACCGACAATGAAAGCTTAGTCAGTGCTTCCTCGTGGAGTCGTCATAGTTCGAGCTTTGTGAAGAGTGTCGGGCTTTTCCTTCCAAAAGCTCCGGGATTTTTTGTTTCAGCCTTAACCAGTGCCGCTGATTCGGCTCGCGCCTCAGATTCAGCCTTGCATCAAGGTTTTGACCTGGCTCTAGGAGCTGGAAAGGGGCTGGCACTCAAGTGGAGCTTTGACAAAATTGCGGCGTCAGAAATGAACCTTGCCAGCAAAGCCTTTTTGATGAGCACCAGCTCGCGTTTAGCTGAAGTCGGTTTGAACTCTCACACTTATATCAACCAAAACACAGGCAACGTGGATATTCCCAGCGGACTTTGGTCGGCAACAAAGACGATTGCCGATCCCGCACAAATAGTCAATGACATGGCCCTCTTTGGCGGCACTTACCTTGCACTTCGCCGGTTGGGTATCGGTCCTGAATTTGCAAAAGCCAACCCCCTCCTCTCTCAAACCATGGTTGGCGGCGGCTTCGGTGTATCCGGCGGTTTCTTCGGTGAACTCCAGCGACAGCGTGCTGCAGGCGAAGAGCTCAGTGTAAGCGGCTTGCTGAAGAACTCCTTGATTGAAGGGGGGCTGAGTGCAACGGCTGCAGCAATTGGCGGCTATCGGCAAATTCAACTTGACCGGGCAGCCCAGTCTAAATTGGAGGATTTTGCCAATCAGAGGAAGGCAGAGCTCAGTTCTCGACCGGAGCAGGCGAGTTCTCCGCTTGTCCGAGAGTTTGTCGCCAAGCAGGATGTAAGCGGTCTCCTTGAACGGCTGCGGGCCGGTCAGCCCGCCTTGCTCGAAGTCCGAGAAGTACTTGGCGGTGCAAAGGCCTTGGGACCTGAGAAAACAATGCTTGTGCAGCATCTCGAACCTGGCGGGAAAATCAATACTAGCTTGGTAGATAAGGCCAAGATTGTTGCTTGTTGTGGTATCGACGCTCTCGGCTCCGCATTGCAAGGAAAACACCTCTTTGGAAAGGGTGATAGTGTGACACTGCAGGTACCCGGTAGCCGACTCTTGCGATTTAGCTTAGGTGATTCCGGCGCAGGATTGACCCCTAATGCGCCAGCTCTTGCACTTGGCGGTGGGCACAAGGTATCAGACCTGATTCGGAAAATGGATATCAATTCTCCTTTCGCTCTTACTAAAGATCTTGAGCCTTTCGCTCGTGCGATGGAGCACTTCAATCAACCGGCAACGCGCATCATCGGTGGTGTCACCAATATTGCGATCGAATTACAAAATGGACGTATTTTACGAGTAACCGACCAAGCAATACCAGCTGATTGGGGCAGAAGGACTTTGAAAGTTGGTGACCGTGAGCTGAGGATGGATGCGAAGCTGGATTCCTTGCAACAAGTCCGTGTTGGCAAAGACGTCATCAACTACTACTTGCAAGACAAACTTCAGTCCCCGGTTAGCGCGGCGGATCTAAAGCTCTTTGAGAGGCTGGTCAAACAGGATGGTAAGTATGACTTCTGGGACAACTATCATGGCGTTAAACAGCTAGGATACGAAACTCTTCCGAATGGAACGAGGGGGATAGTTCTGCTCGACTACGATGCAGTTCGCCCGAAGGGCCAGGCTCCTGATTTTAGCCGCTCCGAACGCTTCTATGATCCGGATTAGCACGGGAAAACGGTCTGCAGGCACCCATTGACGGTGTAGATGTGTAACATGTCCTGCCCGCCGGCTCGGTTCATCTTGCCTGTGTTTACGATTTCCTTTTTCTTTGGAAGGGCTTTCTTATTGGCTCTTGTGAGAGCGGACTTTTGGTTGCCATCGGTCTCATTCATGCGATTATTCCTGCCTATAAAGATCTATCGGGACCCTTGCAGCATAAATGAAGAATGTGAGGAATTCGTCAGGAGCGATTAGCGCGCTTCTACCGTCGACTTCAGCGGGACATGTATGATTCTGTTTCTATAGGAATCGTGTTCCTTCATCCAATCCTTGAAATAAGTATTTTCGTTCCTTTTGTCGAAGCTGGCGCCAATAGCCTCGGCTTCTTTCATCATGCGATCTCTCATCACTTTAAGATCGATTTTTCCACCGGGCTCCGCATAAGGACAGGTTTGGTTGAGAGTGAGGCTTATTGTTTCTTTGCCACGGTCCAACAATGTGTTTAGAAGTAGCAGTGCAGATAAGTAAAAGCGAAAACGCATCCACAGCTCTTTTGTATCCGTAGCCCATGAAAGGTGTGCTTCCAGAACCTTTGTAGCTTTTCCTAAGTTGTCGGTTAGAACGAGAAACTCGAGAGTTTGGCTGGCGCCGCACAAAAAAGCCGGATTGTCGCGAATCATCGGATAACCTTTTCGGTGGTTTTGCATGGCTTCCTGATAGCGCCCCAAAAAGAATAATGGTTTTAGCAGCCTTGCGTGTGTCGTGTGCGGCACGTGCATACAGCGTAGGGGTGTTTTCAATACAACATCACCGGCTTTGACGGCACCTTCATAGTCGCCGAAAAATGTGTTCATTTCTACCAGATCGTCGACTTCACACGCCTCGCAGTCCGTAAGATCATCTCGATATGTCTTCTCCCATTCCCCCATCAAGCGTCGCGTTTCACTCTTATCACCCATGGCGTAAGCGATCGAATAGCGCAGTTTCAGCTCTGACCGTTTTCCGGCTCCCCATGCCTCGTAACGACGCGCCATGTCATCGAGCATTTCGTAGATTTGCTGCTTTGAAAATTGTGGGAAGTTGGCGAGCTTGTCTATGATCCATTTTTGTCTCCAGAGAAGGTCGTGCTCCTCAAAGCGTTCTGGATCCTTATCAAACTGAGTTTGGCACCAGGCGAATGCGACCAGAGCTTTCTCGGGATAGCCGCCGAAAGTGCAGGCTTCTAGAAGGTTTAATCGAACCTGGTAGCTGGTTTCAACATCGTTCAACGCATCTGCAAGTCTTACGGCTTGCTCCATGACCCCAACTTTGGCCGGACCGTCCGGCATATCCATTGCTTCCTCGACTAAATCCCAAACTTCGTCATTATCAACTTCGCTCATTCTGCTCTACTCCGTTTGAAATCTCAGACAGTATTCGATTAGCCCGATCATGCCATTGTTGAGCAACTCCTGCTCTTTGGCGTGTAAGGGATGATGACCCAAAAGAAGAGACTGCACATAAAGCATTTCGATTGTTTGTTGCAGCAGTTTCCGATCTTTGATGCCGCACATTTTTTTGATTAGTGAATTGTCCAGATTGAAGCACAATTGGCTGTAGCCTCTGCCGATATCTTCGGCAACACCATCGAGGATGCCTGACCACATGCTGTTTGCTTGGTCTTTCGTTTGTTCGATTGTTCTTTTGAAAAGCGCATCATCATTTGCACTGTAGAGTGCTGGCAGGTCGGACGGCTTAAACTTCTTCACCTCCGCTGCGCACTTGAACGGTTGTAATACAACGTCAGCAGTGCGAATCAGGTCAAACGATCTCTCTCGCTCATCGAAATCAAGATCTTCCAGTTGTTGTACCAGCATGCTAGGTTCAATGAGTTCAACTTCTAGATCTGGAAAAATGGCTGGAAGGCGTTCTAAAAGTTTACTGTCATATGCATAACCGGCATTGATCAAGCAGATGCCCTGAGCTGCAGCGATTCTTGACACCTGGCGAAATTGATCGACATCGCGCACGTATTGAATAACGCCGCTTCTTTGTTTATATTCGGACAGAGTCATGAACCCCAACGAAGTTTGGAAAGGAAGTAAGTCTATGAAGAGCTTGTACAGCTCATCGTCCTGTATCGCGATCGCTTTGATGGCAAGGTAGTGTAACGAGATCAGTTTCTCTAAGCGAGGCAGATCATTCTCAGCTAGATCTACAAGATATCGCCGCAAGCAATTTCCTAGCTCCTCTCGCGCTTCCTCTAAGGCTTCATCTTCGTAGAAAGATTCTCTTGATGCCGTCGGACGTAAATCATTTGCGTTTAGGACGCATTTGACGAAAAATGCCCAATCAGGAAGCAGTCCCTCTGCGTGTTCTGAGAGCAGCATATGCTTCAAGTAAACTTTGTGAGTGCGCTTTCCAGTGAGGCTAGGCGCATATGGAAGCACGTAAGCAACTCCTTCGATTTTACCTACTTGCGATCGCAGTTCTATACAATCCAATGCCGAAATGTTGAATGTTTCTTCGCCATACTTTTTGAGAAAAGCGATTTTGTCTTTCTGGTTGAGAAACGCGCGTTCCCATGGCACGCCGCTTTCATTAATGATGTTTTTGCGCGTGCCATTTACTATCTTTATCGGATAAGGAAGTAAGCTGCCAAAATGCTCGCAGAGTTCCCTTATTCTTGCTGGTGTGAAGAACTCGGCCGAATCTGCTTTAGCGGTCAGGTATACCTGAGTGCCCGGAGCTATGTCTTTATCCAAGATTTTGATCGAGTAAGTGCCATCACTGTGACCGCGCCATTCGACGGTTGGGCTGTCTGGTTTTATTGATTTTGTGATTACCACAATTTCTTGGCTGACTACAAAGCAGGAGAGAAGCCCTACTCCGAATTGTCCGATGAAATCGGCAGTGCGTGTTAGCAGTTCGTCGCGGCGTTTACTGGTTTGTCCAATAGTTGCGAGAAAGCGATGAATTTCCTCTTCTTGCAACCCGATGCCATTGTCGATCACTACCAATGTGTGTGGACGTCCATCGACTTCGATTGCTTCGATGCTGATCTCGCCTTCGTGGTCAGGGTCTTCATTCCGTCTTGCACTGATTGCATCAACAGCATTCTGCAAGAGTTCTCGAACGAATACCTGCGGACCGCTGTATAGGTGATTCGACAGAAGATCAATAATCCCCGACAAATGCACCTGAAAATTATGCTTCACTGCCTTTTGAACCATTTCTTGTTTATTCTCAACTCAATCTGACTGCATATGGCGCCGCCTATGCTTCGTTCCCCGGACCATGGGGACCCGAAACCTCTTATTGAATTGTGTCGATTGGTCAACTTATTGAAGTCCATCTGGCACTCAATGGTTTACGCTTTTACCCTGGCGAATGCTTGTAGCAGCATTTGTTTACTTTGGCACCTTGTAGACATCCACTTCTATTGGCTCGTCCAACTCGGCGATCTTTTCGAAGCACTCAGTGCGCGGCAGGGTCGAATTCCAGGTACTGAAAGTCGCCCGCGGAGCTTGAAAATCTTTGATGAGAGTTCCCGCGTTGCCATAGTCCTGGCTGCGGTGAAAGATTTCCCGTAGTAGCGTAGGGGAAAGATTGTCATGGATGAAAACGAATTGCTCCTCGTTCAAATCTTCTGGCTTATCTAACTTGCTGAGCAATTTTTTCATCAGGGTCTTGCGCAGTCCTTCATAGGCTTTGCGTTCTTCTACACGTCGGCTTTCTTCAATCATTTCGTTATCGACAGTCATATTTGATGCAGCTGCTATTCGCCGAATCTCTTCCGCCGAGGCACCGCCTTTTGCGTTGCGCCAATCTTGTTCTTCTCTATACCCTCTTTCGAAAAGCTCCACAAATGTTTGGGCTGATGCCGCGATTGGTTGTTTTCGCGTTCGTTCGGATTTGAAAGTCTCAAGGACGAACTTCTTATGAACTTCTTCCGTAGAGCTACCGGGCAAGTAGAATTTTTCCTGTCCGGGTTTGTGCTCCAGCTCACCTCCCAGTGGCGCGTTTGAGGCGGAAATTGATCCTTCATCGGCATAATAGGCAACAAAATCGACCCAGTGATCGATCATTGGGTGTTCGTAAATTACAGCGATTTCGAACGCGCTGGTTTTCACAAATCCATTTAGGAATACACCAGGCATTTCATCTATGGAAAAGACACCTATATCCGAGAATCCCTTGCTGCGCATAAACCCAGCGGCGGATGCATGTTTCTCTGTATTTTTCCACTTGTGCTCGTTAGCCGCTTGAAGGTGAATTTCCGGTGGGCTTGCAGTTTGTGCTAGTCGTTTGTATTTAGCTACTAGCAGAATAGTTCCGATAATCATAAACACAACAAAGAGCGCCGCCATCACACCCAGTATTGCCAATGCGATTTCCATCATGAACCTCGTGCTGCCACTGTTTGGAAATGTACCCTCACTGTATTGAATCTTATTTTTTCATTCGAGCAATGCAAAGATGTTTGAGCATGGGGATCAGTCCGGAGTAGGTAAAACTTGGATCAACATAATGCTCCACAACATAGAACAAAAAGTAATAGAGCCGACAGAAAGACCAGACCGCTACAGTTACGAGAAAAACTGTTGTCCAGGAGCAATTTTGCAGAACTAAAAGCAAGGCAGCTCCTAAACCAGAAAGCAAAAACAGGAATGCTTTCAAACAAATCGCTCGCGGACTTTTTAAATCACCCATTGCTTGATCGCCAGCTCTTACTCGACACAAAAAAAATGCCCATAACGCTCGAGAAAATAACCGCAGGCTATTGTGTGGTCTGCGATCGTTGGCACCTGCTGTCTGTTTGCTTGCGGCTACTGAATTACGCCGAGTTTTTTGCCGGCTTTTGAAAAAGCTTCAAGGGCTCGGTCGAGGTCTTCGCGGCTATGCGCTGCCGAGATTTGCACGCGCAGTCTTGCTTCACCTTTAGGCACAACTGGATACCAGAGTCCGCGAACATATACGCCTAGATCTAAGAGCTCTTTTGACATGTCTTGCGCAACGGCTGCTTCGCCGAGCATTACCGGAACAATCGGGTGAACTCCTGGAAGAATAGTGAAACCGGCTTTGACGATCTCCGTTCTGAAATAATCGGTGTTGTCGTGCAGTTTTTGAACGAGTGAGTTGTCTCGCTTCAAAATCTCCAAGGCTTTCAAGGAAGCTGCAACTATGAATGGTGGCACAGTATTGGAGAATGTATAAGGGCGTGCTTTCTGTCTTAAGAAATCCACTAATTCGCGTCGTCCGGTGATGAAACCGCCAGCTGCACCGCCGAGGGCTTTTCCGAGAGTGCCAGAGATAACATCGATTTGACCGTGCACGCCTTGTTCTTCTGGTGTGCCCCGACCGGTTTTTCCAAGGACACCGGTTGAATGTGATTCATCGACGTAGAGCATTGCGTTGTGCTTTTTGGCAAGCTTAACCAGTTCCGGTAGGTGTCCTGTGTCGCCTTCCATACTGAATACACCATCGGTTGCGATAATCTTGATGCGATGGTTCTGTGCTTGATCTTCTTCCATCCACTGTGTCAATTGCGCAATGTCATTGTGTTTGTAGGCTCTGGCATCTGTCGTCTTAACAGCAATGCGGCAGAGCCTCACACCATCTATGATGCTGGCATGGTTGAGTTGATCGCTGTAAATCATGTCGCGATAATCTTTAAATCCGAGATCCGTACTCAGCATTGCATTGAAGAAACCTTCATTTGCAGCCCAGCAGGAGTTGAAGAGAATTGTATCTTCGGTGCCCAGGAAGTCGGCTAATTGTTCTTCCAATTCGCGATGCAGCGGTTGCGTTCCGCAAATGAAACGAACGGATGCTAGGCCGAATCCATACTCATTCAATCCCTTTCTCGCTGCTTCGCAAATCTCTGGATGATTTGAAAGTCCCAAGTAGTTATTAGAAGCGAGCATTACACAGTTTTTGCCGGAAACACTTACGACACCAGCTTGTTGCCCTTCCAGTGGAACTTCATACTTATACGTTTTTTCAGACTTAGCACGATCTAACTCGTCGTTTAGGAGCTTATAGAGCTTGTCGAGATGCTGTGTATTGCTTGTTGAAGCTGTCATATAACATTCCTATAGAGTGGTTGTCGTTGCCTTTGAGTTGCGAATGCAAACTTTCTGGTTTGGTTATTTTTCGAATCTGCTTATCTGTTGCTGCCTTTGATGTGGACCCTGAATTGGGCTTTTGTCGGGGCGCCGCTATGCGTCGCCCTCTATTTGCAAAGCGAGCCGTCAGGACTGAAGATCACTTTTAGTTCTTCGCCCGTGCTCAATACGTCAAAAGCTTCCTTATATTCTTCAAGCTTGTAGAATTTCTGAGCAACAACCTTTTCGAGTTTGCTCTTCAAATCCAGTCTATCTGAGCGGATTAGGCTCAACATCGTTTCCCAGGTTGAGAACATCTTTCGTCCAAATATGCCCTTGACGGTGACGCCTTTCCAGATGACACCATTGGCGATATCGAATTGCGGAAGCGGCTCGCGTGCGATACCAAGCAAGATTACTTTGCCACCATTCCTGACGATCTTGAATGCATCCTGATAAGCCGGCAGTGAGCCTGACATTTCCAGCACCACATCCACACCGTTTGAATTGCTTTCCAGTTTGCCGATTAGTTCGTGTAATTTTGCAGAACCTTTTGACACGTCGATGAAATGATCTGCGTGAAATTCGTTCGCTAATTTTTCTCTTCGTTCAAGATCTGCAGCCTCTGTGACGTAAATGCGAGTGGCGCCAAACGCGCGGCACAGGAATGTTGACATTAATCCCAGCGGTCCTGCGCCGAGAATGGCTACTGATTTGCCTGCCACGTCAGCTTCGGCGACAGTATGGACGGCGTTTCCAAAAGCATCAAGCATGGCGCCGATTCGCGGAGGAATCTGACTGGTATCACCATCTTTTCCAAGTAGTATCACGTTCTTGTAAGGAACAACTACGGATTGAGCAAAGCATCCATCCTGGTGCACGCCCTTTACTTTCGCTGATATACAAATGTGTTCATTACCTGTTCTGCAAAGCGCACAGTGGCCGCAAGAAAGATGCATCTCCGCAGTGACATAGTCACCGGCCTCTATAAGTAGATGCTTCGGCACATCGTTAGCCATCGCTTCCACGCCTGGTCCAAGCTCTTCAACTATTCCGCAAAACTCGTGCCCGACAACAATCGGTCTGTAGTTGTCGCCCTGTGGAAGATAGCGCTGCATTTCGCGACGAATGCCCTCGCTTTTTGTACTGTTGTATATGCTTTTGTCTGTACCGCAGACCGCTGTGGCAAGTACACGTATCTTTACTTCTCCGAAGCCTGGTTTTGGCTGGTCCTGGTTTTCTCTGAGACTGAAACCCTCTTTATTTAGATCTTCTTTTACGAGACATTTCATTGTGCCGTTGGTCTCCCTTGTGGCTCCTGTATTGGGCAAAGCCTCAGTTTGCATCATTATTATCCTTTTTAAGACGCTCAGGAGTTTGGCTGGGCTATTGCCCTTCTCAACTCCTCCGCTGTTTACCGGGACTTTTTGCGGGGCGATCGCCCCTCTCACTTCCAGCGCTATGAAGCGTTTTGAAGTTTGGGCTGGGGTCTTTCTGTTTTCTTTCGCTTGAATAGCGAATGTATTTGTAACAGATGCACAATTTACTTCACAACGGGTGAGAACTACAACCCATCTGTATTCACGCTGCTTTCCTTCTTCACATTCTGCAGAGCCGCATCTCCTTAGCGTTTCTTTAGTTGCCAAGCCGGTTTTGACAAACTAGATTGGGTTGGTCTAAACAATTTCTTTATAATTTGAAGGTGCGGCAATGGAATCACAAAACTTCTCGAATAACGGTTTCCCGGCGAGAGACAATGGTCACGGATTTACTGAGAAGTCGCTGAGCACCATCGCCGAAAAATCTATTATTGAAACCATTCTCGACGGATGTGGTGGCATCGACGTCGAAAGCGAAAAGATGTCGGAAAGTGGCTTGCGATTCATTCGTTATTTGCTATCCATCTCACGCGCCGCCCGTTTTGGTTTCATTCCGAACTTTAGCGATCTCAATGCTATTCGGGAAGTGGCCAGGCAATTTATTCGATACTCCGGCGGTGCCGCGATTGCTCTTTATACGATGAACGAGGTCTTGGAAGGCGAAGTGCCTGCCTAGATCACAGCTTCTAAAAGTGCGCTAGTTAAGACCTGTAACCAGCTGACTTATATAGACGGATCTGGAGGAGCCGGGTCCTGCAGGCGAGAGTTGCTATGTGTAGATCCCGACCATTATGGGCTCGGTTATATCCTAGTGGGTTAAGCTAGGGCGGGCACGATTAACCTTCACGGCACTAAGAAGTAGATTGTTGGGCATATCTTCAGTGTGTCCAGTTCATCTGGTGCTGTTTAGCGAATGAATGGCGAACCATCTCTTAGTAATACGTCGAAGGCGGGGCTTGCTTCCGGAAGCCTCATTGCGGGGCGTTACGAAGTTATCGCGGAGTTGGGGCGCGGCGGCATGTCAGTTGTCTACCTCTGTGTCGAGAAGATGCTTGACCGCCAGGTTGCAGTAAAGCTGTTTAATTTGCTTGAGGGCGAAAATTACTTTCTTGACCGCTTTCAGAAGGAAGCCCGTGCAATAAGTGCGCTTTCACATCCCAACATCGTAAAAGTGTTTGCTTCCGGAATCGATGGTCAGCATCCGTACATCGTCATGGAATATCTTAGTGGAGAAACGTTAGAAGACGTTTTAAAGCTAGGACCATTGATGCCGGATCGATTTATGTCGATCTTCGCGGTCGTTTGTGATGCAGTTATACATGCTCACGAGCAGCAAATCATTCACCGAGATTTGAAGCCCGCCAATATTATGCTCGCTAAAAGCGGTGATACCGGTAGCGGTGCTGTGAAGATTTTGGATTTTAGCGTTGCAAAGATTCTCAGTGACGATCCCACCATGGACAAGACCATTGGACTTGCTGGAACCCCTTATTACATGAGTCCGGAACAGTGCACCGGCGCACCGCTTGATGCTCGAAGTGACGTTTACTCTTTGGGCTGTCTCATGTATGAGTGCATTACTGGTATTCGACCATTTGAAGGAGATAGCTCATTTAAGATCTTGTATGGTCATATGCATGAACCAGTTCCTCCATTTGCTGATCATGGTCACTCAAAGCTTTATTCAAAGGAACTGAAAGCACTCATCCAAAAATGTCTTTCGAAGAAGCCTGATGATCGTCCTCAGCATGTCGCCCAAGTAAAACAGAACTTAGAGTCGTACTCCACGGTGCAAACTTCTGCCGGTTCGCTTGTTACCGCAGCTATCACGACGAGTGCAGCGCAAACAACAATAGCAAGCAGCTTCCAAACGCCAGGTGCTGTGCTACGGGCACCAGGCTCCTCGTTGCATAACAGGAGAGATTTCTTTGCATAAGGAATGGCCTCCTTATTTTTTCCGGCGGTTATGTAGAACGTGGCGATGGAATCGCAGATATTGGCAAGCCTCTCTTGCATCCCGACCTCAGAATCATGCTTCTTAAGATAACTAATACAGACCTCTGCGGCCGCATCGAAGTCACGGGTGTAGTTATAAGCCCATGCCAAATCGTTGATGTATTCGGCTTCCAAACCAGAGCCTTCGGATACGAACTTAGGATCGAGCCGCAGTTTATACATCTCAATTCCTTCAGCTATTCGACCCACCTGGATAAGCTGGAAACCGCAATCTCTGTAGGCATCTACAAGTCCTTTATTGTTCTTTGTTTCCTTGCAGCGTTTGATAATTTGCTTATACTCTTTTATAGCTTCCTCTTTCCTCCCTTCACTCCAAAGCATAAGGCTAGTTTCAAGTGTTGTTAAAGGTGAGCATCGCGCGGAGCGACTGGTGACCTTAGGTCGGATATTGAATCAATTGCAACGCTTTGATGAAGCCATAAAGTTTTTCAAGCTGGCAGAAGAAAGTGCTGCTTTGGACGCAGTGCCGTCGAAGAAACAGAAGCTTAAAGAGGAATGTGCAACTGGCATAGCGGAAGCCGAACTTGGCGCCCAAAATTTAGCTGCAAATGCAGCACGGCGACAGAAGAGAAAGCTGATGAAAAGTAAGCAGCCCACTACTTCTTTGAAGGTATAGCAGACTGTACCCATTTCAGAAATTGTGGTGCCGGCATAAAGCCTGAAATGCGATCCACTTCCTGACCAGCCGGATCAAAAATGATCACGGTTGGCCAGCCGGAGACTTCAAACTCTTGCGACAATGCCGTGCCACTTTTGTTGTCTTCCGAGTTTACCTTCATGCATACCGCGTTCTTTGCCAGAAATGCTTCTACGCTGGGATCTTTGAAAGTAGCTTTGTCCAAGACTTTGCACCAGCCGCACCAGTCGGTGTAGAAATCTGCAATCACATACTTCTTCAGCGCCTTGCCAGCGCGTTTCCCGTCATCAACGCTCAGCCAGATCGGTTTTCCTTGAGGGCTGACTACAGCTGGAATCGGTCGTACAATGCGCGGCGAAACCTTGCGCACCGGAGCTTTGCTTGTTGTTTTTGTAGTTGTCTTCTTAGCGCTCGTGGATTTTGTCGTGCTCGATTTTGTATTCCCGGTCTTTTGCGCTGGACCTTTGACCGTAGCTGTCGCGGCTTTTGAAGTCGGTTTTGCGGCTGAACTTACTGATTTAGGCTGAATTGCGCTTAGCGGCAGAGCTGGCATCTTTTTTGCACTATCGATCGGCTTTGCCATTGAACTCATAGCTGTCGGCTTGATCGTTTTTGTCGACTGCGCAGGGCTCTTTGGGGGCAATGTTGGTTTAGCCGTGGAACTAACGGAATTCGGAGCGGAGATCTTTGTTGATTTAGCAGATTGCACCTTCGGAGAGCCGGTCTGGACCGTGGCCTCATCGGCATTTGTTTCCTGGACAAAAACCCCCAGGGCGAAGAGAAGCGCAGTCGCAACTATTAGGCTTTGCCGAAAAGAATTCAGATCAAATCGATCCCAGATCATTACGACCGGACGTTGCGCTGTCTGCGTTGCAAAATTGTTGGAGAGCGGACAAGATGTCCGCTGCCCATAATTATGAGCGGACGGGACGTCCGCGCTTGATACGACCTGATATCCGCGCTGCTTGATCTTCAAATCAATTCGCTTTGAAAAAGCGGAGTCGGGCAGATGCCGACGCTCACCGAGAGCGGTACAACACAAAGGACTCTGTGAGGCTATGGGCGGACGACGGGACGTCCACGCTCCATGCTTACTTAGAGCTTCCGAGCAGTACTTCTCTAATGATCGAAACCGGAGGGCAGCCTGTTGCGAGGAAGCGATCATGGAAGTCTTTAAGTGTGTAAGCATTGCCTTTGGCTTTCTTGTAGTCTTCGCGCAGCGCTAATATCTGCATCTTTCCTAAAGTATAAACGAGATAGGTCGCATCTTTCGTTCCTCGTTTTGTCTCTCTTTCGGCGTTTGCCTTTTCGGTATAGCCCTCTTTGATGAAGTATTCAATGCCTTCATTCATGGTCATACCTTTTGTATGCATTTTGATGCCTACCATGTAGCGGCAAGCGCGCAAGAGAGCGTCGTGGATCATTGTGAGCTTCAGTTTTGGATCGTTGTTGTCCAGTCCTTGTTCAACCATCATTTGTTCGGTGTAATGGGCCCAACCTTCGATGTTCGAATTGCATCCAATTATTTTTGTCGTCTTTGATGGCGCCGTCCGGTTCCACAACCCCTGCACGTAGTGGCCCGGGAATGCTTCGTGTACGCTTGTGTTCAATAAATCGTATTTGCAGAAAGAGCGCATGTGCTCTTCTGTACGATCTGCCGACCAGTTAGGCTCTGGCAGGGTTACATAATAATATGCTTCTTTCGCTTTATTCTCAAAGGGGCCCGGTGAATCCATTGAGGCGAAGGACAAAGCTCGCATGAACGGCGGCGTTTCGCCAACGTGCAGGTTATCTTCCTTTGGAACCGTGACTATGTTCTTATCGATGCAGTAATTTTTCAGCATGCTCAGCACGCCTGATACAGAGCTTATCAAATTCTGTGGTGTTGGGTGGTCGCTCGATATGGCGACGAAAACATCTTGAGGAGACTTTGAAGGGTCGATCTGTTTTGCCGTCTCCACGAAATCTTTCTGCAATCTTTTTAGCTCTGCATCACCTTCTGAAAGCAACTGATCTATCGGTGTGCTGACACCTTCATCGTAAAGCAATTTCTTGCTGTAAACATCTGCACCAAAGGCGAAGGTGCCGTTAGACCTCGGCAAAACATCAGTCTTGAGAAACTCCTGATAATCCTTCAATTGAGCGATGACGTCGTCATTTGCCTTCTTGAATTCGGCTTGCAGGTTTTGATCCGAAACTGATTTGAAGGCTTCTGGAACCGATGATTTGAAAAAGTCTATGATGCCCGGAAGCTGTTCTAAAGCCACTTCTGTGTAAATCTTTGGTGGGTTCTTAAGGTTGGCCTTGCCTGCACGCAAAATCACTGGGATTTTTTTCTCTCTTTCGATAACGAGCTTGAGCCGCTCCGAAAGTGGAGCAAAGTCCCGGGTCATCAGGTTGTAGATCATAGAACTAGAGTCGGAGCTGTACATATCGGGATCCGTTTCCCAAAATTTCAATTGCTCTAGTGTGAGTAAGCGACTGTTTATATCGCCGAGGATAAGTTGCCGATCGATTTTTGTTTGCGCGGTCAATGTTTCAGGCTTCACCGCATCGAATTGTTGCTTGAACGATTTTAGTCCGCTTATTTCTTCTTTTATTGCTGTCGCAGAAAAATCCGGCACCAAATTGTCATACTTGTGAATGCCTAGAACTGTTGCGGCATCTGGGTTATGGGTGAACCCGAAGTCGAAATACTTATCTGCCAAATCATTGAATGCTGCATCGCCCGCATTGCTCGAGACGCTCGCTGCAACTAGCGGATGCATGCTTTGCGCCGAGACCTCATTTGCACTACAGGTCGTGCTCGCTGACGACAGGGACAGGAGCATGCTCAGGGATGCCATGCAGAAAACTTTCATACTTTTAGTCACGACCAAATTTCCTCGTGCGCCGCACATAAACATGGAACTTGCGGGCAGATTATCTCAAATTTAACGGGCGATGAAGCTTTTTGGATGAATATGGCTTAGCTTTGCTTGCAAAGGGGTGAGCTTTGAATTGCAAAGAAAGCAAGCGCGGCGCCATGTTTTGCACATGTGAAGGTTCAATAAGCGTAAAGTGTCAATATCCTTTAAGAAGTAGTACCGGCACTCCTATACGGGCTAAGATCTAATGCGTCTCATCCCAGGATACACACATGCCAGCTCCCTACGAGATTCTCGTATTAGTCAAACAGGTCCCGGACCAAAGTTCCAAGGCTGGAATCAACGCCGACGGAACTATCGACCGCGCGAAAGCGAAGCGAATGCTAAATCCATTCGACCGTTATGCGTTGCAAGCTGCTCTTTTCACCAAGAAGCAATATGGTGGCAACGTAACTGCCGTTTCAATGGGTCCTCCAGCTGCTCTTGAGGTTTTACTTGAAGCACTTGAGCATGGTGTCGACAAAGGCGTGCTGCTATCAGACCGTCGTTTAGCGGCTTCCGATACTTTGGCTACTGCCTATGCCCTGCACAAAGTCATTTTGTGGCTTGGTAAGTTCGACTTGATTTTCTGCGGACTTCAAACCACGGACGGAGATACGGCGCAGGTCGGCCCACAAATCGCTGAACGACTCAATTTGCCGCAAGTCACATACTGCGAAGATTTCGCCATCGAAAACGATAAGGCTAAGGCCCGCCGCATTATTGAAGGCGGACTGCAATACGTCAAATCAGAACTGCCGTTGTTGGTTACAGTTGCAAACTCATACCATCAGCTTGAGTATAAGTCCTTCCGCGGAGCTTGGAAGGTGCAATGGCTGCAACGCAAACCGGATGAACTGAAAAAGTACATCACCACTGTCGATCTCGATGTGGTCGGTGCGCTTCCTGACCGTTGCGGTTTGAAGGGCTCGCCAACCATCGTTGCCCACACTGACAAAGTCGGAGAAATTGGTGGCAATTGCAAAATGTACGAAGGCGCATCACCAAAAGATTTGGTAGATGAGCTATTGAAAGCGGCTAACGTCAAGGAATACGTGAAGGCATGAGCGGACAAGAGAAACAGCCAGAAACTCCTCCAGCAGAGGAGATGAAAATCCACGAAACGCCGCGCGGCAATGTCCTTGTCATTGCAGAGCAAATTATGGGCGAATTGCAGCCAGTGACATTAGAGCTGCTTGGTGCAGCCACACTGCTATCAGGCAAGCTGGGAACCAAAGTTCTTTGCGTTGTGCTCGGTCACAATTTGGGAGATATTCCACAGCGTTTGGTTCAAGCCGGAGCCGATGAAGTGTACGTCGCGGATGATCCGCAACTTGAGCTTTATCGCACTTTGCCTTACAGGCGTGTCGTAGTCGATCTCCTTGATTGGCTGCCGGAGCCTCCACACATTGCCTTGCTCGGGTCGACAACAACTGGACGCGACCTGGCGCCGCGCATTGCAGCGCACTTCGAGACAGGCTTGACTGCTGACTGCACGGAACTTGATGTCGGTCCTTATGAGCATAAGAGCAAAGTCGACCCAACAAAATTAGGACTGTATCCTGACTGCTTGTATGCTATCCGTCCGAGTTTCGGCGAAAGTTTGAAAGCACGTATTCTTGGTCCTTGGAAAAATCCGCAGATGGCAACGACTCGCCCTGGGGTGATGATTCCAAACAAGACCGATCCGGATCGCAAAGGCAATATTCAAAAGATTCCAGTCAATTTGAAGCCGGAAGATCATCGCCTTGAAGTTGAGCGTGTAGTGCGCGAAGTATCGAAAGGTTTGAAGCTGACTGAGGCTGATGTGATTGTCGCTGGTGGGCATGGACTCGGGACGCAAGACGGCTTCACGATGCTGCAAGAGCTGGCTGATTGTTTCGAGAACGCAGCTGTCGGAGCATCAAGAAAAGTCGTGGACCTCGGATGGATACCATACGCTAACCAGGTTGGACAGACAGGAAAGACCGTTCGTCCGAAACTCTACATTGCATGCGGTATTTCCGGAGCCATTCAACATCGTGTTGGTATGTCCAAATCCGGAATTATCATCGCGATCAACAAAGATCCTGATGCACCAATCTTCAAGTTTGCTCACCACGGGATTGTCGGAGACGTCTACCAGATAGTTCCTGAATTGATCAAAGCATTCAAAAAAGCTAAGTCCGAAAAGAAGGGGGTAGAATCCGTTGTCCACTCGCATTGAGTATGATGTCCTTCTCGTTGGCGGAAGTCCGTCGAATCTCACTCTTGCCTATCGCTTGCTAGAGCTTGCCAAAGAAAGCGGAAAAGAGCTGAGCATCGCAATCCTTGAGAAAGGAAAAGAGTTCGGGTCGCACATTGTCAGCGGCGCCGTGTCACATCCGCACGTCATTGAGAAGGTTTGGCCTAACTACAAAGAAATGGGCTTCCCGATAGAAGCCGTTTGCAACGACAGTAACATGTCAGTCTTGGGCAAAGAGAAGAAATGGGACATGCCACCAAAGCTGTATCCCAAGACTTTTGATAAGACAGGCTATCTAGTTTTGACCTTGAGCAACGTTGTTGCCTGGATGGCGAAGAACGTGCAAGAGAAAGCAAAAGAAGTGCCGACAGTAGCACTGGATCTTTTCAATGGCTTCTCCGCTCATAGTGTTGTGTTCGAAAATGGACGCGTCGCCGGTGTTTCGGTAGTCGAAAAGCCTGCCACCGACGAAGACTATGTATACGGAAAGATTGTTTGCTTTGGCGACAAGGGCTTTGTCTCCCGTGAAGTGATCGATCACTACAAGTTGCGCGATTGCCCTCAGATCTGGTCTGTCGGTGTCAAAGAAGTTTGGCAGGTCAACGACGATTACCAGGGGAAAGTTTGGCACACGCTCGGCTATCCCTTGCTGGAAGGCACCTTCGGTGGTGGCTTCGTTTACGGCATGAAGGATAAGAAGCTGACCATTGGAATGGTAATAAGCCTCGACAGCAAAGACCCCAACATGAATCCGCAGCTCAAGCTGCAGGAGTATAAAAAGCATCCGTGGATTCAATCCATGATTACTGGTGGAAAGTTGCTCAAGTATGGAGCAGCCTTGTTGCCGGAAGGTGGCTATTACAGCTTGCCGAAGAAATTCTATGTCCCAGGAGCCATCCTTTTAGGTGATGCTCTCGGCGTGTTGAACGTCAAAAATCTTGCTGGAATTGACCGCTCGATGGAATGTGGACGCGTCGCCGCTGAGCTGATTATGGACATCTTCAACAATAAGGGCGGCGAGTTTACTGATGAAACTCTGGCTCCTTATCAAAAGACTCTCGAAAATTCCTTCGTGATTCAAGAGTCGTACCACGACCGCTACTTCCGTTGGACCTTCATGGAAAATCCACGACTGCTCGGCAAATACATGCCGAAGGTTGCAAAAGGCGTAGACGATGGTCATCCGCTGCTGGGCGCTATCGCCGCCGGATTCCCGAATCCATTCCAAGCTGCAGGCGACGGTTTGCGAGCGCTAGGATTACTTGAGCAAGGCAAGGACATCGGACCGATCAAGTACACCGAAGACTACAAGCATATCGTTCCGGATTTCACACCGCCGCCTATTGAAGTGCCTAGCTTTGATAAGTCGACGATTTACTCGCGAGCCGATGCTGTATTTTTTGCATCTACTAAATACCATGAAGGCAACAATCACATTGATGAGTTCAATGCTGATGTTTGCGTGCGTTGCATCGGTAAGTACGATTCACTCGGAAAGACAACACCGTGCGTCGCTGATTGCACGGCTGAAGTTCACCGCGTCGACATCGTCAACGATTTGAAAAAACACGGTATGTCACTTGAAAATTGTGTCCAGTGTCGTACTTGCGAAATCGTTTGTCCGGAAGTGAATCTCAAGGTTCGACCGACTGAGCAAGGCAGTGGCCCCGACTTCATGGGACTCTAATCGCGACCAAGAGATTGCGAGGATTGTCGGCATAGCGTGTTCGAAACGCTCAAATGAGTGTTTGCGCTGCGCTGTTCCGCCAGAATTTACTTGACAATTTCTGGGACTCTAATCATAGTTAAGTCAGTCTCATGCTTCTGGGTTGCATGCATGATCTGATTCTGCTTTACGCTGAACATATAAGGGTTTTGTTCAGGTAGATGGCTAAATTCCCGTCAGTCTTGTTCTCTGCTTTTGGGGGCAGAAGAACTGGGAGGTCAGACATGACTAATTTTAAGTCCACTGCTATTGCTGAGCGCATTCCGTCATCTCTTGAAAGCGAACAGCGAAACACGAGTTTCGACATTCAGAGCATTGTCGAGAGCGAACGCATGTTCCTGGTCGTACTCGCCATAATGACATCTGTCCTCGGAGCAATCTGCGTTTATTTTCTATTGAACCTGTAATTTATTTTTGTAAGAGCCCATCAGGACTAGCCGTCTGGTGTGGATAGGCAATAAAATATTGCTGGAATCCGCACGGGACGCCATGGAAAAAACGATTACATCCGAAAATAGAGACTTCTGGGAAGGACTTTACCAGAAACAAACCACTCCGTGGGATTTGGGCAAAGCAGCTCCGCCACTAGTGACCTTTTTGAAGTCACCGTACTCGGTACCGCCGGGAAGAATCCTAATTGTCGGATGCGGGCGTGGACATGAAGCTCTACTCTTTGCTCAAAACGGATTCGAGGTTACCGGTGTGGACTTTGCGCCTTCTGCTGTGCAGGCTACGTCCAAACGCCTTGCTGACGGCGGCTTCCTCGGCACCAATGCTTACATGTTGGAGCGCAACTTTTTCGATATCCACGAATACGATGGATACTATGACTACATTTTGGAGCATTGCACTTTTTGTGCGATCGACCCAAGTATGCGCCGCACATATTCTTGGACTGTTCGTGATTTGCTTCGTCCAGGTGGAAAGCTGATTGGACTATGGTGGCTTCTTCCTGAAAAGAAAGGCGGACCACCATTTTCAGTGCATAAAACTGAGATTTTTGAATTTTTCCGTGAAGACTTCAGCATCGACATTGCCTACCAACCACAAGATTCTGTACCTGAGAGAAAAGGGCAAGAACTTCTCACTGTCTTAACCAAGTTAGGGTGAGCGAAGCGAGCTTATCTACGGCCGCACTCTTCTGAAGACCTATTTTTTTTCGCTTTGGAGAACGATTCCGGAGCGGGGCTGAATTGTGTACGTGTGCTCGACACGGGCGCCCTGTCCTGGATCGACGATGTCGCGTCCCATCGGCTGCGTCGTATCGACGAGCTTCTGCCATGGACCGGCGGGCAGCTTTACTGTAATGGGCTCCCAATAAGAATTGAACGCCATATATAAAGGTTGGTTTTTGGGATTGGCCGGATTGTATTCCCATGCTATGAATCGATTCTGATCATAGTGTTGTGGCTTGAATGGTTCGACGCCGTGCCAAGTTATGTCTTTCGGCTGCAGCTTTCCGATCTCGGCGCGCTGGCGCAGTTCGATCATTTTTGACGTGAAGCGCAGCATATCAGGATTCTGCTGAGCAAGCTTCCAGTCAACTTGATTTTGTTTGTCGCCATTCCAGGCGTTATTGTTGCCGTCGACGGTCCGGCGCATGTCATCACCAGCCAAATACATAGGCACGCCCTGCGACAAGAACAGAAGAGATAGCATGTTCTTCATTTGCTGAGTTCGAAGCTGTTCAATGTAAGCTTTCTGAACTTCAGGGATCGGTGCATTCTTCACCGGTCCTTCGTGTCCGTGATTCCAGCTGAAATTATCGTTGCTGCCATCCCTGTTGTTTTCGCCATTGGCCAGGTTGTGTTTATGGTTATAGGAGACGAGATCGTATAACGTGAAACCATCATGCGCGGTGACAAAGTTGATCGAGTTGCGACCTTTGCTGCGATCGAACATATCGTCCGACCCTGCGATACGTGTTGCCAGATCCGCCAGTTGTCCGGTATCTCCTTTGACGAAGCGGCGAACTGTGTCTCTGAATTTGCCGTTCCATTCACCCCAGCGAACATCAGAAAAATTGCCTAAGTGATACTGCGTCATGCTCCATGGCTCGGCAATCATTTTTGTGTTCTTCAACACTGGATCGTTTTCAATCGCTTTGATGATAGGCGGTTTGAATGATTCGCTGCCGTTTGCTTCCACTTTGAACACACTTGCCAGGTCGAAGCGGAAACCGTCGACGTGATAGTCAGTTACCCAATAGCGAAGCGTATCGAGAATGAGTTTTTGTACGCGGGGATTGTTCGCATTCAACGTATTGCCGCAGCCAGTCAGGTCTCTGTAAAGCTCTGGACGATTCGGCATGAGCATGTAATATGTCTTGTTGTCCAGTCCTCGGAAGGAGAAAGTCGGTCCCTTCGGATCGCTCTCGCGTGTGTGGTTGAATACGATATCGAGGATTACTTCGGCGCCCAGTTTCTGGTGTACGTCACGAACCAGCGTTTTCATTTCGTTGACTTGATTGCCCGGTTTGTGCGCCAGATCGCCGGCCGGTGACTGGTAGGCAGTCTGGTTGTAGTTCCAGCTGTCACGCAGTTGCTCGCCTGTAAGAGGATTCTTCGGCGGCCACGGACCTCGATCGCCTTGCATCAGCGGCGTAAATTCCACCGCAGTGAACTTTGCACCCAGTTGTTGTTTGGCATGCATCAGTTTCTCCAGAGTCCCGACGTATGTGCCGGCCTTGTTTCCGAGCGCCGGATCGCCCGCGGAGAAGCCGCGAAGATTGGCTTCCATGATTACTGTCTCGCTCCATGGAATATTCAGCGGTTTGTCGCCTTTCCAGTCAAAGGTTTTCTCACCTGTTCGAATGGCGATTGCTTTTGGAATATGTTCAGCGCTATCGAGTTTGCTTGGGGTGTTGATTGGGTCTGCCGCCTTTGGATCAAAGACCAACACATGATCATTTACCGGCAATTCGCTATGAGACACTTTCTTTGCGTAGGGATCAAGCAATGCTTTATTTGAATTGAAGAACTGTCCTTCCGCCGGATTGTACGGACCGTGCGCGCGATAATGATATGAAGTTCCTTCAGGCAATCCTTCAACAAATGCGTGCCATGTTTCTCCTGTCTTTTGCATTTGAATTACTTGTGCCGGCTGCTTGTCGTTTGGATTCTTGTAGACAAGCAATTCCATGTTCGTCGCGTGCGTGGATTCAACTGCAAAGTTGACGCCTCTGTCACTGACGGTTGCTCCGAGCTGCTCCGGATTTCCCGCTTTTATTGCCTCTTTAGGAATTTGGCCTGGGATTGCAAAGCCAGGCTTCGCTTCCGTTTTGATTGGCAGTGCGGAACCACCTGCGGTGGCGTCCGGTCTTCCTGGTGAATATTCATAGCGAGGACGAAACGATCTGTCGGCTTTAAATTGCGCCCATTCCGCGCCCCAGTTATCTAAGTAGTATTTGCCGTTGCTCGCTTTTTCAAATGCAATGTTCAAAGGGCTGTCAGGCGCCGGCAGCTCTGTGCCATTTCGTCTGGCAAGCAGCTGCTTTTCTACCTGGCGTGCTTGCGATTCCATAGTGCCGCGCATCATTATGAACTGTGCTTCCGCATCGCGCAGCTTTGCTTGGTCCGGATTATTCTCCAGGATGGAAGCTAACTTGCGATAGGCACCTTCAGTTTGTTTTGCCAGGCGCAAATGTTTCAACTCGTGAGCTAACTTGCCTGGACCTTCTGACTTTACGAACTCGATTGTGTTGGTTTGCGTGTCGGCGCGACTGCCGAATTTCGCGTCTTCGACCATTTTGACGCGAGCAAGCGGATTCTCTTTTGCAAGTTGAAGAAGCTCCGGGTCCTTCAGTCCGAGGTAGTCGAGTTGGCGAGAAACTGGAATTCCCTTACCCCAGGACTGAGAATGGATTAGCTCATCTATAACTCGCGTTGTGCCTTTTTGGACAAGCGGCATGGCGACGTTCAAGAAGGCACCGTTCACCATTGCATTGGTGCGTGCTTCCCAATTTGCGTCTGTCTTGACGCCGAGCATATCTGATACGCGAGTTGCCGTTTCGTAAGAACCAAGACCGCCGACAGCGCCAGCGCCGATTTTGCCAAGGACGTTCCATCCTGTACCGGCGTTCGCTAACTTGTAATCAGCAATGCGATTGCCGGCAGAGAACAGCGCAAAACCGACCATTGACCCAGCCGCATTACCCAGCCTTGTTTCACCCTGATGCGGCGATTTTGCCAAGTCATAAAGTCCGGCGCCCAGGACTTGTGCTGCCGTTTCACTGGCGAATATCCGCCCTGCCATGCCTTGCAGGCCAAGTTTGTTACCGGCTGTTTCAAGTGCGAAGCCGGTTGCTTTACCGGCAAGAGCATATGGCAGGATTGCGCCGGCTGCCGATGAGATGCTCTGCACTGCCCAGTCGCGGCTGAGCAGTTTGGCTTGTGCAACTTTCAACGGCTCTTTTTTCTCAGTGACGAAATTGTTGTAGAGCTGAATCACTCCCGTTCCATTGATGAACGGATTCAGCACATTCTCTTTGACCCAGCTACCTGACTCGTCGGTTTCGAGCAAGCTGGATGCGTGTTTTTCAAATGATATCTCTGCGCCCAAAGTCGTTCTGCCGCCTCTTCTCCATGTGCGGAAATCCAAACTGCCAGTTCTTGTTTAATGCTCTGGAGTTTCGCTGAGCCTAGCGCCCCTCTCAACTCCTTGGCTAATTTCAACACTTGTCCGGCAGCTTACGGCCAACTACGCAATCTTGTCCTCTACCGCTTTCAGTGTATGAAAAAGCCGCGAATCGCCCAATGGGGAAACCACGCCCGGGGTAGCTTAGATTCTTGTAATGCGGTCCGCTTCTAGCGTAATCCTTGTGTGGAGCTGTCTTTGAGCTGTCGCTCCGTAGTCTTGCGTCGGCGATATCGAACAAAACCCAAAAATTCAGGACTTTTTCGGGACGCTAATAAGCAATCTTTGGTCGACTTTGATACGGCCAAACCCTCATTTTCGGTAGCTTCCCGCGGTTCGCTCCCGGGAGCGCCGGCATCTTGCCGGCTTCGAGCTTCTCTCCGATAACCGCTCTTCGTTCCTTGGCAAAAATAAGATTTCGCGCTACCTTGCGAAGCGCAATTTCCGCAGCAGTATAATGCCCTTACGATCAGGTGGTGCTTATGGCGGACTGGAAAGATACTTTACAAAAACTATTGGAGGAATGCGCGTTGCGTGATGCCTCTGTTGAACTTGCGCGTTTCGAGTCGGCCTATTCCGAGCCGCACCGAAGGTATCACACGTTGAAGCACATTGATCACATGTTGCAGCAACTGGAAATTGCTACGACTGCCGGTGTTTTCAACACTCCCTCTAAGGAGTTGCTGTTTGCTGCTCTCTATCATGATGTCGTATACGATACCAATCGATCTGATAACGAGGAGCAGAGTGCTCAGCAAACGGCTGAGATTCTCCGTCGTTGCACAGCCAACATTCCTGACATTGCGCGCATCCAGGAAATGATCCGTGCAACCAAGCACTCCGGAGATTTTGAAGATGCCGACGATGAAACCAAATTGCTTTTGGATGCTGACATGTCGATTCTTGGATCCCCCAAGGAAAGCTATGAGGAGTACGTCCGCAACGTTCGATTTGAATACAAGCAGGTTAGTGACGACTTGTGGAAATATCACCGCGTCCGCTTTCTGATTGGTTGCTTAAAGTCGACGCGCATCTATCTTACTTCTCATTTTGCAAAGCTAGAAAAGCAAGCCAGACAAAATATTGCTGACGAAGCCGTGAGCCTGTTGTAAACAAGCTCGCGCTATCAGGGTGAACTAGCGAGAACTTAAAGCGCAGTTAAGCCAGAATCTTCTCAGCTTAGTAACTCTCTCTGGACATCTGCCTTTTGGCATGGAAAACTTGTCATACGATTTCCCTGCACCAACGCAGTCGAATGCAAGGCACCAGCACCTCCACCACTTTGCAGGCTGAAAAGCTGAAGCAATCTGCTCAGCGACTTTTTGTTGCGCGCAAATATACTGAGGCTATCAACTTTTGCAAGCGGGCGATCATCGTCGACCCTCAAGACGATGTTGTGTTGGAATTGTTGGCGCGGCTTTATTTAATAACAGAGCAAAACCGCGACTCGTGCGATCTTTTTTCGCGGCTGAGCGCAAAGCCAACGTGCTCGCAAAAAGCGGATGTTTGGTATGGGCTTGCGATGGCGCAAAGCCGGCTTGAAAATTATTCCGATGCGATTGCGGCTTTTCAGAGAGCCGTCGATTTGGATGACCTCCACCTGAATGCATGGAATGGACTGGGACGGGCTCTTCACGCGGTTGGCAATTTCCCAGATGCCGAAGAAGCAATAGAAACGGCGCTGAAGATCTCGCCTGAATCTTCAGAATCCTGGTACAACATGGGGCTCATCCACTCGGACATCGGCGATTTGGATCGCGCCAAAAAAGATTTTGAGAAGGCGACAAAAGGCAATCCGGAGTTCGCTCCGATTTGGAATAATTTGGGGACTGTTTTGTTGCGTTCTGGCGATTTGCGTGCGGCTAGAGTCGCTTATGAAAAGGCTCTGCAGATCAAGCCCGATTACCTGACTCCGCGTAACGGTCTTGATGAACTCTCGCGAAAACATTTCATGCGAGCACTTGAGTATTTGAAGTCCGAAGAAAATGCGGCTGCTATGAAAGAACTCGATGCGGCGATTGAGCTTAATCCATTCGATTGCTCAGCTTTTAATAACCGGGCTTTGGCATGTCTGCGCTTAGGCAAGTGGAAGCGCGCTCTTGCCGATTACGGAGAAACGATAAGGCTAGAGCCGGCAAAATATCGTGGATATCTCAATCGCGGACACGTTCACTTCTTGATGAAGAACTATAAAAAGGCTATCGAAGATTTCAGCGAAGCTTACCGTTTGGAACCACGGGCGGTGGCGGCGTTGATGGAGCGCGGGTTGGCGTTCTTGAAGTTGAAGCGCAGCGAAGCGGCTTTGGCTGATCTCAACAAAGCAATTGAAATTCAGGTCGATGATCCGGTTTTGTACTTCAGCAGAGGGCTAATCTATTCTCAAATGCAAGACTGGACAAGCTGCGTTGACGATCTCACGCACGCAATTAAGCTCAATCCCGCGCTGGCTGTTGCTTACTTGCACCGTGGTTTGGCTCACAAGTATCAAAAGAATTATGATGCAGCGCTTGCAGATCTCAATAAAGCACTGGAACTCGGTCCGGATGATACCGCCGCGTATTATGTTCGAGCATGGACAGGCTTTAGCCTGAAAGATTACCGAACAGCATTCTTGGATCTGGGGCAGTTTCTTGGAAAACGTGGATTGCGTGCGGTCCAAGACATGAAGAAGATCAATTTTGTCTGAGTGAATAGGAATCTCCATAAATCAGAAAAGATCTTCCCTCGGAACCGGCACTGCCTTTTTTCTTTAGTAAAAAGATTGCCGGTGGCAAGTATTTTGCTTCTACTTGCATTCAACTGTTCCGGCTGTTCATTCTTTCAGGATGAAAGCATATCTCCGACTACTCAAGAACTTATAAAACAACACAAATACAAGGAAGCGGAGGCGCTTCTGCTGGATGAAATCAACAAAGCGAAGTCTGCTGCGGCAGTCGCCGAAGCTAAGTCGGACAGCAAGGGGATAAAGCGCAACAAAGCAAAATTAGCAATGGCGTATCGAAACCTGGCAATCGTCTATTACGAAACAGGGAAGTATTCGCAGGCGCAGCTGCTTTTTCTGGACGCGATAAAGGCGCATAGCTCTGTATTTGGGCGCAATGATGACTTCGTTGTCGGAATTTTGCATACTCTGGCTGCATCTTATTACAAGCAAGGAAAGCTGGTTGAAGCAGAAGGATATTACAAGCAGGAGATCGATGCAATCAAGGCGATGCGTCACCCGAATCCTTTGAAGCTGGCTGTCACAGCCAATAATTTGGCAGCAATTTACCAACGGCTAGGCGAGGATGTTGCCGCTGAAAAATACTTTTCATGGGCTTTGAGTTTGTGCGCAGGCTTCAAAGATAGCGAGAAAGAAAGCGATCAGATGGTCGATATTTTGAACAATCTTGCGCTCTTTTATGAGAAAGAAGCAGATTACCACCAGGCAATGGCGATGGTAGATCGTGCTCTGGACATTGAGGAGAAGCGCAGCAAGGGATTCTCTGAAAATCGTGTTCGCAGTTTGTTAGTGCGAGCATCTATTGAGAAGTCAACGTTTAATGTTGAGTCTTCTGAAGAGGATTACAAGGAATGTTTGGATTTGATATCGAAATCCAAAGTGCCGCATCCGGAATTGGCCTGTGAAACTTTGGACAAATATGCTGATTTGCTTTTGGTTCAACGAAAATTCAAGGAAGCTGAGCCGCAATTTCAGAACTGTATTCAAGCCTGCGAAGCCGCTCATGGACCAGAGCATCCGACCGTTGCCGAGCGAATGTCGGATTTCGCGCTCTTATATCGGCGCACGCAACGATATGCGCAAGCAGAAGAACTTCTGCGTAAGGCCGTCGCTATTGAAGAAAAAACCGTAGGTGTCGATACCCCGAATTTTCTGACCACTGTTCATCGTTTAGCGCTGGTACTGGCTGATGAGAAGAAGTACAAGGAAGCAGATGCTTTATATCAGGAGATTATCCCGAAGCTTAAGAAGAAGCTTGGCGCCGATCACCCCTTTGTCGCCGATACGTTAGATAATTGGGCTGAGTTTGTTGAGAATTCTCGTGGCAAGAAAGAAGCAGATGCAATACACGAAGAAGCGCGCTCCATTCGCCGGAAACTCGCTCACTCGCTAGCGCCGGCTTATGGACCGCCCAAACCACAATAGAGCTTGAGAGGTTACAATCAAAGAAAGGTTTTGCTGGTTTTGGAAGTGCTTGCGATTATGTTATTGCCTATGCGGAGTTTGATTTGGGTCCAGAACTAACGGGGTTTTTGGTGATAGCCGGCGTCGCAGTAGCTGCCGCTATGAAACCGAGCAAGAAACGGGAATCACTCGTTTTCGCCGCGCGTTGCCGCGCGCCCAAGGCTGTCGTTATGCAATCTCTGGAAAATTTCGTCAGCGTTACTCCGGCCCGTTCATCTGCGTCGGTTTATCCTTTCAATCAGTATTGGCTTCAGCTTGCAGATTCAGACTACAAGCGCGGAACGATTTCAGCTATTTTTGAATATATGGAAACTTACTCCGAGGCATCATTCTTTGGCTTTAAGTTGAGAGTTCCTTCTGGTCGCTTGCAGAGGCTTGGATTTATCTGGGTGATCGAAGAGGTGTTATTGCCTACTCAGGCCGAGTTGGCCGTCAGTTTGTTTTGTCAGCCTCTCGAGAACTGCGGTCAATCGCCGTTAGATGAACAGGTGATTCACTACATGGCGACGCAAACGCGTGAGGCGGTATTTCGCTTGGATGAGCTTGCCTTGCGTGCCGAGGCGGCCCAAAAGAAAACGATGCAGCTTCCGCCGGTTTCAACACACAAGTCGAACATACCACCACCTGTAGGTCCACCGCCGGCAAGCTCGTCAGCTTCGCTAGTAGCGCCGGTTCCTCCACCATCGGCTGGCGTTTCGACATTACATTCAAGCGCTGCACGTAGCTCTGCCCCGAAGCCTGGGAGCCAGATGGGGCAGGCCTTTTCCGCTTTGCAAAAGAAGTCTAGCTCATCATCTTTGATCGGCCAAAATGTTCGAAAAATTGATTGGCCCAGTCCGCAAGATTTTCATGAAGTGCTTCAGAATCCACAGCACTGTTTTGAGGACCGCGACCTGCGAAATGGATTAGCGGAGACGGATTCCCTTGGGATGCCACGGGTCGCCTCCGGTGCATTTGCCAGTGTCTATCGGTTCCATTGCATCGGGCGTGATCGTGCTGTTCGTTGTTTCTTGCAACCCATTAAGGACCGAGAAGATCGCTATAAGTTAATTGGAGAGGCGCTGGGCAATTCTGATTGGACTGCTATTGCCCAATTTGACTATTTGCCGAAAGGGATTCTGTTAAGAGCTAAATGGTATCCTGTTTTGAAGATGGAATGGATTGATGGAATTCCTTTGAATACCCATATTTCTGATCTCTGTCGTAATGGTGACACTGAGGCGTTAGAGAGGCTCCGTCAGGATTTCGCAATAATCTTGCAGGAGCTCAGAGAGAAACGGATCGCACATGGAGATCTTCAACATGGAAACATTATTGTGCGAGATGGAAAAATGGTGCTGATCGACTACGATGGCATGTTCGTTCCTGGATTAGAAAACAAAGGGAGCGCCGAGATTGGGCATCCGAATTATCAGCACCCGGCGAGAGATCATTATTTCTACAACGAACATATGGATAACTTTTCGGCTTGGATAATCAGCTCAGCTTTGCTTTGTCTGCGCGAGGACCCAGGCTTGTGGCCGCGCACCTATGATGACGGAGAAAGTTTGCTTTTTCACCGGCGCGATTTTCTTGCGCCTAATAATTCTGAGCTATTGGATCGCCTCGCCCATCATGGAAGTAAAGTCGTCCGCGATCGCGCGACCTTCTTGCGGCATCTCTTTGCGTCAAGCTTAGAGAATGTACCATTCCCTTTTGATGCAAGCCCTAGCCCGATTCGAGTTGGTGCTAACAAGAGATTTGGCAATGTCTTGTCACTCGACGACGAGCGTGAGGAACAAGAGAAGCCTGAACCACCTGAACAAAAGTCCACAGGTGATAATAGCCGGCCTGCTATACCTGACTGGCTATCGGATTCCGATCACTTGTAGAGTATTTATTTCAGAACTTTGACTCGCCTTGGTGACGTGCAAGCCTGAAGAACTAAAGAAAAACGAGATCTGGAAAACCAGATCTCGTTTCATTTCTTACGAAGCGTAGTTTACTTAGCGCAAGCCATTTGTTTCTTCATCCACTCTTCTTGACCCTTTTGAATTTCTTCAGGTGTCATGTCCTTGGTGTGGGTTGAGATTGCCCATTTGTGGCCGAATGGATCCATGATTTGACCCATACGATCGCCCCAGAACATGTCGCCTACCGGCATGGTTTCTTTGGCGCCAGCTTTTACAGCTTTTTCGACAAATTGATCGACATTTTCTACATAGACGTACATCGAAACTGGTGTGCCTTTCAATGTTTCTGGGCTGACACATCCCATTTCAGGAAATTCGTCATTCATCATGAAAATTGACGTGCCGAGTTTCATTTCGGCATGCATAACCTTGCCGTTTGGTCCCAAGCAGACTTCCTTTTCTTCGGCTCCAAATGCCTTCTTGTAGAACTCAATGGCTGCCTTTGTATCCTTATAAACTAACCCAGGAGTAATCGTGTGATAGCCCTTCGGAATTGCATCTACTTTGCTCATTTCAATCTCCAAATAGAGTGTGAGTTTGGTGGGAATGAAGATCATAGATCCGCTGTAAGTTCGGAACATTAGTGCGCGGACTTTGGCAACCACTATGTATCAATTTGAAATGATGGACACTGCAGAGTCTGCACATAAATTCTTCACTATCGCTTTCAGAAGATCCGGACCTGTGTGAACCATGATGCCGTGCTCACCGGATCGAAAAAACGTATGATTTTGTGAGGCTATGGGCGGACCAGACGTCCGCGCTCCAAACTTAGGGCAGATCCGAGTCTTCGACTTGATAGCGATTCCTCTTTCGGGCTCGGTTCGATCCCGGGAGCGCCGGCATCTTGCCGGCTTCGATCTAATCTCCATACAAGAGGCATTATCCTAAACTCCTGTGCGGGCGCGCCTCATCACTTCGTCGCCTTCATGCTTGAATTTTGCGGATTCGCCCGACTTGCCTTTTGTCGCCATCAGATCTGCAAGAGCAAAGTAAGTATTTGCCAGCTTCTCATCATTGTTTTTCAAAATCGCAGCCTGGATTTTGAGCGCTTTGTTCAATAGTTGCTCTGCATCGGTTGTTTTCTTTTGGGCTAATCGCAACTTACCCAGCGCCGTCAATGTTACCGAGGTATCGCGATTGTTTTCACCAAGCTTTGTTTGGCGAATTTTGAGCGCCTTGTTCAACATTGATTCGGCGTCTGACAGCTTACCGTCTGCCAGATACAGCTCTCCAATATTGTTATACTCACGCGCCGCATCAACACTGTCTGTGCCTTTGAGTTTCTCGCGAATCGCTAGCGATTCTTGTTGCAAGGGCAGAGCTTCCTTGAGCTTTTTCTCCACGCGCAATAGACCAGCTAAATTGCTCAGGGATCGTGCGTATTCCAAAGACTCCTTGCCATAGGCTTCAGCTGTGGCTTGCATTGCACTCTTGTACATGGGTTCGGCTTTTGCATAGTCTTGTTTTCTGTCTGCCAGCAGAGCCAAATTTCCTAAAACGGTTGCTTTTACTTTGCGATCTGGGAACTGCGGTTTATCTACCAGGGACTTTGCTTCGTCAAGTAAAGGAGCTGCCTTGGCGAACCTGCCTTGTGCCAAATGAAGCTCCCCAAGATTGTTCAGGCTGCTGGCAAGGTCTGCTGCGCGACCCTTTGCAAATTTTCTTCGGATTGCAATTGATTGTAATTGCAACTTTTCAGCTTCGGCAAATTTGTTGGTCGATTCTGCCAAAAGAGCTCTGTTGTTGTAAATCGAGGCGACCGCTGGATGCTCGTTTCCAAAAATCGCTGTGGTGATTTGCAAGCTCTGCAAATATAGTTTGTCTGCAGTCGTAAAATCTTGTTTTTGCTCTGCTAAATACGCCTGGTTGTTTAAGATAACCGCAGCATCGGGATGCGAGGGCCCAGCGCCTTTTTGTTTTACTTCGAGCGCTTGCTTAAACAATGGTTGGGCTTGATCTAATTGTCCACGATCTATTTTGACCATGGCCATATTGTTCAAAATGGTGGCAGCATCCGGATGTAATTGGTCCCCGAATTGTTTCTTGTATATTGCCAGAGCCTCTGTCAGCAACTGCTCTGCTCTATCAAGTTGGTTGCGCCGACGCAAGACTTCTGCAAGATCGCAAAGTGATCTTGCGTATGCCAATGCTTGCAAACCGACATCACTTTTTCGCAATGCACATGCTTCTTCCAGCAATTTTTGTGCGTCTTCGAGACGCCCCATCTTAGTCATGAGTTTTGCTAAGTTGTTTACCGGACTGGCGAGTACTATGCTGGAGTCGCCGAATAACTTTTTGTCAGTGGCAATTGCTTTCTTCAAATTTTTCTCGGCGGCATCGTATTTTTCCAATTCACTTTGAACCGCGCCGAGGTCGTTTTGTACAATTGACTCATCGAGAAGAAGTTTCTGTTTTGAATTCGTCAAAAGTGCTAAAGACTTTTGCAACAAGGCTTCAGCAGCCGCATAATGACCGAGGAAATACTCCATTTGTCCTGCTCGGTCGATTGCCAATGCATGAAGCTCAAGATTTTGATTTTTCTTGTCGAAACTTTCAGCAAGGGGAAGAATCTTTTGATTCAGCGCGTTTGCATCTTTGAACTTGCCAACAACCATAAGCAAGCCTTGCATGTCAGACATGGCTGCCAGCAAGTCTTTCGGCGGACCAACCTTTTGATAAATTTTCAGCGCCGTGTCCATTTCGCTTTGGGCTTTTGCAAAATCGCCGCTATTGAAATGATATGAAGCCATGGACTTCATAGTTTCTGCATAGGCTTTCTGGTTTGACGAAGTCTTTTGAGCCAGTGCACTGGCTTCTTTCATGCGCGCGTCGCCTTTGGCCTTGTCACCCACATTTGCAGCATAGAATTGGGCGAGCAAGCATAAATTGTTGATTTCATCGGCAGTGGACTTTACACGTCTTGCCAGTGATATCTGGTCCAGAAAATACTTTTCAGCAGTTGCGATTTGTTCTTTTGAGTAGCTGGGCACCTTCGGTGGTGTCGTGCTTGTTTCTCTCTGAAGAAGCCCTTGCCCCGGATTGTCTGCTCTGGCGGGTATCGAAATACTGAGTGAGCTCAGCAGGACAAGCAACAACAGGGAGTTGCTTACGAAACCGCTACTGGATGTTTTTTGCAGGGCACCTTTTGTGCTGAGTGAGAAACGACTGCTTTTACTGAAGTTCACTGTTGCTTACCGTTTTCAGAGCTAAGACAATATCGAAGATATATTGTTGCACGAATCAGTCTTCAGCAGGCTCCTCGGGAGCTGCTGGCTATCTTTTGTGAACCCGGAACAGTAGCACTTTTAGGCGGGTGAGAGCTTTTTAACTTGGGCTCAGTCGTTGACGCTTTGAATACAGCTGCGGAGATTAGATCGATTAGTCGTATTGGGTGATTCCAAGTGGTGCCTGCGTTTCTCTCTTACGAGGCAGCTGCCTAAATGATCTAGCAGTAAAAAAACGGCTATCAGATTTTGGTCTATGGAACCAATGTCATCGAAGTCCGTCTTCCCATGCGAGGTTGAGGAGACTATACGATGAAAAAGGAACTGATTGCTTTAACTACATCACTTTTTGCGTTTGCTGCCGTCGCCGCGAACATTGCGCCAGCAAATGCTGAGGGTCCTTTGGCAGCGAGTTCCGGCGCAACAGTCGATGCTGGTTTTCCTGTTATTACTGGTCCAGGCACCACCGTGTTAACGCCTACTGGAGCTGAAGTTACGGATCCATTACCCAGGATGAAGATTCCGGAGGGCACACCAACTCCAGTGCTGCCCAAGCTTCAAGTAAGAAATTACAGTTGGCCAAAACCAGGAACACGCTTAGCTCGCGGAGCAACACGTGCAAAAACTACTACTCGAATCGTCGCAGGTTCTTACAATACAATCATGACGGATATTGTGCGCTAACCGCAGCAAATCTGCATCATAGGCTGTGCTATTTGATTAGCTGAGTGCAAGTCTGATTCGCAATTTGAATAACGTTTACGTGAATTGTCGAAAGACCGGCCGAATTTATTTTCTGGCTGGTCTTTTTGAATTCACTGGCAGTTTTCAGTTCTCTATTTTTTGCTCTGAGACGTTATGGAAAGCTCACGTGAGCTGAACTAATAAACATGGTTTTTTATGAAGGAACGTTGGAATTACTTCATTAACGGTCATTTTCGGTTACAGGCTAGCTTATCGGAGGTAGATATCCTAATAGTAGTCTTTCTTCCCAAATATTATCGCCAGTGGGCGTTTCTGGAATCCTTCAAGTGGTGACGAATGCCTGGCTCAGGACACAACGAACTTACGAATTCTGCAAAACCAGATGACGACAGTGTTTCTGGTTCTGAGGAAAAACAATCACCTGAAGATGTTTCCGATAAGCTTCCGGGTCCGGCGAAAATTGCATTCTGGGGCAGCCGAGAAAAGAAGCCCAGCGAGCAAACCAGGAAAAAAACTGCGGCGACGGATAAAGCAAATTTGCGTGATCGAAGTCAGGAAAAATCTGACGGAGGGCTACTCTTTTTCCCTAGGCGCAATGAGGCCAGTGCGACGAAATCAAACTCAGATCAGGAAATAAATAGCAGCGATATAAAAGCGAGTGCCGATAATACAGTTAAGTCGCCAACGCCGACTCAGCCGGAGTCTGCAGTTGAAGGTTATTTAGACCGCGATTTTTGGCAGACACAATCAGCTGGAGCACAATGGGAAGAAGCTTCCGCAGCTTCTTTTGATGAGTTTCACTATGATCCTACTTTTCAGTCGGATTGGCAAAAAGCAGAGCAAGCGCCCTGGTTGGATCCTGAGTCGGGCGTGCTCGATGATCGATGGAATTCGCCCATAAAGGGGGAGCAAGAGCGAGCCAAAGAACGTGCTGAAGAACGAGCCCGAATCCAAGAACGTGTTCGCAGTCAAAAGCTGGAAATGCCAGATGAACCTCAAAAGAGCTGGCGATCAAAGTCATTTAACGAGACGGCTGGCGACAAATCTGACTTATTAAAGCCTAAGTCTTACGACGAGTTCGTCCAGGAGTTTATGCAAGAGGATGCTTCCCTTGAGCGACGAACGCCGGTTATTCCAACGCTTTCGGAACTGGACTCGTCGGCACTCTCGCCAGGCAAAACTGCTAACTCCCAGCCCAGCATCCGCGACGAACGCTTCCCGCAAGCCATCATGGATATCCCGCTCCTCGATGCCCCACCCACGCTCCAACAGAGCCCTTCTACGCTTCCAGAGAGCCGCTCCCCGCTTCCAGAGAACCGACCCACGCTTCCCGGGAACCGCCCCACGCTCTCCGAGTCCCGCTCTCCAGTATCGAACGTACAATCGGTGTCAGCAGCCGGCGTTTCCACCACCCCAGTACCAGATGGTTCCGCCGCCACCGGAAAGGAGCTTTCTGTTCGAGCGGAGCCTGCAAACTTTGAGGGTACTGATAAACCCGGTGCGCTCAAGGAGAAAACCAAACAAGTTGATAGCGCACGCGGTGCCAATGAGATTCGAAACTGGTATCTGTCTAAGCTCAAGGCTCGTGCAAAAAATAAACAGGTAGTCTCCCCAGCGAATAAACGCAGAGAGATACTCTCTCAGATAACTCCTGGTGCTTCGTCGCTGTCCACCGCTGCCGTGGTGCTGGTCATTTCGTTGCTTCTGTCCGTTGCTGCCTGCATTTGCTCCGCGTTGAATTTGGCGCCTTCCTTTTCCCAAATCCTTCCAGGAGCCGCAGCGGTTGGTATTGGATTCGGTGCCTTTATGGTCTATCAGTCGAACCAAAGATTCCAGCACTTCAAGAAACAATTTGGCTCCAACAGCTCTTCGGACACTAAAGACCTCGATGAACTAGGACTTGTAGAGTTCATGTTGAAAGTACAAGAGTATGAACTGACTGAGTTGCGTGAGCGCGAACAAACTGTAGTCGATTTTACTGATGAAGTTCTTTGCACGTTAGATAATCGATTCATCATAATCTATGCTAATGATTCCTTCGTACGTCAATGTGGTTTTTCGCGTGAAGAGCTGCTAGGAAAATCGTTTGCAGAATTGCTCGGCGTTGATGAGAAAGATAAAATAGGTAAGTACTTGTCGGAATCTCGGTCTGCTCGAAAAGAGGTGAGCTTCGAAACCACTTTGTACCGAAGAGATGGGAATCTTGCTGACCTGAAGTGGAGTGTCGATTACTCCGAAGGTGGTGACTGCTATCTTTGCACCGCACGTGATATCACTGCAATTAGAGCTTCTGAACGTTCCCAACGTCAATTTCTAAGCTTGCTTGATGAAGACTTTAAATTGCCACTGACCGCTGTGCAGGGTGCGCTGTCCATGTTGCGTATTGGCGCTTACGGGACATTGCCCGAGCAGGTTCTCAATCGTGCAGGCGGCATCGAGAAGACAACTTCCCAGCTCATCCGTCTGGTTAGTGATCTGGTCGATCTCGAGCGGATCGAGAATGGAAAGATTGAATTGCGAATTGATGAATTCCCAATTTCGGTTCTGACTGAACAAGCGGTGGATGCGGTGCAAGCAGCTGCCGACCAGAAAAATGTTAGTTTGAAGGTTAGCACGAATCGGACAAGAATTTCTGCCGACAGTGAGCGCTTGTTGCGTGTTCTGGTCAACTTATTGTCAGCTGGTATATTCTTTTCATTCGAGAGCACATCGCTTCTCGTCGAAGTTGAAGAGCAGGAATCGTCTGTTGAAATCAAGGTTAAGTGCAACGGGCGATCACTTTCAACTTCGGAGCAGCTAAAGCTATTTGACCGCAGCAAAATCGGCTCTACGAACGACGCCACTATAAGCAGTGGCGTCATTATGGGGTTGTCTGTCAGTAAGGGCATAGTCGAAAAGCATGGAGGAAGACTGTCCGTGCAGTCTGTCGAAGGCAAGGGACTGATCATAGTCTGCCAGATACCGAAAGTTCAGCGCCAAGGGGTGAAAGGTTCGCAGTTCGGTTAAAAATAGACGAAACTTCTCTGCACGAATGCCCGTCTCCCATGTCGTTGAAAAGCGAGATGACGAGGTTTGCTGGTGATGAAATACAATCTTTCGATACTTGGAGTGCTCATGCTCGGCGCCATTGCCCCAGCCTTTGCACAAACCGTTATCACAACAACTGAGGTTAGAGAAGGACTGCCAGGAGTCGTTCACACGCTGACACCATCTTCGGTGGTACAACGTAGAATTCTAACGCAACCTGTTGTTGTGAGAACCCAAACACAGATGCCTTTGTCTGTTGCTGCGGTGCGTTCGAATTATGCAAAGCGCTTGTCCGACATTAAAGGTCAGATTGATTTGGCTTTGCAAAGGGGCTGGATAACAGCAGCGCGCTACGATGAGCTATGCAAATGGCACCTGGACCTGGTAAATGAAGAGCGTGGTTTGCGCGCAAATAATAACGGCATCATTGCCGCGTCAGATGTCGACATGATGGAACGTCACGTCAACGGATTGGCTTATTCTCTTGCAAAAGAGCTGAGCAGCGGCACTAGAGTCGCCGGAACCGGCGTCGTAACCTACTAGCGTTTTCGCCAGGTTGCGGCATGTGGTCATTGGTCCACTTTCGAAAGGAGGTGGACCTTTTTGTGGACTCAAAGTTCATAAGGACATAGAATATTTGGAACTTCTCTTCTCGTTAAGGAATCGAATGACTGCTGAAAATGTGCAGCACGTAGTTGCGGCGGTAATTGAGCATGATGGACGCTATTTGTTGTGCCGCAGACCGGAGCACAAGCGCCATGGACTGTTATGGGAGTTTCCTGGTGGGAAATTAGAACCAGAAGAATCGCACTTTGATGCGGCTAGGCGAGAGTTGAAAGAAGAACTAAACCTGGAATTGGAGAAGCTCGGCGATCTTTTGTTCTCCGTTAAAGATCCAGGCTCACCCTTTGTAATTGACTTTATGCGTGCTGTTGTTCGCGGTACGCCTGAGTTGTTGGAACATTCCGAGCTAAGTTGGGTGACGGTGAGCGAATTGCAGAGCTTCTCTCTTGCTCCTACCGATCAGCGGTTTGCAGAATTCTTAGGGACTGAAAGTAGCGCGGTTGATAAGAAGGGAGCCTCCACAAAATACTGAAGGCTCCCTTTCGTTCTCATCCCGTTCGGTCCTAACTTGCTTTCTTCAGTCCCCGTTTTGCGGCGTTTGCAGACTTGCTTCGGCTGCGTGATGAAGTCGCTTTGCCAGAAGCGGACTTCGTTTTCGCCTTTCCAGACGTCTTGTCGCCCACTACTTTCGTGCTTCTTGAGCTTTTCTTGCTAGCGGCTGACGCAGTTTTCTTCGCGGCTGATTTTGCCGTAGTCGGCTTCTTGCTTTCTGATTTACTTGCGGATTTACCACTGGAGCTCGCTTTCGCTTTGCCGCTAGTTTTCCTGGTCTTTGCCCCAGCAGATTTCGCGGTACGGACAGTGTCTTTCTTCTTTGCTTTTGAACCCGTAGCTTTTAGAGCCGTTGATTTCCGCTTCGTTGCTGATTTCTTGCTTGCGGTTTTTGGTTTGCGTTCGGCGTCGGCACTATTGCTCTTCGCCTCGCTACGTGTCGACTTTGCTGTTGTCGCAGTTCTTGTCTTGCTGCCTTGCCCGCGGGCGGCCGGTGAATGAGATGCTTTCTTCCTCGCCCCAGCCTTCTTTCTTATGCTGGTACTCCGATGCTTTTTCGGGCTTCCGGCCTGCTCTGCCGTACTCGTATCTGTCAATTCCGGTAAGATTGGATCGCTTTCTTTCGTCTCGATTGAAATCGGTTCATGGGAATTGGCTTCGTCCAATTCGGAATCTTCTGAATTAAGCTCTGCGTCCGGAGCGAAGTTGATGATTACGTCGTCCTGAGGAGCTTCATCAGATAGAGAACTTTCGACTGAGTCGCTAGCAGGGGTCGCTTCTGCAGCCTTGCTTGGAGGCTTATAGTTTTCCAGAAGCAGCTCTTTCTCCTGCAAAACTAGCGCACCGAGTTCATCGAGATCTTCGGCTTTGCTCTTCAGTTTTGGCAAGAGCCCCAATTCTTCTTCCTGGACGTGATGTTTAACCATCTCGCTAATGACTTTTACTTTCGCTGGCGCTGTTTCTTCAGACCCCGTCATGTCTGCAAGCTCTGCTAGCAGCATCTTAACTGCATGGTGTTCTTCCAGAGCTTCCTTCGTTTTTTCTCCCTCGCTCTCAAGCTCTGGATAAACGAGCTTTTCTTCCACGCTTGCGTGCACTGAAATTTCCTTGACGATCTCATCGATCAAATTTTTCCGTTCTTCATCGGAAATGGCATTTTCAAATTCTTTGAATAACCCCTCAACCTCGCGATGATCAGCCTTGAGAATATCGATTACATTAGTTGGCGGATTGTTGTCTGGACCGACAAACATGCTCTTTATAATTTCGCCAATAGTCTGTTTCATATTGATTCCTCCATCTGCTGCTGTTTGAGAAGGGTTTGCTTGACATTTGGTTCCCAAGCCAAGAAGCAAGGGACTTCTGAGACTCGATATAATTCAGTCCAATAACAATAAGTCGGAGTACAACTGTATTATGGACGGCAAATCAGTCACCTTTGCTTCAGGCTTACGCGGTATCGTATCCGGTGGCGGGGAACGAGGCGCCGTGATCATTACTCACGGCGCCGGGAAAGGCATGGATTCAGCAATTCTCAAAAAGACTGCAGACAAGTTGGCAGACTTGGGATTCATAGTATTGCGATTCAATTTCGCCTATTTGGACAGGAAGTCTGCGCCGTCGCTGGGTGGAAAGAAGGAGCAACCAGATTTAATTTCCGCGATTGAATATATGAACGACCACGGTCCGCCAATACTGATCGGAAAGTCGTTCGGTGCCAGAGTGTGTGCAAACGTCGCTTTAGAGCGAAGTGATATCAAGGCGTTAGCGTTCTATGGAATGCCACTGCAAGGAGCCTCTCCGACCGCCAAACCGAGAGATTGGTCACATTTGGCGCGAATCAAGTATCCAATGTTGTTCGTCACGGGCGACAAGGATCAGCTTTGCCCATTGGAGAAGCTCGAGCCAATTCTGAAGACGCTTACTGCCCCGCATCAGTCAGAAGTTGTGCCAGGCGATCATTCCTTCAAGCCTCGCTCGGAAGACCTGGCGATTGCTATGTGTGTATCGTGGATTGAAGCGCTCCCATAGATAACTTTCTAGCAATTCGTCGGGGAAGCGGGAGGCCTGGACCTGCAAAAGCCTTGTGCGGATTTGAGAAACACATGGCCAATGATTGTAAAAAAGCGCTCATTTTAGCGTAGTTGTCCCCCTGGTACCGGATGAATACAGAGTCTTCGGGCTTATGATGGATATGCTCAGGTGTGGTTTGGGTGGGCTGGAGCGAATCGGTTATGTTTGATTCTCAGCACGCTGAAGTCGAAAACTCTTCCGCAGACGGAAGCGCTGATTCGAGCGCGCGTGCATTTGCAGAAGAGCTCTTGCAGCCATCGATTAACGACGCAAGGTCATCTGCCTTCGTGCATGGACTCAAATCGGATGGTATATCAAACAGTCGCCCTTTTCAAACCGGTGGAATGGAATCGGTACTGGGAATATCACTTGCGAAAGTAAGCGATAAAGAAGCTGCCCTCCTCAGTGAGCCTGAGAGCGAACTGTCGCTGTCCAAAGCTTTAGCACCTTTTGCAATAATGGCTGGTGCTGGTCTTGCGACGGGAGGAGCTTATTACCTCCTTACCGCAGCCTCGCGCAGAGCGGCTCGGATTGATGTTTTGAGAAACGCTGCTCATCAGGCTCATTCTGAGTTTCGCGATGCGATAAATTACCTTGCTAGTGCAACTGGAAAACCAACCGAAATTGTGGCAAATTCGCAAGGGTTGCTAAACGGAAAAATGCAGCTTCACCTCGGCAGTGATATCGGATTCGGTGTGGGAAATGCAGGGAAATGGCTCGTTAAGCAGAAGGATGGTGGCATCCTTGTGAAGAGTGAGTTCGGCGACCCGTATGTCCGATTCTTCCAGGGCGGTGCTTTTGAGTCCGGAAGCAATTACAAAATGGATATGGGGAATTTCTTCATTAGTCCGCGGCGCAGTTTGCATGTCACTACAGATGGTTCTAGCATGTATTGGGAACGCGGATTGCTTGGACGCCTCCAGTTTAAGCCCAGTGAAGCTGCAAAAGCAGAGCCATGGGCGCAATCAGTGCAATCCATGATTGAAAAAGCAGATTCACAAGTAGTGAAAAACATCTTTCTCACGCAGCATCAGAGAGGGATGAATCTGAACGCTGGTTTGGCCCGCGAATTGCGAGGTTCGAACGTAAAAGAGGCGTTCTCGCATATTCCGAAAGAATCGTATCCGTTCGGTGTTGGACGCGAAGCTGTTGTATTTCGGAAGCCTGATGGTGATGTGTTACGTTTGACGCGTACGCCAGTTGAACGTCCGCAGGAACTGAAGGAGTTTCTGCTGCCAGCCAAGGAAACTCTTCGGGGCGCTGGGTGGCAGATGGAAACATTGCCTTACGTAGATAAGTTGGTGTTGGGTAAAGCTCCTATGCGGGAATTGGAATCGGGACTGGGAAAACTTGGCTACAGGTTATCTGATGGGCACTATGGCAACTTCCGCATGATGGCTGATAAGGCAGTGGTTATAGATCCCGGGGCTATAGAGAAGGCCGGGCCAATGATCAGCTACTGGGAAGCTGCCAAACGAGTGTTTCGCCGTGATTGGCAGGTGGTGAAGAAAGACCTGTTCGGCAAATAGTGTTCGCTATGAAAGAGCTCGGACATCCGGTCCGCGCATAAAGCGCGAAGCTCGTAACAAATAGGCATTAAGAGTTTCGCAAGAAAAGAGTCTCCCTAAAGCTGTTGCGTAGATAGTAGAATTTGCATATGGGCGGGCAAGATGCCTGCGCTCCATACGTTTCCGAGCCCTCAATATCGAGACGTCCCCCGCTACTCCAAATCTTCGAAGTGGGGCGGCTCTATGTGTCACCTGGAATGAGGATCAGAGCCCCGGTATTTGCCGGGCGAAGCATGGCGTCGCCCCTACATAGGCGGGGCGATTTCAGAGCGATTTGCCTTTGCTTCGATCTTGGGAGCGCGGCATTTTGCCGCTTCTTATTTACTTCCAGCGAATTGATTTAATTGACTGTATCGCTGAATTTGCTTGAGCTTTGTATTCCGGCTCCGGTGCCTTGAAGTAAATTTCTTGCACTGTCTCGCCTTTGCCATCAGGGTTTGCGATGACGGAATAGCTCTTGTGCCCATTAGCTTTCCACGTTCCTTCGATAACAAGAACGTTCTTGCCATTGATATTCTCTGTTTTGCAAGAGCTCATCTCGAATGCTCGAGCATCATTGTAATTACCGAGAACCGTCGAAATTGACTGCAATTCAAAGGGCGATATCACGTGTGGTGCCTTGTCGAGCACTGACTTGAAAGCATTGGCATTTGCAGAATAGCGGCGACCGCGATCGAAAACAGTTATTTCAACGTCGTTCTTTCCTGGCGCCAGAAACTGCTTTGACGTGCCTTGCCCAGCAATGTTTTGTTTCTCTGCGCCTTTAGTCCACCCTGTAGGCAGCTTCATTTCGTCGATTGCGCCAATATTCAAAATGTCTGGTGTCATTTTTTCACCACCTGGTTTTGCGGAGAATACTTTGTTTTTCTCTCCGCTCTCTCTGGCTACTATATAGAGTGCTGCATCCACGGAGAGCAAACTACGCGATTCGGCGGCGGCATCCACGCGGAGCTGCTCCATGGTTTTCGGTTGTGCGTCAAACTGCATTGGTTCGCCAAATATCATTTGTTGTTCTCTCCTTTCTGAAGAGTTTACTACTCTATCGTTCATGATTTCCACCCTTTTGCTCATGATTTCAACTACGTTGTTCTTATTTCCTGGCTCGCTTACGATCTTTGTTTAGGAGGGCGACGCATGGCATCGCCCCTACGTTCTGATAGTTGTTTGTATGACTCCATCATTCATTTGGGTTAGGATGCTTCCACTGCGGTTTTGATAGCTTGGGCTCTGGCTGCAGGCAAGAAACCGAGCATTTGTTGGTATTTAGCTCGTGCTCTTTGTGCCTCGCCGGGATATGTTTCGCCATCTTCCTTCCAACGCTTTTCTTGCTCTCTCATAGTGTCGATCATCTTTTGATCGTACTCTGCGTCAGTAAGTTTGTTGGCATTGCGTTGCAATCGAAGTAGCTCCATTTCTTTAAAACCATCTTCGGTGCCGAAAAGGCGGTCCCAAGCTACATCGGTTTCGTAGCGATCGATTGTGCTTTGGTCGGAAGCTGGTCTGGTTGCGGTATACAGGTCGTGAATGCTTACTGGGTGATCGTCTGCTTGATCCCACTGATTGTCGATTTTTGCTTGTTTTGTGTCGGGATCGTAATCAGTAATAGTGACAACGTGTGCACCGCCTGAGCCACCATTGCTACCAGCACCGGAATCGGTGAAGAATGGCTCATTCTTTGCGTCGACCCAAATGATTGCTGGCAGTTTGCCGTCTTTCTTCATTTGTTCCAGCTTTTCGCCGAGTTCTTTTTCGCTGTTTACTTTGACCGTATTTTTGTCGCCGTATTTGCCGTTGATGATGACAAAATCTTTTTCGTTCTTGCCGGTGATGTTGTTGCTAATTTTTTCCAATTCGCTTGTCGGAATATCAGGCGGGCTTAGCGCCGTGCCTGCGGCATCTGTTGCAGGCGTGCGCGGTGTGGTTCCATAGTTCCACAAGCGTTCACCGGTATCATTTGGACCTGTTGGTACATCTTGTTCATAGCGAACTTGCCCGGGAGGCGTTGTGCTGTTGTTTTGGCGATCATAATAATCGTTGACGGCCGCAACCTGGAAGATTTGACTGGCGTGACTGCGCTCATTATCAGGCGAAGGATGGTGGCTGGCTTGTGCGTCTGGTTGCAGGCTGCCTGCCGGTACTTGGACTACGCGCCCATCGGACATCGTGACTTGTCCGGTGATTGAGGCTTCAGCAACTACCCTTGCTGCTTCGGAGGGATATTTTGTATACATGCGGCTTTCAATCGTGGTGACGTTGCAGGTGTTGTGGTAGCCCTGTCTAACTTCATTTGGATGAGCTGATTGATGGAGAACCTGTTCTGCAATTTTGGCTTTATCTGTTTGCGAGACCGGGACGTCTGTTTTGGATTCAAGAATCTTTGAAACTTGATCGTAGGTCTTCGCCACTTCTTCCGGCGACATCGGCGGTTTTTGTTCGGCCGCGCGCTTTTCGAAAGCTTTCATGTCGGCTTTGGCGCGATCTAATGCTTCGGGGTCGTTCCCTAGTCGCTCCTGCAATCTGTCATTCAATCGAGCTTTTTCTGCCTGGAGTTTTTCGTTTGCATCTTTAGGCTCGTGACCAACTTTGTCACCTTCGCCATCAGCGATTTTGTATTTGCCGTCGGATGTTTTGACAACGTCATAATTGTCTTCGGTCTTTGGTCCCCAGTTATGTTCGGTGTAGCCGCCACCTTCGGCAGGTCGGCGAACGCTACCTGTTCCGTCTGCATTTTCCTTTCGAACAACGCCATCGTCCCAGCTTGTTGTCGTATTTCCATTGTAGTCTTTGACGGCGCGACCACCGTCATCGGTGATCGATACGCTGAAGTTATCTTTATTCTTTGGACCCCAGTGAACCTCGGTTCCATCGGCTGTTTTGACATAACCCGTGTTGTCTTGACGGTCGACGCGCACTGTCTTGTCTTTCCACGCGGTCACCGTGTCTCCGGATTCAGTCTTTGTAACAGTGCCACCGTCAGCGGTGTGTCCCGGAATCTTCAGCACTTGTCCGTCGAGTATCAGGTTCGGATTTTTGATCTTATTTAGCTTTGCGATTTCGTCAATATGCTGCTGCACTTCTTGCGGCGTTGCGTCCGGCCCAAGGTGTTTTCGGGCAATCTTGGTGAGATTGTCGCTTGGTGTTACTACATGTGTTGTGGGCTCAACATCCTTTTTGATCTCAGCGCCTACGAATGGATTGTTTTCGCCGTATGGTTGGTCTTTTTTGTCTTTGGCGTCCTTGGAATCTTTCGAGTCTTTTGAATCTTTAGCTTCGGCCGGTTTGTTGACGTCTCTCGGGGTCTCAACCTGCGGAGCACTATTCTCTGTGCTCTTTTGCAATACAGACCGACCATCGAGCGGATTTGGAGTAATAGGCTTTTCGATGTTTCCAGTATGCTTTTTGATAGAGTGGCTTTCGCTCTTGTACAGCGATGCTGGATTTAGATCTATTGATTCTGGCTTGCAGACGGCTCCTTGAGTTGCGTCTTTCAGTATTGAAGGCAACAACTTTGTTGCTTCTTTTAATTCGTTCCAAAGATTGGAAGAGAGTTCCTGTGCATTTTTTGCGTCGGAACTCTTTGACTCTTGCTTTTCAATTGTATTGTTTTGATTTTCTATCATGTTTTATGAAACGCGCCAACCCGAGGTGCGCGCCCGCGCAGCCTCTCCGAACCCATCACCTGGAATTCCTGTTTGATACTTTTCGAGGAACTTTGACTACTAAGTTCAGCAACTGCTGATGTACTTACGATTTACGTGGGCGGAAAGTAAATTAGGCGGAACGGAACTTTCCAAGACGCAAGAAGCAAAACTATCCAGCTTGTCCAGCGCCTGGCACGATGCATTAGCATCCAACAATATTGCTCGAAAACAAAATCCTGTGTCCAGTCATTTTTGCCTGTATAGGGCTGAGGCCAAACTTCTTTGACATTGACAACCCTCGCCTGAAAATAAAGCGATGCCTGAAACCATTGGCGCACAATACTAAGCAGCACTGAAAAAAATGCTGTCGACTTTGTTCGATGTAAAACATCTTTGACGTTGACCTAAGTATCGAGCGCGGGCGTCCCGTCCGCCTGTAAAGGGGAGCGGACGTCTCTTCCGCGTTTCACTGAGCTTGCAAACTACCTCTAGTGAACGTCCATTTAGGAACATGCAAAACGTCGCAAAAGTGCTGGGACGAAATTGTAATTATGGCTTAGACGTCGGACTTGTGACTGAATTGGAATCTTGCAGAGCTGTGGGTGGCGTGGCTTTAGGCAGATCTAGGTTTGGCGTGGAATTCGGCATGAGTGGCGCTGGTGGCGCAGGGACTTTTGCGGTGGATGGATCGTTTATGGATTTAGTCGGACCGTCCGGCAGCGCATCTCCTTCGACAATGTTCAGTTTCTGCCCTTTCTTTGCGCGCAAAACCCACAGTTTGAATTGCCCATCCTTTATATATCGATAAAAGTCCTTGCCAGGACAATCAGTCTGTCCTGGCGCCACATCCTGATGCGTTCTTACTTTATCTACGGCTATCTTGTGCTCTTGCAGCAGCCAGGCCGTAAGTGCCACGCACGCACTAAGCTGTTCCATGCTTGGCCTTTGCACATTGAAGTCGCCCATCATTTCTACGCCGATGTTTCCATTCAATGGATATTTTGTATTGCTTTCCGGTTCGTAAGTAACTGGACGCCCCTGAAAAATTCGCCCATCCGGAGCGATCAGGAAATGATACGGCAAGTCAGGCCAGTATGTGTCGCGTGGTGGTTTCTCTAGCTTCGGTCTATTTTGTCCCCAAATTTGCATTCGCCGAACAAACTCAGCTGGATCTTCTCCGTAATGCCACAATTCTCCTGCATGGTGAATTGTGATCCATTGCGGGATCTGCTTTTTATCATCAGGAATTGGATGCGGATTTGATCCCCATTCTGCGGGAGTCACTATGGGTGGTGGCGAGATCTTTTTTGCGTATACAGGCAAGTAGCTGCAAGCGCCGGCAGCTATAAGCAAAGTCAAAAGGGTTCGGTAGATAGAGGACATAACTCTTTTACTCTGACTCTGATACCCCTCAAGCAAGCCTAGCTCAGTAACTGCGAACGGAAGCATGCTGCTGCTTATTGTAACTTGAGAATCAGTAGAGGTATTTGCCACCAACGCGGTCTTTGAACTCCTGGATCTTCCGTTCGTTTTGAGCCACATCGTTGCCATCATCAAAACGATTCAATAATCCGATGAAGACTTGACGTTGTCCAATACTATCGCCTAATCCGGCGCGATAATCAAACCATGATTTCATCAAGCCGTTAGTACCGTTTGCGGCAAATTGTTTGTCAATTGCTTGATATGCAGCTTTGACATCGTCGAATTGGTCTAGTTTGTCCAGGTTTCCTTTGGTCAAATCTCTCATCAAATCTTCACGGACTCCGGGCGTTACCTGTTGCAGGGCCGAGGACAGTAGCTGCAATTTGTCGATAACATCTGTTTTTGGCTTCCCGTTGCTATCCTTGAATGACTGGTTGATATTGTCGTAAAAAACAGATTGTGATTTTTCGCTATACTCGTCCGCATCTTTTATCGAGTCACTCATTTTGCCCTTCACCTTGGCGAACGCATCTCGCTCAGAGTGTGTTGCTTGGAGTCCACGGAACTCAGCGAAAGCGTCATTAAACGATTGTCTTGCCGGAGACGGCTTACCATATTCACGGTCCATCCCAGCCTGAAGGTTGCTTTGATCGTAGACAGCTTCGGCAACCGCTAGTTTGAAAATTAGATTTTGCTCATCGGCGCGCTCTTGCCGTTTCGCGCTGAGTCCATATGCTTCCAGGAAAATATTGCTCGTTTTTCCCTGTGAGCCTTGGTTTTGAGACTCGTTGAATTGTTCCAGCATCACATCTCACCCCCAGATGTTTCGGGCCAAATTTACCTCTAGCTCCGCGTTCTGTCATTGGGGATACTACGCACCGGAGGCGTGCCGCTGGGCTGGGGGCGTCTGATAGCCGTGGACCCAGGCGGGGGGCGCCTGCATCGGTCTGGTCTGGCTCTTAGCGCCGGTTCTATCAGAGCGCCATGCCTCGCTCCCGTCGAGGTTCTACTTCAGCTCAACCGTGTACTGAACTTGGAAGTTCGAGAATCCGGGTAAGACTTATGAGATTTTGGACCTTAACTGCGCAGATAAAGGCGGGATAGAAGGATCAAAGCGTGCCTCGCTTCAATGAGAATGTGTGTCGGTAGGTGATTATGCCGGTGGTTTAAGACATTCTTTTCCGAACGTATCTTCAATTGCGCGGCGCAGCCTGTACACAGGAAGATATGCGTTTTCATTGCTTATTAACTTTTCTTGTTCGGGAGTGAGCTCATATTTGAAAGTGACTTTGTCTCCCTTTTTCGGAGGAATGGACACCAAGGTCCTGTAAATCTGTGGATTATATTGTTTCATCAAAGTATCTTCGCTTATCATCAATTGCTCCAGGGCTTTCTCCTTTTCTTTCCGCTTGCAATTGAATATTCCAAATGTTGCCTCCATGAGCATATAGGGAAAGACTTCATCTGTTCTAAATCCAAAGAAAACCTCTGAACTCCGGAGGGACTTGCGATACTCATCAGCCAACTCATACTTATTGTTGTCCAAACATACAAGTGCAAGTTCGCAATTCAATAAATTAACGTCTTTAGCTTGACCGTATTTCTTCAGAAAGGGAATGACGCGCTTCCCCGTAGCAATTGCCTCAGCGAGTGTTCCATCACCTCTTTTTTGCGCAACAATTCGTAGAAGCTGCACGCAATGCTCGCTTAATAGATCCGCGTCGACGCCGCTTTTTTGACGGCTATATTCTTCCGCGCGCTCTCTTAGCGTCGCAGCTAATTGATAATAATCGCCATTGGAAGTGGGGATTGATTTGGGATGCTTTGAAAATAATAGTGCGATCGGTTCCCAGTTCTTGCTTCTATTGCTTTCTTTCCAGAGATATTCACCGACATCCAGAAGCGCAGTTTTCCAGCTTCTGAACTCCGACTGAGTGCGCTTGCTTTTAGGTCGATGATACTCGCGTCCCCAGTGCAGCAGATCACTATAATAATCAAGCGCTAAGCGAAGGGTCTCTTTTCTGATTGCAGGCTGGTTTTGATCGTAACTCTTGTATAAATAGAAGTACGACTTCAACAATGCCATATGGTCATCTCTGCTCCAGTCAGGTGTATAGGCCGTGTTTGTCGATTTTTCGACAAGCTTTTTGGCTTGCTCGAAATCACTCTTCTTGAGGAGTCCATCGACTCTGCTGCTCAAATACTTAATCGATTTTGCCGGGGCCACTTTGTCTAAGTAATAGTCGTCCTGAATTGTTGTTCCCAAAATACTCCATACGATAAATGCCGTTAAGCAGGCAACGCTGCCCAGGACCGCAAAAATCTGAAGTGCTTTTGAACTCTTGTCTCTGCTTGCAGTTCTTTCCGGGGCGAAGGATATCGCTGTCTTTCCCGTTTGCTGAGAGTAAATTGCCTGCGCTTGAGTAAGATCTTTTACTAACTCGCCAAAGGTTTGATAGCGCTCCTCCTTATTCTTTTTTAGTCCGCGCTCGACTATTTGAATTAGCTTTCGGGAAAGTATGCTGTACCCTCTCGTTTTCGCTCCAGAGGCAGCAAGTTTTGGTGCATCTTCCTGCAGGTGCTTCATAAGCAGCTGCGCCTGATTATCTGCGGTAAAGGGACGTTCTCCTGAAAGCATTTCAAAAAGCATTACGCTAAAAGCATATATGTCAGAGCGCCCGTCGACTACTTCACCCCGCGCCTGCTCCGGGCTTGCGTAAGCCGCGCTCCCTTTGAATGAGCATCTTGTCGTATCCTGTTTGCCATTTTCGTCTGTTGCCAAAACTTGCGAAATTCCGAAGTCGAGAATTTTTGGAAACCTGTTTTCATTTATGATCACATTGGAAGGCTTAAGATCGCGATGTATAACATTGCAAGAGTGGATGTGTTCCATGCCGGCAGCGATTCCCAGCGCGATCTGCAAAGTCGTTTGCAATGGCGGGCACGCTTCGTCCTTTAGATATTCTGCCAGAGTTTTACCGTCGAGATATTCCATTACCAAGAACGGTGAGTTGTCCGGCAGAAGTCCACAGCGAAAAATTTGAACAACATTTTGATGGTTCAGCGTGCTTAATACCTTTGCTTCCTTGTGGAAGCGTTCTTGAACGCGAGGATTATTCACCAGACTGAATTCGCTGACGATCTTCAGTGCTACATTTCTGCGGAGAATTTCATCGGTGGCTCTAAAAACTGTGCCATGCGTGCCGTTGCCTATTTCGCCGACAATTCGGTAGATACCGTCTACTAACTGCCCTTCGAGCGTTTGTGCTTCCGGTCCGGTTAATGCCTCTGTGGATACTGACTGTCCTTCACTGTCCATCAGAGCTCCAATCTTTTGGAATCGTGCAAGCAGACGACTTACATTCACATTCCCTTTTAGGCTGACTGTCATTCGGAATACCTGATGGAGGAATTGAGTCCCGGAACCGCTGGGCCAGTTGATTGTTAGAAGAGTAGCTTGCCCAGCGTGCAGGTAGCGTGCAATATCCGCAATCCATTCACATTGTCCATCCTCCTTACACATTGATTGCCTAGGATGGAACTGGGTGTTGCGGAGCGTTTTTGAAGCTCCGAAGTTATGCGGGATGGTTTCAGGAGCGAGTATTAAGCATGGATTTGCGGTTGGTTACAGCTAGCGCATTGCTCGCTATGCTGCAGAATTTTGCGTTGAACGTCCCTGGGTTCGCGGAACCGTCTCCCGAGATAGAGAATTCCTCTCCGCCTTCTGCGGGAAAGATTCTTCTTCAAGGAGAGGTGTCCAAGAACTCGAGATTCTTTGCACCGAAAATTTCTGATGTCGAGTCAAAGCTTGAAGGAACTAGCAGCTGGGAGCTTATACTGCACGGTGATGTGAAATTCACACCGGAGCTGCTTCAGAGATTTCGCAGCTCGGCGGTCTTTTCCGACTTGGGCGACCATCCGCGCCACATCAAACTTTATATCGGCAACATTCTCGCCGATTGCAGCGACCCCATGACTGTTGATCTCTCGCTTGCAAGAGTGAAACTCTCTCCCGGTGCCATCGTATATTTTCGCGCGAGCCAAACCGGCACTGCCATTATGAATTTTCACGACGATCACAGAAATTCGGTCAAAGTAAGTGTGGGCGACATGCAAATCGATTTGCCCCCGGGGCGCATGGTGTTTGTTACGGATAAAAAGGGACGTGATTTTGACGAACTGAATCCGTGTTCAGGCGTTTGGTACAAGAGCCTTTACGAAAAACAGGTCAATGACAAGACTCGAGTTTTTATGACGCAGTTCTCTCTGATGTCAGCCGCAGAGTTGATGCCATCAGTAAAACGCTTGTCTGCTTTAAGAAAGCATCGTGGAAATAAAATAGCAAAAACTTTCGCTGCTGTTTATCTGATTTCTCGCGATCGGCACCCCTTTCGCCCAAAGTTGCATTCTTAATTAAAACGCTCCGGAGTTTCGCAGGGCTGTCGCCCCTCTTAACTCCTCCGCTAATAAGAACCTTTGAGTTTCGGAGCGCCCGTCAATGCTTCACAATTAAAGACGCAAGAGTTCTGCAATTTTGTCTAGACTCACTGGAGTATCTGTGTCTTCGTCTTTTCCTGCTTGAGCCGCGTATTTTGCATACCAATTTGGGATATGTAGATGTGAACTTGCAATTGAGACGAAGAGCGGTGCAATCAGCACTTTCTTGAACAGTGAACGCAGCCGTAAGTATTCCTGCTCCAGTGATTCAAGCTCATCGCCAATCATATGGCTTGGCGCATTTGCGTTTACGTAGAGTGTTGCTGCGGTCTTGTCCCAGCCCTGGGAAACTAACGCTTCAATGAGCGCAGGTTTGGCCTGATTGACCTTTGTCATTCCGCAGTCATTATGACCGATCAGTGCGATGTGCTTGACTCCTTTGGCTACCGTGTAAGCCAAGCTGAATTCTTCACCAATCAAGCGACTTCCGGCTTTTCTTGCAACATAAGCAAAAGAATGTGGAACTTGCGGGCTGAATCTATATTCGATACACGAAACGATGAGCAATTGCGGTGTATCGCCTGATTCTATGGGTTTGTCGAAGTTGTGCGCGCCAATGAGTTCTTCAATCGGCGTGTTTCGCCACAAGGCTGGAAGACTTTCTGGATCAATTAGCTTACTTATCCGTGAACCATATCCGCTGTGCATGGTAGCGCTTAATTCTTGCCTTGACATTGATCTTCCTCGTGTAATTCCCCACATTATACAGTTGCTTCCAATGCCAAGTGGGATTCCTTCAAAGATCAGTTCCGTTTCCAATATGACTACCGAACAGTTATACTGAGTGATCGAAGGAGATCTGTGTTATGGAGAAGCCCAATTCAGTAACGATAGCCGTTAGACTACTCTGGAGTTCTTTGGTGATTGCTCTTGGTGGCTTGGCTTACTTGTGCACAGATAAGGATGTGAGCCAGGCTCTTCGCGGTGCTGGAACGCCGGAAGCCACTGCCATGGTAGCCTTGATATTAGGTGGGTCGCTCCTTGTTCTTGCCGTATGCGCTTTCTTTATTTATAAAATTGGCAAAGGTCGCAATTGGGCCCGCCTCATCTTTTGTGGGTTAGTTTTTATTGGCACTCCCGGAACCGTTACGGGACTATTTGATCCAAAAGAAGACATGGTCGTTAAAGTAATCATGTTTGTGCAGCTAGTAGTTCAACTGGTTGCTGTTGTTATGCTTATGCAGAAGGATGCAGTTGCTTGGTTTAAGCCTCCGAAAGCAAAACCCGTCGAAGTAACTAATCCATCTGCATAAGATTTTTGAACTCAGGATCTGAAGACTGCTGAGAAGATCGGTTGATGAACTGTCTCTTTTTCAAGCGCTGAGAGTCTCAGCCTAATAATCTTGACGTATACATCGGAGTTCAAAATCATGAATCTTGTTAGGGCGGGTTTGCCGCCTGTTCTTTCAGATACGGTCGCCTTGAGTGACAAAACGAATTTGCATTTTCGCTACTTCCGCCCATTGAATGGACAAAACAGCGCCGTCATCTTTTTACATAGAGGACATGAACATTCCGGAAGATTGATTGAGCCAATTGAAAGCTTGGGTATTGATGATCGCTGGATATTTGCATGGGACGCACGAGGCCATGGATTGAGCGGTGGAACCCTAGATTCGTTTGAAACAGCGATCAATGATTTAGAAGAGTTTGTATCCTTCATTTCAGCTCAATATAAGATTCCACGAAACAAAATGACATTTGTGGCGCATAGTTTTTCAGCTGTGCTATTGACCGAATGGATTCGCGAATATCAGCCCGACTTGGAGGGGCTGATTCTTCTGGCTCCAGCCTTCAGGATCAATCTTTTCGTGCCGTTTGCATATGAAGTCTTGAGCGCATTGAATTCAGTGTTTCCAAACTTGAAAGTAGCAAGTTTCGTTAGAGGGGCTTTGTTGACGAGGAATAGCAACGAAGCAAAAGCCTATGATCGAGATAAATTGGTCACAAAAGCTATTTCGGTAAAAGTGTTATTGGAGATGAAAAAACGGGCGATGTTGTCAATTCGTGCTGCCACTCGAATCAATGTGCCTGTGCTGGTACTTCTGGCAGGAAGCGATCCGATAGTCGATCGGAAATGCCAACTGATGTTTTTCGATTTACTTTCGTCTCAAAAGAAAGTGTTGAGAACTTTTTCCGGCATGCGCCACGACATTTTTCACGAATTAAATCGTGATGAAGCATTCGATTTGATGCGTTTCTTTATTTGTGAGTTGACATAGCCTTCCCAGTCCAGATGAGTTCAATGAGGCAAGCAGATGAATAAGAGTAAGTTAGCAAATGTTTTCTGCCATAAGAAAATGAAGTATGGGTTTATCCGCCTCCTTTTCAGGACGCTGGGGCGTTTGAGCGAGGGAATTCGTATCGGATGGAAGTATGGTTTCGACTCGGGTGAGTCACTGGATTACGTCTATGAAAATCGGGCATGCGGCTTGGGTCCCTTAGGAAAGCTCTTCGATCGAATCTATCTGAACTCCGCCGGTTGGTCTGGTATCAGATCTCGTCGAGTTAACATGCAGCAGGCTATTTCATGGGCGATTGATCATTCAAAAGATTCAGCCGAGCAGCTAGAGTTGATTGATGTCGCATCTGGACCCGGACGATATGTACTTGATGTCTTGAGCGCTGGGGAGCCGAAAAACTTGCATGCCACCCTTTATGATCTTGACGAAGTGGGCTTGGCGATCGGGCGGCAAAAAGCTGCTGCACTTAATTTGAGTAATGTCGATTTCGTGAAGCGAAATGCATTTCAGTATGTGTCTGGATGCGAACGCGAAGCGGATATTGCAATAGTGTCAGGCTTGTACGAGCTGTTCTCTGATAATGACCTGATCTCAACTTCGCTGCGTTCGATTTCTTCCAGAATGAAAGACGGTGGCTATCTGATTTACACAAATCAGCCGTGGCATCCGCAACTTGAGTTCATAGCAAATGTGCTCGATAATCGCGAAGGCAAGCCCTGGGTGATGCGTTGTCGATCTCAAGAAGAAATCGATAAGCTCGTTGAAGATGCCGGGTTCTGCAAGATCAGTATGAAGTCTGATGATGCAGGAATATTCACGGTCTCGATCGCAACGAAGCGCAACCAAACGTTGAAGAGTTTGCAGGGGGACTTAGATTCAGTCCCAAAATGTGCATAGGAGAAGCCGGCAAGATGCCGGCGCTCCCGGGAGCGAACCGATCCGCGTAAGCCCAGAGTTTCATGCTTAGCCAGTCCCTGGGCTCCTGGGATCGAAGCGATCCGCGTAAGCCCAGAGTTTCATGCTTACGCCAGTCCCTGGGGTCCTGGGATCGAAGCGATCTCCTAAGCCCAGAGTTTCATGCTTACGCCAGTCCCTGGTGCATTACATCAGGTTCTTTTGTCTTTGATTTGGCGCGCTCGTGAATTGATAGCCTCAAATGGAGCAGCTCTCGCAGCAAGGTCAGTTCTTGCGGAAGGCGTGACTTCAATTTTTCGAAGAGCTCTTTATGCATTCTCAACTCGGCATCCCATGCTGTTGGGTCTATGTGCATGAGAGCTTCGAATTGTGCCCGGGTGAAATCGAGTCCGTTCCAATCGATATCTTCATAGCTGGGCATCCAGCCAAGTTCGCTTTGTCTGGCTCCGACCTTGCCTGTGACGCGTTGAACGATCCACTTCAATACGCGCATGTTTTCGCCAAAGCCCGGCCAAATGATATGGCCCTTGCTGTCGGTGCGGAACCAATTGACGCAGAAGATGTTCGGCAGGTGGTCGACGGTGTGGCGCATTTGCAACCAGTGACCGAAGTAATCACCCATGTGATATCCGCAAAACGGCAACATCGCCATTGGATCGCGGCGAACTTCACCAACATTACCCATGGCTGCTGCTGTCGTTTCTGAACCAAGAGTAGCTGCCATATAGACACCTTGCTCCCAGTTAAACGTTTCCAGAACGAGTGGAACTGCCGTTGCACGGCGACCGCCGAATACGAATGCGCTAATCGGTACGCCTTGCGGGTCATCCCATTTTGGATCCAGGGAAGGACATTGCGTAGCACTTACAGTGAAGCGGCTGTTCGGGTGGGCGGCTTTGCGCCCGCATCCCGGTCTCCAGAGCCTTCCTTGCCAGTCGACGCATTCTTCAGGCGGTGTGTCGGTAAGTCCTTCCCACCAGACATCTCCATCTGGCGTGAGAGCTACGTTGGTGAAAATACAGTTCTTGCTCAATGTTGCCAGGGCATTCGGATTCGTCTTCTCTGAAGTGCCAGGTGCTACGCCGAAGTAACCAGCTTCTGGATTGATTGCATAGAGCCTTCCATCTTTGCCGGGGCGAATCCAGGCAATGTCGTCACCAATGGTGGTGACCTTCCAATCATCCATTCCTTCAGGTGGAATCAACATGGCAAAGTTGGTTTTGCCGCATGCGCTTGGAAATGCTGCTGCTACATACATTTTTTCTTTCTGCGGATTTTCCACACCCAGAATCAGCATGTGCTCTGCCAGCCAGCCTTCTTCTTTTCCTAGCGCCGATGCAATACGTAGCGCCATGCATTTCTTGCCGAGCAGGGCGTTGCCGCCATAGCCGGAGCCATACGACCAGATTTCGGAAGTTTCCGGGAAATGACAAATGTATTTCTCTTCAGGATCGCATGGCCATGGAACATCTTTTTCGCCATGTACGAGCGGGTGTCCAACTGAGTGCAGGCAGGGAACGAATCTGCCGTTGTCGCCGAGGACTTTCATGACATCTTTGCCCATGCGAGTCATCAGTTTCATGTTCACCACCACATATGGTGAATCGCTTATTTCAACACCAATCTGCGCTAAAGGCGAACCGAGCGGTCCCATACTGAATGGAATGACATACATGGTGCGACCACGCATACAACCGTCATAATGGGCCTTCAAAGTTGTCTTTGCCTGGGCAGGGTCCATCCAGTTGTTGTTCGGACCAGCATCTTCTTTTCTGTTCGTGCAGATAAATGTCCGATCTTCGACTCTAGCGACATCTGACGGAGCCGAGCGAGCAAGGAAAGATCCAGGACGCTTCTGAGGATTTAGCTTGATGAATGTCCCGCTTTTGACCATTTCGTCACAAAGGCGGTCATATTCTTCCTGAGAACCATCGCACCAGTAGATTTTGTCTGGTCTGCACATGGCAGCGACAGAATCCACCCATGCTTTTAGCTTCTCGTGGTTGACAGGATAAGACATCCCCAGATTGGAAGTTTGCTCTTTTTCGCTTACTTTGTTCATATCTGGCTCCGGAAAAGGAAAGTTAATGCGTAATTGGGCATTCTAACTCTTTAAAAGCCGGGCGGTGAAACTTGTTTGGATTATTCGCCTTTCACGAATAAGCACCGGAATTGTCTTCCTTCTAGCCGAAGTGGGTGGGTGTTTGGAAATATCAGCCTGGTGCGGCTTTTGCGCTTCGCTCTCTGGGCCGAACTGCTTCAGATTATTCTTGCCATTTTTCGCTAGATTGAGAGATATTTCAAAGCTTGCAGATTATTCAATCAACCTTAAATTCGCGCAGTGTCGCTTCGAAATGTGCTTGTGACTTACTTTTCTGCGCTTTTCAATGGCTCGACTGCCAGTACCGGATCCTTCCCCAGCCAGTGCTTTGTATTTAGAACTGGCGTCTGCAAATCGCCTCTATCGCGCAAAACTTCCGACTCGACCAGTACTTTTAGTCGCTTAAAAGCGTCGAGCATCGATGTTTTTCCCTCATCACTCTGCAGCGCCTCCATCAGGCAATGTGTGAAAACGCTGTTCTCGTAGTTTTTCGACTCCCATGAAATCTGGTCTGCAAGACTTGAGCAAAGCACCATTTGCCCCTTCCCAATTCTCATAGCGTTGCTATCCACTCCCTGGCGGGTTAGACCTTTTTGTCCCTCGCTGACGGCTCCACTGTGACAGACATCCAGAATGAGAATGATGCGATCTGACTTCACTTGTTCGGTGACGATGTTTGAAAGCCACTGCATCGGAATCCCGGTAGCCGCGAGGCTGTTTTTGTTGGTATCGTGAGCAACTAAAAAATTCGTACCGCCAGCCTGATCGGTTGCAGCACTGCCGTGGCTGGAAACGTATACAACTACCAGGTCATCCGGTTTTACGTGAGTTGCCAGCCATTTCTCGCCAAGCAATCCGATAATGTTCTCTCTGCTCGCGGATTCATCCGTGAGTAGCTTGACGTGATCTGCTTTGAAGTTCTCCTTGTTGATCAAGAAGTTCTTGAAGTCGGTCGCGTCCTTAGCCGCATACTTCAGGTTTATTGACGAATCCTTGAATGTACTGATGCCGACAACAAGAGCCCATTTATCACCAACAGGACGGTCAGCATCAGGATTGGCTTTTATTTCAGGCAATGTCTCAGCTGTTCGCCCACCCGGCAGAACGTTCTTGATTTGGGCCGCGCGCTTCAATAACTCACTGGCTTTCTCTGTGTTGCCCTGTTCGCCGTATACGCTTGCCAGAGCCGTAAGATCCCCGGCAACCCTGGGAGCATCTTGTCCATAAATGCTTTCGTCTATCGCCAGTGATTTCTTTAAATAGACCTCGGCATCGTTGAACTTCTTCTGCTTCACATAGAGATTGCCGAGATCGCGGGCACCGCTGGCGGTGACGTAGTTGTTGGGGCCGAGAACCCGTTCTGAGAGTTCCATCGCCTTCTTGAACAGTGCTTCAGCCTCTTCGTATTTCTGATCTCGGAAATAAGCATGAGCCAACGCGTTCGCCGCTGCTGCGCGCTCCGGGTGATCGGGTCCCGACTGCCTCTCAATTATTGCCAACGAATTTTGCAGCAGTGATTCTGCTTGTTCGAAGTCTGCCTCTTCTTCCAAAACAAGAGCCAGATCTCGCATTGTGATCGCGACTTCGATGTTGTCCGCTCCAAGAATTCGCCTCTGGATTTCTAGCGCTTCCTCGATTACTTTCTTCGATTCCTGATAGCGGCCGTCTTGCCGCAAGATGTTTCCAAGGCAATCTTTAGCCTTTGCCGTGATTAGGTTGTCTTCCCCATTGAGAAGATTTTGTTCGGTTTTGAGGGCACTTTGCACCAACGTTTTTGCTTGCGAATATTTCCCCTGATCGCAAAGCACTCGTCCGAGTTTGACCAGTGTTTCTGCTATATCTGGGTGCTCCGATGGATACTGTGCTTCGAAAACCTTCAAAGCATCACGCAAACATTTTTCGGCTTCTGGATAGCGACTTTCTTTTCGGAAAAGATCCGATGCATGCATCAGAATAAAGCCGCAGTATGGATGCGTTGGTCCGTTGACGGCGGCGCAGTTTGCCAGCGCTTGCCTGTATTCCTCTTCTGCTTTCTTGAAATTACCGAGTTGTTCGTCGAGTTGTGCGCGGTTGAATTTTGCGTAGGCTATTGCTTCTGTCTTTGGTGATCGTGCCGCAATGTATTCGGTCTTCTCTACGTACTCCTTTTGTTCGCCTGTCTTGCCCCACAGATAGTAATGTCTGGCTAAGTTTCCTACGGGAAGCAAGCTTCGCAGATCGCCCTTTCCTGAGAGAGATTCGCTCTGTTTCCAAAATTGCTCAGCTTCTGTGAATCGGCCTTCTGCCTGGTAAATTAGTGCAAGCGAATTGAAGTGATATAAGAAGTAGCGCTGTCCGCGTGGCAATTGCTCTATGATTGCCATCGACTTCTTTAGCGTCTCTTCGGCCTCTTTGTATTGACCAAGGCAGCGCAAAGTTTCACCCAGAGAATAAAGCAGTTGTGCTGATTCACGCGGGCTGTGCTTAATATTGCCTGCCATCGATTCGCATTGACGAAAGATGCGGAGAGCTTCGCGATAATTGCCTCTTTCGTAAGCTTTTAGACCGCTGTTGTAGAGGCTGATCACCATTGAGCGCTGCGCAAAGGAAGGCGCTGCTGACAAACAAAAAACGCTCATGCATAAAAACATGAGACAAGAAGCAGTCAAGAAATTTGTGGAGCGTAATCGAGTCATTGTGATTCCGCAGACATCGCAAGTCGATTATTTTACTATGTGGCTTTCGCTAAAACTCTAGCCGTTGTAATGATTGAATGATTGCAAACTAAGCTTCGTATGGGTCGAACAAGTCCAGAGATGCTGGAAACATCTTGCTCAACCGTGAGCTGTCAGGATAGAAATCCGATCTGTCTGCTCCGGTCGAAAAAGCATCTTCGAATAGTTTTGCATTGAGCGTGTCTGTTGATTGCTCCTGACTTAGAGCATCTCCAGAAGAGAAATCTAGTTGTTCTCGATCGGCCTGCATTAGACCAGTCCTCTCAACCACCCACCGTACATTAATTATTATTGGAGGATGTTAAGAATACGAGGTGCAGATGCGCTAAAAATTTGCAGGCGAGTACAGAAGCCACTACATAATTATGCAAAAGCTCTTATTGCTTCTAGATCCGATACTCTGGTCAGTAACCTCGATTTTTAGTTCGTCCGACGGCTGAATTATTCATCTCTAGCGCCCCCCATTCCAGGGATGTATTTCTGTTCCTTTGGCGGTGGCGGTGTTGAGCCGGCTTTGATCACGAAGTTATCGCTTGATGCAATTATTTTTTCGTTGTACAAAGAACTTTCTGAAGATCCTCTTGTGATGATAAGGCGGAAAGAACCAGGCAGCACCTGAGAGCCGTCAGCGTAGTAATCAGGCAATAGGATTGACTGTCCGGATGGATTGGAGCCCTTCACTGATGCTTTTGTCCTCTTGTCCAAACCGCATGTTTGGAATGACGGTTTGAATAATAATCGTGCACGTCCGGAACCCTGCAAGTAGTACTTGATTAGCAGCGGCTTTTCGTTAGCGTTCTGTGCTGCGGTTGGTGGGAGAATCTGAATATACTGCCCAACAGTGAATTCCTTTCCTGCAGCAGGGGAACTAAGCTTGTCTTCCGCAAAGCAAGAATCCGAGCAAATAATGCTCAAGGAAGTAAGAACAATTCCAAGACGATACTTCATATTGAACCTTCGAATTTGCAATAACCTTATTGTGCCATTAGGGAGACTATTTTATTCAGGTGGGAAGTGCTGAGTCTGAGCTCCAAAAGGAAGAGGCTGATGCGTCTGCACCAGCCTCGCAGTTCAATTTAGCGCAACACTATTTGCTGCGTTTCTTTGAGCTCTTGTCCGCCTTTTTCTGCTTTTGAGTCTTTTGGGCGGGCTTTTTTTGTTCCTTTTTCTGATTCTGTCCTTTAGCCATTTTTTGATCCTCTCTAAATAAAGTTGTGCTCTCTTGAGTTCAACCTCAAAAAACAGGCCCGCCAGCTTTTTTTCTTTTGCTATTGCTTCTGTCCAAATTTATGACGACGGACTTGGAAAAACGTTTCGAAAATCCCAGAAATTTCTTTGGGAATATTTTCGGAGGCAACTCTCTAGCAATTTAATTGTACCCTTTCTCATACGCAAATTGCCGTTGGCAAGCTCAGAAGATGCAAAATGTCAAAACTAGTTCTGCCGCCGAGTTTTTCCACTGTCAACTGGTGGTCTTGTAGAACACGCACCTGGAACGAAGAAATGAATTGATGAAAGTATTGTAGGATTGAGGGGAAGCAACAAGAGAAGCAAACTGACAAAGTCGGGCGCTGTTGGACTGATTTCTGGAAGAAGCAATTGAGCAAATCATCTGTGCGAATTTTTGTAGATGCTGATGCGTGCCCTGGCGTGGTCAAAGATATTATTATGCGCGCAGCAACTAGTCGAAAAGTGCAGGCTATCTTCGTTGCTAACAAGGTTTTGCCTCTACCGGCATCTGAGTTCCTGAAGCAGGAGACAGTTGCTGCCGGGTTGGACAAAGCTGATCAGTTCATCGCAGAGGATGCTGACGTCCGTGATTTGGTAGTAACAGCTGATGTGCCCCTCGCTCATATCTTAGTGAAGAAGGGAATAGTTGCGATCAATCCACGCGGATTGATTTACACAGAGGACAATATCGGTGACCGAATTTCAGTGCGTGATCTGCTAAGTGATCTCAGAGATGCAGGTGAAATGACCAGCGGACCCAAGCCCTTCGGCGACAAGGAGAAACGCGCGTTCGCCGCCAGCTTCGACCGTGTGCTCACACAGCTACAAAGACGCTTTCCTACTCGCGAAGCATGAAGACCCACGGCATGTACGGCTGAACTTTCATAGTGTGGCAGCCATCAAGTTTTCGCTGAAGATCTCCGAAGGACGAATCGATTTTGTGATAATTCTCGCTTGCGGCTTCGGGATCAACATGCTCCTGCGCCTGCAAATAGTTCATCGCAAATTGCGCGTAATTAATTACCTTCTCTGCAAGAGCTGCTTGATCCAAGCTACCCGCATTCTCTTGCTCAGCTACCCACTGAGTAATGTCCCCTAGAACCTTGTCCGGTGCCGGTCCGTCAAGAAGCGCTGGATCGCCCTTTCCTTTTGGTATGCCATCGCTAGAGATCTCGCCGTTCTCATTTCCATACAACGACTCAAACTTTGGCAGCCCCTTCTCATCGACGGCGGTACCATGTTCATCACGTTTGATACCATGCTTTTTGTCGAATCCGTCCCAAGCTTCTTGCCTGCACTTATCCAGGATATCCTGCTCGGACTCTTGTCCAGCTGTCTCTTCCATTTTCTCTGGCGGATCAGATTTTGTGTTTTCAGATTTATCCATAGTAAGTTCCTGCTGTGTGCCTGCTTTCAAGGTACGCGAATCGAATACATAGGTAAATAAGCTAGTCCGCAAACGGGCTGGGCGTATCCCGCAAAAGACATGGGAATTAGATCAGCCACGATCTGCATATTTGTGCAGTTCTTGCGCCACGTTGACCGATTTTGGCGGAGGAATCATAGGCTGTGAGGTGCTAAACTAGCCGGTCGTTCAATCAACCGACGCAGGAGGTAAGAAATGAGTTTCTTTCGCAAGCATTTGACTGATGTTGCTGTCGATAGTTTTACGCAATATCTGATGGAAAAGTTTGAAAAGATCAAACAATTGGATTTGGATAAGGACGGACAAAAAGACGTCGACCAGATGATGGCGATCCTCGAAAACTGCAGCGTGTTAGCAAAACGTGCAATTGACACTACCGATTTTCAAAAGATTGCAGCTGGCATTGAGCAAATGATGGCAGGAATCAATATGGTTCAGGGCGCTGTCGATGGGCAATCGCTCAAGGCGATCGGTTCAGAGATGGGAGTCGGCCTGCAGAAACTCGGACATCTGGCGTCCCTCGGAATCAAGGAAGTGAAAGAAAAGGGCACACTTACTGACTAACAGAACGCTCACCCTGCAGCTTGCGCCTACCTAGATGACCGGGCGATTCGACCTTATCATTGAGTAAAGTAGATTTGAATCCGGCCTGATCTCGCCGACGCTCCAGGGATCGACAGCGCAACCATGTGAAAGCTTTGTCCGTTGACCAGGACGGCCGTGTTCTCTGCACAGAGAAAAGCAAATAAATTGCTAAGTCTAATTGCCAGGTGTTTGCGCTGGGGGCCCAGGGGGCATAGGATTATGTGCCCGGGTGCTCTTCTCAGTTGGCTTAAATGTCCAAATCGCCTCTCCCACGGTTCTTTATAGCAAATTCGGTTGATGGAGAGCCTCAACCGCCGACCACACCTGTGCGTGTCGTTGATCATTTCATCACGGCAGGGCGGCACAGAGCTGAAGCTGAGTATGTCATTGCCATCGATATGAATGGCAACCCTTGCACGATTGGTGAACGCGAGCTGCAAGAAAATAGCAGTGAGTTGCATGCGCAACTTGCATATAGCGGCGTAACGCAACCATTGACGCGCTCGTTAGCGATAAATCAGTTCTATGTTTTTACTATCGAGTATTTTGAAAGACCTGATGATGCCCCTGGCTTCAATGATCCCGTCCATCTGTATGGAAATATATTTGGACCCGTGCCCGACGAGTCGGCACCGCTTGCCACGCCTGGGCAGCTTACAGTGACGAGAGCCGACATTCTGGCCGGGATGTTGGCGAGTGCGCCATACCCGTTCCATTATGAATCGACTGGTGGTTTATGGTCGCGATGTTTCAATATGCTCTTGCCGGGCGGGCGCGAAGATGAAACATCTCGTGGTGATGCACTCATCCTTGCCTATCCGATACCAACTTCCGGTGTGCTTTCTGCCGATGGTTCAAACGAATTGACGGCTATGCAATTGCTTTATGATGTTCTTTTTGATCTCAGGGCTGAATTGGAGCGCCACCAAATGCGGCGCCATCGCCTGCAGGATATGATCTTGCCTGTACCAAGTCGGCGTGCGCTGGAAACTCAGCTTGAAGGCAAGGGCTATGTCATTAAAGGCGATGTGGCGATTCGCCGGGCCGGTGGCAATAACAAAGTTGTCGGTGCTTTGAGCCAGATATTCAAGAGTCTGGAAGATCGCTTGGAGCTGCCGCCGCAGGCTACTATCGAACAACTTCTCGACATTGCGAAGATGACGTTAACAACGTTGCCGGGATGGCCTCCGCCGCAGAGTCGTTCAATTCAATCGAAGACTTCACAAGCAAGTGCCGAGTTGATGGCACGGGCGTCATCCCCGCGTGGCGCGTCGAATCTTCCGCAGATTCCTGTTTGTGGATCAACTCCGCAGCGAACGCGAAAGAGACCAGAGGATTGGCTTCGCGATTTTGGCGGAGGCAGTAAACAAAATCCCGATCTAACGCCGCCCCTACCTCATCCAAAGACGGGTCCTCTGGCGGGATCGAATTTGGGCAAGAAAACCGGTGAGGTTGATGCCCACTTAAGAAAGCCCGCTTCCCAGAATTCAAGTGCAATTGAGCACGCCGGTCATGGGCAGGTCTCGAAGCATGCTCCTGCCAATGTCGGTACTGGTTCTCAACCAGACTGGATGTCAGATTTTGGGTCCGATACCAGAGATGATTTTTCTTCCGTTCAGCAAAAGCAAGCGCACCCGACCACGAGGGAAGAGTCTCGGAAGCCGGATAAGCAGAACAACGGAGGGGATTCCAAGAAACAGCCACCAGCGAAACCGCAACCAAAAAAGAATGAAGAATCCAAGAGTGACCCTGATTGGATGGACGATTTTAAGTGATACGATCTGCAATTAACTGTCGGTACTCAAGTCCTTCGCTCCACATTAAATGCGGAGATGAAGTCAAGTAAAGCACGAGGTGAACTATGTCTGACCACGAACGTCCAGTTGAGCCGTTTTCCGATATCCACTTCGAAGAAGGTCATGTTCGCGCAACTCTATTGCACGATCCAACGGTCGAAGGCTTGGACATGGCGATTTATCTGGATGGCTCAGGCAGCATGAAGGATGAGTACAAGAACAAAGTGAAGGGCGGGCTCTTCAACTGGATATTCGGTAAGCCGCCTGTTGTTGAAGATAACATGGTCGAACCTCAGGTTCGCTGGATATTGGAGTATCTCGCCACTAAGGATCGCAACGGAGAGTTGCGCGTGGCCTACTGGGCTTGCGGTGATGGCACCAGGATCGAAGTCATTGGTGATCTCAAAGGCGTTGACGTTCAAAGTTATAAATTTCCTGGTCCCAAAGAGTTTGGTTCGCATACAATTTTGGCGCCAGCGATCCGCAATTACGTTGAGTACCTGAGGAAACAGGTTAAACAAGGTGCCAAGCGCGGTTGTGCGGTCTTCATTACTGACGGCGAAATTCACGACGAGGAAGAAGTGAAACGTGTTTGTTCGAACATCTGCCGTGAAATGGCACGAGGGCAATTGCCGAGAACTAACTTCATCCTTGTCGGCGTCGGCAATCAAGTCAATGAAGAACAAATGGAAGAAATCTGCCACGAAGAATATCCGGGTGTTGGTCACCTCTGGTGTCACCGCGTCGCCGAAGAAATTGGACAGATTTCGGAACTGGTTGCAGTCCTCGTTGACGAGACAATGACGGTTGCAGCCGGTGGCACCATATATGATGACAAAGGTAATGTGCTGAAAATTTACGAAGCACGCCTACCTGCCATTTTAGAATTCACTGTGCCGGAAGGCTGCCGAAGCTTCACGCTTGAAGTAAACGGGCAGCAGTTCACGCAGCCGCTGCCTAAGGATGAGCATCACAAAGAAATCGCGCGTCATCACTAATCATTTGTAGATCTGTGGAGGTAACATGTCTCACAAACATGAAGCAGTCGTAAAACCATTTTCCGATGTGCATAATCAGGGCGGGAAGATAATCGCCACTTTGCTCCATGATCCGACGGTGGAGGGGCTCGATGTAGCTCTATATATGGATGGCTCGGCGAGCATGGAAGACGAGTACGGGCCGCGCGGCGTTCTCGCGAAGCTGGCGCCGGTGAAGAATCTCGTTGAACCGCAAATGCGTTGGATGCTTGAGTACCTGGCAAACAAAGATCGCGACGGGGTTCTGCGGGTGGCCTACTGGGCGACAGGAGATGGCTCGCAGCTTGAAATTCTAGGTGACCTCGCTGGAAAGGATGCTCAGAACTACAAGTTTCCTGGTCCACAATACTATGGAAAAGGAACTGTCTTGCTGCCTGTTCTTCGCGATTATATTGCACATATTCGCAAAGAAGTGGACAAAGGCGCTAAGCGTGGTTTGGCTGTCATCATTACCGACAGCCAAATTCATGATGCAGCTGATGTTAAGGCGTATGCAGCTCAGGTTGCGAAGGAAATCTCTGCTGGACGTTTGCCTCGCATAAATTTCGTGCTGGTTGGCGTTGGCGAGCAAGTCGATGAGGAGCAAATGGAGGAGATTTGCCACGGCGAATATCCTGGCATCGGACATTTGTGGTGTCATCGCATCGCGGACCGTATGGAAGAAATGGCGGAGCTCGTGGCTGTGCTCGTTGATTCAACCATGACGGTTGCGGCTGGCGGCACCATTTATGATGACAAAGGCAACATCCTGAAAGTCTACGAAGCACGCCTACCTGCGGTGCTTGAGTTCAACGTTCCAGAAGGATGTGAAGCTTTCACGTTGGAGGTCGCTGGGCAGAAGTTTACCCAGCCAATTCCTGATGAAGATCATCACGATGAGGACGAAGACGAGGATCACCACGAATCCGCGCCTGCGGCAGCTGCTCCGCGCAGAGGTCATCAACACTAGACCCCGGAAATAAGAGAAAAACCAAATGAGCGATGAAAAAGAGAACCAAGGGTCCGGCGACAAAAAGTCGATCCCAGTATCAATAGATCGCTCCGACCACGATCACGAGCACGTGCACGGTCCCGGATGCTCGCATGATCACGATCATGAACACGAAGCCAAGCCAGTACATGTGCACGGACCCGGATGCTCGCATGATCACGAGCACGATCATGAACAGGAAGCCAAGCCAGTACATGTGCACGGACCCGGATGCTCGCATGATCACGAGCATGAACACGAATCCAAGCCAGTACATGTGCACGGACCCGGATGCTCACATGATCACGAGCACGATCATGAACAGGAAGCCAAGCCAGTACATGTGCACGGACCCGGATGCTCGCATGATCACGA
>JAIEQI010000188.1 GCA_019747875.1 Candidatus Obscuribacterales bacterium
CGGCTCCAGCTCTTCAGCCTTCACCACCGGCTCCAGCTCTTCAGCCTTCACCACCGGCTCCAGCTCTTCAGCCTTCACCACCGGCTCCAGCTCTTCAGCCTTCATTCCAGGCTCGAAATCTTCGACCATCTCTGATGGCTCAATTTCCTCGACCGTCGCTACGTGGTCTTGGGGTACAAACTTCGCATCATTCTCAGCAATCGAGCCTGGTGCAAAGTTTTCAACCCCTGCATCCCCAGCAGCGGCAGATAAAGAATCCTGCGATAGACTGCCGGCGAAGTCACCGTTGGGACCGAAATCGTGCGTAGCGCCCGCTGCACCAAGATCCGTCCCAGCACCTGGGACTTGTTGAGAATTTTGCGGGGGCGAAGTGCCGGCTTGGCGAGAACTTCGAGAGTTAGCGAGATCGACTAAACGATTGACGGTGTCCTTAAGATGCGAACCATTGCCTCCGGACTTCACATCTCCAAAATCAAAATTCTTATGCTTGGCTGTATCAGTCTGAGGATTAGTCGGGACGCTCACCTCGTCGGCAGCAAGAACTCCGGGACTATTCTCAGCAAAACTAACCGGGTCGGGTGTGACTTCTAGTGAAGCTGCTCGTTGTAGCCCATCAAGGTCCATGTCCCGAACATTATCAGACGCAAAAACCATGTCGACACCGTGGTCGCCAGAATCCCGCGTCAAGCTGCCCGCCGTGGCTCTTTTTGCCAGTAGCGTCACAAGCTCGCGGTGAGCGAGTCTCGACCCTTCCACGTCTCCGCGTTCTACACTCTGCCGAAAGGCAGCGGCAAGAATCTTGGATTCCAGCTCGGGGCGATCTTCATTCCTCGAGATAATCAAGAGCACGATTTTACTTCAAGCTCCAACAGGAGTTGGTAAGCTCCTTGCCTCCCAGAGAGCTGCTTCCCATCAAAATTATTCCTTGTACGCGCAGATTTAACACGTATTTTTGTTGCTTAAAGCCTAATGATTCAGGGAAATTTTCGACTGAGGACAGTTTTTATCAGCCTTCAGCCCCAAAGAACGGGTCGCAAGGGCGCATTGCAAGCCCCCAGCTGTTGGTATGATGTTCCAGATCCATTTTTTTTTCATGTCAGGAGCCACCGTGGACTTTAGTTGGGTTAAGCAGCTAGCCGATCAAGCAAACCAAATTGAGATCGATAAGCAAGAGGGTCAGCGTAAGAAACAAGAAGAAGAGAGGCTGGGCGCACTTGCGACGGTCCCATTTATTGACAAACTTTATATGCTTTTTCAAGCCTGCTCAGAAGAATTCAACAAACATTCGATGTTTCCTAATCTGCGCGTGGCTGTCAGCCGACTGAACAAAAAGACAAAGGGAAGCTACAGCGATTTGAGCATTCCATCCGAAGAGATCGCCTACTTCACTTTTACTAGACGCAACTGGATGTACGGCATTCGCGGAATCAACGGAATAGTTGATTTTTGCGAATTCCCGGTAACCGAAGGTGCATCAAGTCTGACCATGAAACTAGACGAGCTGGGTCTGGAAGCAAGCTATCAACTCATTGCAAAAGTGCAGGGCGATCCTCAAGACGTCAGCAAGAAGACCGTCGTCTGGACATATAATGACGAAATCATGGACGGACCCAAGCTCATATCGCTCTGCCAACATTACTTCAGCGAATTCATTACAAGAACGAATGACTAACGGGTTGCTCGACGGATTGTTGGATGCCGAGGACGCTGCAGCGATTCTCTCTGCGATGGATCAACACGAGCTTAATGATGACTCTAAGAAACAAATTCTGCTGTTTTGCGACGAACTTAGAGCCTACAACGAGCACACAAATCTTGTAGCAAACGCGAATCTAGATGTTGTCTTGAAAGAACACGTTCTCGATTCGCTAACTTTGTTGCCGTCGATAAAAAAGGACAGCGACGCAAAATTAATTGACATCGGAAGCGGTGCCGGTTTCCCAGGCCTGATTTTGGCGATTGCTCGTCCTCAACTGAAAGTATTCTTACTGGAGTCCATTGGAAAGAAGTGTCGTTTTTTAGAAAAAGCTTGCGAGAAATTGGGGCTTGGATCAAAACGTGTACATGTAGTTTGTGACCGAGCCGAGGTGTTGGGACATAGCCCAGAATATCGAGAACGTTTCACCTATGCCACAGCAAGAGCAGTAGCAGCACTGCCCATAGTGGCTGAGCTAACACTGCCTTTCCTTAAAGTCGGCGGCATATTCCTGGCCCAAAGGTCCAAGAGACAAGTAGAACAAGAACAGGCAGATGCCGAGGCTTACATTTCGCGGCTCGGAGGAAGAGTTTTGAGAACTGACCTCTTGCCAGAGGATTTAATCGGCCGTCAGCTTTCAGTTACCTCGATTGAGAAAGACAGAACAACACCACGCCGCTTTCCGCGCCCAGCCGCACAGATTCAAAAAGACAAGAAAGCTGGCCGGGTTTGATGAAAGAAAAAGCGGGACCCTGGGAAATGGGCCCCGCAGGAAAGAACTGAGGAGAAACTTCTTAGACGCTCCGAAGCTTCGCTGGGCTCGCGCCCCTCTTAGACTTCTCCGCTATACGCCGCCGTTATTCTTTTGCGAACGGGCGCTCAATTCTGGATAGCCATTGTACAGGCGGTTCAAAGTTGCAATATCACGGGCACCCAAGATCGCATTTTGTCTGGGGCCTACAGCGTAATACATCACATCGCCTCTTGTCGAAGAGTGCCCTGTCAATCCAAAGGCGTGACCTACTTCATGTAAATAAGCTCTCTTCATTTCGGTATCGCCAAGATGACCTTCACCATAAGGAAGTGTCGTGAGCAAGGTCATTTCAGCTCGATCAATAGTACCGCGATTTGTTGCGTGATTGATGCGAGCAAAAGTCTTAGTTCTTCCGCCTTCAGTTCCTTTACCGTGATCAACAGCTTCAGCTGTCCAAACGACAGAGATATCAGCTTGGGCCGGGCTTGCAACTTCAGTCCAGGAAACCTTTCCGGAAACTGCTTCGGTCCACTCGTCGAAACTCGTACGAACCATGTCTGGCATTACTGAGCGAAACCCAGGAACAGACGGGTCTGGCTTGATGAACACTTTTAACGGAAAGCGTTCTTTCTTCCAAGTGTATCTGCCTTCAGAAGCAATCTCATCGAGATAGTCACCAGCATCAAAAACAGGTTCAACAGAGCTGGGAGCTATAGCAGATGAGGGTACGCGATCTGAAACATTTACCGCAAAAGACTTTGCTGATTGATCAGAAACATTGTTATTAAGTGGTGAAAACGCTGCCGAGAAGCCGCAGAGCAATGCTAAAAACACCGATACTGGTGCGCTGATTTTGACGTTTCTTTTGATCATTTATTTGTCCCGCGCAAACGACGATACTGCGCCGAAGGCATTGAAAGCCAACCGACTAAACTGATTAAAACACGCTAAACAAAATTGGGGAATGATAAATTGCTGATTGCAACACACTTCACGGCGATTTCACGCGCACGCTGACGAAGGAAGAAGCTTTGCTGGCTTTATTCTACGGAGCTTTTGTTTTTGCAGCTCAGCGCGAAGAGCCAATAGAAAACACTGCAGCAACAGTCGACTCTTAGCTGCAAACGCACTCCGAAGATGCTGATCAGATCACTTTGTCAGCGCGCTCTGTACTTAACCAGCAACGCCGTGGCCGACCAGCCAGCCCTCGGCAGAGGCTTGTCGTCTGGCCTGATCGGGATCGGTATCAATGGTTAATTCCATGAAGCGTTTTCTGCTTTGGAAAACGTAGCGTGCCCGTCCAATCAAAGCCGTTGCATCGAGATAATCGTATGCAAAGATCACGTTATCCATGGTGCGATACCAGCTATCACCAGCTGGCAAAATTATGTCTGCAACCATTTCGCCCAGCTCAATCACTTCTTTATCACGAGCGGCTCGGGCAGGGTAGGCAGCAGAATAACGCTTCGTATCAAATTCTAGACACTCTGCCTTACCTAGATAAGGAATAGCTTCCTCACTTAATTCAAAACCAAGTTCACGGAATCCTTCGGCTTCTTCCTTCCAGATTTCTGCCAGAATTTCCGCCACCGTATCCATATGAGGCTCGAAACGCCAGAACTCGCTCGTCGGCAGATACGGTGTCGCAGCTCTGAATTCCCAACTTTCATCGGCGTAAACAACTTCAAGCGAATGGGTATGAGCCCATGCCGTTGTTAACACGCCCATCCAATAGATCGTATCTTGATAGACCTGGGCATACGCTTGCTTAAACCAATCTTGCCACTCATCGAACGCATCGTATTGTGCGGATCTTTTTACCAGTCCGTCGCGCCATTCCGATTCATCAGGCAAGGGATCTTCGGCATGGAAAAACTCCGCCCAGTACGCTGCAACGGCAGCCGGCTCAACTAGCGCGAAATCGCCTTGTCCTCTCTGTTCGGTCCACAAAGACTGGCAAACATTGACAGCCTCAATGCACCTTGAGTACGGGTTCGATCCCTTGAATTCTTCGTGATGCCTAACCCAGTCAATGCCAGCGCGGATCAAGTATGCCGGGTACATATCTAACCTCGTTAACCAAGTTACCTATTTGACAGTTCTAGCTGGACTGCGCGATGCGAGTCTATCAGTTTCGGCGATCAATTTCGAGAGGCGCTTAATCTTTGGTCCATAAAGTTCGTCATTTTCGTAATCTTCAAGAGTCTTAGCCAGCCTCCGGCTCCAGTTTCCGGCATCCGCCGTACCTGGAACATTGAACTGTTCATAAGTGCCCAGAATATCAGGCATCATGAAAAGAGCTAGCCAACAGGGTGTTTCCAGCAGAGCCTTTTCAAAATCCTCATGCAATTCGTCGGTGAATTCTTTCGGTGGATTTTCATCATCTCGACCAAGGAATCTCATCAAGCGCTGAACATCAAGCCAGGCTTCATGACCATCCGGACCATGCCAACGGGTGACCAGATCATCGTAGTACATAGCAAGCGGCATGTGATCATGTGTACCGTAGGTAGCAAGGCTGCATGGATGAAGTTCACTCTTGTCTTTAAATTCCTTGTCCTCCTCATCTCGCTCAAAGATCGGGATCGCAAAACCAGGAATTCCAATTTCGTGCAAGAGCGGACGGACATACCAGGGCACCATGCCCAGGTCTTCAGCGACAACGCCGTTTTCACCAGCGGCATCCATAATAACTTTCAACCTGGCTTTGCCTTCTTCGCAATTCACTTTCCCTAGCTTTTCAGGATAGTCTTTTCGCGGTTTAAACTCCGGGAGGTCTCCTCCAGTAATTTCCTTCGCCTCGTCCTCATCGAGTTCGACAAACTCATGGTTTCGCTCAGGGATCCACGGAAATGCGTACATCCGGAAGAAGCCGAGTACATGATCAATTCGAAAATAATGGAAGATATCGGTCAGTCGCTGAATGCGACGACGCCACCACTGGTAGTTCTCCTTTTTATGAGCATCCCATTTATACAATGGGATCCCCCAGTTCTGTCCCCACTTTGCTGTAAACGGATCAGACTGGAAGAGCGGCTCCGGCGGCGCGCCACCAGACCAACCTATTTCAAACAAATTCCTCTCTGACCAGACATCAGCGCTATAGCGGCTAACACCAAACGGGATATCACCCATCAGCTTGACACCAAACTCGTCGGCATACTTTCTGAGGTCCGTCCATTGCTTGAAAGCAAGCCATTGGACATAAGCGTAAAAGCGGCGGGTATCAGCTATCTTGGAAGCATTGGTCGAGCTTGCCGCCCATTCCTCGGCTGACGTTCTTGTTTGCTGTTCTGGCTGCCATTGTGTCCAGCAAGCATTTCCACCATGCACATCGACGAGGGTGCGGAACAACGTATATGGTTCCAACCAATCCTTGTGCTCTTTCTCGAATGCAGCAAACGCTTTCACTTCAAGAGAGTCTTTATTGGAATTCAGTTCAGCAGAGAATTTTTTCCAAGCGGCCTTCAAAAGTTCATTCTTAACAGCTTTCACCGTATCGTAGTGAACGCTGTCCCGATCCTCGCCTTTATATTCCGCTTTAGCTGTAATCTCGCTATACTCGGCGGCAGTCAGACCTGGTATCAAATGCGGTTCTACAGTCATGAGAACAGGATCTAACGCAATCGAGCTAATCGCGTTGTAAGGACTATTGTCCCCACCGGTTTCATTTATTGGAAGGACCTGGAGAACTGTAAGATTATTGCGTGAACAAAATTCGACCGCCTTCCGCATAGCTTCCGTGTCGCCAATTCCGAGGGAGCCCTCTCTGCGCAATGCGAAGACGGGAATAAGTACACCGCATAACTTCAATTTAGGATCAATCATCTCAATTCTCCAGAGAGTGTATATCGAGAACTAGATACCAAGTCGTTCAAACACACGAGCTACATTTCTTAGATAGTGCTCGGGGTCAAAACAAGTTTCAATCTCGTGCGGACTCAGCACAGCGGTGACCTCATTGTCGGAAAGCAAATTCGCTTTAAAGTCACCGCCGTCGCGATTCCACGCGTTCATTGCATTCCCTTGCACGAGCTTGTAGGCATCTTCTCGGCTCAGCCCTTTCTCCACCATTTTTAGCATCACGGCCTGCGAGAAAATCACTCCACCGAAACGATCCATATTTCGACGCATGTTATCGGGATAAACGACAAGTCCTTTGACGATCTTAGTGAAACGAACCAGCATGTAGTCGACCAAAATGCAGGAATCGGGAATGATGATCCGCTCGACAGAACTGTGCGAGATGTCGCGTTCGTGCCAGAGCGGAATATTCTCCATCGCGGCAATTGCATTGCCACGCAATATACGAGCCAATCCTGAGATATTCTCGGAACCAACCGGATTCCGTTTGTGCGGCATGGCAGAAGATCCCTTTTGACCATGAGAGAAGGGTTCCTCGGCCTCAAGTACGTCGGTTCTCTGCAAGTGTCTTATTTCTGTGGCGAATTTCTCAAGGCTAGAACCGATCATCGCCAGACTCCAAATGAATTGCGCATGGCGATCTCTTTGGATAATCTGAGTTGATACCGGCGCTGGTGCCAAGCCCAAAAGCTCGCAGGTGATTTTCTCAACTTCAGGATCAATGTTTGAGTAGGTTCCGACGGCACCACTAAACTGTCCAACAGAAATCATCTTAACGGCATCGGCGAAGCGCTGTTGTTGCCGCTTAATCTCCTCCATCCAGACAGCCATCTTAAACCCGAACGTAGTCGGTTCGGCATGGATCCCGTGCGATCTGCCAACAGTAATTGTCGCGCGATGTTTTCTTGCTTGTTCCAGGATTGCATCATGCAAGTCTTGCAGATCCGTCTCAATTAGTTTGCTTGCGCGCAGCATCTGCAAGGCCAATCCAGTATCGATTACATCGGAACTGGTTAGACCTAAATGAACATATCGTGAATTCTCACCAACATACTCTGCCACATTTGTCAGAAAGGCAATAATGTCGTGTTTTACTTCTTCTTCGATCTCTTCGATTCGTTTGACATCAAACTTTGCCTTATTTTTGATGTCTGTTACTGCATCAGGGGGAATCCGTCCGAGTTTTGCTTGCGCCTCGCAGACAGCAATCTCAACATCGAGCAATGTCTGAAACTTGGCATCATCAGTCCAAAGCGTCCCCATTTCAGGACGGGTGTACCTGCCGATCACGTTAGAAAGCCTCCTCAGAATCGGTACGCATTAAAATAGAAGTCCATATTTTAAACCGAATCGAGCTTGCTACATGCTTGTAAAGCACATGCATGGTTTCAAAACTTCTTGATGTTTAATTCAGGCCTAGGCGCATTATGAGCTGCGCACGAGATCGCCAGCAGAGATGGACGAGGACGGAGTTCGCCTGGCTCAAATTCGTACCATTTACTCTTTACAGCCCTAAATCGGGAAAGCCTGCATTCGGGTCCGTGCCGCCACCTTGTCCAGAGGAGCCGCCCATACCGCCCATACCACCCATGCCACCGGCTCCGCCGGCCCCGCCTAACATCTTCATCAAAGACCCGACATCCGGCGTAGCACCGCCGCCGCCGCCGCCACCCATCATATTCATGAGACCGCCTAGATCTGGGGTGCCACCACCTCCGCTGCCGAATGACGAACCGCCGCCGAAGGAAGAGCCACCACCGAATGACGAGCCACCACCGAAGTCGGAAGAGCCACCGCTTCCCCCAAAACCGCCCAAACCACCAAGTCCTCCTAAGCCGCCGCCACCACTCTGGCCGCCGCCCATGAGTTCACCCATTTTTTGAGATTGCCCATTGGTAATTCCATTCATTAGCATCTGTGTCTGAGATGCACTTGCGTCAGCAACTGGGTCAAGTGACATCGGAAGTCCGTAATAGCTGATGCAATTTTTCACGCTTGTATGATAGCTATCGATCGATGAACTCCAGCGGCCCATAGCCCCCATCAGTCCCATTAGAATACCCATTTGATTTTGGCCAGACTCTGCCTGACTTAAGACCTCGCCAATCGAATTCATTGTATCTGCCAGCACGCCATGTGCATTTTTCAATTGCGCCGGCGGAATGGTAGTTCTTACACCGTTAACCAAAGCCCTGATTGACCCAGCAGCAGCCTCTTTGGCGTCGGGGTTGAGCATGCCATTGCTGGTAACAGACATTATGGAATTTGTGAACTGATTCAAAATTGCTTTCATTCTTCGCAGATAAGATGCCACGGCATCAGGAGTTTGCGGAACCTTCTCTTCGACACCGCCTTCTAAAACGAACTTCCCGTCTTTAGCAGTAGCTTTGTAGGCTGGCTGCGTCCACCCTGAATTTTTGGAGACTCCACCTGATTCACCACCGGATGAAAAAGAACCAGATTTGGGAAACTCGCTCTGGTAGGTTGGCGGATTGACAATAGTATCGGTTTTTACGGTCCCTCGATGGACAGTACCATTACTTCCCGGATGAACAGACTTAGGCGGTGTAATGGGCCAGGCTTTAGCATTGGGGTCGTATGGGTCAACTGGATTGACGAGAGGCCCAAGCGGAGCTGCCATTTGGGCATGCATCCCCTCCGGATGCGGCTTGCCGGATTCGGCAGCAAGTGACGGATAAGCAAGAATTGACCCTGCCAGAAAGCTAAGAACCAACGAGAAGGTCAAATTTGTGGATACCTGATTATTTTTCATCATCTGTGCCTATCACCCATGCTCTTTCCATTAGTTACTATGTACCCGGGGGCGCAGGGCATAAACTGCACATAGAGCCCGGAACAGACAATGTTACAGAACACAAAACGCAAGCCTGCACTAGCTTTCGGGCTGGATGCCAGACTGGACTGAGCAGACTCAGCTTAGGCTGCCTAAAACGGTCCATTAAATCTCAAGAGCGTCAGTTTCAGTCAAGAAGTTTAGAATGTACGCTTGCTCAACAAACTTTCAGCCGTCAGGAAAAAACGAATGAAGATCTTATTGCCTCTGGACATCACAAACCCAATCGAACCTCTGATTGATCAAATGATGACTCTTCTGCCAATTTCAGCAGCGGAAGTTCATTTACTTTACGTCAACGAGGCCTGGCCAGCATACGAAAATGTCTTGGGTTCTGCCGGGCAGTTCCCGGATGATTGGCGCAACCAGGTCGAGGTGAAGGCCGAAGCGCGTCTGGCCGAAGCCGCCGCCAGACTTGAAGGCAAATGCCTGAAAGTTAGCAAGGAAATTGTTTCCGGACCGACAGCAATGATGATTGAAACCGTAGCCAGAGACGAGAATTGCGATATCACAGTGATGATGCCAGGACGCCATCCCGCTGTCGAACAATTCTTGTTGGGGAGCGTTTCCGGAAAAGTGGTAAAGCATGGTCCCGGCACAATTTTGATTATGCGTCCGTTGGAGAAAAACGTTGATAATTTGAAAAACGTGTTGATCGGAGTCGACGGTTCTCCAAATGCTAAAGAAGCGATGATGAAGGCAGTGAAGTATTTTGACTTAGCCAATCGCGATGTTAACGTCTTACTTTTACATGCGGTCGACGTCGCCGATCCGGTCAAGTATTTTTCTCCTGTAGAGTTCATTTCTCGCATCGAACAAAACCTTTTGATGGAAGGCGAGACTTTTCTAGCTGATGCGAAACGAATGCTTTCAGATGCGGGAGTGAAGAGAGTAGACATTGCACTAAAGGAAGGAAAAGCTGCCTCGGAAGTGCTGGCTGTAGCAAAAAGCATGCCTGCGGATCTGATCGTAACTGGAGCTGAAGGCAGAACCGCTGTTCAGCACTTCTTACTGGGCAGCGTCTCTCATCGCATTGCTATGGCTGCACCGTGTGCGGTGGCGATTGTAAAACGCGAACATTTGCCTTCTTAACCGCCGTGGAGTCAAAATGTTTTTTCGAGTAAATTGTCGTAAGCAAATCACACTTTTGTTATTATGCCTTTTCTCATCGTCTTTCCCGGACTGCCTGGCCGCCACCATCGATGATGCCGCGGATCTCTTCACTCAACAACAGCAAGAAAAAAACGAGCTGGAAGAGATGAAGCAAGAGATGGAAAACATCAAAGGGAACATGCATGATGCCCTCAACGAAATGGGCAAAGTTCAAAAGATGATGTCCGGCTCGCAAATTCGAGAGTTCCATATCAATGCAAAAGAATCTTCCTGGGAAGTGTTTCCCGGCTGTACTGTAAATGCAGTCACCTACAATAACCAGGTACCAGGTCCAGTGATCCGAGTTTCGGAAGGCGACCAGGTAAAACTTGTCTTGCACAATGCACTCAAAACGAGCACCAGCCTCTATCTTCACGGCATGAAGCTTCCACACAAAGTGGATGGGTTACCTCGAAAGGGCGGCGGTCTGATTGGTGCTGGCGAAGGCTTCGTGTACCAGTTCATCGCCGAGCACCCTGGAACATACTGGTACCACCCTCAGGTACCTCATTACGATCAAATGCAAAAGGGACTTGCCGGAGTCATTGTTGTCGAACCGAAGAGCATCCCCAAAACATATGAGCGGGATTTTGTAATCGTCATCTCCGAAACCAACGGTGCTCACTCCGCGAACGCCACAGCTAAGCCCCCAGCGCAACACCGGTTGAACGGGGTGCTGTTCCTGGCCAATGGCAAATCAGCACAAGCAATCCCTCCACTAGAAGTACGCAGCGGTGAGCGGATTCGGCTTAGAATCGTAAACGCGTCTTCAGAAGCCTGCCCGCTGTCGCTGACTGGACACAGACTGGAAGTGGTGGCACAAAATGGTTCGGACAGTATTGAGCCCCACGTAGCACGGGACACAGTAACCATCAATGCCGGAGAACGAATGGATTTGGAGTTCACAGCGGACAACCCAGGCGTATGGTCATTATCCTCGCTCAAGGCGAATCAGTGCTCCTTTAACGGCGCTTTTCCCGGGGGGTTCGCGATGGTTGTGCGCTATCCCGATCTCCTCAAGTAATCGATCAAAGTCTCCAGCTCCGCATAAGAACAACCAAATTCATACCGCATACAGAGCGGATCTTGGACGAGCTTCTTTTGACGAACAGTAAATCAGCGTAAGCGGATAGACTTTGGTGAGCGTTGCTCATGTCTTCATCAGCATTTGGCGCACAAGTGTCTACGGAATTGCGCGTTTTCTCATTTTTAATCTTTTTTGATACCGTAAGCGGTACTGAATCAGGAACGGAATTTTTCTTGCCCCGTCGTAACCGCCAACGAAGCTCCAAACCAACAATGGCAGGAGGTATTATGAAAGCCAAAAAGGATTACATCTTTGCAGGTTTAGCCGCAGCAGTGCTATTTATGGCACCGCAAATGGCCCAAGCCGAAGACAACTATTATGCTGTTCTTGAACCGAGAACCGCAATCCCAGAACGTTACGAGGCCACAACGATGGTTGAGACAACAGCGCTCAGCTATCCGGTAGTTATCGAAAGAACAACTACAACTTCAGCGGTAACCTTGGAACCAAGTAAAATACCGTGTGTATTGGATAGAACAAGCACTGTTCCACCTCCGCGTTTATTTCAATTCCGGGCTGGTTGGTAACAACCTCGACGTGTTCGATCCTAACCGATGATTATCCGGCTTATTTATCAAATCACTGGTCGGATGAACTTCAAGAGACGTGAAGGTCGACAAAACAAAAAAGCTCCACTGCGATCTTGAGCACATCGTTTTTAATTGAAAAATCGAATTTTACTGTGCCACTGTTTGTGGTATCAGCAAATTCAAACACGTCACCGCCCTTTCTGGAAATTCAGCTAACACTAGAATGAGCCATCGATCTCCGGAGAGATGGAGGAGGCTTTAAAATGAGAGACAAAAAAGCGTTTATTCTGGCTAGTGCATTTGCTTTTGGGCTCGCAAGTCCGATGGCATTAGCCGGCGAATGGAAAAATGACTACTATGCAGCTCCAGTATCAACAGCTCCTGTAGTTCTCGAAAAAACTACTACAGTAGCACCAGGATTGACCCAAACTACGATCACCGCACCGGTAACGATCGAAAGAGGCCCAGGTCAAGCACCAGTTGTTATTGAAGACCGCATCATCAAAAAGAAACACCTTTTCGGCATTGGCATCTGGCCTTTGTTTGATTTCGAGATTCTGTAACCCCCTTGTTGCCGATTTGGTAACAACAACAAATGAGAGAGATATATGAAAGCGAAATTCGGAACAAAAACCCTAGGTGGCATCCTTGTTGCAGCTATTTTTGCGTCAATGCCGATTGCAGCAAATGCAGATGGCTACATGGCTGAAATGCGACCTGCAGCACCAAAACGCCACAAAATCAGGACTCATCGAGTGCAACGCAGACAAGTTTCCTCGACTGTGCAAACACAACAAATCGTTGTTGAAAAACCCGTAGTCGTCGAAAAGATTGTCGAAAAAACGGTAGAAGTACCAACAATCATCGAGAAAGAAGTAGTTGTTGAAAGACCGCTAGAAATGGATCGCAAGATTGTTGTCGAACACCCCAAACATCGCAAGCACCTGATTCATATCGGGATTCCTTTCATCGGCGTTGACTTGTTCTAAGCAACAGCAGATGGGGTAAGGATCACCCCTTAGACAATCCCAAATATCAGAAGAACCGGATAACCCACTGGGTATTCCGGTTTTTTCTTTTTAAATTGCTCCGAGGGCTCACAGGGCTGATCGCCCCTTTCGCCCTCTCCGCTTGTTCCATCGGGTCTGGGTGGATAGCTAGTGATCGCTGAGCTGCTGCAGGTGTTTGTTGACGCGCTCTCTGGTTAAGCCGCTGTGGGCACAAAACGCGTCCCAACCAACATCGATGACTTGCTCCCAATTGTCAAAAAAGAGTTGGGAATTCAAAAAGCCCAACCCTTTCTCTAATGAATAATCGGCAATTATCGCTTTTGCCATGTCGTGCTGAACCATATGTTGGACATCAAACCACTGGTTTTCCACCGCTAGCTCAAAGAGCGTCTGCAAGAATTCTTGTTGCTGGTAGCGCACTTCAGCGAGTTCTTTTAGGCGTGCGTCCATTTGTAGGTCCCCGGTATTTAAGTTGGATATCCTGGCCTGTGTGGCATACTGTTGGAGCAGATAACTATCATTAAAGTATCACAGGTTTTTGAGAAAACCCAGCTTTAATCAGCCAAATGGAGCAGAATTGATCGAAGAGTCCGCCAGAGCAAGCATCAGCCAGAGCGCAGTCCGGGTACTTCTGTCCGTTCTACTGTTCTTGCCCATTTCCTGTCAACTGGCCTCGGCACAAAATCAAAACCCCTTTCAGGGAATGTTGTCGGATCTCGAACAACTTGAGATGCAATATCAGCGTCCTGGAAATCCAGCTTCACCTTTAGTTCAGCGCTTGGAAGCGTTAGAGAACCATCTTGTCGGCGGACCAAGACAAGGGTCAATGGTAGAACGCATTCAATATTTGCGATCAAGACCTGCTGGCGTCCCTAATCAAAGCTTTCAGGGTCAACCCATGGCACCGTCCTATCCGCCTCCGATGGGCAATCAATATCCACCACAGATGGGCAATCAATATCCACCGCAGATGGGCAACCAGTATCCTCCGCAAACAGGCAACCAGTATCCTCCGCAAACAGGCACCCAGTATCCTCCGCCTTTCCCTCAAACGAACAACAACAGCCAGTTTCAACCTCAAAATTCAAGTTATCCACAACAAGGCAGTCAACCTCAAAACGGGTGGACGCCACCGACAAACTCGCCTTCTGGTTCGCAACCTAACTCTGGTACCGGCAACCCTGTGCAGCCTTTAGGTCCTTCGGGCTCAGGGCAAGCTGTACAGAATATCTCCTCGATCGCTCCGACAGCCGACGCACAAACACAGAACAATGCGCCACGCACCGCGAACCCGAACCCGAGCTTTCCACCGCAAGTCGCCCCCAATCCGAGTATGCCGATCAGGCCATTGATAGCGCCACAACCGGAAGCCGCAACTTTCAATCCACTCCAAGTTACAGGGGCGAATGCCGCAAACAAGTTCGGTAGCGACGCACTACCACTGTTGAATGCATTTCCCCCAAACATTGTTCGTATTGAACCCGACAAATCAGGATTGATCGCACGCCCCGATTATTATCGAGAGGTCCAAAAGGCAAGCAAAGGAAAAGTTATTCGATTTAAAAGCATGCCAATTCCAGTCTATATACAAAACTATCCTGACCGCGGATTCATGAATTGTGTATTGAGAGCGTTTGAAAGTTGGGAAGGACGATCCAACGGAACCGTGCGTTTTACTCAAACAGACAATCCGAATCAGGCTCGCATTCAAGTCGTTTGGAAGCATCTGGGAACCAAAAGCGACTCTGGTGGTTGCATACTCGGAGCCCACACGATATTGAAGTATACGACCCACGGAAACGGCAGCCTCTCATTAATGTCAGTCGGAGCCGTTCCTGTGCCTATCTATATTCCGAGGATGGGTCCGAAATACACAGTGCCACCACAGGTGATGGAAGTAAATTTGGATCTCATCATGTCAAAAGAACCCAGTATCAGATACCAGTGCCTGCAAGGTATCGTCACTCACGAATTGGGACACGCATTAGGCCTGCTTGGACACAGCCCTAACCTGGCTGATATCATGTATCCAATCACCGACGAACACTCTCGCATCTCGGATAGAGATCTCAACACTATCGAAAAGTTGTATAGCGATAAGGCGGATGTTCCGCTTTGAACCAGGACGAAAGATGCCGCAAAAAAGCGAAGTCGTTTACGAGCTCAGTCGACCATCACGATGCTTCAACTGTGACCGGAAACTGCCGCGCAATGAGATGATCAAACTTGTGCGGTCTGAAGCAGTCCAATCCGGTGACGAAACCGAGAGAGAGGTACATTGCCTGAAATGCGCAGGCTTGGAAAGCATGGTTGTTGTTCAATCGGGAAATGCCAAGCTGACGCGCCTGGCAAAAAAATATTCAAATGAGGTTTTCGTAATCCTTCAGTGGTCAGAACTTTGGAAGACCTATGAACGCAAAGGTCTTCTAGTGGAGCAAGAAGCTTTCACAAAAGCGCAAAGCGAACTTTAGAGTGCAAAACAATCCTGAGTCAATTTGGAACAATGCTGTTTCCACGCAGCTAGCAGGAAGAAGATTTGACATAATAGGCTTAAGCGACAGGCTTGCCCTTGGCAACGGGCGACGGCAGTGAGGTCTTGCCTTCTTGAACCACCAGATCCGAAAATTCCTTTTGTTCTTTGTTTTGTTCTCCTTGGGCATTGCGCTGCAATTCTTTTCTGCGGTTTGGGCGGCTGCGCCAATTGCTGTTCTGAAATCGGCAAAAAACAGTGATGCCTACCAGGCGCAGAATATCGGCTCCTATGATGAGGATTGGCAGTCTTTTCGCCGGACGCTTGATGCAGCCAATTTGAGATATGACATTATTCCCGATGCCGACCTGACGACCTCGAAATTGACTCAATACAAAGTCGTCATTTTGCCACTGTTGATTGATCTGCCAGGTGACGGAGTTGATGCCATCCAGCAATTCATCAAACAAGGTGGAAAAATAGTTGCCACTGATGGCGGTGGCGCAACCAGTAATCATGCAAACATTATCGATGCACTCTGTGGCGTCACCATTATTAATCACAACGCCATTCAAGACACTGAACAGCTGACCTGGTCCCGTGGCTCACAAAGCTATGCTCAGGACTTTGCGATTGGCACGCTGATTGCCGAGGTTAGCCCAAGCTCGGACGCAACTCCGCTGGCAAAGTGGACTGATTCAAACGGCAAACCAATTGGTGTAGCCGTGAGCAAAATGGATGGCAACATATTTATAGGATGGGCACCGGGACTGCAAGGAGAAACGTCCACCAATGCCAGCATCCTATCAATGGTATTAGATGAAGCAGTTCCAGGATTAAGCAAATCAGCAACCATTCAGATAAGCTCTTCAGACTATCAAAAAATTCAAGACGATTTGACGGCTTTACAAAAACGCGCAGAAGACGCGATCGCAACGGCAAAGCAGGCGGATCTCGCCGTGCCTCTAAATGTGATTCAAAAGCATTATGAGCAAGCTATGATCCACACTCGTGCATTCAAAGACTTTTATTCGCAACGCAAGTTTTTTGAAGCTGACGGAGAATTGAACGCAGCGCGCAATGAACTCTCACTGGCCTATGCTCAAGCGATGCCGGTTAGACTAGTTGAAGCGCGCTCCATTTGGCTTGATCGAGGCACGATTGTATCCTGCCAAAACGCCGTCGGCATGTCCGCCCTCTTTGACAAACTAAAGAAGGCAGGCATCAATGTAGTTTATTTTGAGACGAACAATGCCGGATTCACGATGTTTCCTTCCAAGGTCTCGACACAGAATCCGCAGACTACAAATTGGAATCCGCTTCTTTCTGCCATCCAGGAAGCTCATAAACGCGGTATGGAACTTCATGCCTGGTTCTGGACTTTCAATGTCGGAAACACGTTTCACAACCCTATCATCACTCAAGAGCCGGATTATCCGGGTCCAGTGCTATCAACACACGATTTTGCCTGGGGCTTAGCAAGCCATACCGGTGCTTTTGTTCCGCCCAAACAGCACGAGTTCTGGCTAGACCCGAGTTCTCCGGAAGCGCGTACATTCATAAAGAGCCTCATTCTTGAAGTAGTGAAAAACTACGATGTTGACGGAATTCAGCTTGATTACATCCGCTATCCTTTCAATGGTAAAGGTGGCGAAATGGGATTCGATTTTGCAGGACGATTGAATTTTGAACGCGAAACACGACTCAGTCTTGATCGACTGGATGATCGAACCAGAAAAGCCTGGATCGCATGGAAATCCAAACAAGTAAGCAGCCTCGTCCAGGACGTATCCTCTATGGTTCGTGCAGCAAAGCCGAACTTACGGATTTCGGCGGCTGTGTATGCAATGCCTCGCGATCAAAGAATGAACTTGATTCAACAAGACTGGGAGCTTTGGGTAGCAAACGGGTGGGTCGATACGCTTAATCCGATGACTTACGTTGTTAAAGGCGGCGAGCTACAAAAAATGGCAGGGTCCGTTCAAAAGAGTTCAGACAACAAGGCAATGGTCCTACCGGGACTATTTATCAAGGACCTTGATACAGCTGGATTTGTTGAGCAACTAGATATTTCGCGAGCCCTGGGCTCCCTCGGCAACACGATGTTTGCAGCCGCTCAACTAGACGATAAGAAGAGCAGCGTTCTACAACTGGGACCATATCGCAAATCGCCGCTAATGACACCACAGGCAGATCCGATTCGGGCGGCGACTTTGATCTTTGACGGCTTCTCACGCAGCATCACCCGTTATGTACAAGATCCTGAAAGACCAATCGTTTCAGATCGCTCCAGCACCAATGAAATACTGACACAGACGGAACTGATCCAACGCCAACTGCATTCTTTCCCGGCAAATGCCACCCCAGAACAAATTGGGGCAGTCGCAACTCAAATCAATGCCCTGGACATATCTGTCAAAGAGTGGCTGGCAATTGAGAACTTCGCACGCCGCTCACCGCGCGCTAACTACATAAGTACATACATCGACCAGGCAAACGCGATTTTGACATATGCAGCGCATAAGTCAAAAATGCGAGCTACAAATGCCAAGACGAAGTCTCAAGTCTCCTTGCCGCAGACCCTTGCTGACCAGAAGGATCAGCAGGTCAAGCAATCACTAAGATAGGATTAGGTTCGGCCCTCCTTGTATATCCGGCTGCTATCCTGCTAGCAGCACTTCGGTGTAAACGTCACCCAGTACCCGGGTCTCTCGATGGATAGAGACGAAGGAGGGATTTCAAGCATGTCAAGCACACAAACTGAAGCCAAAGGCTCAACCTCAACCAAAACCAAAGTTCCGATTACAGTTGCCAAAGGCGATGGAATCGGTCCAGAAATTATGGATGCCACGCTGTTCATTTTGAACGCCGCTGGAGCCCGCATCGAAATCGAAGAAATCGAAATCGGTGAGAAGGTTTACCTTCGTGGTATCAATACTGGTATCGAGCCTAGCTCCTGGGAATCACTGAGAAGAACGAAAGTATTCTTGAAGGCGCCCATCACCACCCCACAAGGTGGCGGCTATCAGAGCTTGAACGTAGCTACCAGAAAGACACTCGGACTTTATGCAAACGTTCGTCCTTGCGTCGCTTATCATCCGTTCGTAGATACCAAATATCCGAAGCAAAATCTTGTTATCGTTCGTGAAAACGAAGAAGATTGCTACGCCGGTATCGAATACAGACAAACCGAAGACATGTATCAGTGCTTGAAACTGATCAGCCGTCCAGGTTCAGAGAAGATCGTCCGCTATGCATTCGAGTACGCTCGTCGCTACAACAGAAAGAAAGTCACCTGCTTCATGAAGGACAATATCATGAAGTTGACAGACGGTCTCTTCCATAAAGTATTCGACGAAATCGGTGCTCAATACCCGGATATCGAAAAAGAAGCATGGATCGTAGACATCGGTGCAGCTAAGATGTCCGACACGCCAGAAGCTTTCGACGTTATCGTAATGCCGAACCTCTATGGTGATATCCTCTCTGATGTAGCCGCTCAAATTGCTGGATCGGTTGGACTTGCAGGCTCCGCTAACATCGGCGATCACTGCGCAATGTTCGAAGCCATCCACGGCTCAGCACCGCGTCGCGCCGGACAAAACCTGGCCAATCCTTCCGGATTGTTGCTTGGCGCAGTTCAAATGCTCGTGCACATCAACCAGCCCGATGTTGCTGAACTCGTTCACAATGCCTGGCTCAAGACAATCGAAGATGGCATCCACACATATGACATTTTCGAAGAAGGCGTCAGCAAACAAAAAGTCGGCACCAAAGAATTCGCACAAGCTGTCGCTGAGCGCGTAGGCAAGAAGCCGGAGAAACTAACTCCAGTTAGCTATGCACAAGCTCCAAAGAGCGACATCCAAAGCGTCAAGTCGACCTCGGCTAACTCCAAGAAAGAAACAGTCGGCGTCGACGTTTACCTCGATTGGAAGGGCGGCAACGCTGACGAGCTCGGCAAGATTGTTGAAAAGCTTGGAAATGACAAACTGCCGTTCCACATGCTCACCAACCGTGGTGTCAAAGTGTATCCAGATGGTTTGCCGGAAACATTCTGCACAGACCACTGGCGCGCACGCTTCTGGAACAAAGATAATAAGCCGGTTTCGCACCAAGACGTTCTCGACCTGATGAAGAAGGTCTATGATGCAAAACTCGACTTCATCAAGACAGAGCACCTCTGCACATTCGACGGCGAGAAGTCCTTTAGCAACTAGGACTCTCAGGGCGGGCGACGCATGGCGTCGCCTGAAAGAGCGAAATCGCTCTTTAATTGGTATAGAGGTAAGGGAGAGGCGAGAGCTTCTCCCTTTCTGTTGCTTCCAAAGTTGCGGCGTCGGCTTTGGCAACGGTTTGTCAGCCCCGAAAAGGAGCAGCGTGGTTTCCCCATTGCCGCAAAGCTGACCTGAGCCTACAATGTTTCTGGCGATTGGCGGTGGAACTAATAAATATGGCCGAATGTGACCCGCAACGGTTGGCAGATGTTCTAGACGGTGCAAAAGGCACAGACTTGAGTGCCGTCTGGACTACGCATAACACCTGTATGGAAGAAATCTACTTTCCAAAAGACGGAAGCAAGCGAAACTTCGCAGAAAGCACTGCACTGGTCAACGATTACATGAAGAAAGTAAGTGCCGTCGAAAAGAAAAACAGCGGAGTGGATCTCACCATCATAGATCCGGAAACCACAAACGAAGTCGTCACCTACAGACTGACAACGGAAGCTCAACGCATGAAATAGGCGCCTGGTCTTATCGACTTGCCATCCCCGACCCGACTTGAAACTTCTATTATTGTACCGGTGCGCTCAGCATCAAAGTTTGGTCTTCGATAATATCAGTTTCTGTGACTGCTAATCCAGCTTGTAGAAGTAGCATTTTGTATTCAGCCTCGGTACGAGCTCTTCCGCCTGGCATGTTGAGAATTTGTAAATCGTATGCTGTGGTCCATTTCTTGTTTCGCGAATTAATAACATACTCGATCAACAAGAAACGAGCACCATATGTAGTACCGATTGCCCTTCGGATATTTCTCAAGATCTCAATGCAATGGTCATCGCTCCAATTCCAGAGGGAATTTTTGATCAAATACAAGTCAGCGCCAGAAGGGACTTCCGAAAGGAAGTTTCCAGCAATGAATTGACAACGAGAAGCCAGATCCGCAGTTCGAATTGAATCTTTAGCCAGACTTTCGAGTTCCGGCAAATCGAATATCACTCCTTCCAAATGCTCATTTTCTGCGAGGATGGTGTGTAGAAGCGTACCTGCCCCCCCGCCGAGATCCAGCACTCTTTTGAAGTTTCGAAATGGAAACTCTCTTGAGATTGAAACAGCGGCATGAGCCGAATTGCTTATCATCGCGTCCGAAAAAGCCTTTGTTGTTGCCGGGTCTTGGGCCAGATGTTCGTAGAGTGTTTTGCCAAACGCGTGCTTAATTCCTGATTGTCCGTCTGTTAAACTCTTTCGATAGTGCATCCACGCGCTCATGCAGGACGGATGACCCCACATCCTGGCCATTCCGCTCCAGCTGTACGGATGATCTGCACAGAGTAATCTAGAAACATCATTGTGCAAAAAGAAACCGTCTCCACGTTCTTCAAAGATCCCATTTGCGGCTAGCGCCCTCAACGCTCTGTACAAGGTTGGAGCATGCAGTCCTGCTTTTTTCGCGATCGATTCGATCGCAGTCGGCTCACCACCGACGAAATCGGGCACTCTGTGCTCACATAAGGCGCTTATCGCATGGCTCAACCATGCAGAGCAGTAAATATCATTCAAAACATAGCGCGCAGCAACGCTCGAATCGGTCGGATCGATCTTGCGTCCTAATCTATCAAAGGTTTCCGAAGGGTGGTCGATGTCTGCGGTAGTCATATTGTTATTCCTTCGTGCGTTACAAAATCAAAAATCAATCAATCGATTCAATCGCCTGATTGAATCATATATCAGAGTGCCTGGAATTGCCATCCACGGTGCATTAAACTTCTAGTGGTCCCCTTGTCACCAATCGACATCACTCCCTGATGTGTCAAACTTATCCCGTGCGCACCAACATAATATTCAAATGAGAAACGACACCCAGACAAGTACGAAAGATCAAATCCTCGACATTGCCGAATCACATTTCGCGACATTCGGTTTCGCGGGGACTTCTTTGCGAGGAATAATCAAAGAAGCAAACGTCAACGTCGCTTCTGTGGCTTATCACTTTGGTTCAAAGGACGACCTCTTCGCAGCTGTGATGAAGCGATTTGCAGCACCGGTCGTCGAGGCTCAACTGACCAGATTACGCTCCGAAATTTCAAAGCCAGACCTCACACTCGAAAAGGTCCTTCGTGCATTTTATGAACCACCAATACAGCTGGTGCATTCAATGGGCGCAAAAGGAGAAAAGCTTTCGCTGTTTCTCGGTCGCTGTCATAGCGAGCCTGAACCTATTTTTTCATTGGTCGACGCACACTTCGCATCCTGTAGAGACGAATTCATCGAAGCCTTCCGAACGCTTGATTCATCACAATCTGAAGCTAGTTATCAGTGGCGCTTTGAATTCATGCTCAGTTTGATCGTGAATTTCTTAACTCGACACAAAAGCATTATGCAGAGGTATCAAACTGAGACTGATTGGAATGCCCTTGAGGTTGTCGACATGCTATGCCAGTTTTGTATGCACGGCATGAGCGCACCACTTCAAGCAAAGAGTTCAAAAACAGAGAAGTAAATAGCCCGCAATAGATCTTATTTGTTTATGCGGAAGCTCCGTTGACAATGGACGCCACAGTTATAATCTAGACGCACTTTGCTTTGCCTTGCAGCGAATAGACAGGTTTTTAATGCCAAAGAAAATTCTGATCCTTTCAGGATCAATCGGGACTGGACACACTCGTGCTGCCCAAGCCGTTGAAAAGGCTCTGAACATTTTGGACCCAAGCGCGGATGTAAGGCATGAAGACGCCTTGAATTTTGCGAACGCCGCATTTCGCACAATATATCAACAAGCTTACATCCAGTCGGTAAACAAAGCGCCGGAAATTCTTGGCTGGATCTACAACCAGAGCGAGCGTGTCTGGCCGGAGAACACCTATGGACTTGCCTTTGAAAGATGGAATGCGCTTCCTCTTGTCAAACTTTTGCGGGATTACGCGCCCGATATCGTGATCAGTACGCACACATTACCTGTCGACATGACCTCATGGTTGATATGCAAAAAGGCAATTAACACGCAGCACGCAATTATCGTAACAGACTACGAAACGAACCCACTTTGGCGCGCCGAACATTACTCGCGCTACTTCGCCGCCAGCGAAGAGGTAAAACGCGAGCTTATGTATCTCGGATATAAAGAAGATCTGATCACTGTTTCAGGCATTCCTATCGATCCTGTCTTCGCTCAGAAAAAGGATCGCAACCAGATGCGCACAAAACATAATCTGTCGAAGGACAAAACAATTATCCTGACGTCGGCTGGGGGTCTCGGAATGGGACCGATCGACAGTATCTTGCAAGCTCTCATTCGTTTAGAAGAGAATGTTCAAATAATCGCAATTTGTGGCGCCAATGAAGAGTTGAAGGCCAACCTGGAAAACTCCCTTTCTGACTATCTTGAGGGCGGTTCGGAAGCGAAACTAAAAATACTCGGTTATACAAATGAGATGGATGAGCTCATGAGCGCGGCCGATCTCGCCCTCGGCAAGCCCGGTGGATTGACCTCCTCCGAAGCTCTTGCAAAAGGACTCGTGTTTGTTATTGTCAATCCGATCCCTGGTCAAGAAGAGCGCAACTCGGATCACCTTCTTGAGCACGGAGCGGCAATTCGATGCAACAGCCTGGGAGTTCTTAGCTATAAGCTAAACTCGCTGCTTAGCGACAAGGAACGCTTCCATGCAATGAGCCAAAAAGCCCTCCAGTGCGCCAAACCCAATTCAGCAAGCATTATCGGAGCAGAGATCTTGAAAATGATTCAAACACCAGTGGAGTGTGCGACCCACCCTGACAATCACAGCTGCCGCAAACTTTTCTAAGACACTGGGCGCTGGAGCCCCGCATAGTGTTTAGAGCGCCTGCCCCCCGGGCATATCCTCGGGGAACACAGCAGACAGGAGCTCTCAGTGAATCAACCCGGAATGGCGACAAAACCTTCGGCAGGCAACCACTTAAGTTCGAAAGCCCAAGCTCTTCTCAAGAACATGAACAGTGTGCTGGTCGGTCAAGACAGAGCAGCGCGACTGGTTGCAATAGCGATCCTTGCCGGTGGTCACGTGATTATCGAAGACGTTCCCGGTGTAGGCAAAACTCTGTTGGCAAAGAGCTTAGCTATGTCTATACATGGCAGTTTCAAGCGCCTGCAATGTACACCTGACTTATTGCCGGCGGACGTATCGGGAGTCAACATTTACGACCAGAAAAACGCTACATTCACATTCGTCCCTGGTCCTGTTTTCAGCAACATCTTCCTTTGCGACGAAATAAATCGAGCAAGTCCAAGAACGCAGTCCAGCCTGCTTGAGGCCATGGAAGAAAGGCAAGTCTCTACAGATGGTGTCACACGAAAATTACCCGATCTGTTTTTTGTCATTGCAACGGCAAACCCAATTGAACAGCTAGGCACGTTTCCATTGCCTGAAGCGCAGATTGACCGATTCATGGTTGCCCTTTCTTTAGGTTATCCAAAACCTCAGGAGGAAGCACAAATCCTTTTCAAAACAATGGAAGACGATGCTTTTATATGCCATCCTGTACTCACAGTGGAAGACATAGTGGAAGCCCGGCAAGCTGTTAGACGGGTCACCGTGCATCAGGCGCTAGTCAATTACATTGTCGAAATTTCAAATGCAACTCGTTCGCATCCATCCATAATTCTAGGAGTCAGCCCGAGAGGCAGTCAGCTTCTGTTGCGTGCGTCGCAAGCTCACGCCTTCCTTGAAGGCAGAGATTATGTAACTCCTGATGATATTAAACGCATCACGCCATTCGTGTTTGGACATCGCATCATTCCAAAAGTCAAATCACAGCGAATCAGCTATGCGGAAATAATCGAGAGAGTTCTTGAGACGGTACCAGTACCGAAGTAAGAAAGAGAAGCCGTCACGCAGCAGAGAAATACACGTGAAACAGCAGGCAGCCACCGCCCAGACAGATACACAGGCTAAAACGCCGCCAAAACCAGCCGGGCTTAAGCTACCCTTTGGTGCCTACACATTGCTTTTAGAACCTCGTGTTGCAGTCATTCTTGCGATGGTGCCACCACTCTACATAACCGCAGCATTTATCGGCAATGACTGGTGCTACATAGTGCCATGCCTGTTGATCGCCACATTGATTGTTGGTATTGTTCTTCCATTTATTGAAGTGAGCAGCATTGCCTGCGATTTTCACGTCCCCCAGCGTGCGGGGAATCTTGAGCAACAGGAGATTGTTCTTCGCGCATGGAGGCTACCGCTATTTGGACTTCTATCCGAGCTCGTTCCCAGCGGCTATTTGAGCGCAGAGTTAATTCTCATGCGCAGAACATGGAACGACAAGAAACGGGAGCGCTCCAGCCTGCCACTACCTTTGGTGCTGCAATCGCTCAGTAAAGGCGTCGAAATTCACTTAGGTACACCTGCACTTGGCCGCGGAGTTTATCAAGTTGACAGCCTCGAAGTAGCAACTTGCTTTCCATTTGCAATCGCCTGGTGGTCCAGGCGAATTGACCTTAAAGCGAAGAACGATTCGGACATAATAACGGTTTTGCCTAAACTGGTCCCGGTACTTGGAAATTTTCATTCTCGTTTGACAACGACTATCACGCGCGCAGGTAACTCCATTCAAAATTGGAAGCGTCAAAACAAATCATCGAGTCTTAAAGGGCTGCGCGAATTTACCGAACGCGACAGCTTGAACCAAATCCACTGGGCGTCGAGCGCAAAGTCGGGCAAGCTCCTTGTACGTGAATTCGAGATTGAATCACTTCCCGATTTCGACGTTATGTTGGACCTGTCGCTAGACTGGAACGATGAACAGTTCAACACCGCCTGCATGGCAGCCTACTCCATGGTTCATTACGGACACCAGATGGGTTTTTCACCACAGCTGCGTTTTTCACCGAGCATGGATTGGGAGCCGCTGGCCGCTGCCCTGGCAGACGTCCCACCAGGTCTATCCAGCGAGGAGCTTGCCGCCGAAATGCTGGCCCGGGTAAATCCTCTAACCAAGTCTTTGCTTAAATGTTATGAAGATGATATGCAGGCAAAAACCAGAAAAGCAGATGATCTTCTCTCGGAGGTGGCGGCTTCATCACACACCACACTCTCTCTCGTTCCGGCGACGGACCCGCGAAGCAAAGTTTCGAAGATAATCAGCCTGGTCGAGTTGCAGCCAAGTAACGCTCGGGCTCAAGGAAAAATCGAAGGCAAAAGTAATCAGAAAAACGGCAACGATGGTCCATCTATAGCGCAACTACTTGGTCAACTCAGCAACGATGTGGAGTTGAGCCGCCTATGAAGACTGAGCCAGGAAAAAAGCAAAAGAAAACAAAGGAAAGAAAGCCCGCCGAGGATTCTGTTTTCCTGCGGATGCTCTGGCTTGCTCAAACTATGATTTGCATCTGGCTAATCTCTTTGGCAGATCCGCATGGTTCGACATTTGACATTGGACAGATCAAAATCCCAATGCTTGTCGGCTATTTCTGGATAGCTATTTTTGGCTCGTACCTTAGCTATCATTATCGACATAAAGAAGTAAAATGGCTCGAATGGATGGGTCTTTCCGTTATCGCATGGGCGTGCTACTGCTTTATTGAAAATCTTCGCATCCAAGCCGGTATGGACGGGGATATTGATCTCCTCACCCCAACGGCGCATCTGGTGGCCGGTCTTTATGTCAGCCATAGTTTTGAGCTGCGAGCAAGGTTCGATTTCAACTTCAGCTTGATTCTTGGACTTCTTCTTGTGTTTGCAACAGCGACCATGGGCAAAGGTTGGGTATTCGGTATTGGCATTTTCAGCTATGTAATTCTGTCCGCTGTTCTGCTGCTGCTTGATTGTGAATCCCGCACCTTCGGCGCAGTGCAGGCAAGAAAATTTGATGAACTAGATCCCTACATGAGTTTTAGCGCCCCCCAATCCGAAAAAACTGCCAACTTGATTTTTCCGACAGCAATCTTACTTGCAGTCAGCATCGGATTCTTCTTGATAGTACCTCGCGCTGAGTCATTAGCGGATCATGTCACTGCGCGAATCTATTCCATGGTAAAGAAGCACCGAGATCAGCAAAACGGTGCCAAGGAATCCCATTCAGAAGCACTGGCAAAACGCATTCGGGCTCCATACCAAAAGAATAAAAACAGGCAATACTATGAACCGAAACCTGAGCACAATGGAGGCTCGGACGAAAGCAACAAAGCCCCGGACGAAAAGGAGCCTGCCAAAAAGGATTCTTCCTCTAAATCACACAACAACAACAACAACAACAACAACAACACTAACGCTATTACAAAAGGCGCGGACGGAAAGAACACGAGCGGAAAGAACACGAGCGGAAAGGACAAAAGCGATAAGAAGACTGGCGGCAAAGAAAAGAACGACTTTAAACGCCAGAGCATAGATTTCAAATCCTTATCACGGACAGAAAGAAAAAAGCGTTCCGAGGAAAGGGAGCAGGCAGGCGACGTCAATGTCGACGCCTCTTCTGGTCTGTCCAATGCCCTTAATCCAGATAAGTCAAAGAAGCCCGGCACTAACCTTCTGGGCGCAAATCAAGAAAAGAATTCGGACAAAGCTAAGTCGCCTTCAAAACAAAACAATGGAAAATCCGCAAACGGAAGCAATGCAGATCCAACCAGAAAAGGCGATCCCTCAAAAGCGAACGCGGCAAAGAATGAGTCAGTGCCCAATAAGCCGACGGACCCCAACAAGCCGGTCGATCCGAACAAACCTACAGATCCCAATAAGTCCAATAATTCAGCATCCGGTTCCACGGGGCAACAGACGCCCAACAAGCAAGACTCGTCTGGTCCTAACCAGAATTCTTCGAAAACCAACAATACAACTGCCTCAGGAACTAAGAATCAAGCAAACCAACAAAGCAAGCCGACTGTTCCCCCGCCAAAGCCGGAGAAGGAAATGCGCTACGACATTTCCGACGAAATGGATTCACAGCAAGCTGCCTCACAACGGGACGAGCTGATATTCACGGTCACTAGCAACAGAACGGTTTATTTCAGACAAGCGGCATTTGACTATTACGATGGAAAGAATTGGCGTATATCGCATGATCTATCGAGAGCGGATCTACCACGAGTTCAAAAGAACGTATATTCTTTGCAAAATGCATTTCCACTAGCTTTACCTGATTCAGTTCCGGCAATCCGGCTTCAGCAGAAATATCACATGCTCAAAAACCTGGGAGACAAGATTGTCATTTCAGGGAATCCAGCCGACATCACATTCCCCGGTCCAGGCATTTCCTTGGATTCTTGCGGGAATCTGCGCGGACAATGGGCGCTTGTTAAAGGTATCGAATACGGTGTCATTTCCGATCAAGCAATGTATGACCTGGCTGATATGCGCGATGCCTCAGTGCCGAGCGAAACGGAAGAAGATAAATATCGAAAGAATTTGGAAGCTTTCTTGCAATTACCAGACAGCCAATCACAAGATCTTATGGATCTTGCCGAGAAGACTGCGGGGTTGCAAGATAACTGGTTCGTTCAAGCCGAGAAGCTCTGCAATCACCTGCGAAAGAACTACAAGTACACACTGGATCCAACTGCAAAAGCAAGCAACTCCCCTAATGGCGTGGATCGATTTCTTTTCGAAACGCAAAAAGGAGACTGCAAGGACTTCGCATCTGCATTCGTAGTCCTTTGTCGCTCGGTCGGAATTCCTGCCCGCATGGTTTTTGGATACAATCCGGGTGATTTCGATCCTGCAAGTGGCACACGCCAAATACGACCAAAACATGCTCACGCATGGGGTGAGGTCTATATTCCTGACTTTGGCTGGGTTCCATTCGATGCAACACCGGACGGAACAATGCCGGCTCCTGTCAAAGAGGAAGAACGATATTTCACAACGCTGAAGGAACAAGTCGAACAGACTTTGAAAAAGGTAGAAATCAGTTCAGGGTCAGACGAACATCGCGGACCGAATAATCCAAACGGCAAGACTGTCATCACAAACGATCCTCGCGACGGAAAAGATCCCCGCAAGGGTTCAACCACTCTAGTACAACAGCAACAAGTGCAAACGGCTCAGAAAGTGAACAAGTGGCCGAGCTTTACGATCAATCTCTGGGATATCCTCAAACTCATACCAATCGGCATTGGCTTAGCCGTACTCGCCGGACCCATTCTCTTGTTCGCAAAGGATGTGCTAAAGACGATCAAACTTCCAAGGAAGATTCATCCTGCCAGCAAAGTTCTCAACTCGATGCAAAAGGATTTCAAATCATTTGATATTAAAGGCGACGACTACACTACGGCAGGTGAATTTCTAGACAAACTACGAAGCAAGCTCGACGAGAACGAGAGCATTAATGTAGATCCTGAACTTGACGCCTCTGTTGAAGACTTTGTGAACACTTACAATGCTGTATTTTTTGGACAACGTGGAAAATTGAAAGAACTGGAACAAAAAAGGCAAAAGATCAAAAAATTGCTTAGACGCTAAGTTCAGAGTCCGATTCCATCCGAACAACTCTAAGATCTCAGGAACAAGTGCACATGAGCTCGCAGAAAAGAAACAAGCAATCAAGCACAACAATACAGCTCAAAAATTTAGCGTGGACGGAAGCTGCTTGGTTCATAATCGGACTGATTGGATTAGCTTATATAACCTTCCACGGACCGACGATCAATGAGCATCGCTTTGAGCTGCTGCGAGCAGAAAGCATCCCCGGAATGTCTCATAGCGATTTTGTGAAACTAAAAAGAAGCATCGAACTTTCACAACTCCCCGATCTGGAGAATCAAGCTAAGGATAATTTTCCCGCCGCCAAAAGAGAGTTCCTAAGTCTTGCTGACAAGTTGAGTAAGAAATATGGCGACGCCGATCAGCGCGTGGTTCTAGTGCGGCTAAATTTAGCGGCTCTATATTTGGAATTAGGCAATGAACAAGCATCGCGGCAAATCTGGCAAACAGAGTTGCCAAAGATTGCCAAGCCGAATGAAGACACCCCGGTCGAAATGCTCACTATGATTTATCGGCTAGCAACCGGATATGACTATAGGAACGACACTGAAAGAGCGCGCTATCTGTACATGGAGCTATTGAAAAATGCCAGACTAGCTCAGGCATTTCCGACTCTAAAAACTGGTGACTCAATTTCCAACATTTCGCAAAAACTTGCGGTCCAAAACGAAATAATGGCACGATGGCAGGAAGCAAGAATCAATTATATGGACGCACTAAACATTGGTTCGCAGTATGGCGTCGTCGGCGCAAACATTTATCGCAACATAAAAATAGCAGAAATGTGCAATCAACTTGGAGAATATAAGGAAGGCTTGCCCTATGCAAAAACAGGGTATCAAGCAGCTGAAGACAGATACGGCAAAGATGCCGGAGAAACAGAGAATGCCTCGTTGGAATATGGGAGAGCTCTTTATGGAATCGGTGATTACAAGCAAGCAAAATTATATCTGAGCCAATCGATTCCGCCTATGAGCCCGGGCGAAAGCAGCTACGCGACATGCATGCCTGATGCCGCAATCGCAAACTACTATTTAGCACTTTGCTCGGCAAAAACACACGAAGCAAAGTCCAAAGAAAAAATGGATATCGCAATTGCGCGGTTGAGAACCAGCATTTCCCTGCTTGAAGATCAATACCGGGAGGCCGCAAAGCAGATGCCTAATCAGGAGAACTTACGAACAGTGCATTGGATTCAGCAGAACATTACAGTAATGAACGATCTTCTCAGGAATCATTTCAATCCAGAAAATAGAAAAATTGCAAACAGGAGGACAAAGATGAGATAGCCGAATTGCATCTTAGTCTTTGTGGAGAGAATGGCAGATTTACAAGTCACCATCAAATACAAGTTCCTGCCGGCAAGATTGCTCTTTATCTTGATGATGGCATCCTTGCCCCTCTGGGAATTCGGAGCACCGATTCTCTTTGGCTACATAATTGGTGAAATTCTCCGGTATCCAACCTCCATCCCCTTTAAGACGGTATTGCTTGTGTGTCCTGCATTGATCGCGATCATTGTCGTCGGGATAGCCCTCACGGCTTGCGGGGAGGACAACCGTATCTACTTATCGAAAGATGGAATATCATTTCCGCTATTCATGTTGCCTTTCCTTGGCTTTCGCAGAGCGAGAAACTGGTCTGAACTTCAAGAAGCAACCGTTGTAACATCGACTTCAATGGATGGAAAAGAAAGACCGGTTCTCTATTTGATCTTCAAAGATGCTCGGGTAAAACTTGACTTAGCATGCGTTGCACCAACCGATGTCGAACAATTGTTGCTGTCGGCTGAGCTATGGGGAACCGAATGCAAACGATCACAAGAATTGATCAATTACCAACATCGAATCCAAAATCAGGGAAAGAGAGACGACCAGGACAAGCCTGGATACACACAAATGTGGGAAGAAGAATTGAGTCGCCGTTTTCAGGCAACATCGTTCATCCCACTTGAGCCTAACAAAACGCTAAGAGGCGGCAAACTAAAGATCATTCGCCAATTAGCTTTTGGCGGACTTTCAGCAATCTATCTTGCACAAGATAATAACACGGACCTCGTTGTTATCAAAGAAGCAGTGGTGCCACCTGGCGCTGACCCAGCGGTGAAAGCAGAGGCTGAAAAATATTTACTTCGCGAAGCGGAAATATTGAGCAAACTCAACCACCCAAGAATAGCTCGCGTAATGGATCACTTCACTGAGGACGCCCGTCATTATTTGAAGTTGGAATACGTAAATGGACAAGACCTGCGGCAGTTTGTGAAGCAAAATGGATCTGTGGATGAGAGTACTGCTGTTGAGTGGGGACTGCAAATTCTAGATGCGCTAGCAACCTTGCATGCACACGAGCCACCAATCATTCATAGAGATTTGACCCCGGAGAATCTCGTTAATAACAAAGAAGGGATCAAGTTGATCGATTTTGGCGCTGCCAATCAGTTCGTGGGCAGTGCGACAGGCACGATAGTCGGAAAACAAGCATACATGCCTCCAGAGCAGCTGCGCGGGAAAGCCAGCATTGAAAGCGACATCTACGCATGGGCTGGCACCATGCATTTTCTTTTGACCGGAAAAGACCCACTTCCTTTATCAATTGCCCATCCAAAGATGGAAGATCCAAGCATTTCAGACGAGCTTGATTCACTTATAGCGAAGTGCTCCGAATTTGAACCGGAAGATAGACACCGAACAGCCAAAGAAGTGATTGATGCACTGGTGCAGATGAAACCGCGCCTGAGCACTAAAAAGAAGCAGACCGTCATTGCCGGTGGGACAGAAGCATGAACCCGGAAAAGAAACCCATCGACGTAATTGATCAAACTCTAGAAGAACTTCTTGGAGCAAAAGACGAGAGTCCACAAGCGGAGTTGCAAGCCGAAACGCTAGACAACAACACTCCCTACATGCCAAAACCTATCAGTTATCAAAACGACGGCGGCGAAAGCACAGCATCCATCTCAAGAGCAAACGATTCAGAATCAGACACACAGGGTTGGGTACCTGCTTCCACAAAGGAAATAAACAAGAGATTACCGAGTCTGGTGCTCGGAAGCATCTTAACGATAATCTCGACAATAGCTCTTACTGTTGTACTTTCCAATCCCCATTTCATCGAATATTCAAGCGGATACATATCTCTGGATGGCTGGCGCATCCTCTTACTTCCGATGCAGATCTTTTGGGTCTATGGGCTCTTTGGTGTAACAAGAGCCGCCTTTGCCAAATATGGAAAATACCCTATTGCGCCCTTTGCGATCGTGATAATGAGCTGCGTTTCTTGGCTGACAATGCCGACATTCTTTCGATACGTCGAACTCAGCGGCTCCGCGATCCCATTACTGCTCGATCCCCTGTTTTCAATTTGGGTTCTTTGTCAGTTGGCCTGGCCGTTCTTGATCTCTAACTATCTCCAGGCAAAGGAAACCAAAAACGGCAAGCCGAACCTAACACAGTCGGCTCTAGTTTCCCTGGCGGCTAACGCCTATCTCCTGAGTTCGCCCTTATGGAAAGAAATTCCTTTCTATTCAATTTTTCCTGCCATTTCTGTCCAATGCCAATTTTGCTTTGGGGCACTCTGGGCAGTTTCACAGATTTGGTGTATCGCGTTCTTCTGTGAGAAGCTTAAGGCTGCTCCAGCAAAAAGCCGTGCGCAAGAAGCTCCGACAAAGACTGTTTATGCCGGCGGCGACATAGTTATAGTCTACAAAGCATTTGCGGCGATAGAACGTTGGCGCAATCAGCAGCAGAAAGCTTTAAAGAAGGAAATGAGAACCATCCTTTGGATCTCCATTCCAATTATCCTTATATGTTATGGCACAGGTTTGTTCTTGGTTGCGAAAATGGGCAGCGTCACAAATCTGCTGTCAGCAGTTATTGGTTCCAATGCAGCTACAAATTCCGGAACAACAATTAACGGGCTTGACGACCCTTTCTCTAGCGATACAGGGACAGGGGCAGAGAATCAGCAAGCGCAGAAACAACAGCCGCCACAACCGATCAGCAAGGAGAATCCGCTTTCCGTGCTGGAACTCTCACCGGAATATTCAGCCGGTGCCAATTCCTCGTTCGTGGTAATGCTATCTTTTGTTTCTGCAATCTGCGCCCTCGTCGCTGGAATGGTCGTACTTAAGCAGCCAACTCACTTAGGGCTAAGTCCAACCGGCTGGAGATTCCTCTGGCGGCGTGGATTGCATTCGGCCGATGGTGGCTATGTCCAATGGGACAAGCTGCAAAGAATCAGTATAACGCGACCAAAAGGCAAGACATCACCGCTCGATGAGCTGCTTTGTTTCAAGTTGAAGTCCGGCAAAATACACAAAGTCAAAATGGGGTCGATTGAATCAGTTGACGACCGCGAACAGCTAATCAAAGCAATTGAGAAATGGGCTCCAAATGTCGAGCGCGATGCCAGTGTAATCCAAGCGCTGACTCCGGCGGCAGATCACAGCTACACTGAATTATGGCTGCAAGCTCTCAGCGCCCCACCTGAGCGTGAAAGATTGAAGCCACTTTCTGCAAACATGATTTTGCAAGATGGAAAATATAAAGTAACTCGTCAGCTCGGCACTGGCGGACAGGGACAGGCCTACCTGGCTACAGACAGCGAGAGCAACGAAGGCGTTGTCTTGAAAGAATTTATTCTGCCAGTATATGTCGATGTAAACGTGCGTAGAGCAGCGCTTGAGCAATTTGAAAATGAAGCGCGCTTACTGCGACAGATTGATCATCCCCGTATAGTGAAGTTGATAGATTTCTTCGTTGAAGATCATCGTACCTACCTGGTTCTCGAACACATCAAAGGTGGCTCATTGCGGGAGCTAGTCAAATCAAAAGGCAAACTAGACCAAGCTCAAGTCAGAAGTCTTGCCCTGCAAATGTGCAATATTTTGTCTTACTTGCACAATTTAAACCCGCCGATCATACACCGCGATTTCACGCCGGACAACTTGATCCTCAATTATGATGGGACTCTGAAACTGATCGATTTCAACGTTGCAAAACAAGTGCTCGAATCAACGACAAGTGGAACTGTAGTGGGTAAGCACGCTTATCTTCCCCCAGAGCAATTCCGCGGTATGCCAGAGTGCGCAAGCGATATCTATGCCATGGGAGCAACACTCCATTTTCTATTAACAGGACAAGATCCCGAGCCCATCTCGACCTCGCATCCAAAACGCGTCGATGATTCCATTTCAGAGAAACTAAATGCTCTTGTTGAGCGCGCCACTGCACTCAATACCGCTAAAAGATATGCCAAGGTTGAAGAGCTGCTAACCGATCTTGAATCCACTTAAGCTAGAGTCGCTCGAGCAGAAGAAGCTGCTCCTGTAGGGGCGATGCCATGCATCGCCCTCCTTACGAAATTGACATTCAACAACTAATACTGGTACGCGGCGACGCCAAAATGCTGGCGCATTTGCGTATCTAAATTCTTGCAATTGTGTTCTAACGCTTCTAACGCCAACTTTCTTTGAAGCAGCTGTTTTGCGATCGACTGCCCAGTGGCGTCAACAGCAAAAATATTATCTTGTACGCGCAAGTAATCGCTGAAAAGATTCATCGCATTTTCAAAGTATTGATAGTATGCAATTTGCAATTGCTTTGTTTCTGGCACTACAGGCAGGGCTTTCATCGCTTGCGTGGCACCATGATATTTGTTCACCAAATTTGTTAGTAGTTGTTTGGCCGCGACCTTATCCTGACCCGGCATAAATAGCGAAAAACCGCGAGCCAAAAGCCCGTCGGCTTGCTGGCGCTCGATTGGATTCATTTGCGCCCGACGGCGGATTTCATCATATTGAACGAACCAATGAAAAACTTGCGCTGCCTGTTGTGCACTCGGCTTCTTTTGTCCCTGAAGCCCCTGAGCTCCGGTATTCATAGGCTGCTGTTGATTTCCGTAGGACGGATATGCGGGCTGAAGCATCCCCTGGCCGGAGGTGATATTTGGCTGCCCACCAAATTGCGGGTTAATTTGCTGTTGCTGGTTTCCAAATTGGGGTGCGCCGCCAAATTGTTGCGGCTGATTACCAAAAGATTGAGGATGGCCGGAGCCGTAAGCGGGGTACGGTGGCGACGGCTGGGATCCCGCATTACCGCCACTGTATTGACCGTTCCCAAAATCCTGCTGAGCCGAGACTGGCGCCATCAAGAATAGGCAAAGAGTAAAAACAGCGCAGATTGGAAGATAGCAGGTTTGCATGTAGGTCCTAACTCCAGTAACCTTATATTCTAAATCGATTGGTTACCAATATGGCCATGGTCACTTTACTACATAAGTACAGAGCTTATTAGAATTTTCGTGGCATGTATTACTTGGACGTCGAAAGCAAAGCTTTGTTTCTCGAAGCACATTGCTGTCAAGATAACTGGGAAAGGGCACTTAGTAAATGACAATTCTTGTAGCCGTTAAAAAGAATGGGCGAGTCTTCCTGGGGGCAGATCGCATTACAACCTTTGGACAAGAGTATTTCACCGATCTCGTAAACGGCGGAAAGATCATCAAATTGAAACATGCCTATCTGGCAACGAGCGGATATACATTGCTCGACAATGTGCTTGAGCACATGCATCAAACTAATCATGAGGTCATGGAGAACAAATTCAGCACAAGGGCTGAAGTATTCCAATTTTTCCTACAGCTGTATCAAGGCTTGAAAAAGGAGTACACGCTCACTGATACCGGAAAGGATACTTATGCCGGTATTTATAACGTTTTCCTTGTTGTAACCGATAAGTCAATTTACGGCATTTCTAACAACCTTACAGTTACCGAGTTTCCTTCATACGTTGCAAAAGGCGCTGGTTCTGACTATTCTCTAGGTTGCCTCTATGCGCTATACGATACGGTGGATGATGGGCGAGAGCTAACAAGATTGGCTCTGGAAGCCGCCTGCCATTTTTGCATTTACTGCCGCGAGCCCCTCGATATTATCGAAGTCAAAGCCAGCGATTTTGGCAAATCTTCAAAAGCCTATAAGGACCATGGGCTGTCACTACATACGGTACCACTGCGCAAAGGCGCAAAAGACGTCATTACGACATTCCCAGGGGATACTCGCAGTGAGAGCCGGCAGGGAGCCGCTAAAGTATCCGCAGTAGCGGCAGCTCGCACTAAGGCAAAAATCAGTACAAGCAAGAAGGCAAACACCGGAAGAAAAACCGCAAGCAAATCCAACACCAACAAAAGCAAAAGCGCTGGACGCGGAAAGAAGAAGTAGCTGCCGAGTTAGAATCGGAGCTGCGGAAATATTAGCACTGCGAAGCAGCACTCAGTCCTTAAGGCTGGCGCTTCAAAACGTTTTTGTTAGCTGAACTGGCCTGCGGAGGGGTGGGTTGCGGGGACGTGGCTGCACTTTTCTTGGCAGAGGATTGATAATTTGATACGCCTTTATTTGCATTCGATGAAGTCGAAACGGCAGAGGAAGCTGGCACTACGTTAGACTGCGCATTCTGCGACTTTGTCGCGGACAATGTTGAGGAGCTGGCATTGGATTGCGAAATCTCTTTCAACGCCGCGATACAATTCGTTCTAACTTCGTCGCTTGTATCTAGTGACAGCGCCGTATGCAATTGCAATTCAGCCAGGGGCAGTTGTCCACTTTTCATATAAGAGCGCGCCAGATAGTAGCGAGCTTCTGCATGCTTTGGATAGCGCTTGATAAAATCTTCCCCCATTGATACAGCCTGTTTGTAATCAGCCCCATTAAAAGCAGCCATGAACTCCGAGAGGTCCTGCGCGTAACAAGGTAGCTGCATACACAGCATGCTCAATAAAATCAACGAAAGCCAATAGCTTGCATTCATAAGCTTTTCACCTGCAAGAGGGAGTACTTCCATTCTATACAATCTAAGCTTGCAGGGTAAGCCCGACGCCTCAGGCGCCTTTTTAGATGAAGTCGCTCATAGACAGTAGCTCATTACAATCCGTGGTCAAGAAGTTACAATGTAATATCGGACAAGCTGCCAAGGGCAGATAGCTTGTAATAACTGTCTATGGGTGAGGAAAGTTCTGTGAGCAGGGATACATCAAGAATAGTAGCTGCCGTCGCCGTCGTGGTGGCTGCCGGAGCTTTATGTGGCGTTTTCTTTCAATCGAAGAACAGTTCGACAAACACCGCGAACAACACAAGCCAATCGCCCGTTATTGAGCAGGCTACAGAGTTTGAAAGCACGCCTATCGATAGAAATCGCTTAGCCTCTTTGAAAAAACGCTATCCTGCAATCACCAGAGAGGAAGCTGCGTTAATAGCCAGAGCCGAGGCAGGAAAAGTCGATCCCATGGACATAAAGACGGGTGCCCCAGGTCCGGCACCCGACTTGACCATAGACAAAACTGGACGACCAACGGCCACCGCGGCAGCCCGAATAAACGCCGGAAGACGAGATCCGATGCAACCGATAGAAGGCTCTGCCTTGCAACAGAAGCAAGCGAGAGGCACTATTGCCTCATCCACTAGGGCTGGCGTCGTACCACCACCGCCACCACACACGGTCCCACTGTCAGAAATGCCTTATCCTGACCAGGTCGCTCCCAGACAGGCTGTGCAAGTAGCACGCAAGCCTCAATTCCTGCCCGCCCCGCTACATTTGCGCCTTTCAGCAATTGTAGGTGAGCGCGCAATCGTTCTTGTACCTAAAGAGCTCCAAATTCAAAATGGCTGGCCACGCTCATTCTGCCTCTCCAAAGGAGACTCGATTGAAGATGCAAAAGAACGCCGCATTCAAGTTGCTTCAATAACGCAGGATAGCGTAGTGCTCGAAGAAAACGGCGAGCGCTTCTGCAAGAGCCTGGCTCCGATCCACTAGACTAAACCGCAGTCAGTCTTCTCAAGTCGTTGATGAAGTCGGGATAGGAGACAGCGATGCAACTTTCGTTGTCGACTCGCACAATTTGTTCGGCTAACAAACCGGCGATGATTCCTGACATTGCCATACGGTGATCGTCGTATGACTTCCACTCAGCACCGCCCTTGAGTCCGCCTTTGCCTTCGATGACAAAGCCGTCATCGGATTCTTCAATGGCAGCACCACAGGCTCGCAAATTTCCAACAATCGCGGCAAGGCGATCGGATTCCTTCACCCGTAGCTCGCTAGCGTCTGTCAATTTGAAGGTCCCATGACTCATAGCAGCAGCAATGGCGATGATTGGAATCTCGTCAATCCCTGCAGCCAAGCGCGTTCCATCGATTGATACGGACCCGAGCGTTCGATCTCCACGCACGGAAATGTCAGCTATCAGTTCTCCTGAGCGCTCCCGCTGATTTCCAACTTCAATATCTGCGCCCATGTCTTGCAAGACACTGATCACAAGATCGCGACCTGGATTGATAACAACATTGTTCAGAAGCACGTTCGATCCCGGAAGACAGCCCGCCGCCACCATAAAGAACGCAGCCGAAGAAATGTCGGCAGGAATGTTTACCGTGAAAGGCTCTATCGGCTCGTCCAGTCGTTTCACAGAGATCTCATTTTCAGAGACTTGTTCCATCGGAACACCAATATGCTTGAACATTCTGGCAGTGTGATCGCGCACAGCCGTTGGCAGTTTTACTCGTGTGGTTCCATCGGCCTGCAGTCCCGCCAATAGAATCGCTGTCTGCACTTGAGCTGACGCGACGTCGAGATCGAAAGATTTACCTGTCAGCATCGCTCCTTCGATTTCAAAGGGAGCATAATTCTCGCGCTGCAGATAGTGGATGCTTGCCCCCATTTCTCCAAGATGCCTCAACACTCTCGACATCGGGCGGGCGCGCAAAGAATCGTCGCCATCAAAAACCGTCTTAAATGGGTGGCCGGCAACCAATCCTGAGATGAGGCGAATCGTTGTCCCGGAGTTTCCAGCGAATAATGGCGCATCGGAACGGTGTAAGCCATCAAGCCCAGGGCTGGTAACCAGAAAAACCGTTTCACGAAGACCGTTTCCAGATGGAGAACGGCGCTCAAACTTTAGTCCTAATTGCTTCAGACAATCGGCACTGCTGATACAGTCAAATGCCGGAGATAGTCCGTAAACTTTGCAAACACCCCTTGAGAGCGCCGCAAAAATAAGCGCCCGATGAGATATTGACTTGTCGCCAGGCACTTGCAAAGTGCCCTTCAAAGATACCATTGCTTGAAGTCCGCTAGAAAATACGCACTGCACTTATTGTAAGATTTAACTCTAGTGAATAACTGTCAGGAAAATAACATGCTGCGCTTTCTCAGCACCGGTGAATCTCATGGGCAGGCACTGATCGCCGTCGTTGACGGCTTCCCTGCCGGTGTACCTGTCAATATTGAACAACTTAACAAAGAGTTGCAGCGCAGACAGCAGGGTTATGGGCGGGGCTCGCGACAAAAGATAGAAAGTGACAGTGCGGAACTTTTAAGTGGCGTACGGCATGGCACCACCACCGGTGCCCCAATAACTTTCATGATAAAGAATCGTGATTTCGAAAATTGGCAGTATGTGATGTCGAGCTCGCCCGTCGATACTTCAACGCCAGAAGCACAAGCACAATTCGAGAAGAAGAAAATCGGCAGATTCAGACCGGGACACGCAGATCTTGGTGGAACGATCAAGTACCGGCAAAAGGATATTCGCGATGTCTTGGAAAGAGCCAGCGCACGCGAAACAGCTTCGCGTGTGGCTGCTGGCGCCCTCTGTGAGCAGTTACTCGCACATTTGGGAGTGGAGATGGCAAGTCACGTCATCTCCGTTGGCCCGATTGCCAGTTCTCTAAAGACAGATGAGTTGAAACTTTCCGACTTGCGCCAAAAAGTTGAAGAGTCGGAAATGTTCTGCGGCGATGAAAATGCCACAGAAAAAATGAAAGAGTTCATCAAGAAAGCATGGCAAGACGGAGACAGCGTCGGTGGCGTCGTCGAGGTAGTTGCGGCCGGTCTGCCAGTTGGGTTGGGAAGCTATACTCAATGGGAGGAAAAACTCGACGGACAGATTGCACAAGCTTTGATGAGCATCCAGGCAATGAAAGCCGTAGAAATAGGTGATGGAGTAAACTCTGCAAGCTTGCCCGGTTCACAAGTTCACGATGCACTATATCCCAACGATATCCCAGGACAACTGCCTTTCACACGCTCGACAAATCACGCCGGTGGAATCGAAGGGGGAATGACCAATGGATCTCCACTGCGTGTCCGCGCCTACATGAAACCGATACCAACTTTGCGAAAGGGATTGGAATCCCTTTCATTTCCTGAGTTTGAAGCACAAACCGCCCATTATGAACGCTCGGATGTGTGCGCAGTACCGGCGGCATCTGTTGTCGCAAAGGCGATGGTAGCAATTGTTCTGGCTCGAGCGATTCTGAAAAAATTTGGCTCTGATACGCTTGAAGAGATCAAAGACGCGGTCGAGAGGCACCGTGCCTGGTGCAACGAACTGCCAAAGAGAGGACGTGCCGAGTCCTCAGACATCGAAGAAACACCTGAGATGGAGCAAGAGTAGAATGCGCTTACATTCTCAACTTGGACACAACGACCAGGCTTACACTATCATGGTACGTTCCAGCCTGGACATTCAATCTCGCGTAGACTATGGCTATGGCGTCAGAAGCAAGATTGGAGATGTACTCAAGCAATGCAACGTCGGCAACAATGTTCTTCTGCTCTGCCAAGACTCATTGCCGAAAGAATGGCTTTTAGTAGTTCACCAATCTCTCGAGATGCAAGGATACAAAGTCCGACTTCATATCCTGCCCGATGGTGAAAGCGCTAAGGATCTGGCAATATTGGCGGATTGCTGGCAACTGATGCAATCTGAGGAATTCACAAGAAATGACAGCATCGTGGCGATCGGTGGCGGTGCAGTAACGGATCTGGCTGGATTCTGCGCATCCACATACTTGAGAGGCATAAACCTTTTTCTCATACCAACAACACTTCTTGCGCAAGTGGATGCAAGTATCGGAGGAAAGACCGGAATCAATCTCAAGGCAGGAAAAAATCTTGCCGGCAGCTTTTACTTTCCGCGATCGGTGATAGTCGATCCCGAGTTCCTCACGACATTGCCCCCGCGAGATCTTAAATCAGGCATGGGCGAAATCGTAAAGTATGCATTTATCGAAGAGACTATAACTGAATCGACGGACTATAAACGTGGACCGCGTCCTCTCCATTCATCGTTAGCCGAGAATTTCGCAAATGGAATTAGCGCTGAGAACCCTGCACTTGGTCCACTGATCTCATGCTGTATCAGAATGAAGCTGGCGGTGGTAATAAAAGACCCATACGAAAAGAATCTCCGCCGCTCCTTAAATCTCGGACACACGCTTGGGCACGCGATCGAAAAGGTGAGCAAATACGCAGTGTCACACGGGGAGTCTGTATCTATCGGCACAGTTTTCGCGTTTAAACTTGCAAACAAAATTGGCATAGTTAGTGATGAACAAGTTGCCCAAGTTGAAACGCTTAATCGAATCCTCGGGCTACCGTCGGAGGTGCCTGACGAACTTGATCGCGATGAACTGATCAAAGTCGTCGCATACGACAAAAAACGCCAGGGCAACACAATTAAATTCGTACTGCCTGAAAAGAAATTGGGAAAAGTCAGTCTGGATTTTTCAATTACGGCAAACGAACTTGCAAAGTTCCTCAAACCGTGATTTTGAAAAGCGGTCAATGAAGAGATCGTTCGGCACGTTTTCGTCCATGGAATGTCAGTGACAGAAATCAGAATGTAACAGAAGTTAGGATAGCGACATTCGGTCTTCGCTTAACAGTGCTAGTGAGTTTGGTTGCGAGATAACCTCAAAACTGGATTTGCTTTGATCAACGGCTCACATTCAGTGCCGAATCGGCCGACCGCACAATTGATCAATTTCCACGGGCGGTTCTTAGCGCTGCCGATCATTGACAGTGCACCCCTTCATGGGGTTGCTAATAATCAACTTATCGTATTTATAATCCGGCAGACCGGCAAATCCGAAGCTCCAGTTTCCAGTGTATCTGGAAAATTCAAGCGAAGACATCGAATTAGAATACGGATTGAAGTTGAAGGTTGCCTTCACTTCACGGTCAGAAACATCCTGAGTTTTAGTCTCAATCGCCTTGCCAGTAGCTATTCGTTGCCCGCATGTCATACTCAGCCATTCTTCGGTAAGTTTTTGCTGCAATTCAAACTTCGCCACATTTGACGTTGAGTCCATCTGTTCTTTAACGCCTGCGATGAATTTGTCCGCCGTGTCCGAATCATTCATGAATCTCGTCCTCACTTTCTTACCACAGCTACGAAGATAGAATGAGTCTTCGAGACTACCAATGGGAAAGCCACTACTGAGTCGAAATATTTGCGGGCATTCGCAGATAAGGATGCGTAACTCTCGCATTTAATATCGGAAGCTATTTGGGTCCATAGGTCAATCCCGTCCATATACAGTCCTCAGATTTTGGTTTAACACCTAAAACCGCTCCCAACAATTCGAATGGCGATTCCGATGCAAATCGAATGACTGTTCTGACCAATTCGAATTTTCTCAAAGCAGCTGACGCTGGCATATACTCAATTTTCCCAGCTATTTGCATTTCATTTCGCTTGTCTTTGCGTTTTGAATCTCCTTTTAGGTGCATATTCGCATTGATCCGGCCACCCATTCGCATCATTCGGCCGGCTGCCAGGAGTTAATGAAGTCAGATACTCGACAATGTTTTCCGTTACGATCACATTTGCTCCAGCCTTTTCTGCAGCTGCTGCGCCTGTCGTTAGGATCTGGGAGGTCGAATTCATTTATCACTGATTCGTATCCTGCAACAAGAGCACCAGGAAACTCTGCATCCATGCGTTCTTATTTGCGTATTAACGCTTCTCGATTTGCTGTCGGAAAACGGCGGAGCCGGGAATCTATCCATTCCCGATGAACAGCCTTGCTCCATCGGACTTCAAAAAGTTCTGCCTCACTCAGGAACAAAAGCAAATTGCTGATGAAGACCGGAAACCGATGCTCGCGGTCACTTTTTGTTTGTTCACGCGGGATAATCAAGATTCCGTTTTCAAAATCGATCTGGCTACATAACTAGAGCACAGCACCAGATTCGAAATCGAAAACCTTCCTGCGCTTTTTCGTAGAGCGCGCAGCACCTGCAAGCATCGTGTAGTGGTTAACCAGACTTGTATTATCGAGTTTCATGTGCAATTGCGCTAACAATTCGTAGATCGGAGCTGGATCCGCATAGGCAGACACACCGGATTTTTTCAAATGCATAACCAATTTATCGCAAACTTCGATTGCTTCGCTTGTTTTTCCAAGACCGGCGTACGAGAATGCAAGTTTATCGAGTATTCTGATATCGTCCTTGTTGCCTTGTGTCTGTTTCTGCAATTCAAGTGCCTCCACTGAGTAACGGAGCGCCTCAGCGAATTTTTTTTGTTTTATCAACGAAGAGGCCAGATTTACGTAGCTGGCAATGAGTTGCTGCGTCGATTGTCGATCCATTTCCTGAATTGCTATTGCCATCCGAATATACTTCTCCGACAATGACTCTGTTTTGCCGCACGCAGAATAAATGGCAGCGACATCATTGTAAAATCTTGCTTGCAGTGGATCGTTGGGCTCCAACAAATCCTGAGATATTTTGAGAGCCTCATCTACATTTTTTATAGCTTTGTCATGTTCCTCTAGTTCAACATTAATCTGCGAAAGTAAAACAAGGACGCTTGCATAAATCATGCTGTGGGTCCCATACTTCATTCTGGCTTCTGCTTCAGCCTCACGAGCATGGCTTTCGGCAGCAGCCAAAACTCCTATTGCCCTTTGAGAACGTGCAACATCTACGAGGCGACCAATCTTGCTTTGTCGTGCAACCCGTCCGATGATCGTTTCTATTTGGCTTTTCAGCTGAGTGGCTTTTGGCCATTCGCTTCTTTCCTGATAAATTTTCATCAAACCGCGCAATGCATGTAAATTGTTTCGATCTTGCAAATTGATTTGACTCGCCAATGTCGAACAAAATCGGTAGCTTGATTCGGCATCGGAAAGCTGTCCTTTCAATAGTTTTTGATCTGCGTCACGGTTTGCAGTCTGGCATATTGGCGAAAGCAATGTGCCTTTACAAAACGGCCAGATAAAGAAAAGAAGCGCACCAACAAGAGCGGTCACTAGCGTTCTTAACGCTAAGGCTTTTACAATTCTGGCTCTTCGACTGCTTAAACTTAACCTGACAGACTTGCCCGACTTGAGCAAGTGGAGATCAGCTACTAAGTTCTGGGCTGACTGATATCTGTCATCTGGACATTTCTGCAAGCATTTCATTACGATTTTCTGCAGATTGGGTGGCACATCCTGAGCCCCAGACACTGTGCTAAATGCCGGCGGTGAAGTGAACAGATGCTTATTCATATATTCAATTGCATTGCTTGCTTCAAAAGGCGGTTTTCCCGTTAGAACTTCGTACATGACACAGGCGAGCGAGTAAATATCCAGGCGAGCATCAATCTTACTTTCGCTCCATTGCTCCGGTGACATATACGGGGGACTGCCAATAAGCTCACCAGTGCTGGTTAGCTTTGACGTATTGCTGCTGCCACCTACATCATCGAGAAGTTTCGCTATGCCAAAGTCAAGAATTCGTACCTGGATAGCATCGGCATCCATATTAACTATGATGTTCGATGGCTTGAGATCTCTATGAATTAATCCCACTTTGTGAGCGGCTTGCAAACCTTCGGCCAGCTGCAAGAACAACGTAGCGGCCTCATCAGCTGAAAAACAACCACGCGTCTTCATTACACGGTCCAGAGTCTGTCCGCAAAAATACTCCATTACAATAAAAGGAGAGGGCTTAACTCCATAGTCCAATACTTTTACAACGTAAGGGCTGTTTACCTCATTCAGCGACCGTGCCTCGAGCTCAAAGCGAGCGCGCTTTTTGGGATCATTCGCCAGATGAGAGTGCAAAACTTTAACGGCGATCTCGCACGAAAGAGTTAGGTGAAACGCACGATACACACTTCCTGAAGCGCCCGTTCCGATCAATTCATCGATTCGAAACCGGTTCGCCAATGTAACGCCAAGAAGAGGATCGATCAAAGCCACACTGTCAGACTTGTTAATTAGCTCATTCTTGTTTTCTTGCACTGGATCAATCATTTAAGACGCCTTCAAGTGGCATGCAGACATTCGTTCAAATGGAATACCCTTTAAGCTGCATTATGCTTCAAATGTCTGTAAAATAAACGTTCATAGTCTTAGAAAGAGACGATACGCCAATAAGTATGCCAGATCACAGCTTACAGGAAGATCAAGCAATAAAAGAACCTGGCGACTCAAAAGATCCCTTGATTGGCAAAGTTTTGAATGAAAAATATCGGATGCTTGAACTTATTGGCTCTGGCGGCTGGGGAAGCGTCTATCGAGCTTTGCATTTGACGCTCAATATTGATCTTGCCGTAAAAGTACTCCATGCACATCTTGCTACAGACAAAACGCGTTCAAAGCGTTTTGCGCAGGAAGCTGGTATCGGTGCCTTTTTCCCAGGCAAGCGCCTTGAAATTCTCATGAATGAAACATCAATTCAGCGTAACGAAAAGCGTAATTTCATGAATCCGTCCGACCGAAGTGTAAGATACACGCTCCTGAGCCTGGTCGAAATTAAGCGCAAGAATGGAAAGTTTGCCGAAGCAAATGATTTGGGAAAGAGACTATCACCCTAATTTTGCTTCGAATTAGGATCCCTTTGCGCAGTGTGATTATGCAGGCGGGTATATTAAAGAAGTAGATCGCGCAGCTGAATTTCACAGTTGGTGAAAAATGCAAGATAGCACGCAGCTAATCGGGAAGATTTTGAATGAAAGATATAAAGTAGACGAGCTTGTTGGCTCAGGCGGATGGGGCAATGTTTACAGGGCTTTGCACATCACGCTCAATTGCGATGTAGCGATAAAAATACTGCATACTCACCTGTCACAGGACCAGACCAGGCTAAAGAGATTCGCCCAGGAAGCGGCAGTACTCAGTCAAATTTCAAGCCCCTTCATTATCAGAACGATTGATTATGGGCTGCTGCCGGTTCCATTTATAGCGATGGAGTTCCTTAAAGGATCCAGTTTAGCGGACCTGATTAAAGAGCAGAGGCAGGTTCCCGAGAAGGAAGCAATCGCAATTTTTCTGCAAGTAACGGAGGGACTAAAATATGCTCATGCATTCGGCTTAATTCATCGTGACCTGAAACCAGCGAACATTTTTCTGACAAGAGAAGCAGGGGAAACGCAATGCAAAATTCTCGATTTCGGTCTTGCAAAACTTTTTGAAAGTTCAAGCTCTGAAGACAAGCTGACGGCGACAGGTGACATTATGGGCAGCCCTCCATATATGTCACCAGAGCTATGGCAAGGTCAGACAATAGATCAGCGAAGCGATATTTATGCACTCGGCTGCATAATGTATGAAACGCTTTCAGGACAACCTGCGTTCTCTGAAAACAGTGTTCTTGCATACTTGCAAGCGCACCTACATGCCGAGCCTAAAGAATTTGCCAAGCAAAAGTTAGCAAGGAAAATATCCCCCGATCTTGAAAAAGTAGTATTTAAGTGTTTGCAGAAAGACCCTTGTCATAGGTATTCATCTGCAAGCGATGTGCAAAAAGACCTCGAGTCGGTCCGCAGCGGCGGACACTTAGATATTCAACTGCTTTCTGCGAGCCGCACTAAAATCAAATGGATGGCGGGAGCAACATGTGCAGCTCTGCTATGCGCTCTTTGCTTTTCATTATGGCTTTATCAGCTACCTATTAGCGTAGCAATGGCTAATTATTTCAATTCACAAGCTGCAGAGTCTCTTGCGCTGAAAAAATATAAAGATGCTGATTCCGCTCTTAAAATTGCAAGTATTCTGGAAATCCCGCAAGGACCCCAGAGTCCAAGCAAATTGGCGACTCTTCGTTTGCGTATCAAGCTGGCAGAAGTAACCGACATAGAACTGCAGAAGAAGCTAAAGAATGAACTTGATCAGATCATAGGCGGCTCTTTTCCGACACCTCATGCAAAGGCTCTCATGGAAGAATCAGCACGACAAAGAGATATAAATCGCAATTACGCAGGCTCTGTTGCGCTTGGAACTCAAGCTCTTTTCCAATGTGCAAAGGCGGGAAAGCACAGCGTTGTCTATGCAGCATGCCTTGACAATTTGTCTAAGACTTATCTTTTGATGCCTGGTGAAAGCAATCGAGCGACCAGGCTCAGCCTTGAAGCATACAAGATTTGCTCGGACTTGCTCGAACCGGATGACCATAACATGACTCATGTTTTGAACGACCTGGCCCTTGCATTTTTGAAAGACGGACAATACGCTGACGCGGAAAAATCATTTAAGCAGGCGATCGAAGTAAATAAGAAAGGCAATACCATCGCCCTTGAATACAATTACGCCAATCTTGCCGACTGCCTGAGAAAGCAGGGAAAGCTCAAAGAATCGCTCTTGTATTACGAGAAAGCCCTTGATGCTTTCAACAGATACCCGCGCAGAGGGAAAGTGGCAGTGACAAATGCCTTCAAAAATCTAACAGAGGAGGCAGCCACTTACCTGGCGATGGGAGATTACAAGGAAGCTATAAACCACGTAAAACATGCTATTGAGTTTGCTGATCAGAACCAGATTGCAGACTCAGAAAAGGCCTTGGCCTATGCGACGTTAGCCAAAGTCAATATAGCTGAGAAAGATAAGAGAAGTGCAGAAAAGAATCTCGAAACAGCTTATGGGCTTATGAAAGATATCAACCAGCGCGGGCCGAATGTCCTTTTTGTACTTAGAGAGCTGGTCAAGGTTAAACATGAAAATGGTAAATTCGATGATGCAAGGGAGCTGGAGAAGAATTTGTGATACGAAATAACACAATCGCTTCAACCGTGATCCTTACGGAGCCGAACTGACTCTAAGACCGATTCTTGGCTATATTGGTTCTGATGAATGACTCATCGAATGTTCACTTATGACCCCGGAGGACGTTGTGTCAAGATCGTTGAAACCGGGGATGGTAGCGTAACTGATACCAAGCAATTCGTCTAGTGTGGTTGCGGACCGACTCCAGCTTTGTTCAATCGAAGGTTATGCGCGTTGCTATCTATTTGTGAGTTGCTTTCCAAATTTGATCGGAAATAGAACCGTGCGGGGATCTCGACGACTCCATGAATTTCGAAACCATCTTTTGCTCTTCGTCGTGAGCTAGTACTTCCATTGAGCTGACAGGACTTTCCCTCAGCTTCTCAACGGCTCTCCACCATAGCTCACCTGCATCCTCAATGGATTCATGCATCCAAAGCACTTGGTATTTTGTTTCCTGCTTCAAAAAGCGCGGATTCTCCTTTGACCACCAATCACGCGCGAAAGATGCTCGCTGCGAGTATGGAACATATGATTCGAAGTTTCGAACCATGTCTTGATTTTTGCTGCGAATCCACTTGTGATACGCAACTGCGAACTTGGCTTTGTCTGCTGGTTCAACCTTTCTATAGAATGACTTCAGCAGCCTTGCCTCCTGTCCAAAAAACCAACCATCAACTACCGTGTTATCGGCATCCTTCGCCATTTTTTCTATTAGTTGTTGAATCTCGCTCTCCGGTCTCGGAAGAACTTCCTCGGAACTACTGCTAGCAGCCGGTCCAATATGCTGCTGCTGAGCGGGCGATTTATGAGCAGGCTCACTCACGCCACCGCAAGCACCAACTATCGAACAAAGACCGATCAGCAAAAGATACTTGAAAAGGTGTAATCGCGAACTCAAAATTTGCTCCGAGCTTATTAAGTCCGTAGACGAGTGCTTCCATCCGCCTACCGATTCCGGATGTCGGCACTTTAGAGATTTAATCTTAGCCCACGAAACCTTTTTTGGGACGCTGTGTAATGAGTTTCAGAAGCGATTGAGAAATGAGTTCAATCCCTGAAATCCCGGATGGAATCTACTCTCCCTCCGGAAATGAAGCAAAAATTGGAGAAAGATCATGAAATTTGGAAATAAAGCTAAGATGACCGCGCTAGCAGCCCTTTTATTGCTGCCAACCGTTGCGGGAAGCATTCAGCCAACGATTGCAGGCACCCCGACGGCGGCTCCTCTAATCGACAAAGAATTCGAGACAGCGCTCCGAAAGTTCGTCAGCAAACGGTTCTTCAATCGGATCGATGCGACAAGCGAGCAGCGAGAGAAGATATCGAAAATAATGGCTGACACCCAGGAGCAAACACGTCCTGACCGCGAACAATTCAGACAGGGGCTGCTGGAGCTTTCATCGATGATGAACAACGAAAAAACCAGCGATGAAGACATCAAAAAGCAGGTATCCGACCTGCGAAGCCTGAAACAAAAAATCAGTGATCAGCGACTTGCTGCAGCACTTCAAGTTCGGCACATTCTGAGCGCTGAACAAAGGCAAAAAATTCACAACAGAATTTCGGAACTAATAACTGGCGGAATGAGCCCTCGTAAACTGGGGCAGTTACGCAACCATGTAAGTTTACTTAGCGAAACGGAGAATTGAGAGGAGCCACGACCGGGCGAGGACTCAACACCTCGTCCGGTTCCTGTCATGTGAAACCCTGGAGAATCATCAATGGCTTTGTTAAACTTTGGAACTCAGTGGGCGATCAGACTTGAAAAGGACTTCAATTTAAAATCGCTGTTGGTTGGAGACGAGCGTTTGACATTACGCGATTTAGAAGCATCAGAAGATCAAAAGCTGATAAGCCTTAGTCTGGCAGGAAATCAGAAGGCTTTTGAGATCCTCTTGCGTCGATATCAAAAGCTAGTTTACAACGTCATTTTTCAGATGGTCCAGAACCACGAAGCTGCCGCCGACCTGACGCAGGAAACTTTTTTGAAAACATACAAAGGCTTAGCCACATTTAGGGGAAATGCGGCATTTAAGCCTTGGTTACTGAAGATAGCATCTAATACCACTCTCAATTACATTCGAGACAGTCGGGGCAAAGCGGCTTCATCGTTGGAAGAAATGCTGGAAGAGAATCCGCATGCAGAGCCCTCCAGTAAGGAACGTCTGGAGGAGCAAGTAGAATTGCATATCTGTCAAGCGAATCTGGCAGAAGCAATTGCATCATTGCCAGTCAGGCAAAGACAAATATTTGTTTTACGATATCAGCATGATTTGCCATATGCAGATATCGCTAACATAACAGATGAAACTGAAAGCAGTATCAAATCACTGCTCTTTCGGATTCGCGAAAAGCTACGCAAAATGCTGGTGGAGAAGGAAACCTTGCACAGTTAAGTGGTGGAGAACTGTGGACCAGAATCCTATTAATGTTATGATCGACACTGGGTGGAAAACAATGGAAACGCAAGAAGAAAAATTCGACTGTGATTCATTTCGCGATTACTATGCGCGTCGAGAAAGCGGCCACTCTATTAGCGAAAACGAGAATATGCGAAGCAGCGAGCATGTTGAGACATGTATTTCGTGCAGCGCATTTGCAAAACAGCACGAAACCATTATTGAAACAATGGCGAGCTTGCCGCAATTTGATGTTTCGGAAAAACTTACGCAAAGTATTTTGCAATCAGTGTATCTGAGCCAACCAAAGAAGGCAGATTTGCTTTTACCGATCGGAGCCGCAGCCGGCGTAGTGTTTTTCGCTCTGCTTCCGTTTGACTCGATACAAGGCTGGCTATCTTGGGGCGTGGGACTAATTGGATTGTGTGGACTGCAGGTTTTATTGAAATCAGCCGAGAGGACCGAGAGCATAAGTTGATGTACAAAATACAAAAGCGCAATCTGCTGCTGCTGTCCATCATCCTGATGGGTTTCCTATCAGGCAGCGCCTATGCTCAGGATTTCTTCGATTCGGCAAAAACGACAAGCACCGCTTCCGATACCAGCGCCCCAGAAGCAATCTCAAATGATAGAACTGAAAAGGATGCCAGCACTGCCGAATCTAATAATGTCGAGGCAAGTAATGACTTTGCAGACAACAACAAAGGGAAAGCTAACAAGACAATGTTCTATGCATTTCTTGAAGAAGATCCCAGCGCTCCAAACGGCCCTATTTATGATTACTTAAAAGACAAGCCCTTCATTAGAGACATTATCGTTCCCCACAATGCGATGGAACGTAAATTCAGACCAATGATGCAATGGCGAGCATGGGCTGAGAAGCCGCAAGGCTTTATTGCCTCAGCCCTCTTCATCTGCCTGATTAGCTTTGTCTGCTCCTGGCTATTGCCCCAAAAGATGAAAGAAGCGACAAAGGAGTGTCACGCTAACTTCTGGAAAAGTTTTGGCACCGGCGGACTGATTGCTGTCATTTGGACCATCTTGACCCGATCGATTTTCCTGACAGAGATCGGATGGCCACTCGGAGTTTTGCTGAACGCCCTCTTCCAGGCTGCTATGTTGACTGGATTTAGCGTCGTGGTACTACTTCTCGGGAACTCGCTCAATGCAATTTTACGGATTCATCGACTGCCACAACTACATACCAGGGCAAATCATTTGCTCATTGCCGATCTGATAGTAGGAAGCCTGACAGCGGCTCTAATTTTGCAAATTCCAAGCTTCGGAGATATTCCACGCATCGGCGCAAGGCTGGTGGCACTTTTTGCACTGCTTGGACTAGGCTCCATTTACCGTGTTCGAAATTCAGTCGAACAATAGAATTCTAAGTGCATTCACTATACGTCCATTGCGTTGTACTATAGCCATGTGCAACGCCTGTTGTAAAGCGCGGTTGCGTATGGAGAGGCGCAATGAAGATTTCAATACCAGAGCAAATTAGCTGCACCTTAATGGCAGTGGCATTTAGTATAAGCTTGACTGCCTGCGGAGGCGGTGAGAGCCCGAAAAACGAGCTCGACGTAGGCTTTCACAGCAAGGTACCAGAAAGCATTCAAATAGAACCTTCAGGCTTAGCTAATTACAACGGCAAAACCAAAGCGAGCCTCTTTGAGATGCGTACAAAGGCGGCTAATGCCCACGCGAATTTGGTAAAAGCACCGTATTCTCCCAGTGCAGATCTTTTTCAAATCGATGACAAAGCAAGCTGGTGGGCACTCAAGGGATTTTTGTTCGGTCAAGGAATGGATAAGGTCGACGGTCCATCAAGAGAGAGCGCGTTTTTTGGCAATCCCTATATGCTGGTTGCGCCCGAGTGGTATGCCGAGAAACTTAATCCGGCTTCGAATCGCTTTCCAACGCGAAATGACTTCGCAAATGTGTTTCCCACTTATCTACTGCCGGCATCCATCAAAATTTTTCCGAAAGAAGCAAGGGAAGAAATCGTCTACAACATCATGCCGCATTACAACATGTTGAAATCCATGATGACGGGGAATTGGCCGATTTCGAATTTGGCGTTCAACCTGAACGCATACAACGCCAGAGACTTCGGCTTCAATTACATATATATTGATGCTAGCAAAAGCAAGAATTTGCAAAAGTACTCTTCCGATGTGAAACCGATCGGGCAAGCTATTGGGCAAACTAAGTCCTGCGCTCCAGCATGCAATGATTTGACAGGAACTCCCGACGATTTAACCGCGATAAAGCTAAAAGATGTTCCTGCACAGTGTCACATCTTGCTTTGGAAAGAAAAACCATCATCTTATGTGAAGCCAGCAGATATGACGGTTGACATTGTTATTAATGGTGGATAGCAATGAAACTAATCACCGCTATCATCCAACCAGACAAATTCGACAAGGTCTGCACTGCATTGATGCGAGCCCAAGTCGGTGGGCTCACAGTCAGTGACGTTCGCGGATATGGACAAGAAGATCTCGAAAGCGACTGGGATCTTAGCGGCTATCTAACGACTAAGTTACGCTTAGATATCGCACTTGCTGACGAGCGTTGCGAAGAAGTCGTAGCTTTGATCAAGCAGACAGCTGAAACAGGTGACGTCGGCGATGGCGTCATCTTTGTATCGAACTTAGAATCGTTTGTCAGGATTTAGGCTGAATTTCTATCGGTCGCGATCAAGATCTGGACGGCGTCCGCTTGTGCGTGTGCGAATTTCAGTACTGGTATTTTTGAACTCAGTCACCAGTTTTTTCTTGGTCGATATGCCCAGCTTCTCGGCGTGGGCTTTGATAACTAATACGAGTGATCTTTCGAGATAGGCTTGCACATCCATGTCTGATTGCGCAGCAATATCCTCGGCAAGCTCCACGAATCGCTGATTTATACTTAGATGAACATTAGCAGGTTCCCGCTTTTTGTCTTGTCCACCACGACGGAAATCATCACCACCCCGCCGTCCGCCTGAACGTTCTTCTCTGGAGCTGGTTTGCTTGCCACCAGTATAGGTGCTTCTGACGCGACGCTGCGTCGGTGCTCCTTCACTGGAAGATTCAACTGAGCTCTCATCGCTGTCAGCATCCTGGCGTGAGCGACGAAAGTTCTCTTCGCCTCCTTCTTCCGAATCGAATTCCGCTCTTGGACGTCGAGGGCGATCTTCATAGCCTCGATTCTCGCCTTGATCTCTATAACTTCTACGCCTGGTATCGCCTTGATCTCGTTTTTGCCCGTAGCGATCTTCGGACTGGGGGCGGCGATTGTTGTCGTCATATTTTCTTTCACGTCCACCAGCAGAATTGCTGCGCCCTTTGCGATCGCCAGCGCCGCCGCTGCGGGCTCCTTGACCTGCCGGGCGTCGTGGTCTGCGCTCGCCCGATTCTTCACCGGATCGCCAACCGCGCTCATCGGACCCGCTTCCTGCGCGCGATCTGGCGCCAGCACCAGTGCGAGTTCTGCTTCCATCTCCACCTGCTCGCGGCTTTCCGTAAGCGCCCGTTCGCCGTCTATCATCACCGCTTTCGGCTCCGGAAGGTCTTCTATTCTCCCCGCTGCCACCGGCTCGCGGTTTACCACCACCGCCACCGCCTGTACGGCGTCTGTCGTCGCTACCGCCGCCAGCTCGCGGTTTCCCAGCGCCACCGCTACCTCCGGTGCGCCGTCTATCGCCGCCGCCTCCACCGCCTGCACGGGGTTTTCCGCCACCAGCACGACTTCTACTTCCACCACCACCACCAGCTCTGGGTTTTCCACCGCCACCGCTGCGCTTCCGATCGCCCCCGCCCGGTTTACCTGCACGGCGCGGCGCGGATGAGTCAGAATCGGACTGCTGCCGCTCTGTGTTATTCGAAGTGTTCATAATGACTCCTTGAAGGAGCCTAGCCGGACGCTAAGCTGAGTGAATGTACAGTCTAATGCATCAGGCGGCTATGTGTTTTGCGCATCGCGGCATTCCTGAAGAATTCTTTCGTAAAGTTTCAGGACGCGAGTGGAAAGCGGAGAACTGGAAAGGCTTGCCGATACTCTTTCGAGCACATCCTCTTCCCTATGTGCATCCTTGACCGGCAATCCGGCCTCGCTCTTTAAGTTCCCCAAGGCGACCGCGATTTCGAAGCGTTGCAGAAGCAGCTTACTAATTTGCTCGTCAAGTCGATCAATTTGCTGTCTTAGTTGCAAAATACGCTCTGAGCTCTGATTGCTGTCCGAATTATTCAACGGTTATGAGCCTCAGCGACTGTGATGTAGTTGCGACCATATTACAGCATGCTCGCAAAGATATAATGGATGAAGATGCCTGGAACTTCACCAAAGTCGCGAAAGTTCGCGCAATCATGATGGGGTGCAAGATGCTTGAAAATAATTCTTGAACGAGAATCTGAGTGTTCGCACAAGACCTTCCAAAATGATTTCGATCGCAATATGACTGTTGAATCCGAAAAGCTTTGGAAACAGAATCAACTGATCGCTTAGCCCACGAACCTTCATTTGAAGCTTCATCGAAGCAATCAGCGGCGATAATAAGAAAGTCCTATTTGAATCAAGTCGCGATGCAGATAGCCAAGTTCACTACTTCAAAAACTAACAATCAAATACTCAGACCAACTGCCGAATTTCATCAGAGCTGGATTGGCCAACAGAAATGCCTTTAGCATCCGCCAAACTCGTCCTACAATTGATATGGAACTTGTCGTTCAGATCGATGTCAACTAACTAAGTGCTTGGAGTTTCGCCGCGGGCAATTGCCCCTCTCAACTCCTTTCCTAGAGTAGAAAACGAGGAATGCATACGATGAACTCCATGGAGAACAGCGAAATGAAAGTCATGCTAGCACTTGATGATTCCCATCACTCAGCAACAGCGCTCGACAATGTGATGAACCGTCCATGGCCGACTGGCACCGAGTTCCTCATTCTTACTGTTGTTGAGCCTTTTCACCCGGATTATGCCGGTTGGGACTCTGCCGCTGTCGGTGACGCCGTGCAATACGGACAAACTCTCGAAGCGCACGCTCGAGAATACGCAACGCGCTCAGCAAAACAGCTTTCCGACAAGTTCGGTATGGACAAGGTCCAAGCAGAAACGAAGGAAGGCAGGATAAAGGAGACGATTATCCAGACCGCCATCGACTGGCATGCTGACCTGATCATTATGGGATCGCACGGTCGTTCAGGTATTGAGAAATTCCTGCTGGGGAGCGTGTCGCAGGCTGTTGTGGCCCATGCGCCATGCTCTGTGGAAATAGTCAAGAAACGCCGTGAACAGTAGTTCCGCGGCGCCTCAAAGTTTTGTTAGCATTTGGCTACAACAGGCTTACTCGTCGAACTGGTCAGCCTTGTTAGCATCATAAAACACGGCTTTAGCTCCCAAGCCAAGCAGTGCCACTACCCAAATACCCATCAAGAATACGAGCCAGTAGGGGCTTCCCACAGTTTCGGACATATTCACTCCCAATTGCCGATAGCAACCAATACATTATAGGGTTCTTCCACGATTGAAAAGATGTCAATCAGGCGAAATGTAAGCAATGAGTGCCTGATCCTCACCTTGGGCTCAGGTAAATTACGCATTTTACTGGGTGAAACTGCACATTCACACATTTTTGTTTCTTGGCAATCCATAATAATGAACGACGAACACACCAGGTCAATTCCGGATTCACTTCGAATCCGCTTGTCCAATTTTACTAATGGAACGCAAATGGCAGAGGATACCGAAAAGGGCGAGCCTACTCGAAAAGAGTCAGGTGAAAGCTCCAGCAGTGCATCATCAGAAACACAAACTCGAGCTGAAGAACATTTTCGCGACGAGGTTCGCGGTGACAGCAAAGCTGCGACCGCAAGTCCATATACTCGCGAATCAGAACGCAGTCAAAATGAGAATCGAGCGGAGAAGTCAGCAAATCTAGTAAAAGACAAAGTTTTGCCAGAGCTTTCCATAGATGATCACAAGGGAGATGTCCAAGCTAAACCCGAGAACCCCGCACATGGCGAGAAGTCAAAATTACTGACAGAGTCGCTTTTGCCGAAAAGTGAAAGCGCGGCTGCTCTGAATCCGGGGGATCAAGATCTAGACAGGGTCGCCGACCACATCGAAAAGCACAAAGAAGACGTCGACTACAAGAAGATGTGGGACAAAGATACTCGATTGATGGCGATTGGTGATTTTAGTGACCATGGTCTGGGAAAAGCGTCGAAAGAAGAGTTTATCAAGTCCATCACTCAGATGAAGGACATGAAGCCACCAGTCAAGCATGTTGGCTTCGAATTTTTGCCCGAGAAGTTAGACACCAAGGATGGTGGCGACTTCTTGAAGCTTCGAAGCGAGGCTAAGGATGGCGGAAAAGATCCCAGTTCCGATGAGAAGATAAAGGAACAAAGAGAAAAACTGGTGGACTATCTTGCCAAAGGTCTTGGTAGCAAGGAGTCAGCCGACAGATACGTCAAAATGATGGAAGCAGCGCAAGATGCTGGTGCTAAGGTTGTCGGATTAGAGCCGTCGTGGTCGCAAGAGCAATTTGCTTCCGCAAAAGAGGCAACGGAAAAATTACGCGAAGAGAATCCGGAACTACTGAAAAAGTTCGCAGAATCAGACAAGTCTTCGCAAGATGAGAGTAGCAAGGAACTAAGCGATCATCTTAAAGAAAAATACGGTGACGAACGCGCCAAGGAGATGATGGACGCACTCAAATACCTCAAAGAAACGGGATATGATTTCAAAACACTCCTCTCAGACTCTTCCAAGAAATTTGAGGATTTGACTGACACCTGGCGCTCCAAGGTTTGGGCTGCGCAAATAGATAAAGCACTGAAGGATGACCCATCATCACGCATGGTCGTCTTCGGAGGCGGTGGTCACTTCGGTCATGACGGCAAGGGGCTTGGAAAAGCTTCGACGGTCATGGATGAATTACCTCAATACAAAAGTGTTGTTGTAGCCCTAAGTGGCGGAGACAATCCCACAAGCCCTCCAGAAGGCTATCCCCGAGATCGGTTTGAAACGGATCAAAAAGAAGATCCAAACATTGCTTCCAAAGCTGCTAAGAAAGTTGGTTTAGAGCGAGAGAGGTTTATGTTCAGGTATCGTCCACAAGGACCTCGCCTGGCCGATTGGATCGTCCACACTCCTCGAAGATGAACCTGGAATTTTTGACCTCTATTCAGTGTAATTGCGCAGATCAATCTTGAAGACGCAATGTTTCTTGAGTTGGAACAGGGCTTCTGGAAAGAAGGGATCGAAGGTTGTTCTGTGAACCGCGTCTAGCGCTCTGCGATCCTCTTTCTTACTTCCACTCGATTCGACCACTGCAGCAGAGAGCAAGCTGCCATCATTAGCGATGTCGATAAGAAGTACTACTCTGACTGGTTTTGTAGTAGGCGCGTCCCATTCCTGGGAGAGCTTAATTAGCATTTGCTTCCTGTATGGTGCGACGTTAATCAGGACTTGTTGAGGAGTACTAGGGGCGACCTTTTCAGGAATTGGACTGCTGGGCGCGAGAACATCATCACCGCCGCCATCTTGCTCACCGTCTCGACCGTCGCTGTTTCCGGCTCCCTCTTCCTCCTGTCCGGCGCCACCGAATTCAATACCACGAGCAGCAGCAGCATCAACCCTTTCATTTATCTGCTGACCTGTAGGCGAACTAGCAAGCAACTGCTCATTCTTTATTGGGCGTGGCTGCATAGATGGAATATCTAATGGTTGCGAGATTAGGGGATTGGAAACCCTGGACGTATTTAGAGCAATTTTCTCTACATTCTGAGCAGAGGTATCATCCTTCAAAATTGGAGCTGCCTCATTTTTTGAACCTTGTCGCGCTCCAGTAAGTCCCCCCGTCTCCTGCTCCTTACCTGGAAGTAGGGTGACAGGTTTTGGGACAGGTATGACGTGTTTCAGTTCAGCTGGCGCGATCATGAACTCAAAGGCGTATTCACTAGTGACGACGCGTTTGGGTGCACGGGCTCGTTCAAATTCATCGATTTTGGCAAATGCAATTGACATAACCACGTGGAACACAGTCACTAGCACCACACAGCTCTGCAAGCGGCTCTGGCGACTTATCGCATCTGGATGACTGTGATCAAACCAACGATCGGAAAGACGAACAACATCTTTGGTGGTAAACATAAAAGTGCCCCGCAATTATCTGCAAATCCCGCCAGCCGCCAAACTATTCTGCATACGGATTGAAGCCGGCCGGAGATGCCGGCGATCCAGAAGACCACCTTGAAAATCTGACCAGGAGAAAAGTGCTGGACGCAAGCAGGCCGTCGCGCCGAAGCTCGCGTGACGAACTGAGTGGAGTCAATTAGAGCACGGCGAGCGCGCTCCTCAAGCTTGCGTCCAGTAGGTAGTCTCTGTGTGCAGGAAACTAATATCTAAGTTTCCATACCTGCGTGGTAGCCGGTATAGGATTTACCCTAAGCCAATTATCAGAAAATGTTCATAAAGCACGGACGCTAAGAGGAATGCCGGTTGGCTGGCTTTCCGCTTTCACATGAGGTGCTGCTTTTACGCCTCGCGCTCCTCGTCGTCAGACTCACCGCGCACCAAAGATGGTTCCACAAGCTGAGTGCGAATATCAGAGAATGAATATCCCAATGTCCAGAACAAAGCGGACAGCATACCTCGCACCGAGTGGGCTCGTGACTTAGCCATCTGCAAAGCTTTTGTGTCGAGAGAATCCATTGCCCGAATCAGCTCAGAGCGATCGTCACCTTCAAGTTCAAGAAGTTCAACCACTTTGGCTTTAATTTCACTGTCGCTTCTCATTTTGAACCCTCTAAGCTTCGCAGACCATCCTACCCAAGAATCCTACCCAGCTCTTGGTCGTCTGAAGCTGATCTCGATTGGTAGAAAAACGACAGAATTTCTACCAGCCTGGCGCCCGGTAGAAAAACGGCAGAATTTCTACTACCCAGAACTTTTCAAGTACTGCGCGTACAGGAGATCGCTCCACCTGACAAGGCGCGCCTTGGCACTTGGAAAGTGGCGAATATACGCAAAATGGCTAGAAAAACGCCCCAATTCATGGATGTCAGTTGCTTATAAACTTCCTATGCTTCTGCTGAAATCCTATGAAGCATTGCTTGGCAAGCGTTTGCGGCGACTTAACAAGCAGCTTAGACCTGAAAAGTAGCCCGCTTTCCTATGCTATAAAAGTGATGCTTGATTTCTGGAAGGAGTACGAGGAATGAAAGTTGCAAACGTGACGATGCCCCTACTGGCAACGATACTGCTAAGCGGAAATGCAGTTGCCCTGGCAGGAGCCTCATCTGCACTCGATCCCTATGCATACATCCAGGCGCCCACCAGAGCCCAACGCGAGGCAGAGGCGGCCAAGAAGAATAAAAAGAATAAGGCAAAGGTCAAAAAGGTTGCTGCTGCAGTCGATCCAGAGCCCAGAGGCAGAAGCATAGAAACGGTGCCAGCATCAGTCGTCATTAACGAGCGCCCACGCCCAGTTAAAAAGGTTGAGCCGGTAGCAGCAGCCGCCAAACCTGAAGCACCGAAACCACAAACAGCTTTGAAAACACAGGACGAAGGTCCTCAGGCGTCCGAAGGTTTTCTCGACGGCATAAAGATGAGCACCCGCGCGCTCGGCACCGGCATGATGAACGGCACAAAATCAGTAGGTTCAGGCTTCGCTAAGATCGGCACAGGCTTCAAAGCGGCTGGGTCCAAGATGAAAGAAAGCACAGTCGCGGTCGGTGGAAAAGTAACCGAAGGCTTCAAAAACACTGGCGAAAAGGTCAAAGAAAGCGGCTCCGGAATGGGCGATAAGATCGCTGGTGCCAGCGGAAAAGTTTGGGACGGAGCACAATCAGCAGGCGGTGCCTTGATGGCATTTCCGAAGATGATTGGACATGGCGTTCAAAAAACGGCTAGCAAAGTCGGCGATAGTGGCGACGGCGCCAAGAAATTAGTGATGGCTCCGGTAGCAGGCATGGCTGCTCTCGGACATGGATTGGGCAAACTCAACCCATTTGGCGGAGACAAGGATGATGCACCGAAGGCGGTGGCACAGAAAGACACTGCGGTAAAGTCGGATGCGTCCAAAGAAAACAAAGATGCCAAAATAGCTGCTAAAGCTCCAGTTCCATCCAAGATTCTAGAACTGGAGAAGAAAGATGCAGAAGCGATGAAGGCTGAAGCAAAAAACAGTCAGGATTTGAAACCAGGAATTGATACTTCTGCTGAGAAGGATCTCGATGCTGCGGCGCAATCCGTTGTAGCGGAAGAGAAGAAAGGCGCAGCTCAGAATGCAGCAACAGCGAGTGCAGCAGCACAAAATGGTGGTGGTTTCAAATTCGGAATCGGGATGGGTTCAGCCAAGAAATTGGCTTCAGCTCCAATGGCTGGCATGAGCAAAATGGGTAAAGGATTTGGCAAACTGAATCCATTCCATAAGGATGAAAAGCAAGCAGCACCGCAAGCAACAGCGTCCAAGCTCCCAGCTGCAAAACCGGTTCAAAGCCTGGTTCCAGAAAGCAAAAAAGAAGTACCCCAGCCCGACGCTACAGCAGCTGAAACCACTGCCGAAGCAAAGCCTTCTGAAACAGAAAGCACAACTGCAGCAGCGAGCAAAGCTATCATTCCACCTCCGAACGCTGAAGAAGCGGCAGCAGGCGAAATCGGTGGACGACTCCAGCCGGCAGACAACAATGAGACGGGCACTTGGTCAGCCCCGGAAAGCACAGCCGCGACTCCGGATGCGATCCCCCACTAAGAGACGGCCAGGCTAAAGTGAAAAGCGGAGCGTTAAACGTTCCGCTTTTTTGTTTGAATTACCAAAATACACAGCGGTCAAAGGGATCCTCAATAGTAACTTGGTCAGTTAAATGAACGCTTCCCATGCCACTGCTGCTTGATTTGCCCCAATAAAAATTCAACTCCGGGATTTCGCCATCCTCATACTTAAACTTAGCTGTGAGGTTGCCGTTGTATTTTTCAGATTTCATATCTTTCCCATCAAGCTCGTAAGCAACAATTCGTTTTTTATCGCATGGCAGGGTCCACCACTCCTTGTACAAGGCTTGGTAAGCGTCAGCTTTCTCGACAGCTCTCTCAGCAGAGATAACCTTGTCCGCCAAACTAAGTAGGTCATCTGCCTTATCTTCTGCATTCCACTCGAGCATCACCGTCCCCCTCTCTCGATCCACGAATGCAGCTTAATCTAGCAAGGCTAACTCTGTCTTCTCCGCAAGTTCACTGCAAGTTAACAGGCTACAATCGCCCGACAAAAGCCGATTGAAAGCCAGATATTTGTGCTGATCGCAACCGGCCGGTGTGTGCGCATTTAAAAGCGCAAAATGGGCGGAGCCGAAAGACCCCGCCCATAGCGTTTCGTAGCTTCGCTTAGTTCGCTGCGGCTAGGCGCAGGCGCTCATGCTCAACAATTTGAGCGGCACGCGGGGCGCTGCGAGGAAACTCGCGACCACGCATGAGGAGCTGCTTTTCAATGCGCTCAGGCTTGAACTTTTCTTGGAAGAAGGCAATTGCTGCGTCAACATCGAAATCTTTGCAAGAAAAGATATCGAGGGTAACAAAGCCCTTCTCTGCGAATGTATGTATGGAGATATGAGATTCCGCGATGAGCACAATCCCGCTAACTCCCCAATCGTCCGGCACCGTGCCAGAGTATCTGAAAACGTATGGCGGCATGATTTTGGTCATTTCGAGCTGGTTCGGATATTCATCCAGGACTTCACTGACCTTTGTGAGATCACCTAGCAGTTCGGTTGGGCAGCCATAGGCTTCGAGAATAAGATGTGGTCCAAACATGTTCCTTTCCCCCTGTCAAAACCTGCTCTACAGCAGAATTTGTGGATTACGTAAAAGAGAGGGGTACACGAAACGCTTACCTTTATGTCCCAGTTTTGGACTTGGTGCCTTTCTGAGAAGTTGGGCGTTGTTGTGTCTCCGCGATATACCTCCGTAAGGTAAATTTTGTACAAGCACAGTATTTTACAAAAAAATGACTGCAATGAAAGCAAATGACGGTGAAAGATCACAATTGTTTCGGGAGCCCCTCACAGCAACAAGAACGGCTTGTGAAGGCATTCTTCACGAGATTTCGCCCACTTGCAATCTTTGAGGAAACCTTAAATTTGCAAGATTGCGGTCTAAGGTTGTCTGCGAATGAGCCCAAAGTGAATTCCATGAACTTACAAACCAAACTTGAGCTAGGCCACTGTCCCCGCAAAACTATTTTGGCCCAGGCACGCACCATGACGAAATTGTAGGGGCGACCGGAAACTGGCAAAGAATTCAACAGCTAACGAGAAACACACGACTTAACCTATGACCCAAAAAGAACCCAGGGAAGACCCGTTTTAGTTGCTTATGCAGAATAGTCTTGTTGCATCGAAACACCACTGGGGGAAACGGGCATGGCTAATAACTTTCAAGCAACAGAAAATTTTGACTCAACAGAACAAGCTCAGCTAAAGGACAATGTTTATGCTGGCGTCTCTCAGGAGGCATGGCAGGCCAATGCAAAATTCGAACGAGCTCAGTCGAATACAAATGTAGATGCACTGCTCGGAAGTAAGTTTGAACTTGTGGATAGCGTTGCCCAGAATACCGGAGGAGATAAAACATGGGCAACAGGCGTTTCAGAGAGTATCACACTTAACTGTAGAACGGTGGACCAAGCAGCAGCCCAAATAAGAAAAATGATGGGGACCTGCGTTGTTGAGGACTCGACTCCTCAAGGAAAAATGGAAGAACTTCAACGGGCCATGAAGAGCGAAGGAAGCAACTTCAGCCTCAGTCAGTCCAAGGATGGGACGTGGATACTTACCGACGGTCAGACCACCAATAAAGTCCTCCAGACTACGCGCACGCAAAGCGGACAAGGATAAACACTTCACGTCAAAATAGTACAGGAGGAGGCTTCGATCAGTTTGATCGGAGCCTCTGTCATCATGGACCGCCTGTTTTAACGTGGAGTCCCTAAAAAGCCCGGACTGTGACTGCAAAATGACCATAGAATACACTACCTTGTGATCATGGATATCGACTCCGCCCCGCAGCCGGAGTCGATATCCAATTGCCTTGTTGGACATTCATCAGCTAAATCTGTAATACAAGATAGCCTTGAAGGCATTCTTCTCTTCTGTCAGCGGCGACGCGTGGCAGAAAATTTGATGCGGAAAAATTAGAATATCGGGAGCGCGCCACATGAAGGTTTTCCTTTCTGAAGACGAAGAACAAAAATACATTCAATGCGATGAGGAAAATTTCGAAGCATGCTACGCATTCGGAGAATGGTCCGATCGCAAAGTGATAGAACTCAAAGGTCTGAAAGAGCTAGACGTAGAAGAGGATTATTACGAAGTGCATCTACTAATGCGCCAGGCACGCAGGGCACTTCTTCGCTATATCTAATCGCTAAGCGGATCTTCGATTTGCACGAAGTTTACGGCAATTGCCGCGTCGGTCATATCAGACCCAGTCACAATCCACTAATTAGAGAGGCGGTGCACTCGGCACCGCCCCTTTTGTTTAAACCTTTTTGTAATTCAAGTTATGCGTGCCTCACCCAAGCCGTGTACCCACGACAAAGATAGGGTGAAGAATTCGCAACAGCTCCTCTGTTGCTCCGGATGATTAACCGTCCCGATGCTCAGGAGCCGGAGGCCAAACGCCACCATTTGCGGCCTGTGCTAGTTTGCTCAGCAACTTGTGAGTAGCTTGTTGCTTAGGCCAAAGTTCATCGCGTACAAAGCGATGATTGTCTCCGTGCATTTCGAGGATCTTCCACTCGTATTCATTCGAGCCGATATCCTCACCTTCCTCAAGCGCGTTTACAATAGCTTTATCACCGATACCACCAGCGGTGGAGGTAACCAGTTTCGCAAAATTCCCCCACATACCGGAGGATTCTGCAGGCTCACCACCACAATTTCGAATCTGTGAACGAAGCTTATCAGCACGCTCAAGATGGGAACCTTGAGCTTGGGAAAGTACGTTCTGAAGGTATGAACCATCATCAAGCTTACGCAAAGCTTCTCCGTAACTTTCAATTGCAGAGAGTTCCCCTTTGAGTAGGTTATTGAGGGTTTCAACTTCACTCGTGTTCATAGTCCACTCCTGTTAGGTCCCGGATGCATATACCGGATCGAAAGCTTAGCTAAACACCATTGACTCAAGATTGGCGTTCCAACGATCGATATCGTCTTCTTTGGCGTTCTTCTTCAGCGCAGGGAACAGTTCCTCTTGCTCGAAGCCGGCTAGAGAGTCAAACGCACGGCTTAAGTGAATAAACAACTGCTCAAAACCAGGTTCATCCACGTGAATCTGAGTTAGATTTTCAATCGAATCTTCAATGCTCTGCGCCAGTTCTTTCCATTTGGCGGTTAGCCCACCCATGGCTTCATTTGGCAGATCGCGCAAAAGAATATTGTTCACCTTAGTGACATGTGCAGTGACAGAATCAATCGCATGACGGACGCCATCGAAAACCTTCGGCTGCGGCCAATCAGCATAGTTATCTGCGACCGTGTGAAGTTTTTCTTGAATGTGGCGCTCGTCCGTCAGCAGGTACTCAAAAATATTCATCTCAATTCTCCGCGTATTCAGCAGACGTAAGTCAGCAATAAGTTGATGGGGAACCATTTAGTTCAAAGAATCCATTTTTACTTGCGCCTTCCCATACCGGATACAACCGGTTTATACGCTTCGGATTCACTACCAATCTTCGACGGAGTAGACGGCACATGAAAGTTTTGGTTCCGATTTTGGCCTGACAAGATCTGCAAAATACGAATCCCGATTTGCATACATTTAGTAGATGGGGCTATTATGGAGCGGTTATACAATGCACGGTATTCCTCAAATCCTATGTGGACTGTTTTCTTAACTCTAACCGCCATTGGCTTCTCAATTAACTGTCCCTGTTTGGCCGCAGTTGATCACACGTCGAATACGCGTATTGCAGCCAAGCAACAAGTGAATGGTCTTTCTCTAGCCCATCGCTGGGCTTTGGCTTCTACAGCCCTTTTGACGGAAAATAATGGACATAGTCACGATTTGCTTTGGTGCACCGAGGCGACCACAACAAACATCGCCACGGAAAAGAGAATGCTCTACGAATGGTGGGGCATTACCTCAAGGGCTGATCTCTTAGAAACCTTATCCACCCTAATGAGCGCAGGAACGCGGTCTTCGTTTGAAGAAATGGTGAAGCTTGCACCTGATTCGGCAGCTGTCGCCAAGGCGAAGGATGCCTTAAACCCCAAAGAGCGGGCTGAGTTCGAAGATCGTTTGAAAATCGTCAGAGAATACGGTCCAAAGTTGGGGTTTAAGTCGCTCTTGGGCTGGGACTATGCCAGATACATCGCTCTCTGCCGCTGGGGAACCTTATGCAGTTACCTTAGCCAAGAGGAAGCATGGTCTAAAATAATGCCAGCAGCCAGGCTCTTGCAAAATTCCTTCTCCTCGTGGGCTGATCTTGGGGAGAACTACCTGATCGGCCGAAGATTTTGGTTGCCACAGGATAAATCCAATGACAATTACAAAACGATCTACAGTAAGCTTCTGTCAAATCCCTCAAGCCCATGGAAAACGATTCCCTGGTCAACGGACCTGTCCCAAAAATAAACAACAGAAGGAAACTAGAGCATGTTAAAGAGGAGCGTTTTTTTCTCCCTTTCTCTTATCCTTTTCCTTGGCGCTGAACCTGCCTCTCAGGTCTTGGCGTGGGAGCCACCGCCTGGATCGCAACTAGCTCTTCTTGCCGTAAAGCGAAGAGACGAAGGAAAATATGATGAGGCGATGGGATTGGTCACAAAAGCGCTGGAAGTAAATCCAAGACTACCAGAAGGATATTACGTTCGTGGATCTATTTACTACAACCAGAAAAAATATGCACTTTCAAAGGCGGACTTTAACAGAACTCTTGAGCTCTTCCCTACCTTCCCTGCCGCCTTGGGCGATAGAGCACGGATCAAGTTTGACATCGAAAATGATCCGCAAGGTGCGCTGCTGGATTTGAGTAAGTCGCTTGAATTACTGAAGGATAAAACCAACTATTGCTACCGCGGTTATGTATATTCGGAGATCGGAAAGAGCGATTTGGCCTATGCGGATTTTGCTAACTCGATCGCTATGGACCAGCAATACCCTGTTCCCTATAGAAATCGAGGCCGGTTTGAACTCCAAGAAGGAAAGTTAGCTGCGTCCATCAACGATCTTTCCAGCGCAATCAACTTAGAACCGATCGCGTCAGACTACAAAGAGCGCGGAATCGCATATTTCTATATGGAAAAATACGACAATGCGCTGGCTGATTTCAAAAAAGCAACAAGCCTCGAATCAGAATATTCGTCCCTGTACAAAGCCTCAGAGGCCTATAAATTGTTGCTTGCAGGCAAGCTGACAGAGGCATCAAACTTATTAAGTGATTTCGACAACAAGTCTCACTACGCTTCGGAGTATTATGTGAAAGGCTGCGTGGAGCTTAGCCAGGGAAAAGTGGCTACGGCTGCATATTACTTTAATGAAGCTTTGAACCTGTCAAAAAACTTTCCAGCAGTTTACACAAAGCTGGCAACTATAAAGATGTATGTTGATAAGGACACGAAAGGTGCGTTGGCAGATCTCAATAAATCACTCAGTATCTGCCCAACATTACATGCTTACCTTACGCGAGCCTACCTGTACTCCAGCCAAGAAAAGTACGATATGGCATTAGCTGATTTGGTGCAGGCTCTCAGATTCGACCCTAAGAACAAAGACGTACTTAGACTTCGAGGAAAAGTAGCTTACAGCGCGGAGAACTTTGACCAAGCGATCATGATCTTCACCAGCTTGCTGGATGGAGACAAAAAGGATGCAACGGACTTAGTATTTCGAGCTTATGCATATGCACGCTCGTCTCAACTCGATAACGCACTAAAAGATCTGGAGCTAGCCCGGAAGCTTGAGCCGAATAAGACTTCCGTACACTACGGTCTAGCGCGCATTTACCTAAAACAGAAGAGGACTGATGATGCAATAGCCGAATTGGATTTTGCCATAAAACAGTCTCCTAACAGAGTTGACATTTTAGCTGAGCGCGCATGGGTGTACTGGGAGAAAAAGAAGTATGATGAAGCTTATGCTGACTTTGTCCGTGCTCTCAAACTGGATTCGAATGATGTCGAGTCATTACTGGGCGCCGGTCTCTGCTGCGTGACTTTACGAAAACTTGATTCCTCGAAGAAATATCTTGATGCAGCTGTGAAACTGCATCCGAAATCAGTCTCAGCTCGCTTCTGGCGAGCTTTGACTCTTACAGAGCTCGCAAAATATATAGAAGCATTGGAAGACATAAACAATGTTCTTTTGACCATCGAAAAGGACCCCCAAAGGAAACTGACGAATTTGAGTTTCCGCGCTTTGATTCTGAAGGCACAGATACAACTCGCATTGGGTAACTACAAAGACTCGATCGAAAGTTGCAATAAGGTACTAAGTCCGGCTAACAAAAACCTTGATAAATCAGACAAGCTAATTGCTATGCGCATCATGCAAGAATGCAATGCCATCATCCAAATGAGCAACAGCACAGCAGACCCCGCGGTCATGGTCAAAGCGGCTGGTGACTATATCGCAAAAGGGGATCCCAGGGCGAAGCTGCTCGACAGTCTTTTTAAGAACAAAATTGCCACCAAACACTTTGTTTTTCTCTCAAACCTCCCGGAGCAAAAGCTTCTTTACTATGCAAAGTTTGCCGAAGGATTCATAGATACGATTGAAGCCCAATTCATACACCTTAAGGAATCGCCGCTAACACGAATTTATGTGGTCGCCAATCATCACGATTTTTTGGACTTCGTATATCACAATTTTCCTGAAAGACACGAAGCAAGAGCAGCGTATTTCAGCGGACCAAATGCAATTGTTTTCGGTGATGAAGATGGAATAGGAGTTTTGTCGCACGAAATCATACATAAGGTTGTTACCGAGAACCTCCCCCATGTCGATAAGTGGGCAATTGAGGGCATCCCCGTTTATTTCGAGCAGCTCTTCGGCTACTACGACCGAGATCTTAAACTGAAGCTCAAATTGGGGCTTCAAAATCCAATACGTTACCGAGGTGTTTTTCGCAAATTAAAAATCAGCAGATTTCTTTGCGGCGGCAATCGAAAATTCAGCAGTTTCTCCATCGCCGT
>JAIEQI010000023.1 GCA_019747875.1 Candidatus Obscuribacterales bacterium
CGACTGCCCCGCATTTCGCCTCCGAAGAACCCGGCCATTTTGCCCGGATTAGGAGGCCATCTTCGCCGGAATACGCAATCGGGAAATGGTATGCCATATGGCACTCATCGGCATTTCCGAAATAGTGTATTACGTCAACCGGCCATTGATTTGCCTCTGCTAGAAACACACGTTCTTTATAGCGCTCATCGAGGGCTCGGCGCAGCTCTTTTAATATCAGGTGCGTCTCCGGCAAATTCTCGCAATTTGTCTCATCGCGTTCGATAAGGTAAGGTATTGCGTCTAATCGCAATCCATCAACCCCCATATCAAGCCAATGCCGCATTACGCGAATAACCGCTTTCAACACGCTGGGATTGTCAAAGTTCAAATCAGGCTGATGGTAGAAAAAACGGTGCCAATAATAGGCACTGGCTGTAGGATCCCATGTCCAATTTGATTTTTCTGAATCGGTAAAAATGATGCGTGCATCTTTGTATTTTGTATCGTCATCTGTCCAAACATACCAGTCACGCTTTTTGCTTCCAGCTGGGGCTCGACGTGCCGCTTGAAACCAGGGATGCTGATCTGAGGTGTGATTTATTACAAGCTCTGTTATCACACGCAGGCCAAGGCTGTGCGCTTTTTGCAGAAAAGCTTTGAAGTCCTTCTTATCGCCATAGGCAGGATTTACGCCAGTGTAGTCGGAAATATCATAGCCATCATCTCTGAGTGGAGAGCGATAAAAAGGCATAAGCCAGATAACATCCACGCCCAAGTCGCGAATATACTCGAGCTTCTCCATCAAACCGGCGAAGTCACCATAACCATCGCCGTTAGCATCGTAGTACGATTTGACGTGGACCTGATAGATGATCGCATCCTTATACCAGGACGGGTTGGAAATTATGGAAGACGCTGGTTTTAATGAGACTTCTGCTTCCATAGCCATTTTTCCTTCTAGAAGAATTGGACCCAAAAACTCAGGCTTCCGCTTGTGGTGGTAGATATTTCAAAAGCAAGACGCTTCGATCACCTGCTAGCAAATCTTCGCCTCCCGAGATTGAAACAACCGGGTTCGCCGAGTTGTCACTGCCATCATCAAGCGCCGTATTTAATAAGACTTCCCAGCTGCAGCCCGACTCAATCAGGGGTAATTTGAAAGTCACACCCACATGTGATGCATTAGTGATAAGCAACACACTTTCAGCGGTTCGATTTTCTCCGGTCAGGGGATCCTTATCTACTATGTCTTCTCCAGAAAGATAAAGGGCTATCGATTTGCTTTCGGAATCAGCCCAATCATCCTCTTGCATGGGCTCACCGTCGGCACGATACCAGACGATCTTGCCTTCAGATCTAAAGAATTCCTTTCTCTGAATGACCGGCTGCGATTTTCTGAGCGCTACAACTTTGGCAACGAAATCCAAGAACTTTTGTTCTTCTTCATTTAGATCCCACTTGTACCAACTGATCTCATTATCCTGGCAATACGCGTTGTTATTGCCCCCCTGGCTCCTGCTCAGCTCGTCTCCACCACTAAGCATGGGAACACCGATTGAGAAAAGCAACAACGCCATGAAGTTCCGCTTTTGCTTCCAACGAAGTGAGTTGATCGAGGGATCGTCAGTCTCGCCTTCCACGCCACAGTTCCAGCTATTGTTGTGTGATTCACCATCACGGTTTTCTTCGCCGTTGGCTTCGTTATGCTTTTCATTGTAGGAAACTAGATCATGCAAGGTGAAGCCATCGTGGCACGTAACAAAATTGATGCTGGCAAACGGCTTGCGTCCCGTATGTTCATAGAGATCACTGCTGCCGGTTGAGCGGGTCGCAAACTGCCCCAGATGGCCGGCATCTCCCTTAACGAACTGCCTCATTGTATCTCTATACTTTCCGTTCCATTCAGTCCACAAAACTGGAAAGTTGCCAACCTGATATCCACCCGCGCCAAGGTCCCACGGCTCGGCGATCAGTTTCACTTCCGAAATGACGGGGTCTTGCATAATCACATCAAAAAACGCAGATAAATGATTCACATCGTACAATTCACGAGCAAGCGCGCTGGCAAGATCAAAACGAAATCCGTCTACATGCATCTCTTGCACCCAATAGCGCAAGCTGTCCATAATGAGCTGAAGAACGCGCGGATGCATCATATTGAGGGTGTTTCCGCAGCCAGTGTAATCCATGTAATAGCGACGATCATTTTCAACCGTTCGGTAATAAGCAAGATTATCAACGCCACGGAAAGAGAGGGTCGGTCCCATGTGACTGCCTTCGACTGTGTGGTTGTAGACAACGTCGAGAATTACTTCTATCCCCTCTGCATGCAGTGCACGAACCATGCGTTTGAATTCCTGAACGTGTTCAACCGTTCCCGGTTCAGAAGCGAATCGACTGTCTGGCGCAAAGAATGAAAGTGAGTTGTATCCCCAATAATCGCAAAGCCCGCGCTCAATGAAGGAGCGATTGTTCACGCGGTGATGCACCGGCATTAGCTCGATTGCAGTTATCCCCAATTTCTTCAAATGCGCGATTACAGGGTCACTGGCAAGACCAGAGTAGGTGCCACGCATTGCCTCCGGAATTAAAGAATTCAACTTGGTGAAGCCTTTTACATGGGCTTCGTAAATGATCGTCTTATTCCAAGGTGTTTGTGGATGCTTATCATCACCCCAAACAAAAGAAGGATCAACAACAGCTGCCAATGGTGCATTTGCAGCAGAATCGCGCTCATCAAATGAAAGATCTTCTTTCTTCGATCCAATAGTATATCCGAATAAATTGTCATCCCAGTTGACAGAACGTACAACGCAGCGTGCGTAAGGGTCGACCAAAACCTTATTCGGGTTGAAGCGGTGGCCGTTTTCCGGGTCGTAGGGACCGTGTACTCGGTAGCCATATATTTGTCCAGGTTTAACGTCTTTCAAATATGCATGCCAGACGTAGTTGGTACATTCTTCAAAACGAATTCGGCGCCCCTCCGTTACCGCATCAGGCGAGTCAAACAAGCACAATTCGACACCGGTAGCGTGCTCTGAAAAAATGGCGAAATTGGTACCAAGCCCGTCCCATGTCGCGCCCAGCGGGCTAGGTTTCCCGGCGGAAATGGCGATCGGAACTAGTTCTGTCAACGGTTGTGCTGTCATGGTTTTCTTCTTCCAATGTTTTGGTGAATAATTCTAATGCGGCCTGTCAGCCACCCAGCAGCACCATATACGGTGCCAATTCAAAACACTTTGCCGGGTTCAATAATAGACCTTCAAATTCTTTATCAGTAGACGGACTAATACTTGCCTTGGTGCCGTATTCGAAATCCGCAATTTCAATATTCTTTCCAGCAAGCAGATCATGCCAATTCGACAGACCCGAAAACTCAGGCGGCAAAACAATTTGCGTATCACCCCAGATTTCAGGATCCGCAAGTTCATCAAAGCGCAGATTTTCCAACGTATTAGATTCACCCGGCTTAACAGAGCTCAGCGATAACTCGCTGTCAGTTGGGCTTTGTTCTTCGAGCACTTCGCTATGTTCGCTCCCGAGAGTGCCAGCATCTTGCCGGCTTCTAAGCGCTAAAAGTGATTCGCGAAGACCGGCAAGGAAGCGCGGCAAGATTACGATAAGAGATCTTCCGGACTCTTCCTTCCTGGCAAACGCAATCAGGTGGTTGGCTTTAGGCCCGTTCACAGCCAGAGGAATATATGTACCGCGCTCAAATAATTCGGGAGCCTTCTCACGTAACTGCAAGAGCCTGGAAATAACATAAAGTTTGATACGACCACTTAGCGGCGCCAATAATAGGTCTACCAGTAATGCCGAAGCATCACTCTTAGCATCACAAAGCTGACGGGAAGCCGACGCTTCCGAGCTCGCACCGTCAACATTCGATTCACTGCGCGGCCGGAAATCGGCCAGCATTGATTGCCGTTCAGCGAAATTGACTGGACGGCGGTTGTCTGGATCCACCAGTGAGAAATCCCAAAGCTCCGAGCCCTGGTAAAGGTCTGGAACACCCGGACATGTTAGTTTCAGAATCGTTTGCAGCATACTGTTATGCAGACCAAACGAGCTGATGCCATTGACGAACTTCTGCAAATCCGGCAAGAACGCATTGTTTGGTCCTGGCGTTAGCACATCGTTTACGAAATCTGCAATTCTCTGCTCGTACTCGGCATTCTGGTTTATCCAGCTTGTGAATAGTTTAGCTTCCTTGACCGCTTTGAGCATATAATCAACGATGCGTTGCCGATAGCTTGCCAGCGCCTCCTCGCCTTTTAATTCGAGCGGAAACGAACCGGCAAGGGTCTGGTAGAAGAAATACTCCGTGTGCGGGTCAGGCACCATCCCGGAGCTAGTTTCGACTTTTCGCAAACGATTCATGCGAGCCCACAGATTTACCCTGCGCTCCCAGTCAATTGGAATTTCCGAGAGAACAGCGAGCCTTGCGCGCACGTCCTCAGAGCGTTGGTATCATGCGTCGAGCTGGCCAGCATACTATTTGGATATCGTTGAGAGCGCTGTTGATTGCGTTTATGAAACGCTGCCACCGAACTGGAGAATTTCTCCGGCTCACCGCCAACCTCATTGAGTGCTATGAAGCGCGCATAGCGGTAGAACAATGTGTCTTCCACACTCTTGGCCATAACAGGTCCGCTGAATTGCTGAAACTTCATTGCAAAATTCTCAACGGCTTTCTTAAATTCCAGCTCGGACTCCTTGCCCGTTGGAGTAGGTGATTGTTGCGCCTCCATCAGCAAAACACTGCGGATGAACTCATAAACAGAAGTACGCGCCACAGTGTCGTTGCGCTTTGCTTTGCTTATCGCCCAATCAATAAATTGAACGGCTGATTTGTCTACGACACCCGGCCGGCAATAGGTTCTATAAACGGGGAACTGGACTAAAATTTCTCGCAAGGCGTTTCGAATCGCATTCAAAGTAATGTCGCGGTAGTACCAGCTTGATTCGGCGATATTGCTCAACTGGTGAGCCAACATGTTCAGTTCACTGGCAAGAACCATTGAAAGGATTGTATGTTTGCTCTCAATTCTCATCTCTTCGTAGGAGCATTCTCCATCAACGAAGTCGCAGTAGATCCGATGAAAGCGCTCATCATGCTCACCGCATATAAGTACTCCGAGCAACTCATTCAAAAAATCGTAGCCGGTCGTTCCATGAACCGCCCAGTTATCTTCTAGCTTTTCAAACGAAGCAAGTATCTTCTCGACAATAACATAGAACGGCAATCCAGAGTTCTTATCAAGGAACTGAGTGCCGAGTTTCTCGGCAGCGCCCTTTTGCAAATCATTGAAATATTGAGCAGGATCATAAAGTCCATCAGGGTGGTCGATACGCAGTCCGTCCACAAAGCCTTGTTCGATCAGCCGAAAGATGAATCGGTGCATATCAGCAAAGACGCGGGCATCTTCCGTGCGAAGCGCAGCCAGGTCATTGACGTCAAAGAAGCGGCGGTAGTTGATTTCATCATTAGCAACGCGCCAGAATACAAGGCGGAAGGCCTGTGCTTCGAGCAATCTATGCATGCGCTCAAAAGCTGCATTATCGGTTTGCTGAGAACCATGAAAAGAGTCCAAATTCTCGCGAATGAAATTTCCAATTTCCGAATTACGCGCGCAGAGCTCCGCCAAGCGGCGCATTTGAAGGCTCTTTTCAGTGATACGACGGTTGAAACCCGATGGCTCCATGTGGCCAGGCAGGTGGCTAAAAGCAGAAAGTATGCTCTGGTATTCAGCCAGTTCAGTCCCAGTTTCTCCCAGGCGTTTGGCTAACTCATCCAAGCGAAGTCCGAGAACATCCGGATAACTTACGGGATTGAGCGGCAATTCATGCTCGTAATATTGAAATGCCAGAGATCCTTTATCCTCGTGGAAGACCAGCTTCAAATGTCCGCTGGTTAAGACACTTCCATAGGAATCGCCCAGCACCGGTATCACCACCTTGCCAGCGAGTTCTTGCTTAACGGGTCGCCAATCAATATCAAAATACTCGGCGTATTCTGATGCTGGACCGTTCTCGAGAACATCCATCCACCAGGGATTGCTCTTGCCGACCCCCATGTGATTCGGGACGATATCAACGATCAAACGCATGCCGCATCGCTTAATTGCTCTGCAGAATCGAACGAACTCCCGAAGAGTCCCGATTTCAGGATTGATCCGCGAGTGGTTAATCAAATCGTATCCATGCATGCTTCCAGGACGTGCTTCCAGTATTGGTGACGCGTACACATGACTGATGCCTAGAGAGTTCAAATAAGGCAGTAATTTCAAAGCGTCATTAAAAGTGAAGCTCTTATTAAATTGCAATCTGTAAGTCGCGCGGGGGATTTCGGCAGCTTTAGTAAGATCGCCGGGAACCGATCTTTCATTCAGCGACAACTGGCTTGCAACTGTGATTGAGTCGAGCAAGCTGTGATAAGTCTGGGTTCCGGCTGCTTCATTTGACATTTGCTTTACACCAAATCACTGACCATGGGGGAAGCTGCTCAACATTAGGCTCCATCACTTTGCGCGGCGTCGCGTAAATGATCTTCGAAGTAGCAAGATGAATCTTGAGTTCATCATCGATTGTTTTAGGGCGATTCGATAGATTCGCAATTAGTGACAATTTCGCATCAGGAAAGTCCCATGTAAGCACGACGGTCCCATCTTCATTTGCTCGCAAAATGGAAGCCTCAGCGGCACAGTCAAGCAGTGGAACTATCTCTTCCTGACGAATTCTCAGCATGGAACTGAACTGATTGAATGATTCCATGCACACATGCAGCTCCAGCCAAATAAGCTTGGACTTTTCGAAGGTCCTGAAGGTGCACGGGTCGGGGATCAGTTTGCGGCGGCGTTCATCTTGAAACTCAGGGAATTTTGCAAATTCGTTTCGGCGTCCATCAGTAATAGATTGCTTCAAGTCTTCGCTCAAGTCACAGAAGAAATTGAATGGCGATTTTGAATTCCACTCTTGCCCTTGAAAGAGCATCGGCACCTGAAGAGAAAGTAAAAGAAGCGCATTGAGCGCGTCGAGAACTCGTTGTTTGCACAGATCCGAAATCCTCTCTCCAAATGCACGATTTCCAATCTGGTCGTGATTCTGCGTAAACGCAATGAAAGAAGTTGGAGGAAGATGCGCGCTTGGCTCGCCGCGTTTCCTTCCGTCGCGATGTATGGATCGTTCACCCTGGTAGGCAAACCCCTGGGCCAAACAGCGAGCCAGATGCCCGATTGCAGACTTGCCAGATCCCTTACTTGTGTAATCGGAATAGTATCCAGCATCTTCACCTGTTGCTATAACGTGTAAAGCATGATGGATATCATCGTTCCATTGCGCCGTGTAAAATCCTGTTTTCTTCTGCTTATTGGTGGCAATGTATCTGGCTCTGTTATCGTCATTCTCAAGAATCAGGTGAACATGCCGCTCTCGCCCGGGCCCCCTTTCAATAGCCTCGCTGATTTCAGTCAAAATGTGATGAGGCGAATCATCATATATTTCGTGGACAGCGTCAAAGCGCAATCCATCGAAGCCGTAATCTTCGATCCAATAAAGTGCATTTTCGACAACGAAACGTCGAACGAACTCACTGTTTTTACCATCGAAGTTTATGGCTCCACCCCAAGGCGTATGATGCTTTTCGTTAAAGAAGTCCTTTGCATAACAGTAAAGGTAGTTACCATCCGGACCAAAATGGTTGTATACAACATCAAGAAATACCATCAGGTCTCGCGAATGCGCTTCTTCGATCAGCCGGCGCAAATCCGTAGGCTTACCGTAAGTGCGGTCAGGCGCATACCAGAGAACGCCGTCATAGCCCCAATTATATTTACCGGGGAAATCCGCAATCGGCATCAGCTCAATAGCGGTGACGCCCAGATCGCGCAAATAGTCCAGCTTATGAATGATTGCGTCGAAGGTGCCTTCCTCGGTAAAGGTTCCCACATGCAATTCATAAATCACCGCATCTTTCCAAGGACGCCCTTTCCAGCCGCTTGGCTGGTTGAAGATTTCCGGATTCACGACGACGCTGGGTCCGTGAACGTCTTCCAATTGCATCCTTGAAGCCGGATCCGGCACAAGCAGGTGCTTATCGATGTAGAAGCTGTAAGCATCTCCGATGCCCGCCTTCTCGGTGGTGATGAAATACCACGAGTCAGCACCACGATCCATCTTTACGAATGACTTATCGTTATTCTTTCCGTACAAACATAACTGGACATCGTTTGCAGTAGGAGCCCAAAGACTGAATCTGATAGAGCCGTCATGCAGAACTTGCGATCCAAACTGCGGCAGCTTGTTACGTGAACCTGAGAGTATTCTGGTTTTATGGATTTGCTCTTCCATTTGAGTATCCCTGACTACGTAATTCCCATCCAACTATAGAGCTTTAGAAGATTCCCGTTTCATTTTGAGGTCCGATTCTCCTTTTGAGGCACGGACCCTCTCATGAAGCAGGCGTGACATCTTGTGCCAGGTATCGTTCCAATTTGCTTTTTGTAGAAAAGTGTCAATATCTTCCTGAGTAACTGGCGCCCCAGAATCAAGGCAATGCTGGCAAGACTCTATGAATTGGTCGGGCGAATCTGCAACTCGAACCAATCCTTTGAGTGAAAACGGACGCACCACATCCGGTATTGCAGTCGAAACAACAGGAACACCGGAAGCAAGATATTCTGATGTCTTCTTTGGATTCAAAAAGCGCGTAAGCTCATTTTCGGCAAAAGGAATTAGAGCCACATCCCAAGAAGAAATTATCTGTGGCAGTGCTGAATACTCTTTTGCACCCAGATAATGAATGTTGGGAGCCTGCGGAACTTGCTCATCCGGTACCTCGACTGGTCCTACGAAAATCAACTGCCATTGCGGCCTCTCGGCTGCGACCCTGGCGATAAGCTCAAAATCGAGACGATTGTCTATCTTGCCTATATAACCCAAGCGGGGGTGTGCGATTTCTGCTTGGTCCGGTGCATCAGCATGCTCTTCGCGCGCTTGCTTGAAATCATCTATCGAAACTCTGTTCGAAAAAGGATATATATGCGGATGCGTTGAGAACTTCGCTTCATACAAAGCTTGTCCGCCTGTAAACACCAGGGAAGCTTTCGATAAGAGATTGCTTTCGAGTTCTTTCAAATGCTCATCGTGCATAGCACAAGTCTCGCAAATACAGTCATAAACAGTTGCCAGAGGCTCAAGCTTGCCTGTCCACTCTGTTGCGTTGAGAGAATAGAACCAAAGAACATATTGCTTATCTACTTTTTGAAAAAGCTCATCCATCAAGTTCGTCATACGTGCCGTCGTGTCCGTCGAACTCGAATTCTCACCGCGGAGTTTCGGGCTGACTACAATCACACCTGTTTCGTTTTGGTTTGCCTCGATCGTGTCCTCATCAGCGCCAAACTGTGGTTCTTCAACAAAGAAGACACGGCGTTCGTTCGCGGCACACACCATTAGATGATGTGGTCGGTCAAACAGGTAGTCCCAGCGAGAATTCGAGAAGCACACGAGGTCAAAGCTTAATTGCTTTTGCATAGCATCGCCTCCATGACCTCATCTCCGACGCAAGAAGAAAAAGGAAGTTCCTACGAATGTATACTTTAATAGAGTCGTTATCTTAATGAATCTACGAAAAACCCGATCACAATAATGGAAACCCATAAGCTAGCAAAGACGGTTGTTAAGGGAGACTTTGTCACGCTTCCCCGAAGCGCGTTGCGGCGATCCCGGCAGCGCCTCTGAACAGCCATCGTAAAAGAGAAAGCGTTCTAAGACTGGCAGAACGACTCCCTTCAAGACTGACAGCTACCCTCATATGCATGCGCCCCATGAAGCTCCGTGCTGTCATCTTTCAGTGCTTACGCGGCAGGAACTTCTGACCCTCTTGAAAAGTCACATAGCAAAGCAGACACTTTTCCGGGTGGAGTCATGGACGACAGAGTTGATGACGCAGAATTATATAAAGAGCTGAATGCAGCGATTATTGCCCATTGCATTTCTCGGCGCGAAATCAGAAATGGTTTCATGACGACGTTGGGAAATGATACCGATATGTACTTTGGCGTCGAGCCTACAATGGACTTTTCACCGGGCGACAAAGAACACGACGGCAGAGCACACTAGGCACGCGAACCAATTGCCCATCAGTTGGCAGCTAGGGTCCTTAAACGCTGAATTTCCTTGTTGATTGACGGATTCTGTTGTGCGCCTTGCTCATATGCGTCAAGAAGCTCCTTGACTGAACTCAAACTATCCTTTGAACTTGCGGCAGTAGCAAAGCTCGCAATGGATGCGATCCCAGGAGCCGAATCCTTCAAAGCCTGAGTAAAGCCATGCTTCTTATACCTATGGACTGTGTCCTGAAGCACGTGCAGTAAAGCAATATCCTGTGACGCAATCGAAGGATTAGGCTGCTTCATGACTAGTTCAAGCACTTGCCCCAGGTATTCCGTTTCTTTACCATCCATTCTATTTTCAGTTACCAAAATCCAGGTCATATTCTCAAGTTGCCCTAACTGATCATTCGCCCAGCGGGCCGTCGCTACGCCACGCTTAAAGTACTCTTGAGCCCGCCTAAAATCAGCGCTATCCTCAACGGCGATTCTACCCTGCATGAAACATAAATGCGCGGCTTGACTGAACAACTTATGCCTCTCAAACTTCCTAATTTGCTCGTCTAAGAACTCCCTTGCCTCTTGCTTGCGACCGTTTTTGCGCAGTGCGTCCAGGAGAGTTGGCAAAATCGCATAACGGAGCGAATAGTCATCTCGACAATAACGATAGGCTTTGCGCAAATCTGCTATGGCCTCACTTGCTTGTCCTTTTGAAAGATAGGCCTGCGCCCGAGCTTGTAATAGCACATATGCAAACACGCCTTTGGGTCGCAGTCTCAAGGATTCCTCAACATCAGCAATGACGGCGTCCCATCTTCTTGCAGCCATATTGATTCCACATACTTTCTCGTAAACGCTTAGCCACCCACCATCGCGTTTGTGTCCATAAGTCCTGGCACATCGCAATGCAAGCTTCATAGTCTTTAAATCCTCCTCGGATAAATTCGAAGGGTCTATCGCGGCTAACGATGCCCGGACAGTTATCGCGTTTTCCGGTCCGTGGAGCTTCAGAGCTACGAAGTAAGCTTTCTTATCTACCAGCGACGCCTCTTTTACAAGACCACGTCGCCGCAAAATACCGGAGCGTTGCTCATAAAGATTAAAGAGATTTTGAAGCGGAATATGTGTTCGCTCGGCGCTTTCATAAACAAAATCGTGAAAAGCAGTCATGCCGTGAGCCGCCTGAACAATATGCAACTTATTTGCGCTCAAAAGAGAAACAATCAGATTGCGCTCAGCATAGTACTTGTTTTTTAGAAGAATCTGAGCGGCAGCATCCACAACAAGGGCGGCATTCAACTTCGTCTCCTCGTCCTCTTCTTTTCTAACATTCAGCTTGCCGACATCCACACTTGAGCCAAAGTTCTTCTTAGATCGATCGTCCTTTACCGTTGTCCACTTACTTGTTTTAAGACCAACGGCTTCCATAATAGCCGCTATTGCCAGCTGATTCGCCGCAACCGGGAATTCCTGCAACTGCTGAGCCAACAAGAGAAATTCTCGCGGTCTATCCCCACTTTGACTCTGGCTGCGAACCAATTCTTTCAGTTGGGCAATTTGCGCTTTTTCACCATCAAATCTCTTGTCTCGTTCAGCTTGCTTGATTTCGTTCACCAAAACGGCGCGAGAATCGACCCGGACTGAATTGGAACGTTTCTTGTTGCCCTGCAGAACAGCGGTGAGAAGCAGTCCAGAGACAACGATAGCGATACTGAAAACAAGAATCGCTGGGACTCGCCATTTAAGAGGACGCACCATGAATGGTGCCACCAGGTCGCCGAGCCGTTTTTCCTTTATACAAAGAAGATCATGCTCAACTTCGTTCATAAATTGGTAACGGCGGGCAGGCTCTTTTTCCATGCAATGCATAACTACGCGGCACAGGGCTGCCGACCGCTCATCCTTGGACAGTAGCGAGGGAAAAGCGACCTCCTCATTCAGATGCTTGTACACATAGCCAACGGGGGTGTCAGCATCAAAGGGTGGGGAACCAAGCAACATTTCGTACAGCACGCAACCAAACGCATAAATATCAGCGCGAGAATCAATGTTTCTCACTCCCCGGCATTGTTCCGGACTCAGGTACTGAGGAGTTCCTACCAATTGCCCAGTTCGCGTATAGGAAGCATTTGACGAGATTTCAACATGCTTTGCCAAACCAAAGTCAACCACCTTAACAGTATCGAACTCAGGCTCCGATGAAAGAAGAATGTTGCCAGGCTTGAGATCTCGATGGACTAAGTTCGCCTTATGAGCAGAACTCATGCCACTGGCGATTTGAATTGCAATATGGAGAACCCGTTCAATAGGAAGCGCACCAAAACAGAGGATTGCAGCAAGACTCTGACCTTCCAAATACTCCATCACTATAAAAGGCTCGCCCGACTTTAGTGCTCCAAAAGCATAAAATCCACCGACATTTTTATGTGAAAGCTGAGCTAAAGCTCGTGCTTCAAGCTGAAAACGCGAATACATCTCGTCATCCGAGACGAAATCAGAATCTAGAAACTTGATTGCGACAGGGCGGTCTAGATCCAGCTGATGGGCCTTATAAACAGTGCCCATCCCACCTACCCCTGCTATGGAGAGCAGTTCGTAGCGATCGGCAATGATTTCTCCAACGAGATTTCGCCCCTTCAACAGCTTTGAGCCTCCATGCCCATCACTCTGCCCGTTATCGGAACTCCCTATGATCTGATTACCCCTCAGGTATCGGTATCAAGCACAATCGGCAGCTTAACTCAAACAAAGTTCTTCAACTGAAGCCCAATGCCGCCTACCATTCAAGAATGCTCAGCAAGCAAAGTCTTCAGTCTCTCTCGTTCTACTGTCAAAACAGAGCTCTTCCCTGCGCAATCTTCTACAGTATCCAGCAAAGAAACAGCTGCGGTTAAGACATCCTTCGAGTCCGTTTTAGAAAGCTTTGCGAGCAACCGAACAATGATTGCGGCAGACTCTTTCAACTCCTTGCGGTTATTGTGCTTCTTATATCGTCTTAACGCATTCGGAATCATTTGATTCGAATCGGTGAGTAAACCAGTAAGAGACTCTGGTAACACAAGAGCAATCTCCAGAGCTTGCTGTAATCCGCGCGAATTTGACGCATCCGTTATGTTGTGGGTGATCAAAAGCCAAAACGCAGAGGCCCGCTGGTTTGCTAAGTTATTGACGGAGCGAGAAAGCTGAAGACTTTTTTCAAATGATTTCTCAGCCTCAGCATAGTCTTTTTCTTGGAGAAAAATTTCTCCGCACTGTAACAGTAAGTGGCTTTGCTCCAATATAATGTTCGCCCGCCCGAGATCAGCAAGTTCATTTTTCAAGAATTCTCTGGCTTCTGTTTTCTCGCCGGATCTAATCAAGACTCCAAAAATAGAAGGGCCGACTTGCCATCGATTCTGTGGATCATCCTGCAGAAGCTTGTAAGCAGCCCTAAGATCTGCAAGCGACTTTCGATATTGTTTTTGACCTTGAAAAGCACGCCCTCTTACTAGCAAGAACGCTGAGGCATCAGAGGCTGAAGGGTCCAATGAAAGTCCTTGGTTAGCATAGGAAATAGCTCTGTCAAGGTGCTTTGAGTCTATGGAAATTTGCGCTAAGTTCCTGCAGACGAGCAACCAGGCCTCGCTCCCCCTGCTTGCATTCGCCTTCACTAATCCTGACGCAACGTTCATCGCTTCGAGATCTTCACGCGATACGTTTTGGTACACGATGCCGGATAAATACTCTGCCGCCAACTCTGGACTTTTAGGTCCGTACAATTTCAATGTAAGGGCTATACACGTTTTCCGCATGCGCGTGGACTCTTCTTCGTTCCCGGCGGAGCGAAGCAAAAAAACCAACGCTTGGTAGAATTCCAGAAGCACCCTCGATGGCGGAATTCGCGATTTCTCCACGCTCTTAAGAAGGAAATTGTGAAATGCACAAAGCCCATACGCTCTTTGAAAACCCTGAATATTGTTTGCTGCCATGAGTGCGACTGTCAAGTTTCGATCAGCAACATATCTGTTAGCCAACAGTATCTTCGAGGCTTGATCCACGGTTCTTGCTGCCTTGAAACCGGCATCAGGATCAGCGTCCATTTTCCAAGTGAGCTGGTCAACGTCTAGATTGGCGCTAAATACAGCGTCCTTCACATGGCTCAGGGCGGTATAAGTTGAGTCTTTAACCTTGGTCCTTTTTCTCTTGTAGGAACCGAATGCTTCTGAAATGGAGGCCAGTGCAAGGCTATTTGCAGCCAAAGGATAAGCTTTCAGCTCCTGGGCCGTGACCAACAATGCATTGGCACGATCTTGCGAATGCTGATACAAAACTTGTTCTCTTAGCTTTCTCAAGAGAGTCGTCTCTCTGGTCAAATCTCTCTGATTTTCCGCATCCTTAACTTGCTGCAACAGGCCATCGATGGACCCATCATCACCTCCACTAGATTGACGAATGCCGTTGACTAGCAGCCAGACAATAATGGACCCAGCAACGATGATAGAGCTAAGAATAGCAATCTGCCTCATGCCGACACGTGCAACTTCCTCTTGCACTATATTCGGTGCCTGGACATCCTTAAACCGTTTGGCCTTTACGCAAAGAATATCTTGCTGAACTTCGAGCATGCTTTGATATCGGTCTTCCGGATCCTTTTCCATGCAATGCATAATGATCCTTCGCAAAGCCATTACCGACTCATCTTTGGATGATTCGTTCGGGAAACTGAGCCTCTCATTCAAGTGCTTATAAACATAGGCCACAGGGCTGTCTGCCTCGAATGGCGGTGCACCGGTCAGCATTTCATAGAGGACACAACCGAATGCATAAATGTCCACCCTTGCATCAAGCAGTTTAAGCCCTCGACATTGCTCAGGGCTAAGATACTGAGGTGTGCCAAGCAGCTGCCCCGTTCTTGTGTAGGCGGGGTTAGTTCCCACGTCAATGTGCTTTGCTAGGCCGAAATCGACAATCTTCACCGTATCGGGTTCAGAATCAGAAACGACAATAATGTTTCCTGGTTTTAGATCGCGGTGAATCAGTTTACTTTGGTGCGCATAGCTCATTCCATCAGTAATTTGAATAGCAATACGAAATAGACGCTCCACGCTCAGTTGGCCTTCGCTAAGAATTGAACTCAAGCTCTGTCCTTCAAGAAGCTCCATCACGATGAATGGCGCACCGTTCTCCAAAGCTCCGAAAGCATAGAAGCCGCCAATATTTTTGTGCCAGAGCTGGGACAAAGCTCTGGCTTCGAGCTGAAAGCGCGAATACATTTCCTCATCGGATACGAACTTCAAATCGAGAAACTTGATCGCCACAATCCTGTCAAGATCAATCTGCCTCGCTTTATAGACGACACCCATGCCACCGGAACCTATGATGGAAAGGAGTTCGTAGCGATTCGCTATGATTTCTCCAACTAGGCTCTGTCCCTTCAAAAGCGCGCCCTCGTGCCCTAAGCTACCTACCCGATGAGCCACCAAATCAAGCCAAAAAATTAAGAGCTTTGGTATCTGATTTGATCGTTGCCGCTCGAATGATAGGCTTTCGTTATTGGGATCTTTTGCCTCGGACTAGTAGCCATCACTTGCCTTGTCTTTCGGCTGCGGTGGCTCGTTTTCAGAAGGCGCTTGTGAGTGATTTGGCCTGAGCTCTTCACTGTTTCGTCGCGATTTCTTTTCGCGATCTTTCTCTCGCTCACGATCCTTATCTCGATTTTCACGCTCTGTCACGCGCTCTTTCGCTCGTTCCTTCTCTTTGCGCTCTTCCGGTTCGTGTTTAGCTTCGCGACGATCTCCTCGCGGTTCTGGACGGGAGGGCAGCTCGTCCTCCGGTCCATCATCCTGTTTTACTGGACGAGAAACTGGAATTCGGTAGCCGCCTCCAGATCGTCGGCCTGCCTGGTACTCATCAGAGCCTTCAGCTGGCGGTCTGCCATATGGCTGGCTGCCGACCGGCGGATTAGCATAGGCTGGTTGAGATCCCGGTGCACGATCAACCCATCCGCCACCACCGGACGAGGATGCACTACTATTTTGAGAAGCCTGACCATAAGCGCCTGGATTGTAGCCACCTCCACCACGTGCAATAACAGGTGGCAACATAAGTAATGGAGTACGCTGGTGATAAAGCCAGCGAATCGTCGCCTTGTCCGACGGCGAAAGTTGCCGGACGATGCCGTTCACACACATAAGATCCTGATTGTACGGACTGTGCTCCTTGATCCCGAGCGCATGTCCAAACTCATGCGCCGCACGTCCCTGCAGCTTGTCGAAAGACTCGTCAGCCCGAAGTTCAATGATTACAGGGGTTCCCTGCAGAGGTTGCCCGCCGCTTGCCGCTTCTCTATTTCTGACTTCATTAGCATCGTACAAAACGGCAACTGTATTTCCGCCTGTTGAAACTCCGCCGGTCCCTTCGTCTCCGCTAAATCCATCACTCCAGAAAAGCAGGATATTAGCAAGCGTCGGATCGTCTACAAACTCGAAGGCAAATAGTCCTTCACTCTGAAACTCTTTCCATTGTTCGATACCGATTTGGGCTGCCGAACTCATACCCGGCGTCCAGGCTGCGCACTGCTGCAGCGTGGAAAAACTCGGGTCGCTCTTCATCAAACCAAGCACTTCCTGGGGGCGAGTCTGATTGATCTGCGAAATCGGCTTGTCCGACAACTTCTTACCTGGACTAATCCAGACTTTCAGCGGCATGAAGCGCGACTCCCAGCGAACCAGCTTGTGCTGCAAGCTCGGCTCGCCAGGATTATAGACCTCCGGCGGTGCGCCCCGCGGGCGATCCTGTCCCTCTTGCAAGCTAAGCCCCCCGGCATTTGGCAGATTACTTCCAGCGCCAGAATAGTTGTTGAAATTTGCCTTCGGCAAACTTCTTGTTTGGGCCAAAGCTGGCTGGAAAAAGCCAACACCGAAGAGCGTCAGCGACAAAGCACCGGCAGTTGTTATTGAGCGTAAAGCTTCAGTCGATTTCGACATAAAACCCATTGTCTAACCCAGGTCAGAAAAAACGCTTGTCAGGAGTGCATTTCTTCTACATTCTATTCCATACCCGGATAGTAAAGCACTTATAATTTAATATCTAGTTAGCTTATCTCTTCTAATGGATTCAAAGGTGATGATGCAATTGCAGATCGAACGACCAAAAGCAGAAGCGTACAGAGAATTCAGCAAAATCGTCGCGGCAGTAGTCGCAGACCTCATAAAGGAAAAGCCGAATGCAGCGCTGGGGCTGCCAACAGGGCGAACCCCCACAGTGCTTTACGAATACCTGGCTGAACACTCTCGCAACGGTCTTGATTGGTCCAATGTTCGATGCTTTGGTCTTGACGAGTACGTAGACGCCAATGAGCAACACAGCTTCCGCCGCTTCTTGGAAGAGCATGTCTATCAGCACGCTAATGTCAATAAGAAGAACTTGTTCAATCCACTTTTAATCGACAATTACGACCTGGCGATCGCCGAACAGGGAGGGCTGGACCTGGCTATTCTCGGACTCGGGCGCAACGGCCATATTGCCTTCAACGAGCCTGGCACACCGATGCAAAGCTGGACACATTCAGTTTGGCTCAGCGAATCAACACAACACGCAAACGCTGAATTCTTTGATGGGGGACGCATCCCAACCAGAGCCGTCACCATGGGTATTAGCACATTGTTGGCCGCCAAGCGATTGATTCTCATGGTCACAGGTACCCAGAAGAAAGAAATTTTGGAGCGCGCAATGCGTGGTCCGATCACCAGCGAAGTACCAGCATCGTTTTTGCAAACTCACGATAATTTGATGGTGTTAGCCGACTTCGACTATTAATCCTCCAGGGTTGGAACCCTGTTTTTGCGTTTAATCTAAAATGCGAACTTGCGCTAATTGTTTAGCGGGCATTGTCAGAGTGAATCAAGAATAGGGCGTTGTCAGAGTGAATCAAGAATAGGTCCTGTGGCGAATTCGGTTAAATGGTTCGCGAGACATTTCATACACCCGTTGGAATTGGAAGCCCACTCGACCTGGATTCGGAGAGACACATACATGCACCGTCGCGGATGGATAGATGGATAGATGGATAGATGGATAGATGGATAGATGGATAGATGGAAAAATAAAACGAACGATTGATCGGAGTGCGTGAGAAAGTTCCATATGAAAAATGCAATTAAGGCGTTCATTTTTGATTTCGGCAACGTGTTGAGCTTGCCACCACATCCGGAGCACATGTCCTTGATGGCAAAATTTTTTGATGCTGATCCCGAAAAGTTCGAGAAGGCCTATTTTCAATGGCGCAACAACTACGATGATGGAAGCTACGCCCAGCATGACTACTGGCATGCTGTTGGCAAAACACTCGGAAAGCAAATTACCGAAAAACACTCAGCCGAGCTTTTCGATCTCGACTTTAAAATGTGGTTTCGCGAACCGAATCCGATAACAGTAAATTGGGTCAAACATCTAAGCGACTCAGGATACAAAGTCGCGCTTCTATCCAACATGCCGGGCGATCATCAACTGCATCTGGATCTGCACTGCCAGTGGTTCCCAAAATTTCACCATCGCACTTTCTCCGGCGTCATTAAATGCGCAAAACCCCATCCGGATATCTATCACCACTGCCTTACAGGCTTAGGCGTCGAGGCTCCCGATACAATCTTCATCGATGACAATGAGGACAACATCAAAGCGGCAAAATCACTTGGAATTAATGCCATTCACTTTTCCGATGCACATAAAGCAGCGGAGGAGATTCGAAGCAAACATTCGATCGACTTGCCGATCTAGCAAAACACATCTAGACCTCGACCAGAAATAGTATCTCAAAAATTCCTGATTCAGGAATTTTTCATGGCAGTACCTCTAACTTCTATAACGGAAAGATATTTCAGCCCCCAGCACAGCGGCGCCTTGCCGGCAGGTGTGAGAGGAGGGCAGAGCCGGGGTATATAGGTGGAGCAGAACCTTACTCTTGAGAAATTTGACTTCGCGCGCTCGGATGCAGTGCGCCCTCTGTTTCTGCAGGCTCCCAACGATTTAACGAGTCGATTGATGTCATGAGCGCAGAACGTGACCTTACACCGAAAACAGACAAGTCAGATCCAGGCAAGCAAAAGTCCCAGGAAGCCGAGGCGCCCACGGACAAGAACACTGACAAAAATACCGAACGTCGAGAAAGCTCCGATAATGCCAGCCATGCCGCAAAAGCCGTAGATAAATTCCGAGACCAGCTTTTTCTAGCGCAAAGCGACATCAAAAACAATAAGCAAGCCGCACAAGCAACTGATCCACAAGTGGACAAATTCTTCGGGAAACTCGAAGACATTCTGAAACTGGGCACGGCGATAGACAAGAAAGCCCCAATCGAGAGCCCGAGCACTGAAAGACAGGCCGGCTCCAATAAAGAAGCCGCCACTAAGGAAGAGCGACCTACGGAACGCAAAAACTTCGACGGCAGTACCACCTATTTCAAATATGATGAAACCGGCAAACCGTCTGGGCGCGACGACCATTATCCAGATGGAAGGCAAGTCTCCTACGACAAGTTCGACCAGATCACTCAGGTTAAATTACTCGACGGCCAAACGCGGACTTTCGAAAGAGCCAATAGCGAAAAAAACAGCCCCGTAACGGCTATTAAAGAATCGAACGGCAATCAGTGGACGTCCAAAGATGGGCGTACCTTCACAAACAACGCAGGGACCGATAGCATAAGCGGCAAACTTAGAATCGCTACCGACGGAAGCTACGCATTCAAGCAAGCAAACGGCACCTCGGTAGAACGTGGCGCCGGCGACTTCACTTCGGTGCGAGACTCCAATGGAGTGGAACGCCGAAGGATAAACGATAACAACTCGATCATAGATTACGATGCAAATAGCAGGGTAATCCAAGTCGTCGAAGCAAACGGTGCCGCACGAGCTTATGCATATGATGGGAATTCATCAATTCCATCCAAAATCAGCACCATTAGGCCTGGCGAGAGCAATCCCGAAGTCATCAACCAAAAACCCACTGACTTAAGGAGAAAAATAACTGTCGATCATGATGGGCAGCAAAAGACTCAATTCTCAGACGGCAGAACCGAGCTAAGAAAAACGGACGGCACAAGTCTTGAATCAGTCAACGCAGTGGTGAAAGCTTCAACTGATAGCAGCGGCAAGCGGACCGAAATCATCGATATCACCGGCGGCAAGCAGCTCAACATTGAAAGAGGAAACGGTGTAGAGACCTGGACCTCCGCGGATGGAAAAAACTGGACGCGCTTCGACAAGAGCGGGCCAACAGGCGAACACAAGAAAGCAGAAATTTACTTGGACAATAGCGGGCGCCTGATCGAGAGAAGCAATGCAGGCACACGCATCAGCGCACAAAATGGCTGGACCGAGCTTAGAGACAAGGACGACAAGTTTCAAAAATACCAAAAGCGAAACGATGACGGCAGTATTGTCGAGAAGGACGAGAAAGGCTTTTTGACCGCGATCAGAAGCGAAAAAAACGGCGAGCGCAAATTCGTTTACAACGAAAAGGGCACAATGACAGGTATGACCGAACCTGGTGGCAGGCAGTGGTCATCGGAGGACGGCAAAAACTGGCATAGTAATACGCCGAAAGAAACGCGCAAGTTTGAACCATTAGCAAAACCGAATGGACAATATTCGGAAATATATGAAGGTGGCAAAACCAAAACCTTCGGAAACGATGGCTCGTCAGTCACTCGAGACGAAAAAAACAGAGTAGTAGAAACACTTACTGCTAGCAATGAAAAGAAAACGTTTTTCTATGAAGGCGACTCCAAAACCCCACAAAAATACACGGAAAGCAAATCGGGCACTGAAGCAACTTGGACAAAAACCGGCGATAAGGAATGGCAAAGCTCCGCCCCAAATCAAAAACCATTCCGCGGAGAAAAGCTAATACATGCTGACGGCTCCCTTGAATCCATCGACAAGGAAGGAAGCCGTAAAGCAGAGTTGCTGGACGGAAGGGTTATTGCTAAAGACAGTCTTGGCAGACCGAGCTACGCCAGAATTGAAAACAAGGAATACAAATTCAATTATGACGGAAACAAACTGGTATCACAAGAAGTGACAGAGCCAGATGGCACGACACGGCAATTCAACGCACAAGGCAAGTTAGAGAAAGTAGGCAATCCCGATAAATCCACAGTCGATTACAACCAAGATGGCACTGTCAAGTCCAGCATGGACCGGCTAGGACGCATCCGCGAGTTCTCATATAAACCAGGCGAAGACGGCAAAGCACGCCTGTCCTCGGTTAAAGACGAAGCCGGTCACTGGGAGCTTTCCAAAGACGGCAAAAGCTGGAGAAATTTAAGTAAACCGGAATCTCAACCATGGGCTGGGCAAATCGATATCAGGTCCAATGGTGATTACGTTTATGTGTCCGAGCAATCAAAGACTGCGACTGTTAAACATCTAGATGGTAGTTCGGAAGTTCATAACAGCAAGGGCGGCGTCACCAAATTTGATAGCAACGGTCAGCCCAAAGAAATGATCACGCCGCTGGGCGAAAAGAGACAATTCGAATACTTTCCAAAAGGGGATCCGCGCGAAGGCCAGCTAATGTCGGTAACTGATCCGGCCAATGTGAAATGGACGACAAAAGACGGGCACAATTGGACCAGCGCATCCGGCAAGCCCTGGAACGGAAGTATAAGTTTTGAAAATGGCGTTTACAAAGAAGTCGATTCTGGTGGAAATGAGGTTCACCGCAGCGTCGATGGCAAACGCGATGACTTGAATCACGAGGCACTGCGCCTCGACATGGAAGCCATTGAATATGCAATGAATGGCGGAACCGGCGCCGGTACCGATACCAAAACGATTCAAAACATTCTGGAGAACAGAAGCGAAGCCCAGCGAAAAATGATCGAGCGCCTCTGGAATGACAAATATCAGAGCTATTACGGCCGCGACCTCAAGGGCGAATTTGCAGATGAGATGAGCGGGTCAACGCTCACCAAATTCCAAAACATGCTGGAAAAGAAAGACGACAAGGTTGATTACGCAGGCGACATAAAATATGCGTTGCAAGATCGCAGCCACACATTTAGCGAACGATCAAACTCAATCAACGAGAAAGCGATCCGTGAGACTCTGGCTAGTATGAGTTCAGCCGACATACAGAAAGCCGATGCCGAATATCGGACCCGTTTCGATTCCAGAGGTTTGCTCGAATCCGTGCAAAACGACTCGAACATTTCGGAAGCGACAAAAGAAGCGGCTGCAATTCTGGCGAAAGGCGCCGATAAGAGAACAGACAAGGACACACTCGACCTTGCAGAAATCGCACTGAAGAATCAAAATCTTGATCTATTCTCAGAAGCCTGGGCCGGCGCCAGCCCTAAAGCGCGAGAACAGTTCAAGCGCGAGAATGGCGACGAACGAATGCGCAATGCATTCGGCGGCAGTTATTGGCATATATTGGGGTTGGGACTTACCGGCAACGTAACTGACAGGGACTTTACTCGAAGCAAAGACTATGCGCAATTCGGCAAGCTCTCTGTTGCTACTGAAGCACAAGAAAACAAGAGTTTGCTCGGCGATAACGAAACTGCCATCGAACAGTCACTAAAAGACATGACCGATAGCGAACGTGAAGCTTATCGTATCGGGCAAGCACTGACGATTTATAATCGACCTGATGGCTCAGCAAAAGATACGGCTGCAAGAGAATACTACCAGAAGACACACGAGGCCCTGGAGTCGGCAGCCGGAAAATGGTTTTCTTCAGAGTCCTCAAAAGCAGAACTTGCAAAATGGGAAGACATGATTACCACCAAAGGCGGTGGCATTATCGCTCGCATAGCGGAGCAGCGAGGGAATATCTATAACTCCAACACCGACACCATAATGTCAGCGCTGGAAAACATGTCACGGGACGATCTACGCCGTATTAAAACTGATCCGATTTATAAATGGCAACTCGAGAACACCATCAGAACATTGGGCGGACCTATTACAGGACAAAGCTCTGATGAGATGCGCCGGGCACTAGACCTTGTTGATCAAAAAGCAAAAGCTGAAGCGGACACAAGCAAAATGAGCCCAGCTGAGCTAGCTAACTATGAACGCGGACGCCAGCTGCTTCGCTACGAATACTCGCAACTCGATGCCGAAGGCAAGAAAGCATATGATTTCTATCTCAATAGAGTTGACGACGCAGCCAATAAATGCGTCCGCCGTGATGTGATCTCCGCCGTCAGTGACAATAATTCTTGGCACAGCACTGACGAGGACCGAGTTTACAACGCGATCTCAAACATGACCCCGCAAGAGATAGCGGCATACAAGGACAACAAAGACGGTTTCCGCAATAAACTCGATCAGACCATCAGCGATGCCCTCGGCTCAGGACCCGAACAAGCCGTTGCCTTTGGTATGCTGCAAAAAGCGCTTAAAGGTGAAAGCCCCAAACAAACCGCTCTTGAGAAATTAGAATATCGCGCATCTTGCTGGACATCCGACAACGCACAAGTAGTGCGCGATATTCAGGCTGCGTTCAAAGATGACCCAAGCTTGCAAAAGCGCATCGCCAATCCACAAACGAATGAAGACCGCGCGCTTTCTTCCAAGTACTTCAGTGCAATGGAACGAGCAATGGGCAGCAGCGCTTTTGAGGCAATTGGCAAGCCGCTTTTGGAAACAGGAAAAATCGGACTGGACTTCCAAATGCAGCTAAACCAGGGCGTCTTCTACCCTTATGAAGGCTTTTACAAAGATGCTGCTAATGCTCCTGCAGCTGATAGACAGGCATTGCTCAACGATCCTGTCAAACTCGAACAAGCCCTGCGCGGTTTAGGTCAACAAGAAAGAGAAATTGCACTTAATGCATTGCGCCAGGGTGAAATGCGCCCGGAAGACAAACTGCGATCCTTCGTTGCAGGAGCGGGCACTTCAGAAGCTGAAATCAAAGAAGTATTCTCGGAAATTCGCAACCGGGAAAAAGTTAGAGAAGAACTGAGTAAGCGCCCGGAACTTAGCGGAAAGCCAATTACCGAAGAATTGATTTCCAGCACTATAAATGACCGCCTGGAAAAGATTCGCACTGATTATGCCACAAAATACAAAGAATCGCTTAGCGAGCGCCTCGCCTCTGAGCTTGGCGGCGAAGACTGGGTGCAAACCAGGCGGATGGCACGCGACGATGCCGGAAGCGGGTCGGAAGCGATACATAGAGCTCAAAACGAATTCTACGAGACACGTGGCGCCATGAGCTCCATCATGGATTGGAGCGGTTGGGATGGCACGGCTGCTATGGCCGACAGCCGCAACCTGCAGGCTCAGGATGCGCTGGTGAAGCAAGCCGCAACCGGTGAGGAGATCCCACTGGAAAAAGCGAACGCAATTGCCCAGAGCCTACTAGAGGCAACAGATCTGCGCGTGCAGTCAGAAGGTGCCTTAATCGATGCCGGCGTCGATGCGGCAATAACAGCTGCGACAATTGCCCTGCTCATACCATCAGGTGGCAGCAGCATAAGCCTTATGGCGGCAACGCGCTTTCCCATGCTGGCACGTGGCGCGACCGCGATCGCGCAGGCTACGAGAGGCTTAAGTCAAGCAACAAGAGTAGAAGCACTGGCAACATACTTGCAGAATGCCTCTCGTTTGACACAAATAGGAGCGACAGGTCTTGCCGGAGGCAGCACCAAGCTTGGTGCACACATGACACTCAATTCACGCTTTGATGCATCGTCTGATGGACTAGTCAAGTTTGGCGATGGTTTCGTCACGGCTGCGGGCCAATTAGTAGGTGCTAGAGAAGTGGCTGCTCTCCAAGGCTTTTTCAGAGAATCCGGCGAGCGAGCAGCGGCTAAATTCAGCAGCGAGTTTTTGGAACAAGGCGGAAAAGCTTTCGTAAACTCTGAAGCGAAGAACATTGCATCTAAAGGGATGGGGGATCTTGTTCGAGACGCAATTGCAAACAGCACGGATCAAATTGATAAGCAGGCTGTAAAAGCATTGGCCGAAAAAATGGTGAAAGAAGATTTGAAAGGAGTCCTGCGCGAGGAAGCCGTTGCTACCGTCAGTAAGGAAATCACCAATCAAGTTGAAAAACAAATAGTCAACGAGACAAAGCATGTTTTTAAATCAATGCTGCGCGAGACATTCTTAAATATGGAAGGTGGCGCGCTCTCAGGTTTGGGATCTGGTCTTGTGCACTGGAACCCCGACGCATCTATCGAACAAAACCTACGGATGCTGGGAACAAGCACCATCACTGGTGCGGGCATGGCCGGCGCCTTTACGATCGGACTCAAAACAGCCACCATCGGCTTCGATTCTGTCAGCAACCGCGTATCGACATTGCTGGGGCGCGAAAGCAAGGTTGTGGACGCAGCCAACCCGCAGCTGGCTCAGCTCGACGTAAACAGACAAATACCGCAAGTCATCGGAGAGCCCAAGCATGGCTCCGATGGCAGCCTGGTCTACAGACACTTAGATGGCGAAATGGTGCAACATTCTAATGGTAGCCTGACAATTGCCAGGAACAAAAGCGGAGACAGCATTACCCTTGATGCAGAGGGCAAAGTGATACAGCGTGAACGCATTGAACTTGGGGTCAAAGTAAAAGATGAAATTACCTACGATGGCTCCGGCAAACTAGAGAGAATAAGCACCAGTGATGGTGCAGTCATCAAAAAAGATGCAAGCGGAAAGTGGATTCAAGAAACGATTGCAGAGGACGGACAAGTCGTTAAAACTGCAGTATGGGACCGCGGCGATATCAGCGTAGCACCAGATGGTCGCCTTGCATATCACAATAAGGCTGATGGTTCAAGGGCGCTTATTCGTGGAAGCGACCGAATGGAAGAACACATCGATAGCTATGGACGATCAACTTTTAGGGGTGTTGAACTTGCCAATGAGAAGGCTCGTCTTGAACACGTGATCGATAGCCGGTTCCCAGATGCAGGTCGTGCGGAGCGTTTCCGATCATTGATGATGGACTTCGAAAACAATGCAAAGGCTCGCAACCTACCAGAATCTGAGGTGGCTGAATTCTACCTGCACTTGAATCGGATGATGGCGGACGACGCAAGCTCACCGCTATCGCTGAGAGCTCGCGCGGATCTGAGCGAGCAAACACTCAACCATGCAGCACATCCATCGAGTATAGACCAGGGCAGCAACAGCACATGCAACGTCACAACGCTTGAGCACATGCTCTACGCACATGAACCAAGCAAGATCGCACAAATGATCACCGATGTGTCGTTAACCGGCAAATTCGTGACCGCATATGGCACCACGGTCGACTTAAGCACGGTTAGAAATGGTTTTCTCCCCGACGCAGAGGCACAAACTAGTATTCGCCTTCAACGCGACGGCACACAAGCTCTGGTCAAACGTGACGGTCCGCGAGATCATGCAAGTCAAATAGCCGAAACGGCCCTGGTCAACACCCACTATCAGCAGGCTTCAATCTTGATGAAAGGCAACCAGAGAGTTGCTGACGAAACAGTACTGCTGGACCTGAACAAGCAGCTCTTCCACAACCCTAAAGGAAAAACGCTTGGAAAAGTTTACGATGAGCACGGTAAGGAATTAAACGCCTGGCACAGCCCGGGCATGAAGTACTATGATGCCAAAGGTAAAGAACTCGACCCGAGCACTTTGGCGCTTGCAACGCAGAGCGGCCGTCAGTATGTAAAGGGCACGCTTCCTGTCAAAGATCGAGAAATGCTTTTCACAGCAGATGGTAAGCCGGTTACTAGTCCTTATCTCAGACCCGGTGATGCGTTATTCAACGCAGAAGGCAAAGAAATCTTCCGCCAGTCCAATCCGGGCGACATTGTTTATGACAAGCCGGGGGCAAGCTCACCCTGGGAATCTGGTGAGCAGCTGCGCCTTAGAGAATCCCCTAATAGAGCAAAAGCGCGCCTAGTCGATCGCGACGGTTCCAAGACGGACGCGCCAGGTCTCTACAATGACGAAATTGCCGATCTTTACTCTCATATCACGGGCAAACAAAGAGACAATCCATTCTTGATCCAACTCGGTGATTCGTATTCTTTTGAAAGAGGCAACAATCTTGCAAAAGTTTCCAGTGAAGCTGATCTACAAAAAATGCTCACGGAGATGCAAAATAACAAACAATATCCTGTGATCATGGCAGTCTATTCAAATCAACAGCCGTTCATCGGTTGGGTAGACAGCTTCTTTGTTGGCGGCTCTGGCGGCTACCATGTCATCAATATACAATCGTTCGACCCGGCAACAGGCATGGTCAAGTTCACCAACCAATGGGGCAGTCGCAACGACCACGTCCTGGATGGCGGTGTCCACATCAGCAAGATTTGGCAAGGCATGAACAAACCGAAGCCGAATCTTGTCACAAGAGTTGGACAAGCTCTTCATATAGTGAAAAAAGATTGACCTGGCGATGAGTAAACCTCTAGTTATTCAGGACTACGGAAGAGTAAAAGAAATGACTTTTCCGTCAGCATGGATTGAAAGTCCCGGACAGGAAGCCGACTTGGCCGGACCATCAACCATAACAGCTTTTCACATCGATTTTCCGGAAGCACAGTTCGGATTCTACAACAGAGGTAGAGCAATTAACCGCTATGTCGCCGTCGAGTTTATGACTGTTATGCAAATGACAGAGCACCAGCTCACTCCCTATGAAATCGAGATCGTTGCTCCCGTATTGCGAACTATGGCAGACCAACAATCGTTCACCATTAAGAAACTGGAAACCGTCAATATCAATGGAGAATGTCTTCTGAAATTGGACGGGCTCTGGCATCAGTCCGACCTGCTAGAACTTGGATATTTTATCAATGTCGATGATCGCTACGAGATTGTTCAAGAGCTCCACTATTGCGCTCCGGAAGCGTATTTCGATAGCCTCCTTCCAGAAGTGCTGGAAAGTATTCTTTCGATCAAGTGGAAGCCGGTTTTTCGTTAAGAATACGGCCAGAACGTCCACATTTCATTCAAACAAACCGGTGCAGCAACCCTGCAAACCAGTTCGCAACAATTAGCGCAAGTTCGCATTTTAGATTAAACGCAAAATGACTCCCCTTGCGTAAATCGGTTTTTAATTTCGCTCGTAAACAATTAAGTAGAAGCTAGATTGCCAGAGCTGTTAGTGATTTGCGGACATTGCCCTTACTGAATGAGTATGCTTACCGTTGCCAGAACGCGCTTAAGGACCTAATCTCTAAATTGGGAAAGGCCTCCGTGGTTCAACGCCAACAGGAGCTGTTCTCATGCCCGAAAATTCCCAAACAAATCGTGTCGAAGTTCCAGCAAATACGCCGGAATGCGCGATGCCTGTTGAACCGCCGAATCCATTGATGGAGGAGCTACAGGCTACCCGAAAGGAAACGGGCACTCATATGTCAGCCGACTTTTACAAAGCAACCATTAAAGGACTACGCGGACAACACTTCGAAACGCGATTAAAGTCAGGCGGCGAGGAAATAACAAACGTAATTACAGGGCAAAAAGACACTTATCGAAATACGGCCAGAGTCGATTCCGAATTTCAAATAAAGGATCAAAACGGTCTTACAACAGTCAAAACCGCTTTCGGACCGCAAAGTGCTGATCGAAAAGAGAATATAAGCAAACAGTCCGGCGAAAGACGCGGACATGACGGAGCAATATTGAGCAAATTCGAAATCACTTTCGATGGCTCAGGTCGCGCGACACAACTTTCATGCACGGATGCCTCAGGCAAAACTACTTTGGACCGGCGACCTAGCTCTATAGATTGGACCGACGCTAACGACTCCAAAACCAAGACTTAGCTGCTGACATAGTTCAACATCCGCACAGCAAGAAGCGACCAGAAGTGCTTATTACTCACAATAGAGTAGTACGTTCTCGATTATTAGAGCAAATCAATAAAAGATTTGCTCTCTTTTTTGTCCAAGAATCCAATTGGCTTGCAGTTGGCACGAAAGCAGCTCTTTTTCGATTCAATTTTTCGACCACTCCAGAAAACCTGCATGGAATGGGCATTAACGCAGATTAATAGATCCCGAAACGGCTTAGTATTTCCCCCATTAAAGGTGCCTTTCTTAAAATTCTCACTCCTGTACAGGTATATGGGATTGGAATACAGTCAGGGGGTAAGCGAATTTATTCCGACCAACTATATCGCAGGAGCCGCTAGTACAGCGGCTCTCTCAGGTGACGCTGCGGAAAGAGGGAATGAAAATGGTAGAGACATTCAACGATAAAGCTCAAGAGAAACAACAGGTAGCGGCTACCGGCAGCGACCAAGAAAATCAAGCACTCATTAATATGGTGCAAAAAGAAATCATGGGGAACCAGAGCAAAACTGGCGCCCTGCTCACAGCGGACGTGCCTGACAGCAAGTTGGGCAGATATGGTTTGGCAACAGCAAAAGGTATCGCAAATCTTCCAGAAGGAATCGTGAACTCCGTTGTTCACAACGTTAAGAACCCAGGTGATGCCGCAATGACCCTAGCAATGGGTGCCGGAACAGCCTTCGTTTTGAAAACTGTATTGCCTGAAAGCGGAGCCGCTGGAAAAATTGCAGCCGCCGGTATCGGTCTCTACTTTACATATAAAGCAGCTGAACCGATTATGGATGGCTACTCGAAAGCAGGTAACGCAAAGAGTATGGCAGAGCTAGATGTCGCAGCGAAACAAATCGGTAATGCTGGCGGCGAGTTCCTTGTCAACGGCGCCATCGCATACGGTGGCTACAGACTCGGCGCTTATGGTACAGATAAGATGTTAGCCACCACAAGAGGGCAGCAGTTTGTCGCCGCTAGAGAAGGCTTCTATGACAATTTAACGCAGCAAGCGATGAAGATTCCGCAAAGACTTGGCTTGGTCGAAGCACCACCACCGGCTAATGTACGCCCGTCAGGTGCCATTCCAAGATACATGTTGGATGAGATTGCTGAGCGCACGACCAGCGAAGCGATGAAAGGTGAAATCGCCAAGACCAAGCAGTTCATGGCTGAGTTGGAAAGAAAACCAGGCAACACTGCACAACCAAGAAATCCTGGACAGGATAAGCTCGGCGTCAACGAAGTTTATGACGCCAAAGGAAGAGAGATCGAAGGTACGTTAGCTCGCACCGACGGACAAAAGCCGACCGGAATCCAGGCCGTTGATGATGGCTTTGAATTCACATCACAAATACGTGACTTCTATAAACAAGTTCACGGCCGCCAGTCCATCGATGGACAAGGCATGCCATATAGATCGACCGTAAACTACGGAACGAACTACGAAAACGCGTTCTGGAACGGCGAGCGTATGACCTATGGCAGCCCAGGCAAAGACAGTCCATTCAAGACATTCATGTTGCTTGATGTCGCGGCCCACGAAGTAACACACGGCATCACCGAGCACCAGGGCGGAGCTATCTACCGCAACCAGGCAGGAGCACTGAACGAGAGCTTCTCCGACGTATGGGGATCGTTGGTCAAGCAGTGGACCAGAAAACAAACAGCAGACAAAGCTGATTGGTTAGTTGGCGAAGGCATCTGGAAAGAGAACATCAACGGACGTGCGCTCCGCGATATGAAGAATCCAGGTAAGGCATACAATGACCCGGCAATCGGCAAGGATCCGCAGCCTGGGCACATGAAGGACTACAACCATACACGCGGTGATAATGGTGGCGTTCACTACAACTCCGGTATTCCGAACAGAGCATTCGCTGAATTCGCAATCGACGTCGGCGGACATGCATGGGAAAGACCAGGACAAATCTGGTGGGCAGCCCGTAAAGCTTCAGGCAGCAATCCGAATTTCGCTACGTTCGCTCATCAAACACTCGAGCAAGCGAAGTTGCTCGGACATACAGACCTGATTCCGAAACTGCAAAAAGCATGGGACACCGTCGGTGTCAAACCAAGCGCCAAAGCAGTCGACGTGCCGGCACCGCCGATGCCAACCACCCCAGATGGTGGAAATGGCGACGGAGTCCCAGGCAGACTTCCCCCAACAGCTCCAGAGCCGGGCGGTCACAACCACATCAGAAAGGCTGGCTAAAAAGCCAATCAAATTTAAAACGGTCGATTTGGGATCCGAGCAATCGGATCCCAAATTCGTTTTTAAACCTTATCGCTACTCTCCGCCATTTCAGTTCGCAAAAAACTGACGATTATCCCAGCCACTACAAGCGGTGCAGCCAGCGCGAACAGTGAATACATAAAATCCGGGTTCCGCTGGCGGATGAAGCCGACCAAGTAAGGACCGGCGAAACCGCCGAGATTACCAACCGAATTTATCAATCCGATTCCTGCTGCTTTTGCGTTATGTCCCAGATAAGTTGTTGGCAATGCCCAAAAGGGACCAACAACTCCCCACAAGCCGAAGGCGCTTGCACACAAACAAATTAGTGAAAGGATCGGATCCTTACAGAAGGCGCATAGAACCAAACTGCTTGCCGCCAGCCATGCGCAGCTGGCGACATGCAAGCGCCGCTCCGCTGTTCGGTCTGAATTCCGAGCAACCAAAATCATCCCGGCAGCCTGAAAAACAGCCGGTATTGCAGACAATAAGGCAGCAGTCGAGTCGGTTAGTTTCCCGAAGCTCTCGATGATTTGTGGGAGCCATAACTGAAATCCATACATTCCCAGTGTCAGCAAGAAATAGAGGATGGCAAAGGTCCACACTTTTGGATTGCCAAAGACATTCTCCGACTGCGCTGATGCAGCCACACCCTTTCGATCATCCTCGATGAATGCGCACAGGCGGTCCCTCTCATCGGCACTCAACCATTTGCAATCCGCCGGTCCGTCGCTTAGACAAAAGAACACTACAAAGCCAAAAATGATTGCAGGCAAACCGGTAATTAGAAAGAGCCACTTCCAGCCGGGCAAGCCCAGTATTCCATGCATTTGCAAGACCTGCGAGGCGACCAATCCGCCCAGGATGCCAGCCAATGGAATCGCAGTCATGAATCTGGAGACAGCCTGCGCATGCTCTCTTCGAGGGAACCAATAGGTCAGATAAAGAATCATTCCGGGAAAAAAGCCCGCTTCTGCGACTCCAATCAAAAAGCGCAGAAGGTAGAACGTCTCAACGTTTTTTACTTCAACAAATGCGGTGGAAAGGAGCCCCCAGGCGACCATGATAATCGCAATCCACTTGCGCGCTCCAAGTTTTGCCACCATAACATTGCTCGGCACGCCGAACAAAAAATAGCCTATAAAAAATGCACCACTTCCAAGCCCAAAAATCTCGGGCGTGAAGCCGAGATCCTTGTTCATCTGGAGACCCGCAAAAGAGATATTGATCCGGTCCAAATAAGCAATGACATAAAGCAAGAGCATGAACGGAATCAGCCGCAAACTTACTTTCCTAAGTATGGCGGATTGACTTGTCGTTTGAACGGCATCCATTTATGAGCTTCAACTCCGACTGGGAGAATCGTTGAACGCTCATTATATGACTTAAAGAGACAAGGACCTAGCTGGAACGAATCGAATCTACTCGACTTAACACCCGACAAGCAGCAGTCCGGCGTCCCGTTTTTTCCAAGACAAACGCATAATTCTCCAGGCACATTGCGATCGTCGCATGCTCCATGCCGAAATTGGTGATCCAAATGTCCAACGCACAAAGAAACAAATTCTCCGCCCGTCCAAATTCACCTTTTTGAGAATAGAGCCAGCCCAAGTGATTCAGGCTCTCCGCAATATCAGGGTCGAAAGGCTCTAATACGCAGAGCCTAATAAAAAGCGATCGCTTGAGCAGGCTTTCGGCCATTTCAAAACGATCGCGGTCGTGATTCAGACTTGCGAAAGAATCAAGTACACTCGCCAAGAACGCATCTTCAGGGTGACACTCTTTATCATAGATATCGAGGCATACCTGATATGAGCCTTCAGCTGCTCGGAAATCTCCGCGCTCGTAATAAGAGCGCCCCAAATAATAGTGAATATGAGCGATGGTTTCATCGCCCTCATCCACCGAAAGCAGCCGAACAGCAAGAGCATTCTGAAAACAATGTTCAGCGTCATGAGCGGAACCGTTCTCGAGATGAGATAGCCCCAACTTAACCCACGCATCAGCGACGGCTAAGTGCTCTGGACCTAGTGCTTCCACTAGACGCTGAACATGATTCTTAAGAGCTGTCTGCTCCAGGGACATTTTCTGTCCTCAACTGAAAATGAGTTTTCTCTAATTCCAGTTTAGCAGTTCGGACCCATTTGGGTAATTCTAGAGAGTCGGGTGAGACTCTACATTCGGATTTGGCGTCATTGGAGGAGCCGGCATTGTAAGTTGCGGTTCCGGACGCATGTTGAGCTGTTGTTGCGCTTTGTCGTTTTCAACGCGATTTTCGATCAGTGTGATGATTTCGCGTAATTGCATTCCCAAACCATGAGCAATAAACCAGAGAGCACCAATTGTAAGGTTGCGAATGCCTCGCTCTACATCGCTAATGTAAGTGCGGTGCAGCCCAGAGCGCTCGGCAAGCTCTTCTTGAGACATGCCTAATGCAACTCTGCGCTCTCTAATGGTCTTGCCAAGGGCAACGAGAAGAGGCTCTACTTCCTTGCGCAGTACTGTAGTTTCCATTTGCCCTCCTCCATCCTTAGATGAAATAAGTGATTGAACTATCAAAGAAATGTCTTTCGTCTTCGTTCATACGATACAGCTTCAATATTACCGCTTAGTTGTGGATATCGACGTAACCCGAAGGTGGATACTATGGAAAACCATGCATACTTTCGGAGATACCCATAGAAACGCTTGAATACTGGACCTCAGAATAAGAAACGTGACAGAGATCGTGAAAACAAAGCAAAGACGGGATGTCTAGCTGCAGCGCCGAAGCAGTCATTGCTAATGATTTGCTTTTGCACTGCCATGATTTCTGATTTATTAGCGGGGTGTTAGCCAGCTGATGATTCAGTTGTCCGAAGTTCACGACAAGACCCTAGACAGCACGGTAGCTCTTTTAGTTCCCTCCAACTACGACATAGGGGTTTTGATTAACCTGGTTTAGTGTTTCCCAGAACGAATTACCTATATAAGGAACGATGATCGCAAAGCAATTTTTTCTACAGTGTTTTTCCCCGGTGATAAGCATGCAAAGAAGGTTTCAATATAACGCGAGTTGGAAACTCGTTTTCATGGTATGTGGATTTTTTGGATTGGCTACCGCGGTGCTAGCGAATCAGGCTCTGCACAACGATCGCGGCGCGATCATAGAAGGCATCTTTGCGCTCGACACAAATCAAGCAACGATTTTCTATTGGCTCCTCACTGCTGGTTCTGGCATATTTGTGTTAATGGGTATTCTCATTGCAGCACGAAGAATGATGCGACCAGTGGAACTCATCCTCGACGAGAAAGAGCTTGTATTGCCTTCCGGATTTATGCAACGCACGACAGCTAGAATTCCCTACAGTGAAGTAATAGCTGCCACAGAAATCGATGTTTCCGGGCAAAAAATGGTCAGCCTACAGACAGCGCAAAAGCAATATACAATCAGCTCAACTTTGCTTGGCGATCACGAAACATTCGAACTGGTAAAGACATTATTGTCCGAACGCATACCGAACGGGCGCTTACGCTAGCTTAGTTATTGCAAAGACATTCCGAGAATGCGGTCGTTTGCCGTGATCTTTTGCACAGTGTCCATGCCACTGAGAACACCACCGAATACAGAATATTTGTTATCCAGTTGTTGCTTAGGTGCAAGAGTAATGTAGAACTGGCTGCTTGCAGAATTTGGATCGTTTCCGAAGCGAGCCATTGCCACCACACCTGGTGCATTGTGCCTTAAGCGCTGGTGCAACTCCAGCGGAACGGTTCTGGGCTTGCCGCTTTGTGGATCGACAAAACCACCTGTACCATCGCCTTTTGGACAACCAGCCTGAATTACAAAACCAGGCACGACACGGTGCCAGCGAATTCCGTTATAGAAACCACGCTGCACCAAATCCATAAAATTAGCAACTGTTATCGGCGCATACTGCTTGAACAAACGAATCGTAATCGGACCTTTGGTTGTTTGGATGACAACAATTGGATCCTGCTGGACAGGGGCTGGTCGCCCTGCCCCTGGCTGGACCTGAGCAGGCATACCCGAAGGCATAATCTGAGCCGGCGGCGGCAGGGTAGCGGGATTGGCTGCTGAAGCTAGTCCGGCTCCGACAGTGCCAGCAGATGCACCCGACGATGAGGCCGCATCACCTTCAGTACCACCTTCACCATTCTTCTTTTTGCACATCAAACATTCTTTGTCAGAGCTAAAGGGACCAGCCGTATTCGGATCAGCATTGTTTGTCGACACGGCAGGATCGTTAGGAAGAACCTGCCCATTTCCCGAGCTGGCGCTTGGAACTCCACTTGAAGTCGCCATTGCATTTGGCGGCGAGGTATTGCCTGGATACGCTGCCTGTTGCCCTGTGCTGCCCAATCCGGGCTGAGCATATCCTGGCGGAAAGGCGCCAGGGCTGCCGCCATTTTGCATACCAGGTACCTGCTGAAAGCCGGGTGCCGAAGCGCCAGGCATAGAGCCAGGAGGAGGCAAACCATCGAAGGGCCAGCCAGCAGGAACGAACGGCTGGATGCCGATTGCCTGTTGCTGTAGCGCTGCGGCATAGGGATTCTGAAACTGACTGAACTGTCCGGGTGCGCCTTGAGGAGCGGGGTTCGATGGCATCTGCATGGCAGGATATCGACCCGCCGATTGCGGTGGAATTCCGGCGGCTTGCGAAGGCATTCCGCCTGGTATACCCATTCCTGCCATTCCTGGAGCAGTGGAGCCCAGAGGCGCCTGTTGGACACCGGGAACCGGCACCAAAACTTCCGGCGGCACGAGATCGGGATCCATCTGACTAAAAACAGCCTGCAATGGAATTACTTGACTTAAAGCGAATGCGCTTACCAGTAATCGATATCGGGATTTCATCTCGACAGCAGTTGCCTCTGCCTTAACTCAGAACACCTTCTATTATGCACAATGCCTGAGAAAAGAGCACGCAGCCCTTCGTGTTTTGCGCATTTTGCATAACCATTTTCCTGCTCAGCGTTCTATGGCAGCTATTTCTTGCAGCAGGAATTTAGCAGTGCCTGAATCCTGCTATTGGCTGGTAAGGCTTGCGCAGCATACTTGCTGTTTACCGCGGCTGTGCTTCCGGCGCTATCGCCACTGCAGCAATCAGAGCATTTCTTGCAGCTATCAATGCACGCCTTCAAAGCTCTGTCTTTAGTTGCTTCGCAAGCCTTGGCACACCCGGCACAAGCCTCTGCACAGAGAGCCGCGAGTTTCTCGGACATGGCAGATTCGCGTTCCATGAAGCTGCCGCTCACACGGCACAACTCAGCACAATCCTCCGCACGTTTCACGACTTCCTTGTAGGCAGCACCCTTCTTGCCACGGGCATATGTTGCAGCGTTCCTGCAGCTGGTTTCGCAGGCTTTCATGTTGGCACAGCCCTTGGATGATGCTAGCGCGCCCGCAGGCAACGTGAGCGCCAAAATTCCCGCCAACAGCAATGGCTGAATTTTCATAATGGTCATCCTCCTGGCCCATCAACATCCATTTCTAGTATCCAAGCTAATACAATGATCGGCCTACCCCCCCGGGTGGTTAAAAGCCCAAAAAGTTGCCGAGGAGCGACCAAAATGCTGCTGAGCATTTCCACGACACACAAGCCGGCTACCGATCTAGGTTACCTTTTGATGAAAAATCCGGAGAATATCCATCCGGTCGAGCTCAGCTTTGGCATGGCGCACGTCTTCTACCCGCAAGCCACGGATGACTTGTGCACGGCAACTCTCGTACTTGACGTCGACGCGGTTGGACTTGTGCGCGGAAAAGGTCCAGGAGGGGAGGGACTAGAGCAATATGTCAACGACCGCCCCTATGTCGCATCCTCGTATTTCAGCGTTGCCATTGCTCGCGCGTTTGGCACGGCGCTCACCGGCAAGAGTAAGTACAAACAAGAGCTAGCCGATTCCAAGATTCCACTGACTGCCAAGATCCCAGTCGTCCCATGCAGAGGCGGCGAAGTTCTATTGAACACATTGTTCGCACCACTGGGTTACGAGATAAAAGCAACACGCCTGCCTCTTGATTCTCAGTTTCCTGACTGGGGAGAAAGTCGCTACTACTCGCTTGAACTCTCCAATACAGTGCGCGTCAAAGATTTGCTCAGTCACTTGTATGTTTTGATTCCCGTCCTCGATGATGACAAACACTATTTTGTCGGGCAAGCGGAAGTCGAAAAGTTGTTGAAGCATGGGGAAGGATGGCTCTCCTCACATCCAGCCAAACAAATCATCAGCACGCGATATCTCTTGCACAAACGGAGCCTCGCGCAGCTTGCCTTAGACCAACTTTTGGAAGAGGAGGAAGATCCCGTTGAGAAACAGGAACGGCAAGACTCCCAGGAAGATGCAGTGGAGCGCCCGATCAGCCTTAACGAGCAACGAATAAATGCGGTGATCGAAACACTGAAAGCGCATCAGGTGCGCAGTGTTATCGACCTCGGTTGCGGCGAGGGCCGTTATTTGAAGGAAATTCTGGAGCACCGGGAATTTGGGAGCGTTGCCGGAATTGATGTTTCGCCGCGAGTTCTGGAGAAGGCGGCGGACCGCTTGAAGCTGGAGCGCATGCCCGAACGCCGCCGGGAAAAAATCTCGCTCTTTCAAAGTTCACTCGTGTACAAAGATGCGCGACTCAAGGACTACGAAGCAGCAATCTGCATAGAAGTGATCGAGCATATGGATTTGCCCCGTATTCCGGTTTTTGAACGCACTTTGTTCCAATACGCTCATCCGCGCGTGATCATTGTGACGACGCCGAATCTCGAGTACAACAAAAAATTCGAAACTCTTCCAGCCGGTAAATTGCGACACGGCGATCACCGCTTCGAATGGACGAGGGAAGAGTTTCAGACATGGGCGAACAACGCGGCCCGGCGGTTCGGATACTCGGTAAGCTTTTCACCCATTGGTCCCGTTGATGAGGAACTTGGTCCACCAACCCAGATGGCGACCTTTGTCCTAGCCGAAGCTGAGAAAGAAGTAGAATCAAAAATTGGGAAGGGCAATAATGAAAATTAGCATTCCCGAGTTGAGTCTGGTTCTGCTGGTCGGCACCTCAGGTTGTGGAAAATCGACGTTCGGTCGCACCCATTTCAAAGCAACCGAAGTAATATCATCTGACTTTTGCCGCGGTCTGGTGGCAGACGACGAAAACGATCAATCAGCCAGTTCCGACGCATTTACCGTCTTGCACTGCATTGTAGATCGCCGTTTGGCAGCTGGTCGATTGGCGGTGGTGGATGCAACGAATGTGCAGCCGGAAGATCGACAAGCGCTCTTGAATGTCGCAAGACAAAACAATGTTCTTGCAGTCGCAATAGTGTTCGATATTTCCGAGTCTATCTGCATAGAGCGAAACGAACAGCGTCCCGACCGTGACTTTGGACCTCATGTAATTCGCCGACAATATAAATCACTTAAGCGCTCCATGCGTGGAATGAAACGAGAGGGGTTCAGCCGCGTCTTCATTTTGGAGAGTCCGGAAGATGTCGACCAGGTTGAAATTGAGCGCGCGCCACTATGGAACAATCGCAAATACGACCACGGTCCGTTCGATATCATCGGTGACATTCACGGATGTTTTGATGAGCTGAGAGAGCTCCTTTTGAAGATGGGATACCACATAAGTGAATGCCCCGAGGAGCCTCGCTACAAAGTGCATCATCCGGAAGGGCGCCGCGCTCTGTTCGTAGGCGACCTGGTTGATAGAGGTCCGAAAACACCTGAGGTTCTGCGTTTAGTCATGAGCATGCTCGATGACGGCACAGGACTTTGCGTTGCGGGAAATCACGACGTCAAACTGATGAAAAAACTCGCCGGAAAGAACGTAAGTATGACACACGGCTTACCGGAGTCTGTCGAACAGATGGACAAAGAAACGGATGAGTTCAAACAAAAATGCGGAAGCTTTCTCGACAGCCTCATAAGTCACTATGTTCTCGACGATGGGAAGCTCGTCGTCGCTCACGCCGGACTGAAGGAGAAATTACAAGGAAGAAGCTCCGCACGTGTTCGCGATTTTTGTCTGTATGGCGAAACGACAGGAGAGACTGACGAGTACGGATTGCCCGTGAGGTATAACTGGGCTGGCGATTATCGCGGACGCGCAATGGTGGTTTACGGACACACTCCAGTCCCACGAACGGAATGGATCAATAACACCATCTGCCTTGATACTGGTTGCGTATTTGGTGGCAACTTAACGGCGATGCGCTATCCAGAACGCGAGCTTGTATCCGTTCCTGCCGCAAAGATGTATTACCAGCCTGTAAAGCCGCTTGAACTCGTTGAGGATCACGCAGCCAGGCAAATAAGAGACGACGAGTCACTAGACATAAATGATGTTTGCGGAAAACGCATAGTCAACACACGATTGCAGCGCGCCATGACCATTCGCGCCGAAAACGCAAGCGCAGCCCTTGAGGTTATGAGCCGATTTGCGGTGAACCCACAATGGCTGGCTTATCTACCACCAACAATGTCACCAAGCGCGACATCAAAATTAGAGGGCTATCTTGAATATCCCGAGGAAGCGCTGAATTACTTTAGCGACAACGGCGTCATGCAGGTAATCTGCGAAGAAAAGCATATGGGTTCGCGCGCTGTCGTTGTCGTCTGCAAAGATGAAGAAAGTGCTGAAAAACGCTTCGGAGTTCATAACGAAGGCATAGGAGTATGCTACACGCGGACAGGGCGTCCGTTCTTTCAAGATGCCGATCTGCAAAGGGAGTTTCTCGAACGAATAAAGTCCGCTGCCGATGAGTGTGGTTTTTGGGAAGAACACAACACAAGCTGGATGATTCTCGATTGCGAGTTAATGCCCTGGTCGATGAAAGCGCAAGAGCTTTTGCGGAAGCAGTATGCCTCAACGGGATCAGCTGCAGCAAATGCAATGGCGGAATTGAATGTGCAACTATCAGCGGCAAAATCCCGCGGACTTGATACATCTGTATTGGAACAGGGATTTAGCCAGCGCAAGGAGCAGGTCCACAAATACGTCGAGGCCTATCGAAGATATTGTTGGAACGTAGAAAGTTTGAAAGATATAAAACTGGCTCCATTCCATCTGCTTGCCACCGAGAGCGGTGCCCACGCGGACAAGAACCATTTGTGGCATATCGGCGCCCTCAGCAAGCTAGTGCGCGCCGAAGGCGAGGAAGTCCTGATGCTCACGAATAACAGAGTGGTCGACCTTGCAAGTAGTGATGAAAAAATTGCTGCTTGCCACTGGTGGGAGAATTTGACCGCCGAAGGTGGTGAGGGTATGGTAATAAAACCGCTGGATTTTGTTGCCACCGGACACAAAGGATTCGTGCAGCCCGCTGTAAAATGCCGAGGAAAAGAATACCTGAGAATAATTTACGGACCTGAATATGACGACCCCCGTTATCTAGAGAGACTGCGACATCGCGGACTAGGACACAAAAGATCCCTGGCGTGGCGGGAGTTTGCACTCGGAGTTGAAGCGCTCGAACGATTCGTAGCGAAAGAACCATTGTACAGAGTTCACGAATGCGTGTTTGCAGTACTCGCTCTTGAAAGCGAGCCGGTGGATCCCAGGCTGTAGTAATACTGAGTACATCTTTCACACGCTGCACAGTGCACTTGTGGAAACAAAGGCTTGCTTATTAGGATTCACTCTTTGAGTTCGGTTCGATCCCGGGAGCGCCGGCATCTTGCCGGCTTCGATCTTTTGAGAGCGATTCGCGGCGGACCAGCCTTATTTTATGACGCCTTTTCGAAGAGCCTTGACGGCGGCTTGAGTTCGATCGCGCACTGCCATTTTCGAAATAATATTGCGCAAGTGAGTCTTTACTGTTTCAAGCCGGATGCGCAGCAGATCCGCGATTTGTTGATTTGTATATCCTTCAACAATCAGCGCTAAAATATCTAACTCTCTCTCTGTCAATTGAAATGCAGCTTTCTTCGAAGGAAGCTTTCGCAGATGAGCAGAAATGAGCTGGCGCGTAATAGCTGGGTCGATCCAGGCAGCATTTCCTAAAACACTTTCGATCGCAGAGAATAGCTCCTCTGCAGTGATTGTCTTCAAGCAATAGGCATCGGCAGCAGACATCGTTAAGGAAAAGAGTCCTGGTGTTTGGTTATTCGGAAGCAGAATCATCGTCTTTAACTCAGGTATGAGCTGCTTCAACGATCTCGATAGGTTCAAGCCATCAAGTTCATAATCTATCAAAACTATGTCGGGCTGCAATCGTTCCACGGCCGATTGCGTATCAGCAACGTTTAAGATGGTGCCTACAACTTCAACTTGTCCGGAATCTCCTAAAATAGACGCGAGTCCAGCACAAACGATCTCTTCATCATCCACAATAAGCACACATGGTTTTCGTGCTTTCATGGAATCTCCAAATGCCCCTGTTGTCGACCAAAATATAGTTCCACTGCAAGAACCTAATTCCATTCTTCCATACGACTTCGCTTATTGCAATCAAGGGAAATCCCTACAAACCTCTCTTGGAGCGTGAGTTTTCAGTGTCGAGCGAGTAACGTGCTGAAGCTAACTTGATTTACGGCGATCGATTTGAAATTATCTTGCACTGGGAAAATTAACAATAATCCCTCAGAAGAGTGAGACGTGAAAGAGCTACATAATGGACCTCTTACCAAATTAGTTCGGCGCTTGCTGCTGAGACGATTCGTGCCGTCTGCAATTGTAATTGCAGTGCTCGCTCTCTTTTTGCTTTGCATCATTGTCATGAAAGCTGCGTCTGGACCTTTCGTAGCGAAGGATATTCCGGGTTACGCTTTTCTCGCTCTCTTACTATTAGGAAGTGTGTCTGTCACTGGAATAGCGATCCACCAGATGCAACTCTATCTGTCCCTGCTTTCGTCTTCGCCAAAAAAGACCAAACTGGGATTTCCCGATTACAGCCGAGGTGGAAAAGCTCTGAGAACTTTAGAATTGCTGGATGAATCCGAGCAGATCCTTGGAGCGTATCAAATCATCGCTTGCACACCAGAAGATCTGAAAGAATATCCACAGCTTTGCGAATTTGACTCCTATATGAAAGAAGAAAAGGGTACAGAACGAGCAATCTTCGCCCGAGCGAATTATGTTCTTCTTGCATACAGGCACAAGCAAAGCAAAAGCTAAGGTATCGCCTCTTTGCTTCCAAATTGCGCGAAGCAGCCGAACTTACTAAAATTGATGCCTCGTGATTTCGTTATCCGCTCGACATCGGGCGGGAATGGGGGACTAATGTTGCTGAATAAAACAGCTCTTGTCAGGCTGAGTCTGGCTGTAGTGCTGGCTCTTGGCGCACAGGTAGGTACAAGCTTCGCGATGGCAGCTACGGCTCCACTAAGTGAAATTCAGCAAATCAAGCAGTGGACAACATCAAGAGACCGCAAATTGGTTGAAACACAAACCAACGAATGGGTCAAAACTCCGAAGCTTGATCCTACAGAAATAAATATCGATGCTTCGAAAAAAGCACAATCGATCATTGGATTCGGAGCAGCATTTACAGACGCAGCTTGCTACATGATAAATCAACTCGATCCAGCTGCTAAACAAAAACTGATCGACCACCTTTACAGCAAACAAGGACTCGGGCTTGGCATCGGTCGCTTGTGCATCGGATCTAGCGATTATGCGACGGTCGCATACAGTTACGACGACGGCGAGGCCGATCCCGAATTAAAACGATTCACGATTGAGCACGACAAGAAGTGGATCTTGCCCGTGCTAAGAATGGCTCGCAAAGCCAATCCGGATCTCTATTTATTTGCATCTCCCTGGAGTCCGCCCGGTTGGATGAAGCCAAACAAATCAATGCTGGGCGGCTGCATGACTCGCACTTACATGGCACCATATGCGCAATACTTTTTGAAGTTCTTGCGTTCGTACGAATCAGAAGGTGTGCCGATTCAAGCGGTGACCATACAAAATGAAGTTGACACAGACCAGGAAGGGAAGATGCCGGCTTGTGCCTGGCCGCAAGAGTACGAAATGGATTTTTGCTCGCTTCATTTGGGGCCACTTCTGGAAAAAGAGAATGTGAACACCAAAATTTGGATCATCGATCACAACTACAACTTGTGGGGCCGCGCGCTTGGAGAGCTGGAAAACCCAACCGTTCGCAAGTATGCAAATGCAATCGCATGGCACGGATACGTTGGAGCACCAGATGCGATCCAGAGAGTTCACAGTGCTCATCCGAATACAGACATGCACTGGACAGAAGGCGGACCTGATTATGTAGATCCGCAGTATGCCACCAACTGGGCAAAATGGAGTGAAACATTCACTTCGATTCTGCGGAATTGGTGCCGCTCGATTACCGCATGGAATTTGGCTTTGGACGAAAAAGGTCGTCCAAACATCGGACCGTTTCCATGCGGTGGACTTGTAACTATCAATTCGAAAACCAAGGATATTAGTTACAGCGGGCAGTATTGGGCAATTTCCCACTTCTCGAAATTCATCACTCCAGGCTCGACGATCATTTCGTCAGAATCGACACGCAAAGACGTTAAGCACGTAGCTGCGCGCACACCGGATGGAAAGACGGTAGTTGTTTTGACAAATCCCGGCACCGCAACAGAAGTAGTACTTCGAAACGGTGCTCAGACTACACTGGTATCCCTACCGGGCGACTCTGTATCCACAGTGAGCTGGTAGCTGTAGGGGCGTCGCCATTCGGCGCCCACCCTAAGAGCGATTTTAATGTGGCACGGTCTGGAAACCGTCTACTTGAATCCGTCCGTACAATTCGGCATGCGGGGAATGCGTCGTGGTCTGGGTATATTAAAAGGGACCTGTAAAGTCAGGTCTGCACAATATCAGCTCAATGGCAGGGCTGTATTCTGGATCCGGGCGAAGAACGCGGGGGCACTATGGGCATAGACCAGCCGAATAGGGAAGAGAAAAACGACGACAAGGGCGATAAGAGCACCGAGCAAGCGTCAGAACGATTGATCGAAGACAAAAACAAAGTCGAACAAAAACCGGCGGGACCCGCTAGTGTTGGAGAGCAATCGAAAAAGGAAGAGGAAGGGCAGTTAAAGGTTCTTCCGCGAATTGACATGTACGGCTTCCATCAAGGCAGCTCAAACACGGGCTCCGGCGAGAGGGGGCTCAAACCGCCAAACAACGTTGTTGACACAAAAACAAACAATGCCCAAGATGCGAAAGTAGTTGGTGAAAGACCTGCTGATGAGAAGCCCGTTGTTGAGAAACCAGCGAATCCAGCTGAAAAGCCTGCCGAAAACAAAATAGCCGATGACAAAGCCGTCGACGCAAAAACAAACGACGCGAAAGCAGAAGAAACACAACCCAAGGATGGATTAACTAAGGCAGAAGAAGCGCATCTTAAGGCAGTTCGCGAACGACTTGAGAAAGAGAACTTCAATCTCAAAGCAATCCAAAAAAATTGGGGACCGTACCAATCCCTTGAAGCGATGGTTAAAGAAGGCAAGCTGAAGATGAGCCCCGCCGAAATGAAGAAAGAAGCGGAGCGCATTCGCGATCGCGAATTCAAAGCACTCGGTCGCAAGCATTTCAATCTTGGCGAATCACCAAAGCGGTGGTCGGAAGAAGAAATGGATAATATGGTAAAAGATGAACTTAAGACATTCCGCGCCGCTGAAGAGAAGCGCGTAGCAGCAGAGAAAAAGGCGGAAGAAGATCGCGTTGCGGCAGAGAGAAAAGCCGAAGAAGAACGTCAACGTGCAGAGTCAGAAAAACAGTTGCGAGATCAAACTGCAGTAGCCCTTGAAAAACATGTACCGGCGGAAGACAAATTGCAGAGCGCAGCAAAAGGCATCGGACTGAACGTCAGTGATGAACAAATGAAAGAGTTCAGAGAACGTTTGAAGGAACATACCTTCAAAGAAGTCGCTCGCGGAACTATGAAACCGGAAGATCTGGAAAGACCGATGCCTCGTGTAGGCGGTGTTTTCGTAGCGATGGGGGCGGTAAAAGAAGAGCAGCTAAACCAAGCACTTCAGAAGCAGGAAGAAATGCGCAAAGCCGGCCAAAAGCCACCACAGCTTGGAGATATGTTGAAAGAACAATTCAAAGACAACAAAGAAGCACTCATGCGTTTAGATATTGCCAGTAAATTCTATGACAAGCTCTATGAAGAAGTAACCGGGAAACCACGCGTTGCACCTCCAGCACAAACCGATCAAAAGCCGCCACAAGAAAAGGTGGATCCGAAACTTAAAGTACGTAGATAACAAATCCGTTACTACTTGCGACATCGATTCAACACGACAGTTAGCCCCCTAACGCCCTGCCTATACCTTTTTTGGGGACTCGGGAATCCTCTAACTGACTAGGGTTCTGCACATAAAATAGCCTACATTTTCAGAGAAAAGTTGGAACTAATTTCGAGATGACTCGCCAAACCTCCTCATGAAGGCGTTCTGGTTCCACACGTTTGTTTGCGGGGGAAGGTTATGTCACAGCTCAAAACACGTCCAGTTTTGTTAGGTCAGCCGCTTGCTCGAATCCTACTGGAAGCCGGACTAGTCGGCGCTGATGCTCTTGCATTCGCATTAGATTTAAGCCTCGAGAAACAATACTCTCTCGGAAAGATTCTTACCAGACAATTCATCATCACTCCGCACACTCGCCGAGCTGCGTTGAACGCAATCCTGTTTGTCGGGAGCAAAACCCTTACCCAACAGCACGCCGTCGCCGCATTGAAAGCTTCATTTCGCAGCGGGAAGGATTTACCAGAAATCGTCGGACAAGAATCGTGGTCATTCTGGAAGCTTGCCAACGATATGGTGGAATCAGGCATTTTTAGCGAGAACGAAGTCCTCGATATTGTCGAGCACACCATCGAACAAAATGCGATGTGGAGCTGGTCACCAAGCGCAAGTTCTGCAATTACGGCATCATTGAAACTCGAAGCGACAACCGCCATTCAAGAGAAGCTCGCAAGAGGATCTATGGACGCAAACTTAGCAATGGAACTGTGCAAACAATTTCGTTTGTCAGCAGCATTCATTTCAGATTGCATCAAATCCGCACAAGAATCACAAGTGCGCAACAAGCCACTCCGAATGCCAACTATCTCGGGGAGCTTTATGAAGCCAATTATTCATAGAGTTCTTCCCGAAGCGCTGAACCGGGGAGCCTAGCGATAAAGCAAAAATGCTGGCAAGAAGTAAAAGTCCTTTCTAAGCCTTTTTACTCTTATAGGGTTGAGGCCAAACTTCTTTGACCATGACAACACAAGCTCGAAAAAACGCTGACGCCCGAAAGTCTTGGAGGACGGACCAAAGCGGCGGCGCAAAAATGTTCGTCGACTTTGCCCGATGTAAAACATCTTTGACGTACCTAAGGGATGGCAAAACTACCTCCACCCTTTTTGGGACAAACTGCCTATCCCATTAAACAGACGAGGCGCCAGCATTTCCTCAGATCGAGGAGACGCATGGCGCCCGCAATAAACAGTTCAGCCCGCCGAGATAGATGCGAGCTGAATGAAGCTCACTAAACGAGATTCGCTGAAACTAGATGCACTTCGCTGACACTAGGTACACTTCGCTAAAACTAGATGCACTAGGTGCACTTCGCTAAGACTAGATGCACTTCGCTAAGACTAGATGCACTGCGCTAAACTAGACGCACTTCGCTTAAAAACTAGATGCAGCTTGCTACGACCAGTTCTTTCGCTTCAGGCTTTTTTTCAGAAGCGAATTGCTCCTCTTCCGTCGATCCAACAAGTGCAGAAGTGGACGCTTGTCCGCCGCTAATGGTATTTAGCACCTTATCGAAATAGCCCGTGCCAACTTCGCGTTGATGGCGAACCGCAGTATAACCAATTGCTTGATTTGCAAACTCTTCTTCTTGAAGTTGCACATAAGCAGGCATGCCAACTTTGGCATAGGCTTCGGCCAATTGAAATGCGCTCAAGTTGGTGGCATGCCAACCAGCAAGAGTAATGAACTGATACTTGAATCCGAGTTCGCCTAATTTTGCATTGAACGATTCAATTGTTTTATCATCAAGGTGCTGCTTCCAGTTGAATGACGGTGAGCAGTTATAAGCAAGCATCTTGCCAGGGAATTTTGCATGGATAGCTTCAGCGAATTGCTTAGCTTCTTCCAAATCTGGACGTGAACTCTCAAACCATAGCAAATCAGCATAAGGAGCATACGCCAGGGCTCGAGCTATCACAGGCGCGATGCCGCTCTTAACGCGGAAATAGCCTTCCGGTGTTCTTTCACCAGTTATGAATTCGCGATCAATCGGATCTATATCAGAGGTTAGCAAAGTTGCATCGAGGGCATCTGTTCTAGCCACGATAATTGTGGGAACACCAAGAACATCGGCAGCCAGGCGAGCACCACTCAAAGTTCTAATGAATTGCGACGTTGGAACAAGCACTTTTCCACCCAAGTGACCGCACTTCTTCTCAGAGGCCAGTTGATCTTCAAAATGCACGCCACTGGCGCCTGACTCAATCATGCTCTTCATCAGTTCGAAAGCATGAACCGGACCACCAAAGCCAGCTTCAGCATCAGCCATGATCGGTACAAACCAATCGCGCTCGCACTTGTCCTCGGCACAATCAATTTGGTCAGCACGCATCAATGAATTATTCAGACGCTTCACCAGCTCAGGGACACTGTTTGATGGATAGAGAGACTGATCAGGATAGGTTTGTTTAGATGAATTTGCATCAGCTGCAACCTGCCAACCGCTCAAATAAATCGACTTAAGACCGGCCCGAACCATTTGCACGGCTTGTGATCCATTCATCGCACCGAGCGCCGTGATGTATGGCTGCGTTTTCAAAATTTGCCAAAATTTCTCAGCACCCTTTTTGGCGAGTGTGAACTCAACTTGCACGGAACCGCGTAAGCGGACAACATCTTCGGCAGCATAGTTTCTTTGGATACCCTGCCATCGGGCATCTTCCGCCCATGCCTTTTCTAAGCTACGCACTTGTTCAGTCTTTGTCGCTTCCATGGTCGATTCCCTCCAGGGCTTGAGTGAAAATTGGCGAGGAGTTGAGGGCGATCTCGCCCAATGAAACTCCGTAGTTTTTTATTGCAATGGTTCCTTTAGCGATATATTGATATATTGATTCCAGCAAATCAATACATCATTTAATTAATCTGGCTAGATGAGATTCAAACGTCACAAATTGATATATTGATTTCAAGAAAAAGGTTGCTATCCATATATAGAATGTCCGTCCAGCCAGGAAGCCCGGCAACAGGCTGCAGCGGCACAAACCACCAGAATGGAAGTTTCGCGAAAGCTTGACTAGTGCCGAAAATGCGGACTGTGAAAATCGAGAAAGCGGGCATAAGACGGAAGGACCTAATCTCGAAGAGGAAGTTTGAGGGGCCAATCTGCCCACCGAACGACAAAGCGTTAGAACTAATCGAAAACGGGGGCAGTGATGGTTGAGTCAGCAGTAATCAACAACGGTCTTGAAGGAGTAGTTGTAGCGGAAACCCGGATTTCAGAAGTAGACGGACTGCGCGGCAAACTAATTATTTGCGGACGAGATTCTGAAGAGCTAGCCTTTGCCGTAACCTTTGAACAGTGCTGTGCACTCCTGTGGAACACGGGCGGCACCGATAAACCAGACGAAAAGGAACTACTGGAACGCTTCGGGGCAGCACGTGTAGATGCTTTCAAGGTGATTGAGAAGAGCCCGTTCGTTCTTGACCAAGAGCACCCAATGGACGCCTTGCGCAGTGCCTGCAGCTTAATGGCAAGCCAAACCCAAGTAGATTGGCGCGAATACGCACGACTGAGCGCAGCTCTAGCTGTTTTCGCCGCAAACTGGTCTCGCGTCCACCGTGGGCTGAAGCTGGAAAAACCAGATCCCAAACTGACACACTCCGCCGACTTTCTCAGAATGCTTCGTGACAAAGAAGCCGCACAAGGCGACGTGGCAGCACTGGATACCTACTGGACTACAATCTCTGACCACGGCATGAACGCATCCACGTTCACCGCGCGCGTCGTGGCATCAACAGAATCAGACAACGTCAGTTCAATCGTGGCTGCAATTGGAGCTCTAAAAGGCCCCCTTCACGGCGGCGCACCAGGTCCAGTACTCGAGATGCTGAAAGCTATCGGCAGTCCTGAGCATGCCGAAAAGTGGTTGAAGGATGCGCTCGACTCCGGCAAAAGAATTATGGGAATGGGACATCGCATCTACAAAGTTCGCGACCCACGCGCTGCTATTTTTGAGCAAGCTATTCGGAAGCTGGAAGGTGCCGGCGCAACTACCGGGCGCCTTGCTCTTGCGCGAGCTGTTGAGTCAACAGCCGAACGCATGCTGGCGGAACGCCATCCGGATCGTCCACTCAAGGCAAATGTCGAGTTCTATACAGCTGTTCTTTTAGATGCGATCCAAATTCCTGACCATTTGTTCAGTTCCATGTTCGCTGCCGGCAGAGTTGGCGGCTGGTGCGCTCACATCGCGGAACAAAGATTGCACGGACGCTTAATCCGTCCTGGCTCGCGCTACACAGGAAAGATGCCCAGCTAAGATGCGAACGGCTCCTCAATATTGGACCGCCCATCGTCGCTGCACATCCCACTATCATGTCCGAAGAAGAAGAGAAATATTACACAGGCGCTCAAGCTGCTGAGTTTCTTGGCGTCAAGTCCGCGACGTTGTACGCGTATGCAAGTCGAGGATTGATCGAGAGCGTTCCGGCTCAAAGCGGTCGTGAGCGGGCATACCGTGTCAGCGATTTGATCAAGCTGCGCCAATCATCGCGCGGCTTTAAAAGTCAAAAAGACCAGGAAGCTCCGACCTGGACAGGTCCTGTTATTAAGTCAGCAATCACCGAGATAACAAACGACGGTCATCGATACAGAGGTCAATCAGCGCTAGACCTGGCAAAACAACAGCAAGCATTCGAGCTCGTTGCTGAGTTGCTCTGGGATACGGGCGCAACGCTGGATGAGTGGCGAGAAACGAAACCACTTGCATTGCCCAAGTATTTGAAATCGCTTGCATCGGCTGAAGTGGACTATCTAGACCTTCTGAAGGTTTTGATTTCTTCCTCCGAGATTTCAGACGCTGTGACCCGAAAACTTCTTTCAGATGACATTTTTGGAACTGCTCGGCGCCTGATCATCACAATGGCAATCACTCCCGGCATCAACGAAAATCGCGACGAGTATTTTTCTGATGCGCACTTTCCAATTGCCCAAACATTGATCTCAGCACTGGGTGCCGGACGATCTCGCGAGAAGGCAACCGTCGTAAATACAGCGCTGGTACTTTGCGCCGATCACGAACTCAACGCATCGGCACTGGCAGCCAGAGTAGCAGCATCATGCGATGCATCCCTGTATTCCTGTTTATTGAGCGCAGTCGGAACATTTAGCGGAAGCTTGCATGGATTAGCCAGCCGCAGAACAGAAAATACCGTTAGCAATTCAATGAAATTCAAGAGCACAAGCGCATGGCTGAAAGATCACTTAAAACATTCCGAAAAAATTCCCGGCTTCGGAACTGAACTTTACGATGATGGCGACCCACGTGCGAAGGTCTTGCTTGAAGCTGCAGAATCTTTTGGAAGCAAGAATCCAAACCTAAAAAGACTAGTCGAAATTGTGGAATGCGTTGAGGAACAAATCGGCAGCAAACCAAATTTGGATATAGGACTTGCCGCAATAACCTATGCACTTTCCCTACCGCCCGGCTCTGGCTCAACTATATTTGCCGTAAGCCGCACCGCGGGCTGGATTACGCATGCTATCGAGCAGCGCGCATACGGCGGCGTCATCCGACCGCGGGCCAAGTATATTGGAAAAACTTGACCTTATTGAGCTTTCAATTGGATTTAGCTTTGCGATCAGCCGCAATGTCATTCAAAAGATCTCGAAGGAAAACAGAGAGCTCCGAAAGCGAGTAACCATTAGCAGAAGCAGCCTCAATACCCACCACCCTGCGCGCCGCATCAACAATCGGTCCGCCTGAATCGCCGTGATCGCCACGCATCACAAAAGCTCCCATCGGTCGCAGCATGTCCTCACCAATCATGGTTGGCAGACGCCTGACATAGACAGGGTTGTCTCTGCTTACCTGGCCAAGCGAAATGCCAAGGTATGGAACAGGCCAGCGGGGGTCAGCCACCGCACTCACTCCCAACACCAGTTCCGTGGACTTCAGCTCTCTCGAGCTGACGTCAAGCGGCTTGCAATGCGTAGAATCGGCTGCCAATGAAGGGATTTTGAAAACGCTTAACTCGCGCTTCAAATCGTTCTTTACCAGGAATGCATCATGAGTTTGACCATTGTTTGTCGTAACCTGGATCTTTTCGTTATTCCCGGTTACATGAGTCAGGGAAGCAATCTCACATGCGGATTTATCACCGCTGGAAACCATAAAACCAGTGCCAACGCTCCAATCACCCTGAGCATCGTTGGGAGTTCTAATTTTTACAACGCCCGGAGAAACGTCTCTTAGAATGGCGAGAGCATCAAAATTAGTAGGCTTACTTTCCGAACTCAATGATCCGGAAGGTTCCAGCTTGCGCGATTCTTCGGTGTAATCCTTCCCAGCAGACATTCAAGCACCAGCAATCTAATCGGATGCCTTCTTCCCCACAATCAGGATAGGAGCAAAACCGTCTCTTGTCATCGGGAAAACCACGTAGATAAAGAAGCTGCGAATGGAGGGTGCTACAATTGGCGATCCAAAATTGGAGGTAGACCAATGAGCAACCCAGCAGCAGCAATTAGGTTGCCGGCGATTGAAGCAAGCACCTACATTAATGCCTCTCCCGAAAAGGTATTTGCATGTATTAGCACTGCCGAGGGCTGGAACGCATGGTTCACCAAGAATTCCGAGGTCAACCTCAAACCCGGCGGCAAGCTCTGGCTCGTATGGCGAAATTGGGGAGTAAATCACGTCGATCACGAAGATGGCGGGAAGATTCTTGAAGTGGAGCCGAACCGAAAACTTTCCTTTGAATGGCATGCCGATATGCATACCAAAACGACCGTCACATTTACTTTGACAGCACTGGGAAATGGGACGGTACTCAAAGTAAGTGACTCTGGTTATTTGCAAGAGGATCTGGGCAAGTTTGCAGGCTTTCTTGATTGCGCAATCGGCTGGGGCGAAGCAATAACGCTATTGAAGTTCTACGCTGAGCACGGCGTCACTTATGGCCCAGTGCCGAACTGACGAAGCGCAATGCTGGAAGAGTACTTCTTTCAATGTCCTTACTGCTGGGAAGAAATTTCGATGCTCCTGGATCTTTCAGGGGGCTCACAAAACTACGTCGAAGACTGCGAAGTATGCTGCAATCCCATTAGCATTTCATACGATGTTGAAGATTCTGCCGTCGCTGGATTTTGCGCCGACGCATTAGAGCAGTGACGTTCTGACCATATACTTACGCAGAGGGCACCGACTCCGCCCATGGTGGCATCGAGTCGATAAGCTTGAGCATGTGAAAGGTATCCTTAGCGTAAAGCAAAGTCACTTTCGTCCCATCCCGCAGCTCTTTGCGCTCGATTCCCGAAAGTCCAACACTTAAGTTTGACATGAGTCGATCATAGGAAATAGGAAGATGGCTGTCGTAGTATTCGGGCTCCAAAACAAGTTGATCACCTACACATACAATGAACAGGTGCTGCCCACGAGCTTCTTTCAAGTATTTATCAAACTTCCAGTTAAACGTTGCACGAACCGGCAATCCAATTGCTTTGCATTTGTTCTCGATCGCCTGGTGAATTGGCGAACTAGCTGCTATGTAGGCACACTCAAGGCGCAGGTCCCTCCCGGCGCCAACTGGCAATTTCGCCAAATCAAAATTTCTAAAATAATCGCTTGTTTGCTTTTGCCAGCGCTCCCAATCCAGAGACAAGATAATTTCGTATGGATCGTGCCCTTTATCGTAGGCATAACGCAGACCAGGAAGGATGCGCATTCCAGGATCGTAATCGTCATATAGTTTCAATGCTTCAGGATCCAACAAGCGCCATTTTCTCTTCCAATGGACCTCCAGAAACACATGACCTGTCCATTGCTCACACTTTCCAGCCTCGCGAAATGCATGAATCCAATCGACATCCATAGTCTTTACGAAGACCGTTGGAATACCACAAGAGCGTGAAAGTGCTGCGAACACGATGGCATAGTCAGCACAACCGGAAATCAGCTTGGACTCCATTACACTGTCGAAGTTGCGCCAGGCAAAGGCAAGTTCCGGATTGTAAGTTAATCCCTCAGCCATCCATTGACCAATCGTTGCCAGGGTTTTCTCTGCGCTGGGCTTTCGCAGTTCCTTGGCAATCTGGCCTATTTGATTTACGTCGCCAAAAGAATCTCCAAGTGTCAAATAGAGTTCCGGACTCGAATAATCTATTCGTTCAAATGAAGGAACAGGGAGAGTCTCTTGAAAGAAGTTTCGCTCCATCGGCCTAGCTCCTTGCACCATTGCAGAGCCCAAGAATATGGAGCTAAAGCATATCAATTTAGGTGCACCGACATCAAGCCGAAATATCTTCACACAACGAAAAATCGAAACTTACGAAATGGAGCCGCGTCCTCCCTAAAGTAGAAGAGAGGGGTGCGCACAATGGACAGAAAATTGAATGGCAAGGTCGTTGTAATCACGGGAGCATCCAGTGGTTTCGGAAAGGGCGTAGCGAGGAAACTCGCGAAGATGGGGGCGTCTTTGGTTCTAGCGGCAAGACGTTACGAACTATTGGAAGAGTTATCGCAAGAGACACAAGACTTAGCCGGAACCGCGATTGCTATCCCGACAGATGTTTCGAAAGTCGAAGAGGTCGAGAATCTCTTCAAAAGTGCCATAGCGACATTTGGACGAATCGACGTTTGGATCAATAATGCCGGCGCAGCAGCTATTGGAAATTTCAGCGAAGTTCCCCTTGAAGATCACGAAAAGGTTTTAAGCACAACCCTGAATGGAACCTTGTATGGCAGTTACTTTGCAATGCGTGAGTTCATCGAAAATAATTCTGGAACACTCATAAATGTTGCGTCTATGATCGGTCGAATACCTGCCCCATACTATGCTTCGTATGCAGCCGCCAAACACGGCGTACTTGGGCTTAGTGGCTCTCTTCGTCAGGAATTGACAGAACGTAGACTGGACAACATTCACGTCTGCACGGTATTACCTATGGCAATGGATACACCGTTTTTTGAACACGCCGCAAATTACACCGGACATGAAGCCCAGCCAATCCCACCTTTGAACGAGGCTGAAGATGTGATAGATGCGATCATCGATCTGATCTTCCAGCCGAAAGCAGAGCTTGCGGTCGGAAAGGGCTCAGGCGTGTTCTCCGTATCAGATGCGCTTGCTCCGGGCCTTACCGAAAAACTGATGGCAGCCAACACGCACAAGAGCCAAATCGAAAAGGCACCACCGGCGCCACCACACACGGGCAATTTGCATCACCCCAGCCCTGATGGTTCAGAAGTCCATGGGGACTTTAGAGCCGGTCTGTAATCAAAATTCATTTCTGGGTTGGATTGGCGCCGGCTCCGCCATGGAAAACGAAAAACACAGCAGCAATCATCAAACCGAAAGCAACGAAATGGTTCCATCTTAGATTTTGCTGTAGATATAAAACTGAAAAGACAGCAAATACTGCCAGCGTGATTACCTCCTGGATAATTTTCAGCTGTGCAGCGGAGAACTCGTAACTACCTATGCGATTTGCCGGAACCTGGAAGCAGTATTCGAAGAAAGCAATTGCCCAGCTAGCGAAGATAACAACCAAAAGCGGAGCCTCTTTAAACTTCAGGTGCCCATACCATGCAAACGTCATGAAGACATTCGAAATGATCAGAAGCACAAAAGTCGTAATGCCTCGCATACCCAATTCCCCTTCGCTTTCCCGGCTCCGCTGTCAATCATAAGAATAAAACTTTCACTTAGACCAGTAAACAAGCTAGAAGAAATGATCAAACATTTTAAGGAACCCGGGTAGGGCAGCAGACGCTGAACGTTGTAGTCAAAAAGAAAGCGAGCCATTTGATTGGCTCGCCAAAGAAACTGTGTAATCTAGTCTTAGTTTTAGTTCAATGTATCGCGATGCTCTGCTCCTTGTTTATTATCCCAGCTCATCAGGTCTGCTGTCACAGTCTTAGTACCGAATGCTGATTGCTTGGAGTTCGCACCACCAATAGCCTGACCGTTTGCCGAATCCGTAAAGAGTTGATAGAGCGGTTTTGAAGACTTCGGATATTTTCCCATCATCGAACCGATGGCAGAACCGGAGCGACCAGTGTAGGCGACTGGAACCGCAATAAAATCATCTTGGCTCGCTTGCTGAATCAATGCATACCCCTTTATCTCGCCAGCGCCACCAGATTGAGTATTTACCAGAGAATCGTCAGACAGTCGCAGGAACCCTGGAATGACACGACCATCGCTTATTAGCCCGAAGTTTGCTTCGATATGGACACCAATATGCTTTGCTCCGCATATCTCAGATTCTTTTATTTGAACCGCTAACTGATCCGCTGGCAACCCAATTGCCTTGACGACTTCTTCAACATAAGCCTTTGTTTCTGAATCTCTGCTGCTCTCGCTTCGACTTGCAGCATAACGTGCCGACTGATCGCAAACGAATCCGAGCTTTTCTTTGTAATAGAAGCTCAAGCCAGCATTGATAAGAAGAAGCACACAGCAAACAACGCCGATTGTGATGAACACCATCCCGGCCGCGCCTTCCGCAATCAATGAACCGCGGTTATTGCGAGCCGCAGCCCGTCGCAATCTTGCACTAGTTAGCTTCAAAACCACATTGTTGCTATTAGTTGTTTGCTTGTTAGTCATTTTAGCGCACCTCATTTCCCAGACCATGCACAAACTTTACTGCTTGCACGGGGTCCTTTCAGGTCGCGCTTGTTATATCTCGAGGTCATCGTTGGGCATTTTCTGGGCAGTCTCGAGCTGAGTTCAGCGAACCCAGCAGCGGTGGCATCCTACAGCGATTTCATCACGAAAAAAAGCCAGCAGATCCAATTGCCAGCTTCTCATCATCCTTAAGGTAGTTGCGGTGACATTTGAATAGTACGCAAGAGCTCCTTTTGATTGCTAAGGAACTCCCTTACACGTGCAAAAGCAAGGCCAAGGGCGGCATATGTCTTTTCCGCCTCAGGCCAGTCCTGTTCCTCACCGGCTTGCTCCAAACGCATGCACAATTCGGCCATTTCACGAGCGCTTACCGCGTAGCTAGAACCTTTGATCTCATGCGCCATGCGCTGCACAATCTCAACATCCTTATGAACAATCGCCGCTCGTAGCTGCGTCAGGAGGCTTTCCGTAACGGTCAAGAATAAGGCCAGAACTTCGTCTAGCTGCTGCAGCTCATAGAGCATGTTGAGATAGGTACGATCTATCGGTTCAGTTTGTTCACTCAATTCCAAACGCTTGATCTCAGCTGCAATGGTCGGGGACATTCCGTAAAGTGTAATCGGAATCACGGACCAGAACGCAATCTTCTCTTTCAACCGCTGGCGGTCAATTGGCTTTCCCAGAAAATCATCCATCCCGGATCTAATACATTGATCGACCACGCGCTCCTCATCCATAGCCGTACAGGCAATGATTGGAGTGTGCCGACGTTTATGAAATTCGTATTTCCGAATACGAAATGCTGCTTCGAACCCATCAACAACCGGCATCATACAATCCATAAGAATTAGCCCATAATCATTAGTCAGGGCTTTTTCAACTGCTTCTTCGCCATTGGTTACGACGTCGTGGCGAACGTCGAGACTTTTGAGCAAAAGACTTATTACCTTCTGATTGACGGGATGATCCTCAGCAACCAAAACAACTAAACGCTTATGCATTCTCTCTCCCGTCACGCACAGGAACGACTACAATTCTTGACCCGCTATAAAGACTTTAGTTCCCTTAATTGTTGGCGGAATGTCTGGGGAAAACTAATCAAAGATCAGTGGTTTTAATAGTATTCAGGCAACGGGCAGCTGACAGTTTGAGATCGCCACTCAGCTTAGCTTTAATTTCTCCATGTTCAAAAATTCATCGTAGGAGCTCGTGTGCTCAAAGTTCTCAGCGTGATACAACTCCTCGAGGGGAACGTCTGAACCGAGTGTCTTATGGACCAATAGTCCTGACTTCAATCCAATCAATCGGCGATAGGCCTGGAAGACTGCTTTCAGATCATTAGTCGGCGAAACGGACTCAATCAGTTTTTTGATCCCTGCTTCATCATACTGGTGCATCTCCGGGTCTAACATCGTGTCATCAGGCGGCGGCTCCTGATTAGAAATATGACGCGCTAAATTCAAGCGCGCCAACCTGATCATTCTTAGCTGCCGCACACAGTAGCAATCGTGATTTTCAAGAAAGTACTGGCTGACAGTAACAGCCATGGCAGGCTCGAGCATGCTGTCGGAGACCCCGTCGAGCGCGTCAATTAATGCAAGCGGCATAGCCGCTTCATTTTCGGAGGCATGATAGAGAAGCATCAGAAGGCTCTTGTGCCGTGCATATCCATTAAGAAATAGGCTCTCTGCAAGATTAGCCATCTCGTCGACGGTAGCCTCACGTATGCGTTTAGTCATTTTCACATAACCCTATGAAATCAGCCCCCGCTATTGTATATCGTAATTAGTCCTGCGTTGCTTTCCGTCGAGCTTATCTTTGACAAAGCCTTTTGCAGCGGTCAGCGCCTTACCCCAATCCTGAAAACCACGTGCAAAAAGAAATTGTTCAAACCTGTGAAGTTCGTAATACTGCCTCTCCAAACTTGGCTTCTTTTTCGGCTCTGCCGGAAAACCGCTTTCTACCAAGGCAATAATTGGCGAATCCTTATGGCACATGGTCCTGGAAATTACATCAACAAGCTGCTCGCGCTCGTCATTTTTGACTGCTAATGAAGCTTGCTCGCGGCTAATTCCATCCTTTCTAGCTTTTTCATAAGCCAAACTTTTGATTGTCTCGCCTTTAAAAACTCTATTGCTGTTCTCAATCGGCTTATCTGTAAGGACTCCTATAACAAAGTTACGCCGTTCAGCCGGAACATGCTTGAGGCGCCCCTCCTCATCTCGAAATTCCAAAGCAGGATTGCTAAGTTTAGACTCGACGATTCTGCCTTCACCCATATTGCGAGTTCGAACCGTAATGTCGAGAGGAATTATTCGTCCTGTTACTGTGTTGATTAGCAAGTAATCACAGCCAGCCTGGTCGGCAGCCATCTTCGAATAGGTAGGCAAGCCAACCCATGCCTTCGCTTCGTTCTTCGGTACACCTTTAGCAATCAAAGCTGCTTCCAGCGAGCCATTCGTCAATATATCCGCAATGCTATTAGTCGTCCTCTGTTCGGCCAAGAGCGGTTGATCTCCGGAGCATTCTTCCACACGCTTTGCTTTTTCAAGGACAACATCAAAATCATAGCTTTCTTTTATGTGATTATTGAGAATCTCTTGCTGTGCTGATTTGGCCACTTTGTAGTCATTGAGAGTTTTTGCCTGCTCCTGAGTTCGAGAAGCAGGGTCAATTTTGCTGATGGCGAGAGCATCTTGCCTGATAGCTGCCATCTCTCGTTTAAGTCGCGAATACTCCGATGCCATAGCCCTATCCACATCATTCATTTCTCGAGCAAATGACGGATCAAGTGATGGTCCCTTAGCTCTCTGGTTTAGCTGGTTAAACGTTCTTACTAGCAAGATAGCGCGTTCATCGATCGGTAAAGCGGATATCTTTTTGATAAAATCCAAGTCCTTCTGAGCTGCGTGGACTCTAGCGGAAAGTTCCGGAAGTTGCCTGAATAGCTCCGAACGAGGAACCGTGAGCTTGATTGCATCAGGCTTGAAAAGTTCTAATCCCCCGCTATCCTTCAAACGAATTTGATAGCCGGCGTCTCCTTCAAAGCGTACAAGTGCGCCGGGCTTCAGATCAACACCTGGATTTTCTTCCACAAGAGTCGCATATACGCTCTTATCATTCTTACTTAAGAAAATGTGCTCATCATGGACAACCGTCACAAGTTTCTTATCGTCAGGTTGGCTCTTGTGATAGCGCCAATTCGGTGCCCAATCCACCTGGGCTCCAGGCTTAACAAGATGTTCAATCCGCGGTTTTAGAATTGCACCAGCGCCATATATTTTATCGAACGACTTTTTCGCGGCAACTATGGTTTCAGACGAGGAATCCCAAATCTTGGCGTTTTTGTTTGAGCCCGACTCGACCCACATGTGATTGATCGCACGATCGGCCGTTCCATCGCCTCTCACAAGCTTAGCGTAACCTGTTGCAATGTTATCGTCCGCTACCACTTTGAGAAGAACCGCCCGCTGCGCGCAGCCAAGAATATTACGATTGATCAATTCGCCCACAGGAATTCGGTGGCCAGCGTTTCTTGAAATTAAAGAGGTGTACTCTTGTTCCTGTTTAACAGTTTGTGGTCCAAGAACCTTTTGTTGCCAACGGACGGCCTCGTTCATCACTTCATCGTTACCAGGCAAACGATGATTCTCTGCCTGGAACTGAGCTCTATATGCATCAAGATGATTCTTAGCTTCCAATCTAAAATTGCGCAGGACAGAATCGCTGCCCGAATCATAAACTATGCCAGCACGGGCGGAGTGTATCTTCCCATCCGGACCTGCTTTCTGTCCGGCACCAGCGTCTGTAAAACCATCCTCTATCTTATTTTGAATGACGTGCCTATTTCTGCCCTCGGCAAAATCGACCGACTGTTTTCGTGCTGCAGCACCCATTTCTGATGGTATCGCCAGCGGTTGCACAATAGTGTCACCAGACTTGAAGTAGTATCTGTCCTTGCCAGTTCGAAACAAGCTACCATCTTCATGCCGAACGACAGCACCGTTACTGGCCCATAACTTATGGGTTTCTACGTCTTTGCCAATTACCCCGGTGGCTCCTTCAAAAAGAGCACCGGCACCACGAAAGGCGAAGTGAAATACAGTCGCTCCAAGCGCACTGTCGACAGCAGTCCGATACATTCGATCAAAGAGATCTTCCGGTCTTTCCAAACCAGCAGCGGTGGCTGCCACTTCTGTAGCAGCTCCAGAACCTGACGCTAAAGATAGTGAGACGCCAAAATTCTTCATCTCGGCAGCAATAAGTCTAATGGCTGCTTCGTTCTTAAGTTCTTTAAAATAGACATTTGAAAGCTTCTTAACTTCCGCCGACGGCAAGCCCTTCAAGTTGTCCCGAAATATGGATTCCACACGTTCCCTGGCAGCTCCAGAGAGTATCTCCTTATTGGACAGATCAGCAAGCTCATGCTTTAAGGCATTGCCTAGCGCGGGTTGTTTGGCAGATGAGATTCCGGTCTTTTCAAGACATTCTGTCAAATTGCTCGCAGCAGGTCCACCAAATTTCAGGCCCAAGACTTCTGGACCAACGAATACCAAGACGGCATCAGTACTTCCGTGAAATACTTGCCGAAACACATTATCAGGACTTGCATCGAAGTCCTTCCCTTGACCAGCCGACAAAACAGTCAAGCGCATAGCCGCGCCACCGGCTCCTGCTGCCGCTAAAAGCTCGAGACTTGCGCCTCTTGTGTGAAAGGCTGCAGCGACAGCTACAACGGAGGAAAGCGCGTTGGCAAGCGACTCTGACTGCTGCCCTTTCGATTGAATGTAAGCATCTTTAGCACTCTCGTAATTCCGAATTGCTTCAAAAAGGTCCTTCTGCTCTTTCGGAGATAGTTTCTGAATGTCCTTTCTGTACTCTCTTTCAAACTTCAGAAGCTTGTCGGCAGATTCATTGAGCGCGTCTTTTGTTGCATCCCAAGTTCTTTCAGGACGTTCAGCGCGATCAGCATCGATATCCAAGACGACTTGCTTAGCCGGCACCGGGAATTCTGCAAAGGCACGTTTTAGCGTGCGATCAACACTTGGAACGTGGTTAATAACATCATCAACAAGTAGCTTTCCATATTGCCGGTAGTAATCATTTGCGAGGAGCTGTTTGTTTTTCGGCGACATTGAATCGAGCTTGCTTTTCAACGTTGATGCATCACCATAGCCAAGCACGAATGCACGACACTGGTCACTAGCACTAAAAGCACTAGGCGATGACGGATTTACTTTTCGGCCAAGCAGAGCGGCTTTCTCCGCTTCGCTTGCTGAGCCAATCTGTGCCATTTGCTCGATCTTGTTTTTCTGACAAGCTTTCAATTTTATGTCGAGCGAGACATGTCCTTGCTCAAGCAGCTCCATTTCCGCTTTCACCCATAAGGGTGGAACTTCATTGCCCAGCCCTTGGCGCTCGGAGGCTTGAGCCAGAGCTAAGGAGAAATACTCCGATAGTCTTCGCTCGTCAGCTGTCTTTGGTTTGTTTAGCGTGTCCTTCGAAATGACACCTTCACGATACACAGCCTCAATATTATTGATCGTACTTGTAAGTGAGTCACCGCTAACGGTTCCTAGCAACACCTTATCGATTCCGTCGATCTTCGTGTTGTGTGCCACTTTATCTAAAATACGCCGCGCCAATTCTTGCTCCAATGGCGTCTGGAATTCCTTTGAAACATACTCAGCGATGCTCTTGTGAAACTGGCTTTTCGGATCTCGCCAGGCTCTGCGCTCCACATCGCTCATATTCAGAAGTGCGTCAATCTTCTGCTTGGCGGATGCATCCTTCGACAATTGAAACTGCTCTAGGAGTCCCAGTTTATTTTGTTCAAACACATCCGTGGTCGCCCGCCTGCCAACCTGTGTAGATTCCTCGTAGGTCCATGACTTATCGTCCGATCTTATCTTGTCTTGAACAAGACTCATGATCTTATTGCGTTCCCCATCAGAAGCAAATGTTTTCAAAAGAGCATCCAGACGGTGCAAGTGCTGCGGCTCGCCTCTAAATTTGCTCCAATCCGCGCGCGAAAGCGCTTCCACCTGCTTATACAGCTCTTGTGCATTGTGACCGGAATCGAACGGGTTGAGATCATCGGTTTGGCAGGCAGAAAGTTTCTTGAGAAGCTCTGGAGCACGCGTAAGTTGCGCTTCCCAGGTTTTAACCTCTCGATCATTTCCGCACTGTTTTAGCTCTGCATTTAGCTCTTTATAAAAGTTGTATGCAGCACAGTCACGACGCCATTTAGCAATGATATCGGCTTTGTCATCTGCATGTTTTTTGTCGGAATGTATTTTTTCATAAGCCTGCGTTTCAAGAAAAAGCTGCAGGCAATCTTGATCGTACTTGCTTGGCCTCAAGTTCGTTCCGCGCTCCCAAATCTGCTCGCCATGCGCAATCTTCTCTCCTAACAGGTAAAGAGCAGACTCATCTGTCTTGCTTGCCCTTTCCATTTGCCTAGAAATATCTTCCTTGTTAGCGATGCTTTGAAAGAGACGGCTTGTTACCACATGCGTGATGGAACTTTCGTGGCCATAATTGAGATAGTCAAATGCAACTCTTCGGTCGTTTCCTTGAAAGGCCTTCTTGAGTCTGTCTTGACCGGCAGAATGGATAAATTCCGATCTTGCATGCTCGCTAGCCGACTGAAAGGCAAGTTTAAACAAGTCAAGGCGGGCTGGATGGCTAGAAAGTGCGATCTGTGCCAGGCTTTTGACTGTCGAATCTGCAAGATGCCCCTCTTTTGGATCGTGAATTTGCTCTTTGCCTTTAAGCAGTATTGCGATTGCCTGCCTGCTTTCCTCCGATATCGATTCGTTTGCCAATAGCACCTTGTCCGGTTGTATTCCGTACTTAGTCTTTAACTCGCCAACTTCCGCTGAATTGCAAGTAGAGATTGCATTGACGACTGTTTTCTCAAGCTCGATCTTATTGCCTGATCCGCGTGCTAGTTCGCCAAGCGCCCAGCTAAGCTGCGCTGCAACATTTGCAGCGCCTTCAGGAAGATCCAAAACGCTCTTTACACGACGCAAATCATGGGGATTCTTGATTGAAGCATCAAGATCCGCCTTCAAATTTTTTCCGCCCTGAAGACGCGAATATAGGGCTTCCACTTTGTCGCGATCGCTCGGCGATAGCGGCTCCAGAATGTTCAATATCTTTTCTAAATTCGGAGCAGGCTGGCCAAACCAATCCTTTTTCTTTAACTCGGCTTGCAGCTCTTCGATTGAGGCTTTAAGCCGCTTAGGGTCTACTCCAGACAAAGATTCTGATGATTCTTTAGACTTTCCGTGAAGAGCTTCAGAATCCCAGCCACGCTTCTGGAACTCTGCCTTACGAAAATTGTCATGCAATTCAGACTGCTCTTTGGCATTCAATATCGCTGAAGAAGGAAACCCGCCTTTCCCGTCCGAGCCTTTGCCCAAACCTGTAATGCGACGCGAGCCTTTGGCTTTACCCTTTTTCTCCTCAACATAGTCATCGGACTTAAGATCTTTGGACAATGTTTCCGATGTGCCAGCCTGTTCTCTAGAAGTCTTGTTCTCCCTTCCTTCGGGTGGTTCTGATTTGGATGAAACCATTCAGCATCTCCATGCTGTAGCGTATTTTGTACCCACACCGGTGCAAAGACCATTAAGTACCAAGAGTCATTATGCACACCCGCCTTGAAAATGATTTGAAATGACCAGATGATGAACTACGCCTACCATTGCGACTCAATAACAAGATGGTCATTCCCAGCGACTAGCGGTCACGCCACCGCGAAGCCCTATCGAGCAACTATTACCTGATGGCAAGTAATCGATTTCCACGTTATCGACATGCGCAATCTCGTTATCTGGTCACTACGGATTTTCTACGGGCTCGGAAATGACAAAGCTGTTGCGGGTACGAATTTCGCCTTTCAATCCAACTGGAATGACACCTGTATGGTCAAATGATAGTTCAAGCGAAGATTTCGCGGAGAGGGGCTGTTCAGCACTCTTCCCCTTCACGATGAACACTTCAGCTTCTCTATCATTTCTGACTACGATTTTTCCAGGTGCGGATATTCGTTGCCAATCAGGATTCAAACGATCACCAAAGACGTGGAATTCGCCCGGTTTAGCCTGCGCATCACGCTGCTGATTTTCGGGCAAGAGAATTGGATTAATAAGTGCAAGTACTCCAAACACACAGGAGAACAAAACAAATGCCTTTGGTTGCTTCACCATCCAGCCATGCACAGCTTCCCATTTCTGAATCATCATACCGAGCGGAATGCCATAGGCAACGTGCCCAAGGTAAGCAATTCCAATAGCAAGTGGATTACCCCAAAGACCAAAAATGCGCCCAAATGGCGACACAAAGGCAATCGTTTCCAACAGACAGCCCCAAATCACCGCCCACCACCAGGCCCGGTTAGTCATGAACATCGCGTACATGACACCGAACATAATACCATTCCAAAAGTGATAAGACCACCCAATTACCTCCGTGAAACGGGACGACATGTTTGCGTCGGCAATCCAAACACCATAGGCGCTGATCGGTGCAAATATACGTTGTCCAAACAAGTGGAAAGGTACTCTAGAAACATCATAGGCAAAGGTTCCTATCAGCCCAGCAAAGGCGCCGGTAAAAAGCAAATCTGCAAATGGTTCTTTTCCTGCACGCTTGCAGTAGAAGTACAAGCCGAGAACGACTAATGAGCTAGGCACTGCGACATAGAGCACTCCTACGTTCATCTGGAGGAGCCCATAAACCTTAGTGAGAAGCGAGCCAGCCGAAGGCATCGAAAGAACGAAACAGATACAAGCCAACAGTGGATACTTTGAATTGAGAAGAAGATCTAGTTTCATTAATGCATGGGATTCCTTTCAAATATGAGCTGCTGCGAGCAAGAGTGCACTCATTGTTGATGGAGCGTACGGCCCAATATAGATCTAGCTTCCGCAATAATCCGCAGCACCTCGGCGTCATCTGTTATGTGATAGAAGTTCTCCTCAATGTCTTTGAATTCAAAAACGTCATCGGCGACCCATTTGCCATCTTTGAAAGAAGCCATAAAATGGTCAGTTTCATCATAGAGTGAAATCTCACCATCATCAGAACGCATTGCCAAAATATGCTTTATGGTCACCGTAAACTCCTGTTTGACTACTGAAACTGCTTATGGACTTCGTCAACAAACCGCTGGATATCATCTTCCGTTTGTCCTGTTCGCTGCAGATAGCGATTCCACGAATCATCGGCCATGTCTCTGGCCGCCTTGATTGCTTGTTGCTTGGCAATTTTGTCTTCGGCAGATAACAAAGCCGTGTTAGTTTCTCTCCACTTCTTGAACAGCTCATGCTGCCCGCTTGCGCCAGCCTCGTACATTTCTCGCGGCACAATGTAGTACTCCACGAGCTGTCCATTAGGTGCACGCAAATCAAATGGTGCGACTCTCCATCCAAGAGCTTTCGGCTGCAAGAGCTTCTCAGGATCACGCTTAATCAACTCGAAACCGCTCGATTTTAGATCGTTCACGATCTTGTGCATGTCTTTGAGATCCTCAACGATTGTCCTGAACCGGAACGAATCCCTGATGTGCTCAACATCGAACCAGGGCTTCTTCGCTAAGATTTCGGGGCGCTTGGCCTTTAATTCAATGTCTTGAGGATTTTTGTATCCATGCTGAGTTTCGGCACCATACCTTGCGTCAATGTCCTTACCCAGCTGCTCAACGAGCGGCTTATTCTCATGAGACAAGCGAACCAGTTCGTCAACTTTTTCTTTGGTTGAAAGATGGCGTTCGAGAGGGTTGGCTATCTCCCTTTCCTGCATACGCATTAGGTTATGCTCAGCCAAATCGTCAGCCGACAAGCTCGCCACTTCCTGTGGTGTCATATTCATGCGCCGAACCATTTGCTGCTCAGTCAACCACTCGCCAGAAACAGGATCATAATAAGTGGGGGGCGGCTCTGGAACTCTCGGCGGTTCAATAGGAGCTGACTCACCACCATTGTGTGGAGGTTCATTCGGTCCATGGGCAGATCCGCCAGGCTCAGTACCATGACCACCAGATGCTCCCGTCTCCGTAGCATGAGTTCCAGAACCATGGGGAGTAGGCGATCCACCCGGCGTATGTGGAGCTCCACTGGTGGTACCACCGGGTGGGACTGGAGTAGCGCCTGGACGTGGCGGTACGGGTGCATCACCAGATGTCGTGTAAGGCACGCTATCGGGATTTGTCTCAACATTATCCCAGCGCTGGTTCACTTCGTCCCAGCGTTCGGAGCGAGTCTTATTGAGGTTATTTGCGATCTGTTCTTCAGGAGTCGGACGATAAGGTCTTTCGCCTGTGAATTGATTAAACGTCACTTTCTCATCGACTGGAACACTGCCAGTAGCCTCATTCGGCTTGAATGTAATTAGCGGTTCCTTACCATCCTTGATTAAGGATTCTCCGGGCCCAGGCTGTCTGGAGAGCTGATCGGATGGCGGCCGATGCTTATTAATAACAGCTTCCGAAATACCTTCATTGACTGGACCCTGTGGATTCCAACTCATGTGATCGCCGTGCTGAGCCTCAAAGGGCTTGCCTTTCAGCTCCTTCACGATTTGCTCGCGTACATAAGGACTTACTTCTTTGCCAGTAAGACCATCTCGTATATCAAACATATCGTGGTCACCAACAAATGGCTTGCCAGTCTGCTTATCGTAGATCACTCCATCACGCAGTTCGATTGGGCGCTCGCCATGTCCCATGTCCACAGGATTCGGACGTTGAAGATTTTCGATATCTGAGGCGGCATTACGATATTCCGCCTGCCGTTCAAGCAAACGCTCGCGCAAACGCTCATATTCAGGATGTCCTGGACCCACACCTTCTGGCATCCGCGGCTCAAAGTAACCGCTCTTGCCGAGGCCGTGCTCCGGTGCACCCAATTTCACATCATCAGCGTTTATTGTTTTGGTTTTTATGAATTCTGGTTTCGGAAGTCCCTGTCCGGTTTCCAGCATCTCTTTTGCATAAGGATTTGTTGGGCGAACCTGGATTTCGACACCATACTTGTCTGCAACAACCTGAGCATGTTTCATGTTTTGCTCTGGCATGCCGGCTAGGAGCTTATCGGCTTCAGCGTCAGTTGGATAGACTTGCCTGTATTGATCCGGTTTTCCACCAGCAGCCTGTCCACCAGAGCCTGGTGGTTCGTGCCCACCCGGTGGCGGTGGCTTGGGCCCGCCGCTGCCGCTCGGTGGCTCAGGAGGAGGCGGCGGTGCATCCGGCACCGCTGATGGTGGTCTTTCTGGAGGACGCTGTCCACCCGCTCCGCCAGGTGCAACTTCCGGCTCGACAACTGGGGAATCAGTATGAACAGGTGGACGTTCCTTTGAAATTCGCGAATCGTGCGTGAACAAGTCTTCCATGTCGGAATCGCCAGGCTTGCGGGTTCCCGGTGCATTTGGGTCGGCTCCATGTGGACCTGGAGCATTCGGGTCTGGAGCGCCATGCGGTCCCGGTGCATTCGGATCTGGAGCGCCATGTGCACTTGGTGCCTCTGGTGCAGGCTTTTTGTACCAAGAGGCTGGATCCTCACCAGGCGCACGAAATGGTTCCGGAACCTGGTTTTCTTTAAGAGTGAACCCTGGTTCTTTTGCTGTAGCGGCGCGTGCTTCAGCTGCTGCTAGCGGATTATCAACACCACGAGCGGCCCGATCACCAACGTACATTGCATCCTTTTCATGGATCTTCATGTAATTGTTGTAGTAGGTGTCGTCTATTTTGTCTTTGATTCTACCGATGTCATTCTGATTTCTTGCGATCTCAGCCTGTAATTTACTCGCTTCGTTCGGGGAAATTCCCGGCTCGGATAAGCGTTGGGTTGCGCGCTCGATATCCTTGTTCATTGAAGCAATGCGCCCTTGCAGTTGATCAATTTCATCTTGTATTGATTTTGCATTTCGGAAGCCTTCTTCAAGCTGCCTTGCACGATAGATGTCTTGCGGCGTCAGGGGATCCGTAGCACTTTTAGCTACTTTGTCTACGAAATCTGAGGAGTACGTTCTGCCTGGCATTCGTTTTTGCAGCTCTGCGGCGAGTTCATCCGGCGTAGGTGGATGACCTAGATGCGCCTGCATTTCCGCTCGCACATTTTTCACGATGAGCGCGTCTTGCTCCAGGTGTGTGAACTCATGGACTGCTGCATTTTTTAGCTCTGCCACGGGATTCGCACTCAACAACGACTTCTCATTTATTTCGATGTGTCCATTCGAATAGCCGCCACCGGCATCCATGGCGCTAGCCTTGACCTTTACCTCGGGAAGTCCATTTTGACGAGCAAATTCATTCAGCTTATTTTCTACCAGTTGCGCTCTGTGATCGAGCGCCTCACGCAAAGGCTTATCAATATCTGCTTGAATTTTCTTCAGGTCCTTTATCTGATTTTCGTAAATCTTGATAGTCGGGTCATTGGGATTTCCCTTCAGAATTTCTAGAGTTTCTTCGTGACTCTTCAAAAGCTTATCTACAGCCTTCTTTCCATTGTAGAGATCGTCCAGCTCGCCACCAAACTGTCGCGGCGCATTAGAGGCTTGCTGGTTGATAATTTCATTGATTTGCCTCGGACTAACCTTTCCTGCGAGTTGGCGAGCCTTATCCGCACTGGCAAGTCCTTCATCAAAACCAGTCGGTCTTGTGCCACCCCAGTGACCAGCTGTTGAGTCGATATCATTTGCGAGATCTTTGGCGACATGACCAATTGGTGAATTGAGACCTTTTTCGTGAAGTTCACGGAGCATCTTTCTATCCAACTCGGCGTAATTGGACATGTCGCGTCGATGAATACCCATATCTGGAACTGGTTCATGCGGTCCACCAAGTCCATGAATATCGGGCTGACCCGGCGCATGAGGTCCCGTTCTTCCAACAGTTGATCCATGTGCCGCTGGTCCGGCAGAACCCGAAGACGAACCTGGAACACTGGAAATATCTTCTATATCGGGCTTGGCAGATCCGCGCCCAGGCTGTCCGGTACTCTGAGCAGATGGTGGAACATTCTGACCATGTGGAGCGGTACCGTGCGGCGGCACCATCTTCGGAGCCGCAGCCTCTGAAGCAGCCAATGGGTTTTCAACACCGCGAGCAGCACGGTCGCCAGTATACATAGCGTCCCACTCATGTTTACCCATATATCTGTTGTAATACAGGTCGTCCATCTTGTCGTGAATTCTGCCAATGTCCTTCTGTTTGCTCGCAATCTGAGCCTCTATGCCGGCTCGATTAGGATGTGTGGCAGGCATATTGTTGAGTTGCTTATTAAGATTGGCAATGTCTTTGTTTAGCGCAGCTTCGAATTCGCCAAGTTTTTTAAGGTCCTTGGAGATTGGTGTGTTGTTAAGAAATGCTGTTTCCAATTCCTTCGCACGAAGGATATCGCGCGGTGTCATGTTCTGCGAGCCAATTCTTGCTTGATCAACGAAGTCTTTGCTGTAGTTTCCTACGCCTTTCTGCCTCAACGCATCAACAACCTCCTGTCCCGACACCTTGCGGCCAAGACTGGCCTCAAGCTCCCGTGCAGCGTTTTTGATGATAAGCGCATCTTGCTCCAGGTGCGTAAACTCGTGTACGCTAGTACCTTTCAATTGTTTGATTGTGTTGGGATCGAGCAACCGTTTCTCGTTCAAGGTAATTACACCGTCGCGGTAACTGCCATTACCGGCAATATCACCGTGCTTCACCTTCACTTCTGGCATACCGTTTTCACGAGCAAATTTATTTAGCTCATTCTCAATGTCTTTAGCTCGCTTAGACAAAGCATCATCCAGCGGTCCTTTGATGTTGCTTTCCAGGTTTTTGAATTTCCTCAGTTGGTCTTCAATGATCGCTCTATTAGGATGACCAGCTGGAAGCTTTTTGAGTGCGTCCTCGTGTCCCCTTATTAGTTTTTCAATCGCTTGCTTTCCTTCATGCAATTTGTCCAAATTGCCGTTGTAGTGAGGCGGATTGAGATTGACATCGCGCAGAGCTTTTTGCATTTCAGCAACATTATTTGTTTTGGCAATATTGCTGGCTTTCTCTGCGCTGATCATCGCTTGATCAATATTTTGAACGCTGTCCTTTGCCCACTTTGAAGCAGCGTCGTCTATCTGTTTGCCGATATCATTTGCAACATGCCCAATGGGTGAATTTAAGCCGTCCCTATGGAGTTGGTTGAGGGCTTCGCTTTCGATTTCGCTAAACTTATCCATCGTGCGACGACCCGAACCACGCTCAGGAATCTCGTGCGGTGCGTTTGGAGATAGTGGGTGTTGCGGTCCATGAGGGCGACCTGATTGCCCCGCCGAAGATCCAATATTTTCTGCCGACTGACCCGCTGCAGCAGGTTCATGCGGAGCGTTTGGTGTTGGCTCGTGTGGTGCCGGTTGGCTCGGTCCTGGAGCTGGTTCATGCGGAGCAGTCGGGGTTGGCTCGTGCGGTGCCGGTTGCCTCGGTCCGGGTGCAGGTTCATGCGGAGCGTTTGGTGTTGGCTCATGCGGTGCCGGCTGCCTCGGTCCTGGAGCTGGTTCTCGCGGAGCAGTCGGAGTTGGCTCGTGCGGTGCTGGTTGCCTCGGTCCTGGAGATGGTTCTCGCGGAGCAGTCGGAGTTGGCTCGTGCGGTGCTGGTTGCCTTGGTCCTGGAGCTGGTTCTCGCGGAGCAGTCGGAGTTGGTTCGTGCGGCGCAGTTGGTGTCGGCTCATGAGGTGCCGGTTGTCTCGGACCCGGAGCTGGCTCTCGTGGAGCAGTCGGAGTTGGTTCGTGCGGCGCAGTTGGTGTCGGCTCATGAGGTGCCGGTTGTCTCGGACCTGGAGCTGGCTCTCGTGGAGCAGTTGGAGTTGGCTCGTGCGGCGCAGTTGGTGTCGGCTCGTGTGGTGCCGGTTGTCTCGGGCCTGGAGCTGGCTCTCGCGGAGCAGTTGG
>JAIEQI010000095.1 GCA_019747875.1 Candidatus Obscuribacterales bacterium
CCTAAAAAATAGGCAAGAAGCAGCTCTAGGTCCTAAAAAAGATGAGATCGCCAGCAGCATCGTCCCGTCCGCCCATAAGCGCGAAGCGCGTCGCAGCTATGTATTCGGTGTTTCGCAAGAAGTAGCGTCGCCCTAGCTGTGGCCCATAAGTATGGGGCAGCGGACGTCTCGTCCGCGTTTAGTACGCAAATCGCTTTCAAAAGAAATTAGAAGCCGGCAAGATGCCGGCGCTCCCGGAATCGAACCGCAAGATGCCGGCGCTCCCGGAATCGAACCGCAAGATGCCGGCGCTCCCGGAATCGAACCGCAAGACGCCGGCGCTCCCGGAATCGAACCCCAAGACGCCGGCGCTCCCGGAATCGAACCGCAAGACGCCGGCGCTCCCGGAATCGAACCGCAAGACGCCGGCGCTCCCGGAATCAAACCGAAAGGTGCTGGCGCTGGCCGGATCGAAAGCGCGAACCGCCTGATAGGTCTTTAAGACGCTGCTAGAAGAATACCTGGGGAATGCTGGTTTGATAGATTGGAATCCTGTCGTCAACATAGATGCGCAAAGGCTTAAGCCTCTGCGTGTCAAAGACAACGACGAATTTACGGGGACATTTCAGTTTCCATGGTGGCGCAGGCAGTGGCGCGCTTTTTTCAACGGCACTGAGCATAGCCTTATCCATGGCTTTCAGCAAACCAAGCCCTCGCACTGAATAGATACGCAAGGCCGCCACACGCAAAGACTCTTGCGATGAATGCAGGACCCTGGCTTTACTTACTCTGCCTTCTGAATCCAGGTAGAAGCTGATAACACCTTTTGCATTATCACGAAAGTGTGGTGGTATCTGGAATGCGGACATCTCCTTGCCAAGCCAATCTTCAGAGATTTTCTGTTCGCACTCCTTAAGATAGGTGTCCCAATCTTTTACTTCAGCAGCTTGCGATTGAAGTGCTGATGAAACAGCCAGCAAAATGAATAAGGAGAGCAAAGTCAGCTTCATTTTTTCTGCTCCACTTCCTTGCTCGAGAATATGTCCTCAATCACGCTTTCGGCAGCGCTATGCGGATCAATTTGATGATCGCACAACCGCAAGAGCAGTCCCTGAACGTGGGACGAATGTTTCAAGGAAGTCTTCAAATTATTTCTAGCAATATCTGCCACCAGCTCAGACAGCTCCGACTCGAGCTTATGTTTACGCTTTTCTTTGAGCTGCCCTGAATGATCAAGGAAGTTCTTATGCTTACGGATTGATTCCCAAACGGATCTGGTGCCTTCATTCACCTCGGCGTTGGTGACGTGCACGGGCGGCTTCCATTCAGCACCTTTAGTGCTTAACTCGAGGCTGGCAATTATTTCTGATGCAGTTTTGTTGGCCCCAGGCATATCGCCTTTGTTCACAACAAAGATATCGCCGATTTCCATGATGCCTGATTTGATAGCTTGAATATCGTCGCCGGATCCGGGCATGAGCACGAGAACGGTGGTGTCGGCCGTTTGTGCGATCGACAATTCGGATTGCCCAACTCCGACGGTCTCGATAATTACGATGTCATACCCAGATGCCTCCAACATTCTTGCAGCATCATATGTAGCCAGTGCAGTGCCACCGGCATGACCTCGGTTTGCCATGGACCGAATGAAAACATTCTTATCCATGGTATGACCTTGCATTCGGATGCGATCGCCAAGGATAGCGCCTCCGGTAAAGGGACTGGAGGGGTCAATGGCAAGGACACCGACCTTCAAGCCATCGGCCCTGATTTCAGCAATTAAGGCATCCACAAGCGTCGATTTACCGACTCCCGGGGAGCCTGTTATCCCGATAAGGTGGGCCCGACCAAGCTTAGGGAAGAGCTGGCGGACAAGCCAGACCGCATCAGGTCCGCCATCCTCAACAAGACTGATGGCACGTGCTAGCGCCCGCCTGTCGCCTGCGACAAGGTCCTTAGTTATACTTTCAAGTGTGAACTTCAAATGCTTGCTACCGAATGAATTGTGCCAAGATTTTATCAGGGAGCCTATGCAGGGAACAATTCAATGCGGCTGAAGGTCAACAGGTTCGTGACGACCATTTGCGGGTTTACTAGCATGACGCCTCTAAATTTGAATAAGCAAACTATGTTTGCATTGCCTTTACTGCTTTCTTTGGTTTTCGTTAGTCCCGCTTTAGCTAGGGGCAATGATTGGACGATCACCGACGGGATGGGAGAAGAAATACAAGTAAGGAATGGTTTTTTCGGCAAGAAGAGCGCCGTCGTCAAAGATCGCCTTGGCAATGGATTCAAAAAAGAAAAGGGCATATTCGGCGGAACAACCACAGAGGCGAGTATTCTCGGAAATGGTTTCAAAAAGAAAAAAGGCATTTTGGGCGGCTCCGACATTTCGGGCAGCACCATATTCGGTGACACGGTACAGACCAAAAAAGGAATTTTCGGACGGCGAACAACAACTGTTGATTTAAGCGGCAGCAGCAAACTGATCCAAAGCTTCTTCGGTCCAAAACAACCGGCTCGACAGCTTCAACCAGTGACACCGTCTCCTGATTTTGCACCTACTCAAAGCTCGGCTGCCTTTGACTCGAGCTTGCCGACAGGTGGAAATTAGAATTTAACGCGCTGGAGCCTTGGGCGTCGTCCTGTAAACTCCGGCGTTATTACTACTTGCCTTTTAGAATCTTTGCCCAGCTGGCAGTATCTTTCTTGCCCGACTCCAACTTGCCGCCATGCGCTCTTGCTGCCGCTTCCGCTTCGGTAAGCATTATCGCCAATAGGTCGCGGTCGGACTGCGAGGTCTTCAGTTGATGCTGCAATTCAACGATTGAAGCTTTCAATTCATCAGCTTCTTGGAGTCTCGCTCCTAGCATGCTACTCAATCTTGAAAGCTCTTGATGCAGATACTTATTCTCTTTCGTTTTATCTGCCAGCAGTTGAGCCTGATTGTCATGCTCAATCTTCATGTCCTCGGCATCTCTAACAACCCGCTCCAGCTCTCGAATTTGTGCGGACAAAGTGATATTGCGCTCCTGGGATTGCAAGAGCGCGTCCTGAACCTCGAGAAGCTTCTCTATCAATGAGTTTAGGTCCCATTGACGTCCAGTGAGTGGATTAATTGTCCTGTTCGCATCCATAGTGGTAGTGGTTGAAAGGCTTGTGCGCCTACAAGGTCACCGATTAATATTCCCAGGCAAACGTTGCTAATATCCGATTTATGAGAAAATAGGGGCCTTTCTTTATCAATTATGGCGGACTCGATTCGATGAAACGGCTAGTAATTAAGGGCGGACTGGTAGTAACACCTGTTGAGGAGCGCTTTGCCAGTGTGTTTGTGGAGCAAGACCGCATCACTGGACTCGGCGATAGCTGCCAGCCGCAGGATTCAAACGAATCATCAAACGCGAAAGATTTATGCAAGGAAGATCAAATCATCGATGCCACGAACTGTTACGTGACCCCGGCACTGTTTGATATTCAGGTTAACGGAGCTCCTGAATGTGACTTCTGGACTGATTTGAGCAAGAGCAAGATTAATGCTTTTAGCGAACGCTTGCTGGCTCACGGTGTCGGAACGATCTTGCCGACATTGATTACCGGCGATATCAAGCGCCTTCAGACCAATAGAGATTTTCTAAAATCTCAAATCGGATTGACCTTGTCTCGTCAGTTTTCAGGGGACGACGCCATAGTGCGCATGCCCGGCATTCACTTTGAAGGTCCGTGCATTTCGCCTGAGAAACCAGGTGTGCATCCGAAAGAGCATTTGCAAGCGTTATCAGTCGATGTATTGAAGAAGCTGGTTGATGAAGACACAAAACTTGTGACACTGGCACCAGAACTTGATCCATCAGGCAACGCCCTGAGTTTCCTAGCGGAACATCGAATAGCTGCAGCTCTCGGACATTCGAACGCGACATTTGAAGAAGCACAGAAAGCATTTCAATCCGGCGTTGGAATGATGACTCACACTTACAATGCACTCCCTGCAATTCATCACAGAAAGCCAGGCGCAGTCACAGCTGCATTTCTCGATAAACGAGTCACATGTGCTGTGATTCCAGATGGACACCATGTCGATCCAGCAATGGTGGCTTTGCTTACGAGAATGAAAGGCACGGATAGAACAATTCTTGTCAGTGACGTTGCTGCCGTGGGAACCAGTCAAGGCGGGCTAGTTGGCTCGTCGATCCTACTTGACGAGGCAGTTCGAAACGTTGTGAACTGGGGCATAGCCTCATTCAGGGAAGCGATCCAAATGGCAGCTTACAATCCGGCAAAGTACTTCGAATTACAAAATGAAATCGGTGCGTTAGTCCCCGGAGCTTATGCCGACATCGTGTTATGGGATCGGACTACCCTTGAGATCAAACACGTCATTTTCAATGGCTGCCTGATAGGCTCACGCGGCAAGTCTTCGGTACTAAGCGCCTGAGCACCACAGCTTTGACAGCTGCCGCGAAGCACCGAAATTAGTGTGGGACTTTTCTTCCATGCTGGTCGTGAATCGCAATGTGAATTACCAGGATAAAACCAGCACTGGCCGCTAGCAGAAAACAAATTATTGCAAGCCCCGGATAGCCCCACAGCCTGAAACTAGTTTCTACTCTCATCAGGTTAGACGCGCCCATAATTAGCGCAGCCAACACTAAACCAAGAGTTATGCGGTTGGCAATTTTCTGCGCGGCATCTACTAGAATCGCTTCGTCAATTGCATCCACCTTCATACGCAAATTGTTGTTCGCAACAAGATCCATGATTTTGTGCACTGTGCCAGGAAGCTTCTCCACAAAATCCTTCGCCTCAACTAGCGCTGCAAAAATGTTTCCAACAGAAAAACTGCTTTCCAATCTTTGACGCATTATTCGCGGAGCATTTCTCTTCATCGAATCATTCGGATTGAAATGTGCATCAAGCGTAGTGCCTACTTGATCGAGATTCAGCAAGGTTTTTCCCAACATGGTCAGCTCTGCCGGGACTTTGATATTGCAGTCGCCTGAGATCTGAGTGACTCCGACAATCACTACACCGAGATCCATCTCATGCAAATCCTTTTCCAAATGCCCTTGAATCAAGGATGTGATACGCGCGCGGAATTGTTCTTCATCGAAGTTGTCCTTGGGTTGACCAATATCGATCGAGATATTGGCGACAGCATCAGCTCTTCCCTCACTTATTGCCAGCAAGAGGAGAAACAACTTGCCTTGCATGTGTGGTGTTAGGCGCGCCACCATACCAAGATCGATCAAAGCGACTTTATTGTCATTGGTCAGGAAAACATTTCCCGGATGAGGATCTGCGTGGAAGAATCCATCTAGCAAGATCTGCTTTAGGTATGCCCTGAAAACCTCCTCTGCAAGCGGAGCGCCATCCAAATCCAGGCGTTCAAAATTGGAAATAGCCGTTATCTTTTTGCCGTCCACAAAGTCCATTGTCAGAACTCTGGACGTACTGTAATCAGTAATCGGGGCTGGTACCACAATCAGAGGAAACTCCTTCATGTTTTCCTTCAACGTCACCAGGTTATGAGCCTCCTTGCGATAATCCAACTCGTCCATCAGTGATTTGCGAAGCTCTTCCAACATGACACCGAACTGATACTTCTTACCAGCCGGTGTATGCTTGTCATAGAAGGAGGCAATGTCAGCGAGGGCTTCCAGATCCTTAATCACAGTCTCACGAATGCCGGGACGCTGAATCTTCACTGCGACATTGCGTCCATCTCGCAAAACAGCCTTGTGAATCTGACCGAGCGAAGCTGCTGCCAGGGGCTCCGACTCAAAATGTTGAAACGCTTTCGACATCCGAACTCCGAGTTCCTCTGTGACAATCTTCTCCACCTCAGCATAAGAAAATGGTGCGCAATCATCTTGCAAGCGTGCTAGCGCCTGCAAATATGCCGGTGGTAGAAAGTCTGCGCGTGTCGAAAGTAGTTGCCCTATCTTCACGAAGGTCGGACCGAGTTTTTCTAGATCCCGAGCAAAATCCGCAGGTGTTGCCTTTTTTGCTAGCGCGCTCTTTTCGACTTCAAGAAGTTGAAACTGCCCACGCGGCTCTTCGACATCCGACTTGGTTGTCGCCGGAAGAAGTTTAGAGAGCGCCCCATTTTGATCTTCTGTACTTTCAGATGCAACCGCTGGAAGTAAATTCTCGCCTTCTTGTTTTTTTGGAACAACATAACCGTAGCCACCTTGAGGCAGTCTCACAGGCTTCGCAAACTCGTCGGGTTTTTCGGATGTGTACACACAATTTTCAGGCAGTTCAGCTGCTGTTGGTTTCTTCTGAGCAGTCGGTGCGGCTTTGGTTGGTCCTGCTAAGGGGTCGAGAATCAGTGGAACGGTTGTGGCCGGAGTCTTGCCTTTGTCTTCTTTGATAAGCATCTCCTCCAGCCCAGCATTCTTTACCATTTCGGAATTTCCGTACTTCAAAAGCAATGCAGCAACATCTTTGTATCGCTTCAAATGTTCCGGCTTGAGTGAAATGCCCATATATAATCTCCGCTTCGGTAAACTGCCACCGAGTAGACGGAGCGAGAAGGCGCCTGTTCCTAACCACTCACGAAGACTATATTCTGATTCTAACCTGCTGCTCCGACCTCTTCGACATCATGCACAGCATCAAGAACCAGTTGTGCCGCACCGATCAAGCCAGCAGCTTCGCCCAGACAAGCTGGATAAATTTCTAGATTCTCGGAAATAACCGGTATCGTCCAATCTTGCACAAGCTCTTTCAACAGTTTCAAATCTACGAATTTGCTCATGCCGCCTGACATTACGAAGCAGTCAGGATCGAGGGTTTGGCACAATGACACCATGCCGAATGCCACATGTTGATGGTATAGCTGCATTGCTTTCTTGGCGATCATGTCGCCGGCTTTTGCAGCATCGATAATATCGTTGGTGGTCAGAGAATCCTTTTTCGCGACAAGAACACTTTTATCTTCGCTCAAGCCTTGCAAGAGATCCCACCCGGTAGAAAGCAGTCCGCGCCCCGAACCATAAGCCTCCCAGCAATCCCAGCGATCGCAGGTGCAGAGGCGTTTATTTTCCATGGATATTTTTATGTGACCAATTTCGCCACCGGCAAAATGAGCACCGCGATATAAACGCCCATTCAAGATGATACCGCCACCGATACCGGTTCCGAGAGTCACCATAATCACGCAAGTCTTATGCGAAAGTCCAGAAGCATGGCATTCACCATAAGCAGCGGAATTAGCATCGTTCTCGACCACTGTACGGAGAGCTGTTTTGTCCTGAATAATGTGCTTGAGCTTGGTACCAGTCCACCCCGGTAAGTTTCCCGTCGAACCGATAATTTCACCGCTTTTCGGCTCAACAACTCCGGCTGTAGAAACTCCAACGCCAAGAACCAGCGTTTCTTTTTGAAACTTTTCGACGATATCGAGAAGAGTTTGAATTATATTGTCAGGACCTTTCGGCGTGGGCACCCTCATCGGCTCGCCAAGAAGCCTGCTCGAGCTCACCAGCCCGGCAAGAATTTTGGTGCCGCCCAGGTCGATACCGATTGCAGGAACTTGTTTTTTTTCCACTATTACATGCCGCCAAGCTGACCGCGATCCGGGCTGCCTTTCAACACAAGCTTGTTGAATGGGATCGGTTGACCGTACATGAAGTCAAAGCCAAACCGATTGATTCCACGAATCGTATCATGCGTGACGAGGAACTTGAAGTCTTCAGGACCGATAGCCGCTGAAATACTCTTCTGATACGCCATTTTGTTAGTGAAGTTGTAGCCAAGATTTCCACCGACAGCAAGCCATTTACAGATGCGAACGTCACCGCCAAGTTGGCCTGATTGACTACCTTGAATAAATTGGTCAAAGACAAATGGCGATTGTCCGTTGACACCGGCTTTCATAACAGAGCCTTGCAAATGAACGCGATTCAGGTTCAAATTCATAGATGGGCCGATCTGTCCCATCAACAATGAATCACCTGATGAATAAGCTCGGCCGGCTACACCACCAAAAATGTTCATGCTGGCGCCATACTTAGAATTGCCGAAATTAAAGAGCGGTTGCGAAGAGCCCATGATTTGCTCTTGCAATCTAAATCCGTTGACAATATTGCCGTGATTGATGGTGAACAAAGCTTTGTACTGCGGCGTGGCATTCAACAAAGACGGCTGATCAGACATCCAGCCAGCTGAGGTTCTGAAAGCGATCCCCTGAAGGAAAGGAATGCCGCCGACACCGCGGTTGTCCACGACCTCCGCAATTGCTCTGGCTCTTTGTTGTCCAAACAAGCCGTTGTTGATGAATCGATTGATACCGCCTTGGAATAGTTGGCGATCATTGAAGCGATAATTGACGTCACCAACAAGAAGGTTCGATACACTTCCGTAAGCGAGATTGGCAGACATCTTTTTGCCGGAATATGCGATACGGAAGCCAGCGCCGACATTACCTTTTTGTGTGCTGCCGTTAGTCCGTCGACCACCGTATTGCACCAGCGGCGCCCATGAGAAGACACCATATTTGCCGACTTGCTGGTTAAACATTGGACCGACGTTGATACCGCCGACCATGATGTTATTGCTGATAAATGGCGTAACCGGGAAGGTAACTCTTGATTCCTTGCCGACCGTCGCGGTCATCTTTCCGATCGGCACTCCGAATTTTCCGAATCTGAGCTTGCCACCAAAAACAGTTAAGTTGCCTGCATCTTTGTATTTCTCATAGACCATCTTTCTGGCTGTGAAAGTAAAGTTTGGCTTGGCAGGCATGTACGCATCCGGATGCATATCCTTAAAAAAGGCGTCTTGCGAAGTTGATAGCGTCCCATAAAAGGCATTTCTTGCAATGTGAACCGGCTCTGGAAGGCTCATCGTACCTTCACGGAAGCGCATGCCGGCCTTGGTACCGTATCCGGTGCGAGCAATTACTTGCGTGCCCTGCACCTCAGTATCCGGATTTGTAATCAGATACTCGTCAGAGCTAACTTTGAACTTGAACGAGCTACCTGTCGAAACTTCGCCTTGCCTGATGATTTTGACATTTCCACGGGCATCAAGAGTTTCGCTCTTTTGGTCGTACAAGATCATGTCTGCTTCAAGACGAGCATCTTGCCCAGCGATGGTGGCAACAGCGTTTCCTGTGCCTAAGAAAGTATTCTTGTTCTGGTCGTACTCGGTATCATCCGCCACGATTTGAACCGTTCCCTTCAGGAGCGTGTTCTCATTGTCGGCCTCGAGCTTTGCAATATCAGGTTCAGCTTCCGGATCATTCGGATTGGCTGTGCTAGCAGCTTTCGTTGTATCAACTGAAATCTCGCCTTCTACTACGCCAGAGGCTGGAGGCACCGGTGATTTCGGAGCGGCAGATAAGGAGTCAGCAGTAGTGGGAGCGGCAGCTGGACTGTCCGAAACTTCTGTAGTCTTTGCCGGAGCAGCTACTTTCTTGGCAGCTTTCGGTGGCGCAGGAGCAATTGCCGACGGAGTCGTCTCGCCTGTATCAAGTTTTGGGGTCAACGGCAGGAGCAGAGTCCCGGAAGGAGCCGGTTTTTGCCCAGCAGCCTGGGCAGACAATCCCAGCATCGGGCCCGAGACAATAGCAAGGGACAAGGCAAGAGTAAGGATCTTCGGCGCCTGGATCTTGCTTTCAGATCTAAAGACGTTCCTTATATATTCTCTTTTGAGCAACCGACTGTCCTTCCTTACGAAAGCTTGCCGAAATTCGGTCAAAGACAAGAGACACCTCGCTGATTGATTCCGTCAGCCCAGATTTGGGTGGTGAAAAACATCACTAGCTTATCCTACAACTTCCTACCTCCTTAAAACCTGAGAAACAGTCTAATTACGATTCTTCCTAATTTTCAAAACTGCTCAGTGTTTCAAAGTCCTTAAAAAAAGCCTCATCTAATTGGGGCTTGGAAAGCTAACAATTACGGGTCCGGGAAGACTGATTAATAGGGCGAAAGCAGACGCGTCATCAGTGCAGGGTGGAAGGGGGAAGGATTGCTTGACATCGCTTTTCTGCTTTCTCTGTTATGCTGATGTTCGATTTAGATCGAATGTTCCGGACAGGAAAAATTACTAATCTTGTCCTCTTGAAGACCCTGAGCCTCTGATGAACCCATTCACTTTTTTGAGTCCGACGCGCATCAACTTCGGCGAAGGCACCGCAGCTGGTATCATTGACGCTTTGGCGGAGTTGAACGCCAGCAATCCGTTAATCGTCACAGATGCCGGCCTTTTTGCAAATGGAATACTAGACCCAATTCTGGCGGAATTCACAAATGCCGGCTTGGGAAGCCCAACCGTATATAAGGATGTTCCCTCGGATTCCGATGTTGATTGTGTCAGAAAAGGTATTGAACTGGGGCGCGCGATCAATGCCGATTCAGTGATTGCCGTCGGAGGGGGCTCCGTTATCGATACCGCCAAAGTGATCAATATAGGCTTGAGCGTTGACGGCGATGTCCTTGATTTTGAGGGAATCAACAATCTAACGGATCCCTTAAAACCACTGGTCTGCATTCCGACTACGGCCGGAACAGGTTCTGAAGTCTCGGCTGTAGCGATGATCAAAGATCATTCCACTGGCAAGAAATTATTATTCGGCAGCCGCTTCCTTTATGCAAACGTCGCCATTCTCGACCCATCACTTTTGTTGAGCCTGCCCCCAAGACTTACTGCAGCAACAGGAATGGACGCAGTGACACACGGATTAGAGTCATATGTAGCAATGACCACCAATCCTATGTCTGATTCACTTGCATTACAATCGCTTTCGATGTTATTCACGAGTCTGCCGCAAGCAACAAAATTCGGAGATGACATTGACGCACGCGCACAAACGCTGCTGGCCAGCACGATTGCTGGTGTAGCGTTCACCAATGCAGGCGTGGGTATCGTCCATGCATTAGCCCATACACTAGGAGCTAAATTTTCTATTCACCACGGTGTAGCAAATTCCATTTTTCTACCACATGGATTGAAATTCAATATAGAAGCGGCGGCGGAGCGATATGCGCAGGTTTGGAACTATCTATGCACCGCCGCGTCTAACCAGACTAGCCTAAACGAACACTTTTCTGATAAATTTGTTGCAGAGGCTGATCCAACTAAGGCTGCTGAAAGGCTTCTGGACGCGGTGAAAACACTTACCAATCTTTGTTTGCTTCCCACGCAGTTAAGAGAGGTAGGAGTACCTGAACTAAATGATAGTGACGTCGCAGACCTTGCCGACACAGCTATGACGGACCCGGCGATAATGTTTAATCCAAGAGAAGCAACGCCGGAAGATCTAGTAAGCATAATTAAGGGAGCATACTAATGTCAGTTTTTACATCGACTGAGGAGTTGCATGCAGTAATGGAAGATCTGTGGAATCTAATCAAGGAGTCCCCAGATATGGCCGAAAAACTCATCGCTTCCAAGCTGGTGGTCCAGTTCCGATATAGAGAGCCGGAAGGTCTCATGACGATAGATTGTTCAGATGGACAAGAAATGAAAATCTATGTCGGTCATACTCAGATCAAACCAGTAATTGAGATGTCAATGAAAGCAGATATCGCGCATGATTTCTGGCTCGGAAAAGTCAATGTTCCGACCGCCCTAATGATGGGCAAAATCGTCTCCCGAGGACCCGTTCCGAAAGCTCTAGCCCTTTTACCGGTAATCAAACCCGCCTATACAATCTATCCAAAGGTTTTGGAAGAGCGCGGCAAGAAAACCCCAATGGCCGGCTAAGAACCCATCTGCAGCAGCGGAGGAAGTGAGAGGGGCGATAGTCCCGCGAACTGACGGAGCGTTTTAACTGAAAGCCGTAGCAATAGGAGAATTGGCAGTCGACTGGCTCTCGCTCAATCGTGGCGAGAACTTCAGGACTGCCAAGACGTTTTATAGATATCTCGGCGGAAACGCAACCAATGTTGCTGTCGGCATGGCACGACTCGGTCTGGATTCAGCACTGGTCAGCCGCGTTGGCGATGATATCCATGGTCGGTATTTACTGGAAAAATTACAAGATGAGTGCGTGGATGCCAGCTTCGTAAGCATGGATCCGGTCTACCCTACGGCTCAATGCTACATGACCAGTAGACTGGACGGAACTCCTGAGTATCTAAATTGGCCAAGCCCGAGTGCTTCAAAGTCGTTGCGCGTCGAACATGTGCCCGAATCTATTTATGCTCAATCCTGGATATGGCATACAGCAGCCGTCACCTTAATCGCCCGGCCTCGACGCGAAGCGCTGATGGAAATCTTGCTTCGTGCTGTCAGCGAAAATAAAATATTGTCTTTTGACGGCTGCTTTCCTGAGGTTGAATCAGAAGGTGGAAGAAAAGCTGCCTACGCCCTTATGGAGAAGGCAGACATCATCAAAATTAACCTGGCAGAACTTCGTTACTGGTCCAACACATCCGACGACTCGACGATCGCAAAGATGGTCGAAACTCTAAGCAAGCACATAAATCCATCCGCGCTCTTGATCATAACGCTAGCCGAGAGCGGTGCTGAACTTTGGAAAGGTGGGGCAAATCTATTCTGTCCTCCATATAAAGTCGAGTCCATCGGTGATGTCGGACCTGGAGATGGATTTGCATCGGGACTTATCTATGGTCTCAGCCTCATAAACAATGGATTTTGCAGAAAAGAGCAGATGCAGCGACTTTCGTTGCAAGATTGGTTAGAGATCGCTCATTACGGAGCTGTCGCCGGTGCCATGGTCACTCGCTCTCGCAGCGCAACCGAAAGTTTTCCTCAGCTCGACGAACTACTGGAAGCCGTCAACACCCACTCCAAGATGGGCGCTGCTGATTAATAAAAGGCGAACTATTTCGTAGAACTCCATTGCCAGTAGGCTGGAACCATATGCAGTACCACTTAATTGGAACTATCGTCAGGTTCAAGAGAATAAGCAACTGATGCCGGAATCGGTCTTGGTGCGGCAGGAGGCAAAGCAAGGCGCATCTTCGGTCCTTTCCATGCACCATTCATAACCGGTGTTTGCGACAGTCCTGAATCTTCACGCACTTCATTAGCAACTGCATTCCTTGTATATCGAAAAGCATCATCGATAGTGGTCATAGTTCCCTGACTGCGCATGCCATTAATAAACTGCCGTGTAAAAACTCCATTCTGGTAGCGTACCGACTCACAAGACATCTGATTTGGAGCGCTGGAACAAAGCACGACTTGTCCAGTCCCCTGGGCGATTTGCGCAGCATCGAAATTTCCAGTTTTACCAAAAGCTTTAGCACTAGTATTGCCTGCAAAACAGCAGTCGAGAACAAGTAATATACGCCTGGAGATAATTCGATTTTTCACTACATTGATCAAAGATTGCATTTCCAAAGCAGTCGAAAATAGGTCGTCACATTGTGTGTCGTAAAGACAAATGTAATTATCTCCTCGGACATCACTTGCCCCTGAGCTTCCGTGAGAGGAGAAATAGATAACAACAAGATCATCAGGGCGAGCCACATGGGCCAAGAACTTGTTCAATTCGCTCTTCACTCTTTTCAGCGTCGCATGCTCATTTACCAACATGCGAACATGATCCGGCGCAAAGTTAGCCTCAGTGGTTAAATAGTTGCAGAGATCTTTTGCATCTTTGGCAGATTTCAACGGATTCAAACTTCTGGAATCTTGAAATTTCCCGAGTCCAACAACCAAGGCCCACTTATCAGCAACAGGAGCGTACCCCGATCCAGTTGCGGGCGCTGTATGAGACTGCATCGGTGGGGTATATGTTGCATCCACACTTGGGACATTGATCGCAACTTGAGCCTGATATGACGAGGGCAAGTTTGAGATTACATCACGCGCTTGAGCATTATTGGGATCAAGCTGCAAGGCCTTTTTGGCGTCTGCCAATGCATGCCCATTATCCTTCAAGGAGAAATAACACCAAGCACGCATTGCGTAAATACGATCGGGCTCAGCAGGCTTTAAGCTTAACGCTGTCGTGTAACTTGCTATTGCAGCTTTATATTGATTAGAAGAGTAAAGAACACCAGCCTTTTGCTCATGGGCGGTGGATTCGTTGGGAGCAAGCGACACGGCTTTGTTTGCATCTGCCAGAGCCGACTTAGGACTGTGCATACAACTGAACAAATATGATCGATAAATGTAGTTATTCACATCAGGTTGTTTTAGCTTCATCGCCAGATTCATGTCAGCTAAAGCTTTGCGGAATTGTTTCAGCTCTCCATAAATGTCAGCTCGTTGCAGAAGATAATCAGTGTTCTGTGGTGCTAGATTGACGGACCTGCTTGCATCGGCCTCAGCCAGAGTGAAATTTTTCAAGCGCGCATAACTGACGGCTCTCAAAAAGTAGAGCTGCGCATTGGCTTGGTTTGCGGCAATTTCTTTAGTGAGCTCCTCTACAGCCTTTCCATAGTTACCTTCGTTAAAGTACTGCTGCCCAGAACCGGCGGAGAACAAGCTTCCTGATCCATTGGCAGTCGCCCCAGAACTCTGGTAAGGATCAGTTCCGTTAACGAACCCTGCAATTCCCGCGAATACGACTAACAAGAAAACGAAGGAAAGAATTCCAATCGGAATTAGAATCGAAACATCGCGAGTATTTTGAGTTGAGGAATTGTTTGCCGCTCGCCTCCGAGGAGGTGGAGGGGGAGGAGGCGCAGGGTAATAATCCTGCGGTAACTGCGAATAAGTTCCGGATGGCGGTCCATAAGGATCAGCAGAATTCTGATCGCCGGTTGACGGGAGAGAATAGTATTGTGGCGGCAACTGCGAGTATGTTCCAGCTGGAGGCGTGGAGGACCGGGTCGCTGGTGGAAGTGAAGCCGACTGTTGCCCGTTTTTCCTTCGGATCGGCGGAGGCTGAGTCCTCCTGGGCGTAGGGGACTCCTGGAGATCCTGCGGAAAATCGCTTAACCACTCCGGAGGCTGAGCCGCGCCGGCCTGCTCTTCGTTTAGCATCCAATCAGGTAATTCTGAACCTGTATTAGGCGCCAGCGCAGCATTTCTTGCTCTTTCGTCATCGTTAGGATTTGTCATCAATTCGCTTACGAAAAGGTGCTCTGAATGAACATTGTACCCCGGCGCAGCGGGAGATCATTGCGGTAGAGCTCAGTGATTCCTATGGACCAAGCACAGAAGCGAAGTTTACGGGCACCAACAACGTGATCTTGCTGGAGCCAAAGGGGAAGATCACCACTTTGATCATATATTTTATTTTTGCGGCCAATGTTTTGCTGTTATCCTGGCCTAGCCGGGCAGGGAGCAAAGACATGGATCAAGTCGCAAATTTACACAATCTGATTGTAGGCTCATGCGATTTTGCAGTCATTTTATTGATCCTGCTTGCCGTTGGCTCGATCATCTTGTTTCTGAAGGTCTTCAAATCTGACTTCGGACGCGACTAAGGGCTAATAACTTTTGACGCGGCACCCAAATATTCGCAAATCGCAAACATGTTAGTGATTTGCTCAGTTTGAACATCCTCCTTGAGCTTGTAGTAGTCTACACAGAGCCCACAAGCAAGGACATCGGTACCAGCATTCTTAAAGTCCTCCAGAACCTTTTTGAACGGCGAATCTTTCTTCATAAGTTTGACACCGCTGTTTACCATCAATATTGCTCGCGGCATGTGCCCAGACTGCAACATAGTTTGCAAGAAGATGTTGAGTAACGATTTTCCGAACTCGGCATCACCTTCGCCCAGCGTTTCCTTCGTCAAGAAGATGACCGAGCCGACGTCATTATTGTTTGCTGGTTGCGAGGCTAACTGGCTGAGACTGAGAGCGTTATGAGAGTGCTCCAACGATGGATTCGAATTCGAACTATTAATAGATTGATCAGGCAAAGCTCTCTCAATTCTCACCTGGTAAAAACCATCCTCGGCCGTCACTTTGCAAGAAGCTTTTAGTGACTTTGCAAGTCTTTGCAAGTTTGCCACACAAACATCGTCATCAACTAATGCTTCGACAGCATCGCTTGTATTTTTGTCAAATAATTTCTTTGTGCGTATCACTGGTTCGGGACACAGAAGACCGCGCAGATCTAGCTTCTCAACCAACTCAAAACACCTCCACAACGCCGGCATCCCCATCAATAAATTTGCCTATTATGGATGCTTTCCACCCCGACTTTTGTAAATCAACCAAGGCCAACTCAGCATCAGATTGAGCCAGGGAAAACAGAAGACCACCTGAAGTTTGAGGATCAAACATAAGATCACTCAATGCCAGTGGCACAGATTCGGCAAATCGACAAACTTTACTATACGTGTTCCTATTAGCATAGGCTGCAGCGGGCACGAGTCCTTGCTCAGCACAATGCTCTACTTCATCCAATAATGGAACTTGCCGGCTGGCAATTCTTGCAGTAAGTCCACTTGCTTGCGCCATTTCATGCAGATGTCCAATTAATCCGAAGCCGGTAATATCTGTAGCCGCATGAAGATCGAATTTAGCAGCGATTTCAAGACAAGGACCATTTAGCCTGCATAGACTCTCAAGAAGCGCAGACCACGCTGTGTCTGAAAGTTCTCCACCTTTGCGTGCCAAAAATGATACTCCACTACCAATCGGTTTACATAAGAGGATGGCATCGTCCGCTCTTGCAGCGGCATTCATCAATATTTTGTCCGGGTGCACGGTACCAGTGACGGCCAGACCGTAAATTGGCTCTGTAGATTGAATTGAATGCCCACCGACCAAAAGACAACCGGCCTCACGCACAGCTTGCGCTCCTCCTGCAATGATTTGTTGCGCAAGTTCAAGCGGATAATCGCAGGTGGGAAAGCAAAAGACATTTAAGGCTAAGAGCGGCTTGCCCCCCATCGCATATACGTCAGAAAGGGCGTTAACAGCCGCAATCTTTCCATACATAAATGGATCGTCCAATAGTGGTGGAAAGAAATCAATCGTTGAAACGATTGCCAAATCATCGGACATTTTGTATACAGCAGCATCTTCAAAATTCTTCGTACCAGTCAACAAATTGTCCGATTCGAAGGATGGCAAAGAAGCCACTATTTGAGCCAATTCCGCAGAGCTGATTTTGGCAGCGCAGCCGTAAGCTTTGATGTTTGCTGTAAGTTTTTTTGATTCAGCTGAAGACATATGACCTGTGCCCACTTTGAGATTGATACGAATGGAAACGAGCTTCTTCTGCGGCTCTTCACTGGAAACAGCTTGAAACCGCAATTAAATCAACCATGTTCAGATTTGCAATCCCCTTTGAAAACCGCTTGTGTAGTGAGTCTTGCTGTAGCTTCATTTCCGGTTTTCCAAAAAACCTTTTATATTAGTTTCGACCCTTCTGGCGTTTTATGGGCGTTTCGCCTCTTCAAAAAGATCAGTGATGGTTGTAGATTGTATGAAGTGAATCGATTGTTCGTAAGGAACTTGTCCTTTCGAGCATCTTATTCATCTTTCGTAATAGATCGTCCCTAATTCTCTCACAATACAAGGTCGCGAATGCCTAAGAAAGTACTTGTGGCTCTTCCACCAGGTTTACTTGAACAGATAGATTTTGTCGCAGAAGTGGAGCATAGAAATCGCTCCGACTTGATAAGAGAAGCGCTGCGCCGCTATATCGACAATTTCAAACGCACACAAGCACCCAAAATGACGGTTAATCAAGTCGGCAATCAAAAGATTGCTGTCCTTAGCGATTCTGAGTAGTTTCCCCACTGGAATTATTGACATTCTCTCTGCCCAGTCCTATTTTTGGTACGGTGGAAAAGGTCCCATACCCTAAAGAGACTGAATTCAAAGATGTTGCAGTGGAATAATATCCTCCTGACCGAGCTGATCGCCGTTATCAGCCTGATTATCGGTCTAGGTTTTTGGAAGCTACCGCGCTTTCTGACCAAGAGAAAGTTGCAAGCAGGCTTTCCCTGGGGATATTATCCGGATCGCGTCGTAAAAGCCGACCCGGGCTTCTATGCCGAGGATAACGAGAGCTTTCTTTACGACGTCGGCACTGAGTTCTGCGGCATGGAAGGCTTTGGAGACTTTGGCGAGTTCTCTGGCTTTGGCGAAATGGGCGAATTCGGTCCCAATTTTGGCGGTGGCGGGCACGAGTAAGCTTTCTCCTTTAGGGGTGCATTAATGCGCCATCCGACCAAAGGTCAGGGCGACAGCCCTGGCAGACGCCGGAGCCCTATATAGGATTAAGCCAGATGATGCTACAGTATTATTGGGTGGCGTCCGGATACTTGCGGTGCCTGTCTTTACTACAACAATAATCATCCTTATAGTCGCGCTTCTTGCGGCCTACTTTGCTGTCCCGACAACCATGCGTAAGCACGTTGGAACAGGTCTATTGATTGCATGTTCAGTTTTTGTAGGCGCATTCTTCGTTCAAGTTTTCAAAGGGCAAGCCAGGCCCCAAAGCCTTCAGGCATTGGTTGCCGAAGAAAGAGCCGAAATGACATTGCGGATGATGACCACCATCAATGTCGGCGTCACAAAGTTTACCGAGCTATCGGGATTTTCTTTCTTAGATGACAAGGACGCGAAGAGTAAGAACAAATCTGTGATGGAGGTCTCGTCGGAAAATCTCGGGCCGTTTTTCAAAACAGCACGAGAAGCGCTTGACGAGGCAATAAAGTACAATCCAAAATCAGCTGAGCTAAAAGCCAAAAAAGCGATTCTTGCCGCAGTCTCAGACAGCAAGAAAGCTCCAACAAAGGAAATTCGGCAGCTCTGCAAACAACTAATGAACTCTCAGGAGCTTGAAGCAAGACGGCTAGGCGTTGTTCTCAACCGTACTCTTGTTGATGAGAAGCCGCTTCCACCGACCACCGTCGTGCCCACTCCTCCCGATAAAGAAACAAAAACTGATTCAGCGAATTCCAAAGCCCCAACAAAGCCAGAATTAAGCACATCCGGTAAGAGCGAATCATCATCAAAAGATCGAAGCCGGCAAGATGCCGGCGCTCCCGGGATCGAACCGAACTCCCAAAAGAGCGCATCATCATCAAAAGATCGAAGCCGGCAAGATGCCGGCGCTCCCGGGATCGAACCGAACTCCCAAAAGAGCGCATCATCATCAAAAGATCAAAGCCGGCAAGATGCCGGCGCTCCCGGGATCGAACCGAACTCCCAAAAGAGCGAATCGCAGAACGAAGCGGGGGCAAAAGCAGAAGATAGAGAAGGATCAACAAGCAACAAGCAAGAATCATCTGCAAAACAAAACGAAGAGAGCAATCAAACGGATTCAGGGGAAACGAATTCCACAATAGCCAGTGAAAACTTGATCACTCCAAAAGATGCCATTCCAATCCTTGAGAAAGGGATCTCAAAAGGTTGGTACCAAGAGAATGCCAAGCTCCTTTATTTCACTGCATCTCACAACAAGTCTGAACTTTCGAAGCTCCGGAAACAGCTGGAAGAACGATACTTCGACAAGTTTCGTTTTATGATCCTGGCCTATAGTGTTGGTGGGCTTTGTGCTTTCATTGGATTAGTAACGATAGTAATCCATTTCGGTTCGCTTGGACGAAAGGACCCGAAAGAAATTCCGCTGGAAGAGCGCGTCGGAATTGACCTGGATCTGCGCACTATATATTCAGTTTTTGTAGGCTGGCTGACAGTCGAACTAATGATGTCCCAACTTTTCAAACTACTGCCCAAGAATATGTTGAACTTAGGTTCAAACCCAGTCGGAATCGCGACATTCTCCCTTATTTCTTACGTCGTTACGATGGTTCCAGCCTTTCTCCTTATATACTTCATTGCATTTAAGCCTCGCGGTTATAAGTTTTTTGAGGCTCTAAAGCAGCGCTTACGGACCCCAACTTCATCTCCACTTAAGCTGATTCTGGCAGGCTTCTTGAGCTGGTCAGCAATCATTCCAATGGTAGTACTGGGCGCCTTGATAGCAAGCAATCTACTGGGCTCGCAAGGCTCGGACAATCCAGTTCTCTCACAGATTTCAATGGTGGCGAACTCAGGCAACACACTGGCAATTGCCTTGCTCTATTTCACTGTCGCAGCTGCCGCACCATTTTTTGAAGAGGTCATCTTCAGAGGTTTTCTTTACTCTTCACTAAAAACAAGATGGGGGATTTTTCCAGCCATCCTGATCAGCGCATTTGTTTTTGCTTTTATTCATTTCGACAAAGGCGGAGCCTTGATGCTCTTTGCGCTTGGACCTGTTTTAGCGGTCTCCTACGAACGAACACGAAGTCTACTTCCGCCAATGATTGCACACGGGCTCTGGAATGGCGGAAGCTTCGCAATGGCTGTCAGCCTCTATTACCAGTAGCCCCTTCCTACCAGGATCAGGGCGCCTGGGGCGGCTTCTTGTCCACCGCAGCCTTTTCGAGGGTTCAATCGAAAAATAACCAGCAATAGCCATTAGATACGCTGTCAAAAATTATGGAACCGAACCGCAGTTGCGCCCGTCACCCGCCATGTAAGCCACAGGATATAGGTTATAGACAGCTTGTTCCGTGGCATAAGAATCTAAATGAACGAAGGATCGGCCCCTGTGATTCAATTAGCCGACACAACTGGTCTTACTTTAGCTTCTGGTCCCTACAAATCGAGACCAGGGCTCTTTCCCATGCTCGTCGCATTGGGTATTGGGTTTGCCTTTTCAATCGTATGGCTAATCGTGGCCGCATGCCTGATAAGTGGGCGAGAGCCGCAATTTGTCCTTTACGGCATAATGGTTGCTTGCGCTACAGCAGCCTATTGCACCTACATGGGTTACGTCGCCTATCGGCTACTGGCGGATAGCAAGCGTCAATACGTCTTGGAGCTAACACAATCAGAAGCCGTATTGACAGTTATCGATAAGCTACATCACAAGAAATCCACCCAAATGGTGTTGCTCGATGATGTCAGATACGCAGAATACTATCCCTATCCTGACAGCGCTTCGGTGATCTTACATGCACCATATACGGTGATGGAAGTTCCTCTCTGGCCACTGGGTGGGCAGTCACAAGATGTGATGGATTTCCTCACTGGTCGCGGAATTGCAATCGTCAACGCACAGTTTGACGACGAGGTTCCCGAATAAACGCCAGAGATAATGCAGAATTCTTGTACTAAGAAAAAGGGCAGATTTTCATCTGCCCTCGCGTCGCTTTATATCGTAAATACAGCGACGCTAAACTTGATCAAGTGTTTTATTTCTTACTTGATGAAGGTGATCTTGGCACCGTTCTCGCTCATTTCGAGTTCATGCTTGAAGTTGAACTTCTTGGAGAGATGCTCGGTCATTGTCTTGAAGCAATTGCCCAGCTTCTCGCCCATCTCTGGGGTGAAGCAGGTGGATTTTTGCATCATGTTCCAGCAACCACACTCTTCGTATTCCATGGTGGCTTTATTGTCGTCACCGGAGATGATGATTTTGCTGCCGAATACATTGGTTTCGAATTCAGCCATTGCTTTGACCAATTCGAGAGGAGTTTTGACGTTCAATGTTTTGTAGTGATTTGCTTTTGACTCAGCAATCATGTCGTACCATTCATTCTTCAACTCTGGTGTGAGCTTTTCGAACATCTTGGTGTTGATCATGTAGTTGTTGACGAGAACTTTCGATACTGTTTCTTGCAACTGCTTGGTGGTCCAGGTTGCCTTGATTTGTTCTTTTACTGCTGATGTCATGTAAGTAGACTCCTTCCTGACGACGCCAACAATCTTATTTCGAACAGTGAGCTGTTCACTGAATCTGTCATGCTTTATTAATAAAAATCCGGAGAACAAATTCCGAGCGCCCGCCCGTGGACGCTCGTGCAATAGTGCATCACTATGCGCCCTAACGCAGCAGTGACGCGATCGGTTATGATCTCCTCCCGGAGAGAAAATGCCGAGCTACATGGTCACAGCTATCAATGTCGGGAGCTTCAATTTAGGAGAAGCTGATCGTGTGTTGAGCATTTTTACTGCGGAGCGAGGCTTAATCAAAGCAATTGCAAAAGGCGCACGCAAGCCGGGAACAAAGATGGCTGGACGCAGCGATATTCTCTGTGTTAACGAACTCTTGCTTTCAAAAGGACGCACATTTGAAATAATCACGCAAGCGCAAACCGTCGACAGTTTTCCAAAACTCCGGACCGACCTGAGCCGCCTCAGCTATGGGCTATTCTACGCAGAACTTACAAACGCATTTTCCCAGGGTTTGGAAGACGATCCGAAAGCCTATCTGGACTTCTTGATGAACGCGCTTCAACAACTTTCCAACAGCGAACTGTCGCCAATTCATCTAAGCCTTAACTTTCAGCTCAAACTTCTCGAATTCCTTGGCGTGAAGCCTGAACTGACTTTCTGTATCTATTGCCGAGAAGTGCTTCACGACTACAATCTTTCAAAATTCAATGTCGAACTCGGTGGAATAGTTTGTACGGCGTGCTTCCAACAAGGACGTCAGAGTCAGGTAAGTGAGCATCACCCGGACCATGATGAACTAGAACACGAACATGGAATGCTATCCCGAGGAGTACATATCACACCGCTAGTCTGGAAGACCATAATTTTGGCGGACGCCGGCTCAGTCGCCGAGTCATCCAATAAGGCCCCGGTGGTCGTGAGTGAGCAGGCGCAGCGACTAATTCAGGCTTACGTCGAACATAAAGCCGGCAAAAGGCTGAAATCGCTGGATTTGCTGGGAAAATTCAAAGATCTGAACAATAGCAAGCAAAGCGCAGAGAGTTGATATATTCGGCAGATCACCCTTGGCATGCTGATTTATTAATCGGCCTAGCTTCCGATCATTAATTAGGTTTCTTCTTAGAACCGCTTGTAGAGCGCAAAATTGCTGGCATGCACTCATCCGAGTCGATAAAATATGATTGTTGGCTCAAGAGGAGAGTAGGCGTGCCAGGTCTAAAGGATGTCGATCCCGAAGTTTACGAAGCAATCAAGTCTGAACTGAAAAGGCAGCAAGATGGGCTAGAGCTTATAGCCAGCGAGAATTTTGTCAGCGAAGCAGTCCTTGAAGCACAAGGCTCTGTGCTTACCAATAAGTACGCCGAAGGGCTTCCAGGCAAACGCTATTACGGCGGCTGCGAGTATGTCGATGTCGTTGAGCGACTGGCTATCGAGCGCCTCAAGCAATTGTTCGGCGCCCCACACGCCAACGTCCAGCCGCATAGCGGCGCACAAGCGAACATGGCAGTCCTCTTCGCCATGCTGCACCCGGGTGATACTATCCTAGGAATGGCGCTTGACCAGGGTGGGCACTTGACGCACGGTTCGCCGGTTGCGATGTCAGGGAAGTGGTTTAAGGCAGTCTCTTATGGGGTCAATCCAGAAACTGGCAGAATCGATTTCGACATGGTGAGAAAGGCTGCACGCGAGCATCGTCCGAAGCTGATCATTTGCGGGGCAAGTAATTACCCTCGGCTTATTGACTTCGCCAAGTTCAGAGAAGTAGCTGACGATGTTGGTGCACTACTGATGGCTGACATTGCTCACATCGCAGGGCTTGTCGCGGCAGGATTGCATCCGAACCCATTCCCACATGCGCACTTCGTGACCAGCACAACTCACAAGACATTGCGTGGTCCTCGCAGCGGCATCATCATGTGCCAGGAAGAATATGCCACAGCCATCGATAAGGCTGTATTTCCCGGACTACAGGGCGGACCGTTGATGCACATCATCGCGGCCAAAGCGGTTGCATTCCAGGAAGCGCTTCAACCCGAATTCAAGAATTATCAAAAGCGAATTGTGGACAACGCCAAACAATTAGCGACAACACTAATGGCGGAAGGTCTCGACATAGTATCCGGCGGCACCGACAATCATTTGATGACTGTCGATCTTAGACCGGTCAACATGACTGGCAAGAAAGCCTGCGACTTGCTCGAGCAAGTTCACATCACAACAAATAAAAACACAATTCCCAATGATCCACAGAAGCCACACATCACAAGCGGCATCCGTATCGGCACACCGGCTGTCACCACTCGCGGTTTAGGTGTTGAGGAAATGAAGATTGTCGGCAAGGCAATTGCGGACAAACTCAAAAAACCCGAAGACGCAGACGTACAATCGCAAGTTCTGGAGACAGTCCGACGCCTATGCGACAAGTTCCCACTGTACAAAGAGAGACTGGTAGCAGCGAAGTGAGTGAAGCCGTGCAGAAAACCGCAAGATCTAGAGCCTCGGCTCTAGCTATTCGGTTTTGCCAGGCTTTGCTTTTTTCCTCCGGGATATATCTGGCTTTTACCTTCTCGCAAGGTCATTTAGATCAAACGCAAATACCGGGATTCTTATGCGCGCTTGCTGTGAGTTGGTGGCTGACGCCGGAAATTCGCACACGCGCAATGCGATTGGGCTTGGTTGACAAACCGGGTGAGGAACGGCGCATACATAAAGTCGCCGTACCTCGTCTTGGTGGCGTAGCAATCTACATCAGCATAATGGTAGCGCTGGTGATAATGATGGCAATCTGCGGCAGATTTCCGAGACAGGGCGGATTGCTTGGTATTGCAGCTGGTGGCACGCTTATTTTCGTCATGGGTCTATTAGATGACCTTGAATCGATCCCGGCGAAAGTAAAACTCGCAATTCAAGTCCTCGCCGCATGTGCAGCCTACTCTCTCGGAGTCAGACTCAACGCACGCATTCCGCTGCCGCTAAATGTGGATTTTGGATTCATCCATATTAACGGCGGCATTGACGTAGGTCAAATGGCATTTCCCCTGACAGTTTTTTGGCTGGTTGGCATTTCCAACGCAGTTAATTTGATCGATGGCATGGATGGTTTAGCAGCTGGAGTGTCGCTGATCTCTGCCATTACAATTTGGTCAATCGCAATGGCGCCGGACCTTCACCAGCCCTACGCCGCCTGGATTGCGGCTGTCCTTGCCGGTGCACTTCTGGGATTCTTACGTTGGAATTTCAACCCCGCTCGAATTTTCCTTGGCGACTCCGGCGCATACTTAGCTGGTTTCACGCTCGGCGCAGTCGCTATCACCGGTGTGATGAAAACAGCAACTGTCGTGACGGTGTTGCTGCCAATGCTGATCCTGTTCTTCCCCTTGCTCGACACTAGCTGGGCAATTGTTCGCCGCCTCGCTCGCGGTCAATCAATATTTGCACCGGATGCCGATCACATTCATCATCGCCTGTTACGAACAGGGCTTTCGCAAAAGCGCGTCGCCTATCTCATCTATGCTCTCTGCGCAGCTCTTGGTCTAATTGCTAACTGGATGGTGGGACAGCAATATTACTACTTGTCGATTTGCGGAGTAGTTTTGGCCCTGGCGCTTTTCTTCGCCGAAGTGTTAAACAGGCAACGCGGAAGATCCGGCAACAAAGCAGCGGAGCAATCAATTGCACCAGACGAACCGGCGGCTTTAGAAGAGCCGCAGCAGAAGCCAGCTATCGGTACTGGCACTACATCGTCAGCGATCCACGGAGTTTCACCTTCTGCTGGCGCCGTACCGGAAAAGATAACTCCATCTTCTCTATCAGAAAAACCATTAGCGCAAGATGAACCAGAACGCGGATGATCACTCTTCTAGAGATCATTCGGAGGCGATCATTTCCGAAGAACAGCCGGCTTTGCGTATTCATGAGGCAGATCCGCTGATCGGAAAGTTGATTGACGGAAGGTTCTTAATTGAATCCGTCCTTGGCATCGGTGGAATGGCGACTGCATACCGTGCAAAACAAATTGACTTAGAGCGCACGGTCGTAATCAAAGTTTTACGAGGCGAAACAGATGAAGAAGGCTTGCTTCGCTTTCAGCGAGAAGCGCTTGTGCTCAGCAAACTGGACGCACCTGGGATAGTAAAGATTTTCACCTTTGGAATTAGTGAAGGATTGCCTTATATGGCAATGGATTTGGTTCAAGGAGAAAGTCTTGCACAGCTCATAGATCGAAGCGGTCCACTCTTGCATGAGCAAATCTTGAACATATCAATTCAACTTTGTGAGGCGTTGGAACGGGCGCATGAAGCCGGAATCCTTCATCGAGACATCAAACCATCCAACATAATGGTGCAGCTCATTGACCTGGACGAGCCAAAAACGTATAAGGCGCAGCTCTTAGACTTCGGCATTGCAAAAGTCACCAGTTCTAAAACTGCGACTCTAACTAGTGAAGGAGACATATTTGGAAGTCCTCCTTATATGAGCCCCGAACAGTGTTTTGGCAAGCCGGTCGATGCCCGCTCAGATATTTATTCGCTTGCCTGTACTATGTTCGAAATGGCAACGGCTCGTACCCCGTATGACGGCAGCTCTCCAGCCGAAATTCTTCTGAAGCATTGCAACGAAAAAATCCCCTCGTTCCTGGAGCGCAACGCAAAAATTCAATCAACAGTCGAACTGGAAGAGATTGTGCAGAAGTGCATGAGCAAAGCGCCGGAGCAGCGCTACTCCAGCATGAAGGAACTAAAGGAGGAGTTAATATCCTTATCGCAAAACTCGGCAACTCGTTCACTATCTAGCCTCAAGGGTAATGGGAACACGTTTCAGCGGCACAAAATACTGATGATACTGTCAGCGGTGTGTATGCTCATATCACTCGTTGCTGCCATCGTCTTCACGGCAAACGCTGAGTTCTGGGAAAGCGTGCTCATCCGTGAAGAAGATGCTGGTCAAAAGAGTCTTCTACCAGCAACGGAAATGATGGCAGAACGAGCCATTACCAGCACCGATCGTTCCAGTGAAGCTTGTATTACACTGATGCGAAGATTGGAGCGACTAAAAAAGAAACACGGACAAATTTACAGAGTTGCACTACCTCAAACACTTCACTTTGTAGCCGCACATGCAAACCAGTTCAACTTTTCAGATCTAAGCAATCTCAGCACGGAGGCATGTCTATATTGCCTGGATTCAACCAAACTAAAACAAGAATTCGATTTAGCGAACGTACCGAATGACCTTCATTTGCTCAGCAAAAAAGCAACCGGTTTGAATGAGCAAAAGACCGTCAGCAAAGCTGAGGAGGGAGTAACCTTTTTATGGAAGCCCTTTTACGTTTATTGTCAATTCAAAATGAAACCAACTGCCGATCAGCAATTTGAAGAACTGGCAATAAAACAATTCGACTTGATTCTCCCGCAGTTTCGCTATCTCTTGCAACTCGTATCGAAAATTGATGTTCCGCTTGCTCAGTCCCATATTCAGTACATTTTCGACCACCTGTTCGAATGCCAGGCCATCATGGGTGAAGCTCAAGCAAGAACTTTCTCACAAAACATCATCAAAGAATTACCAGTTTCACAAATCGCTAGTTACTTCCAAACGAACTATTCACTTGTTAATGGCAAAGCCCCGCTGAGACTCTCGGCAGACCATTGCAAAGCCTATCTCCCAATCGCCTTATACCTTTATGAACTCAGCCAAAAAGATGAGAAGCTGCACAGCCAGGTCGTCACGCCGCCGTTCTTCAGACACATGGTTATGGGGGCACTGGAGCAAAAGGAAAAGGGGACTGACCTGCCAAACCTCAAATCCAAACTATTGAAGGACGAGAGCGACAAATGGATAAATGCGGTGCATATAAACTTGACTGATGCAGAACCCCACAGATATCGTGAATTCTGGTCGGAACAAGCACAGCGATTACTGCATGATCCCTCATTGGATTTGGCACCAAGACAAGAAGCCCTGCTAAATATAGGTATTGCATTAGAAAGTATCAGGCATGGAGATGACGACCTGGCCCACAAATACTACGATCAAGCATCAACCGTAATCATGAATAATCCTCAAGTCACCCAGAGAAAAACTCGAGTTGTATTCCGAATGCTCGTTTTAACAGCCTATTTTGCCTATCAAGATGGAGATAAAGAAACAGCTGCAAGTTGCATAAAAAAATTCATTCCAGACATGCCCAGACAATCGGAACCGTACCTGCTCAGGTCCTTGCAAGAACGACTGGTTGAGCAACTAAAGTCAGATGGGCGCCGAGATCTGGCTCTCCGAATTGAGAGAAAGTTGAAGAGACAATCACAGTATTCCGAGTTCGCCGATTTGCACGATATAGCCGAGCAACTCACGGATGACGATAATTACTGATCTAGTGAAAACAATTTGTCAGCGTTTTCAAATGCTATTTTTCTGCGATCAGCATCACTTATAGGCGCTTCGAGTAGCCACTTAACACCGTCGGCAAGCACATCCATCGGATAATCGCGTAGCTAGAGTTGCGAAAGCACCGAATCTAGTCGGATGATTCGCTACAACACTCGCTAAATAATCATTAGCTTCACGGGCCAATGACACTGCCAACTTTGCTTCCAGTTCCTGCACACCGGGATCGAAGAGCGAAAGCAGCTGGTAACTGACTCCAGCCTTGTCCATATCCGCCAAGCGTCCCTCATTCACATCGAAAAGTTTGCTTGTCGCCGGATGATGATACTTGCGAAAAATGTCTAAGACCTCGCAGTACTTAGTAACTGGCTCGTATGCAAAGTGTTCTTCAATAGTGACAATTCTCATTCGGCTACTTGTCCAAGGGGAGTGCAGATCCTAACATATTCAAACCCCTGCTAGTCCCACAGGACCTTACACTTTGGAAGTTTCGACTTGAGCGTAGCAAATCCAGTTTTGGAAATATCAGTTCCGGAAATATCCAGTTCCCGCAGTTGGCTCAGCGTGGACAATAATGGAACAACGGAGTCGGTCACACGTGTATTTCCAAGGTTCAAAAATGTCAATCCCTTATGCTTGCTAATCGCTGGTATAGCAGCGTCAGAAATTCCTGTATTCTGAACATCAATATTCAACAACGAAGGTAATTGATCCAAAAAAGAAAGATCGCTTTTGCTCAATTTCAGGCCAGCTAAATCCAACCTGGTGAGTTCCGGACATGAAAGATTTCGGAGTCCTTCGGCGGTAACCTTCGTGTAACTGAGCTCCAGCCAATGGAGACTTTTCATTTGCCCCAAAACTTTTGCGCAGCGATCATCAATATAAGGACAGCGACCAATATTTAGCGTTTTGAGGGGGCAGCTCTTCACTGACTCAATACCAGCTAGATCAACACTAGTAGAGGATAGTCCTAAGATCCTCAGTTTCGGATAGCAAGATAAAACCTTCAAAGAATTCGGGCCCGCTGGAACACCATTAAGACTAAGGCTTTCCAGCTCTATTAGAGTATTGAGTTTTTGCAGATAGGGCGAAAGTTGCGAATCCCAATCTTTGTCGGAGAGGGTCAGCGCCTTTTTGATCCAATTGAATCCAGTATAAGTGAAATCCAACATTTTCAAATTGGAAAGCTGTGCAATTTGCTCAAAGGCACTTTTGTCGAGCATAACGCTGCCAACACGAAGTTCAGTAATTGGTGTTTTCTTTAACAAAGCCAGATTGGAGCCCGAAATCTTAGTTGTGCTCAAATTCAAAAAGTGGAGTTTTTTGTTTGTCGCCAAAACCGGAATCGATGCATCCGTAATCAATGTTCGGGCTAAATTAATATCTTCGAACAGGCAAAGAACTGGTGCCAAGTTCTTGAGTTTGACATCATCGATCACAACGATGGAGAGATCTATTCCTCTAATTTTCTTGAGCGCCTGGACCTTGCTCAATGCAGGATATTCAACCCCTTCCGGGCTCAATCGAAGAGCTAGACTCTCCTTCAATTTCGGTGCACGTATTTCAACACGACCTTTGGCTGATGCCAAATAATCTCCTGGTTGAAAACTTGGCCAATAATAGAAAAGTCGCCCCAGATCAATATTAGTTGGAAAGTTAAGAGTGGTTTCTCCCTTGCAGACAGCAATAGTTCCGCAAGCAAACTGAAGCAAAATCGTAATGACAATAAAAATCCGGAACATTATTGCAACGGCTCTAAACTCTTGAACAAAGCATCATATCATCCATTACAACCTGAATTCTCCTGAAGGCGCGACGCCCAATCATCGCCCGTCCGTTGACCCATGGACTTCTAGGATCGCTGGCGGTAGTGATCGTTTCGTGGAAAGAATTGAAGGTGTAAAATGGGGACAAATCCGGCGCAGTGGTTGGTTACCCTTATAATGGCAAAGATTCTTTTTCTTGAAGACGATTTGCAGATGGCATCATCTGTGGTGGATACCTTGCGATTTGAAAAACACACAGTGGATTCAGTCCACAATGTAAGAGACGCCCGAGAGTTTCTGAAAACCTATCAATACGATCTGCTGATCCTTGACTGGGAACTGCCTGACGGAGCCGGAGTAGAGGTCTGTAAACAGTACAAGGATAGTGGCGGGTCGGCACCTGTCTTAATGCTGACAGGGAAAACTGAGGTAAGGGACCGCACTACAGGATTAGATTCCGGCGCAGATGATTACGTGCTCAAGCCTTTTGATGCCGATGAGCTGACAGCCAGAATCAGAGCTTTATTGCGGCGGATAGCTAATGTCGAAGAACTTATCTCATTTGGTGACATCAAACTAAATCTAAGCACGCGCAATGCATACATTTCAGACAAGCAAATTCAAATTCGCCCCCGCGAATTCGCATTACTTGAGTATTTGATCAAGAACGCTGATAAGTTAGTTGCTCATTCTTCCCTACGCAACCATGTTTGGTGGGATGAGGTGGAAGTAGAGCGCAATACAATCAACGCCATGGTGGCACGGGTGCGCAAGAAAATTCAAGAGCAGGGAAGCAAGATCAACATAACATCGGTCGCTGGTGAAGGCTTCAAAATGGAGCAAAATTCAGGCTGATGCTCCAAGTGTCCCGATAACGTGACCGCCAGTCCCCGCATCTGATTGAATCGAATTCCTTTGTCAGGACATGGGCGGACGAGACGTCCGCGCTCCATACGAGTGCAAATGACGCACTAAACTACGGTTCAATCTGCGAGCGCCAGATCTCACCGGTTCTATTCGGAGATCGACATCTCACCGGTTCGATCCCGGGAGCGCCGGCATCCTGCCGGCTTCGATTCGTGTGAATTGCTGGAAGGGCTGGCATACGATCGAATTTCACGATTTGATCACTGCATCCGTTGATACTTCTATCAGGATTCTACTCCCGGGCTGGCCAGGAGGAAAAACGAATGACCGACAAAGCAGACAATGTAATTGTCAAAGAGCAAGGAGATGCACCGCCGCTACAAAGCGAGGCTCTCCAACTCTTTCAAGACAACAAAGCTCCTACTCCAAGTGTCGAAAACTCCGAGAAGACAAAAGGCACAAACTTACCCAAAGTCGATATAGTTGATCCAAATTTTGGAAAAGATGAAGATCCCCGAATAATAAAAGTGCCTAAGGACACGGGTCTTCCCGACATTAAAGGGATGCCGAACGACAATATCATTCGCAATCCTGATGCTAAGAAGATGGAAGACATCATGAAGGAAGTTATGGACCCTGTAATCTACGGACGACCAGGAAAGAATGGCGAGATTGAACACTTCGTTCCTCAAAAGCAAATGGACAATTTTGTCGAGGACCTGAAAGATGGAGAGATGAGCAAAGAGAACTTAGAATACATGAAAAAGGTTCTCGAAAAGGCTGGACCCGAGCGCCTGCAATGGATGATGGATCAGATCAACAAACAGCTTGCAGAAAAGGATGTTCATACAAGGCTGGGGTTAGAGACGAAGTATGAGCAAGCATCCGCATTCGAGCGAGCGCAAGGTAAAGGACCACTCGAAGAAAATACCTACGTAACCGTAGCCCACCTGAACGATGGAAAAGACGGGAAAGGCGCTGGATTCACGGTGAAAGAAACTGAAATAGCAAGCAAGAGCCTGCCACTTAGAAATCCGATGCCAAAGCCAAGCCCTTTTGATAAAGGAATCTACGGACAGAATAAGCCGGTAGATCCAATTCCAAATCTGCGTGAAAAACCGATTCCTGCAGGCTGGGAAAAGTACAGAAAGAGATACTAAATCAACTCCAACAGATCAATTTCGAGGATAGCCATCCGCTGGCTATCCTCTATTACTATAATATTGTGAGCCATCGAGGAGCCCACGCAGGTATATGAAATGAGTCGTCTCAGTGACCTATCCATTCGCAGCAAAGGCTGGCTGCTGGTTGGGGTGCCACTGCTCTGCGAGCTAGTCGTGTTGGCCGGGCTGGCATTTCTTTTGGACGAATCAGAAAAAGAAGCTGCGAAGGAATCGCGCAGCCGCGCCATTATCGAATGCACAAGTACTATTTCGCGAACAATGTCGGACAGCGGAACGACAATTCTGCTCTACTGGATGACACATGATGATAAGTACAAGGAACGCCTGGAAGAACTGTTAGCAGAGGGTCCGAATGCGCTTAAACGGCTAAAGGAGCTTTGCAAGGACAATAAAGCACAAATGGAATTACTCGCAGAGGTCGACAAATCCTCAGCTCGTGGCACCGAAATGATGCAAACACTAAAAACATCCATTGAACAGGGTGGAACGCGATTGAGCGGAATGTCGGTTGGTGAGATGCGAGCAGAAGCTAAGCAAGCGATCAAAAACCTGACTGGGCAGCTATACGACTTCGAGCAATTGGAGAAGAAAAGGACAGTTGTAAAACCAAAAACGCAACAGTATTTCCGCAATCTGATCAAGTTGGGAATTGTTGGTGGCGTTATTTTCAATATCGTGATCGCTGTCGTAATTGCATTGATGTTCACCAGAGAGATCCTGAGCCGATTAGGTGTTCTGTCACAAAACACATTGCGTCTTGCAAAGGGAGAAGAACTGCTTCCACAAATAAAAGGACGCGACGAGCTAGGCAAGCTGGATCTGGTTTTCAGAAAAATGGCAAGCGATCTCACTGATGCATACTCAGCTGTCAAAGAAAGAGAAGATCACTTGCGTTCGATATACGAGAACGTTCCCGTGGGATTGCTCGTTGTGAACTCGAGCAGAGACCACGAGATCGAATCCTATAACCCAGGCACGGCGCAGCTCCTTGGCCATGACATTAAAGGCAAATCGCTCGATATGTTTCTCGAGGCTCCGAATTCGCAAACTGAAATGCAATCAAAACCAATATTGATCAACGATACCAATGGCAGAGAGCATTTTGTACAGCTGAAATCTGCCGCGTTCCAAGCTGGTGAAGAAGCCAGAAATCTTGTTATGCTAATCGATGTGACTGAGCAGCATAAACTCGCCGAAATGAAGCGGGAGTTCGTTGCTATGCTCAGCCATGATTTGCGCTCACCACTAACATCGGTCCAAATGTTTTTAGGGAATTTGATCAAGGGATACTACGGGCAGCTTTCAGAGGAGGCTTTGCACTCCTCAAGGAAAGGACACAAGAGCGTGGAGCGCCTTGTGGATCTGGTAAGCGATTTGCTCGATCTTGAAATGGCCGAAGAGGGCATGATGGTTCTTTCGCGGAGCGAAGAGGAGCTCTACTCCATTTTTGGAGATTCAATAGATGCAGTTGAATCGCTAGCCGACAGCACAGGTGTTACTCTCGACTGCAAAGAAACGAGCATACGCATAAACTGTGATCGCAAGCGCCTGATCAGAGTGATGGTAAACCTGTTATCAAACGCAGTTAAGTTCTCAAATGAAGGAGACTCGATCCAAGTAACCGCCGCGGCTGATCGTGAGTTCGTGGAGGTTCATGTAGTGGACGAAGGACCGGGCATCCCTGCCGAAGATCAACAAACCATATTCCAGCGTTTCAAACAATCCGAATCAGGCAGAGAACGCGGAGGAAGCGGTTTAGGTTTGGCGAACTGCAAAGCAATCGTAGAGGCACATGGTGGCACAATCGGCGTCACCAGTGAACTTGGCAAAGGAAGCGATTTCTGGTTCAGACTGCCTATTAAGATAAGCGGGGACAGCCAGGCAGCTACTGCTGCTCCGATGCCTTCCGGGCTTTAATGCGCTCTTCTAACTCGCGCTGAGTTGCTCGCGCACGCTCCGCTTCTTCGTCAAGAAAACGCTGTTTCTCCTCCATCATTTTCTTGACCCGCTCTTCGTAAGCGCGTCGCTCTATGTCTTGCTGGCGGCGGCGGCGTTCAGCCTCTTCAATCGCCAAGCGCTCTTGTCGAGCTTGTTCACGCACAACTTTCTGTTGCTCTTCGCGTTTCTTGACTCTTTTATCAAGCCACTTAGTCATAGGGACCTCCTAGGTTCCTTTCTATCAACATATATGCCACAAAGGGAATCGCTTTAATAAATTCCCGAAAGCGGGAATTGGCTTGGCTTTTCCCAAAATCAACGCCAAAGAACGGGGACGGGAGAACCCGAAACAAGCCTGCAGTGGCGCTAGTAATAGAAGCGGGAGCTTCTGAAAAGAGATTAGACCCGAGCAAGCAATAAAGTCAAGAGGAAAGTAACGCGGCTCGCAATACCTCTATGCAAGGACCAAGGTACCGACTGTCGAGTCCGCACCAAAGTCTTCTATTTCTCTAAATCTGCTACGAAGTACGTGTTCGATTTGCCCTGTGGTGCAATTCCCCAGTTGCAACCAGATTATCTTCGGAGGGAAGCCGTTTACAACACCAAGATCACTAAAGTCTTCATCTTTGGTGACGATAATGAACTCATGAGTTAACGCATGGCTCCAGATTTCAATATCCTTGCCGCGGTCCAATCCCAAAGACTGAACATGGCTTGAACCTGGAAATAGATCGGATAAAAGGGAAACCAACTGTGGAGACAAGTTCTGGTCAAAGAGTAATTTCACGCAACATCGATCCGCATGTTTCTTTCGCGCTCAGCCGCAAAGGCAAAACAAGCTTGAATATCGTCTGCTGTCAGATAAGGAAAATCATCAAGTATCTGCTCGCTAGTCATTCCTGCAGCAAAATAAGACAACACATCATAAACTGTTATCCGCATTCCGCGTATACAAGGTTTTCCGCCACGTTTGCCTGGTTCGAATGTGATTCGTGTTTTCCAGCCATCTGTCATCATCAGACACCCTAAATACTATTAGTATTGCTAATACATGATAACTTGCACAACTGAAATGTGCAATGTTGCAGGTGGTTCGCTCTTTTCGAGCTCTCTCGATTCGGACAGCACAAAATGACACACCAAGTTAAAGGGCGGTGCAAGCACCGCCCTTTGGCTCCCTCTCGAAAATTTTGTCATCGCCCATTTCCCTATAATCGGGGAGGGCGCATGCATGACCCGCATGCGCCCAGGGAATTAAAGCTAGCGTGAGTACCCTGGTCTCCAAGCCCTGCGAGCCGGTGCTGGTGCGGCAGCTTTTACGGCGTGGTCCAGCCAGCCGAACACATGATCCTTTGGCATACTGCGTTCGAAGAACGAGGCAAACTCCGCTGGACAATCCATCAGCTTCGCATTACTTGCTTGCAGTCCTTCCAAGCCAAGCTTTCGAGTTTCAGCATCACCTGCGCGCTCGTAGACCACGCGAAAGGACCATTGCGCTGCACCATATTGCTTAGTTTTGTAATAGCAGACGCTGATCATCAAACGAGCCTGCCAGTTCTCAGGTTCAACATCAAGAACGTTGGATAGGGCATTAATCGCCAGTTCAAAATTACCTGCGCGATAAGCTTCCAGCGCCTCTAGAGCGTGAGCTACATCAGCATTTTGCGTATCGAATGTTATATTCGTTGCTTTACCTGACTGCATTTCCCATTCCCCATTCTCTTCCATTTTGAAGGGTCATCGCCTCGACCTCTTCTTCATGCTCTCAATATAGGAGACGCTAATGTATTGAGGATGGAGATTATGGAGGAAATATGGAGGCGCGATCATTGTTGAGTTTCAGGCCTACTGCTTCGAGTTCACAAGTTCCCTCCAGCTATCCTATTGCTTGGGTATTCGCCCTGGAGGTAGGACTTGATGAGGGCCGCATGCGAAAGCGGTTTTGTAAGGTCGTCTATATTTGCATTCGTTTCGTAATCCAAAAGAACAACTTTGTTATCTTGTGTTAGCTGCTTCAACTTGGCTACATCGTCTTGCAAATAATTCTCTAGAACGTAGAGATAGCAGGGTAGGTAAATTTGTTCGCGAGCATCAAGATATCCGAGTAACTCTGAACCCAAAAGCCCTTTGCGGTGCCCTAAGACCTTGCCCAAGCTGCGCACCGTTCTCTTTATCCCCTTCATATTGCTTACTTCAAGTTTGCTTCGATCCACGTCCGCCTTTTCAAATACCTTTAGTGCCTGCCAAATTCCCTCGACAGATAGACCCGTTTCTCCTTCTGAAAACGGAATGGGGATTGATCCATGAGGATAGAAAGGACTGAATCTAACCCAGGGCAAGTCGGCTTGAGATGTCACGTCAATGACGCAAGCATTTGGAAATTCCTTCTCGATGGTGCTTCTTGATTTGCGTTTACTTGCAATCGCGAGCTGCATAAGCACTCCCTTCACGTAAGCGGTTCGTCGCGCTCAGAAAACCAAAATCATAGTGTACAACGGATCTATTTCTGTGGTCCGGTTTTTGCGCCGAGGATGACGTCGGATCCTTTCCATTGTTGGCGCACAACTGGGGTTTGGATTTGTTGGCGATCTCGCAGGACTTCTTCCTCGACTTTTTGGTTCATGTAGTTGCATGCCTCGCTCAGTGATGTGTGCGCTCCGTGCTGCCTCAGTCCTTCAATTAAGTAGTGCGTGAACACGCCGTTTTTGTAGTTTTTGGATTCGTAGGATGTTTGGTTTGCGTCGCTGGACGCTATCAAGATCTGTCCCTTCCCTACCAGCAGTTCGTCGAGATTGAAATCGCGAAATCCGCGCTTCCCGCCCACGCGCTTTAAGCCTTTGCCACCGACATTGCTTTCCCCTGATGGAACGGAACTGTTATTAGTTTCGGAATCGGGTCCCTGGACTTCTGCGGATCCAGCATGGCAGACATCCAATATCACAATTACCCTGTTGCTTTTAACGATCTTTGAAATGCCGGCTGTGAGCCATTGCATTGGAATTCCGTTCAAAAGCAGGTTGCTCTGGTTAGTGTCGTAAGTGACTAAGAAGTTTGTTTTCTTAGCCTCAGTAGTCGCTTCGCTGGCATGGCTCGATAAATAAACAAGAACAAGATCATCAGCCTTCGCTCGAGTCCCGAGCCAATTGGCACCCAGAGCCCCAACAATGTTATCCCTTGTCGCTTGAGAATCTGTCAGCAGCTTCACATGATCCGGAGCGAAGTTTGCTTCCTTGATCAAGAAATTCCTAAAGTCGTGAGCGTCCTTTGCCGCATACTGTAAATTCTGAGAAGGATCTTTGAAATCACTAATACCTACAATTAGAGCCCATTTTGCTCCCACCTGCTGATCTTGCAAGCTAGTTTTAGTTGTTCCAATTTGAATTTTTGCAGGTACTGAAGTTAGTTTTTCGGACCCAGGAATACTTTTCTTGATCCTCATGGCACTTTCACGAAGCTCCGCCGCTTCGGCATTTTTTCCTTGAGCTTCAAGCACTATTGCTAAATTGGTTTGATCCGATGCTACAACTGGACTTTTTTCCCCATATGCTTGAACGTCCTTCGCAAGCGACTTTCTATATAGCTCCTCAGCTTGCGGAAAATTCTTTCGCTTAATTTGAACCTCAGCCAACTTGTTGAGTGGAAAAGTGATTTGCTGCGCCGAAAGTCCGCTTGCTTTTTGCTGAAGCTTTATCATTCGTTCCAATGCAGCGACTGCATCGTCCTCTCGTTGCTCCAAGAGGTAAGAAGTAGCAAGAATTCTCAAACTGTTGAGAAGATCTAAGTTTTCTTGCCCGCTTAACTCTTCCAAAATAGCCAGAGCATTTTTCGCATGACGCTGGCCGCGCGCATAATCACCCATGCTTATTTCTAAAAGCGCCTGGCTCTCTAAAACCGATGCGAACTTCTTACTCTTGGCACCATGAATCTTTTCTGTAATAGTAATTGACCGCTGCAACAGAGGCTCAGCCTCCGCATACTTGCCCTGGCTCACATACACTGTTCCCAGGGCTTCCAAATTAGCAGCTAACTCGGGACTGTCTGCGCCTTTCTTCTCATTGATTGCAATGATGCGCTTGAGCAAACCTTCGGCGGCGACAAAATTATGATCGTGCCGAAATACAAGTGATTGAAACTCTAATGCCTCGGCAACATTCTTATCTTCAGCGCCATACGTTTTTTCAAAAGCAAGTTCAGCACGTTTGAAATAGTCCAGCGCAGATGCAGACTTATGCATTTTGAAGTAGAGCGCGCCAAGCTCGATATACAACTGCGCTAACTTCGGATCGCCAGGCTTTAACGTCTTTTCGCTAATGGCAACTGCGCGACCCAACAGTGACTCTGCTTCTGAGAAACGGCGCTGCTGTGAGGCTAGTGACCCTAAGCGCGCAAGCATGGCTCCGACGTTAGCATCCTCGGCTCCATAAGAGGTTTCGCAAATAGCCAAGGCTCGCCTATACAGTGATTCGGCCTCGCCTATTGTACTTTTCTGTTTACTCAACAGGTCCGCCAACGGTACCAATGCCAGGATTTTCTGAGGGTCCTGCTCCTCCATCGACGAATCTGAATCCATGTCTTTCAAAGCCGCCTGGAAGGCAGCTATTGCATCCGAGCTCTTGCCCTCTTGCCGCAGTTTGCTTCCGGATTCAAGGAGCTTTGTCCAGTTAGGCTCCTGGGCAAATGCGAATTGCTGCGCAAAGAGGCAAGTGCAGAACAGCGCAAGCAAAATCATTCGGTACTCTTTGCCAAATGCCTTCTTAAAATTGCATTTTGCTCTGCGCTTGCCCGCAATGGCGATCTGCATAATTCTGCCTACTTAAGCATTTTGGGCAATTCGGGAGGACTTGGGGAGAAACTGCATGTTAGTTGTAAATGCAAGAGAACAACAATGCCCACTTTGTTGATCTCAAATTTCTAGGTTCCGGAGATATTACTATGAATTCTGAAACAGATAATGAAAAGAACAATGACAAGGTTTCTCAGAGCGAGTCTGGGGGAAGCGATGAGACCGGAGCTAACAGCAAGTTTTCACAAGAAGCCTTCGACTCTATGACAAGCACGCCGTCTGCACAAAGTGGTGAAAAGCCGCTAGAGGGCAGTGCGCAAAGAAGTCTACCAGCACAACGAGGGGAGATGGCTATGCAGCAAAACGGGGAGCGCTCAATGCTGCAAAGCGCGAAGGAGCTAGAGAAGCAAGGACTGTTGTCATCTCTTGAAATTACTGGCGAGCGCAATCCAAGTCCCAACGAGCGCAACAAGACAGCGGAACAAACGCAAACTGGCGCAAGATCCGCCCAAGCTAATGAGCAAACGCAAACAGGGGAGCGTTCTGCACAAGCAAATCCATCAGAGGAACGCCCGGGGCAAACCGATACGCCGCCGGCAACGACTCCGGAGACCGAGCAGAAACCATGGAGTCTTGAAGAGTTTCGCAAGTCCCAGGAAGAAGCTAGGGACAAGCAACGAGAGCAAAAGATCAACGACGTTGTGGACTCGGTGTTAAAAGATGGAAAACTACCGGAAAACTTCCAAGATATGCTGCGAGATTTTCAATCGAGACCATACTTCGGCGATTCCGCAGGTGATCCGCAAGGATTGCAACACATGGTTGACAAAATAAATGAACGCCTAAAAGCTGCCGGCTCAGACCTTCGGCTCGATGTAAAAAGCATAACCCACAAAGCCAAACACACATCGCCACTGGATGCACCGGGCTCGCCAATAGGACTAGGGCAGATGTACAGCCGCTGGACAGAGAATCACGTCAACCTTCGAGATGCTAATGGCAAATCACGAGGACATGCATCTGTGACAACGGACGTTGTAGCTGCACCAGGAGTTCGCTTCTAACATCGATTCAATTAACAACAGATTGAAAGCTAGCGGCTCACAGTATTTCCTAAGTCTCGAATCCGCCTATGAGAGAGCCGAAGACGCGCCGAGAAGTTCACACAAATATCCATTGCGCGGTGATATCTATTCTCATCGTTACGAGGCATGGCAGGTGCACCACATTCAAGTCAAAGACCTCCAGGGTCAGGTTTGGCATCGCACGTATGCGGTCACCGATGCTATTCGGCGATCGGACGTTCCGCGCTAAGTTAAACCTTACGAACAAGCTTTTACTCGTCGTCGGAGACTTTGTATTCTTTGCGGGCGACTCCGGTACGCATAGCGGCTTTGGCTACAGCTGCCGCTACGGATTCAGCTACCTTCGGATTGAAACAGCCTGGAATGATGTAGTCTTCGCAGAGTTCTTTAGGAGAAATTACTGACGCGATTGCTTCAGCGGCAGCAAGCTTCATTTCTTCGTTGATATCTTTAGCGTGGCAATCGAGTGCACCGCGGAAGATACCAGGGAAACAGAGAACATTGTTGATCTGATTCGGGTAATCAGAACGCCCCGTAGCCATGATTCTCACATATGGCTGAGCGTCTTCAGGCATAACCTCCGGGGTTGGATTGGCCATCGCAAACACAATCGGATCCCGATTCATCTTCGCAAGATCCTTAGCCTCGATCGTGCCTGGTCCCGATAATCCGAGGAAGAGATCAGCCCCTTCCAGAGCTTCTTTTACACCGCCCTTAAACCCGGTCGGATTTGTATTTTCAGCAAACCACTCCTTCATGAAATTCATGTTCTCGCGACCTTTGTAGATCGCTCCGGTGCGGTCGAAGCCGATGATATTCTTCGCGCCCGCAGACATGATGATCTTAGAACAGGCAACACCTGCCGCACCAACGCCTGTAACTACTATTTTCAAATCGCCAATGTCTTTCTTGACGATCTTCAATGCATTAAGAAGTGCGGCAAGTACGACAACTGCTGTACCGTGTTGATCGTCATGGAATACTGGAATATCCAGTTCCTTCTTTAAGCGATCTTCAATTTCAAAACATCGCGGCGCCGAAATATCTTCTAAATTGATGCCACCAAATACGGGGGCAATGTATTTAACGGCTTTGATAATTTCTTCAGGGTCTTTGGTGTTCAAAGCGATTGGAAAAGCATCGATCTTTCCAAATTCTTTGAAAAGCATCGCCTTTCCTTCCATGACCGGCAAGGAAGCTTCAGGACCAATGTCTCCCAATCCAAGAACCGCGGTACCGTCGGTAACTACGGCCACGCTATTGCGCTTGATTGTCAACTGATGCACCTTCTCGCGGTCCTTGTTGATGGCCATGCACACGCGCGCTACGCCTGGCGTGTAAGCCATAGACAGGTCGTCACGCGTCTTGAGCGGAACTTTGTTCGTAACGCGAATCTTACCGCCCAGGTGCATCAGGAATGTGCGATCGCTGACATGCACGACGTTAATTCCGGGCAGGTCGCGCAAGTTCACGACAATCTGCTCCCCATGATGTTCGTCTCGAACGGCAACCGTCACGTCACGAATAATGCACTCGTTCTCAAACCCCGCGATATCAACTGCTCCAATATCGCCGCCCAGTTCGCCGATAAGCGACGTTACTTTTCCGAGCATGCCGGGCTTGTTGTCGATCTTAAGTCTGAGAGTCAAACTGTAACTGGCGCTTGGTTTCACGAGATGTTTTTCCGATTGTGAGTCTTTGGCTTCGGTTGCTTTGCTTTGGGTGGTAGTCATTTAGTGCACCTGGTCCGTTAATTTCCGAGAAATGCGCATCAGAGCCAGTCCGATGCGATCTAATAGGATATATGGAGATAATCAGAATATTGCATTCTTCGCAGTTAAATCTTTTGATTCGTTTTTCGGATATGCTTATGGTAGTCAAAATTAGATGAAACGTGTCTGCATACGTTTCAACCTAATCGAGCACGTTCCCAAGAACGTTGCAAGAAGTAGATTTCAGGGAATTCTAGTTTTAGAGAAATTCGAAAAACGAATTCGGGCAGCCGCCCGTTGCGAAAGGTGGAATGCATGACAACCAAGAAGAACGAGATTATTGGCAACTACGAAATTTCCGAGGGCAAATTAACGACCCGACGAGAAGTTTTAATGATGGGAGCTCTGGCAGCAGGAACTCTTGTAGGAGCGGCTGCGAATGCAGCAAGCGATCCAGCTAAACCCACGACCATCTCTGGCGCAACTGTGGAAATTAAAGAGCGCGATTTTTCAGCTCTCATTTCGAAAAAGATGGAAGGACTTTCGTCAAATCAGATCGAACAACATCTAAAATTGTACAAAGGATATGTTGCCAAAACCAAAGAAATTGACGCATTGCTGAATGCGCCAGACGTGATCACACAAGCACCGGCAGCTAATGCAACGTATGCTCCTCTGCGTGAGCTTCTCATGGAACAGAGTTTCGCGCTCAACGGTGTTGTTTATCACGAACTTTATTTTGGCAACCTTGGTGGCACCGGCGGTGACCCAACCGGCGATTTGAAGTCCGCGATCGAAGCTCGCTGGGGAAGCTCAGCGAAATTCATGGATTACTTAAAGGCGTCTGGCAAGTGCATGCGCGGTTGGGTAATCATTGGATGGAACACCAGAGATGGAGCGCTCCACGCTTATGGACTAGATATGCACAATATGTGGTCACCGGCCGCAATTGTACCAATAGTGGTGCTCGACGTATACGAACATGCTTACATGATCGATTACGGCATTAATCGTGCCGCCTACCTCGATGCCTTTGTCAAAAATATCGACTGGGACGTTTGCAACAAACGATTTGCGGCAGCAAGAAAACACCCTGTTGGAGCCGATGTAACACTTTAGTTTGGATCCGATTGGAAGCGTTGTAGGGAGCTGACTGCTCATCCTTACAAGAAAAAATCATGATCTAAGATCAAAGGAAAGGGAGCGACTAATCGTCCTCCCTTTCTTTTCTGAATCAAAATGCAATCAGGACTTTACAGAGCTGCATAGGTGAAACCTTTGAAACGATCATGAAACTCTTCAAGGGACATAGTGAAGACTCCATCAATGGTATCAACGGCTAAATCATCTAGAACACGAGGGTTTCTCAAGGATATTGTTCTTGTCAGTGAATCATAACCAAGTATTGAATATTCCTGTCCTGGAGTAATCCCGGATGAATTGGCAGGATCCTCGTAAGCATATGCAACTGCGGGCCATCCATTCTGAAATGCATTAGTCAAATTATTGTGCATCGAACTTTCTGAATTCAGAATTGCCGAACAATTAATGGTGCTATTGCCTGTTAGAATCTCCAGCGCCTGCCTTGTACTAGTACACAGAGAGGCACCATCTGCGGGCGATAAAGCGTTTGGATCAAATACCTTACCGAAAGCTTTTTCTAAAACAAGCCCCCAGGTTCCATGCCGGCCACCTTGGTTGTAGATGACCAACTCAGAAATCGTCGGACTTGAGACTTCTATGGGCTCTGCATGCCCAGGAAAACGCACCGTATAACCGTTTCCATCTGACTCAATCATCTGCTCGATGGCTGCGGGATTGGACTGAGCCAAGGATGCTAAAGCCGCCATAAAAGGACTATCGTTTCCGTACCGCTGAATGACCCCATCCGGAACAATGTTAGCTCGTCCATCACCATATAGGCGTGTATTCCGGTCTTCGATAAGCCACCTGGAATGAACCAGTGACTCTGTGATCGCGTCAGACAGTTCTTTCATCCGTCCTTGACCATTAAAGTACCAAAGCACATCCATATCATCGCGACTTATGCCTTCAGTGCCATCGACATTGAGCGAAGACAACTGATCATAATAGACCTTGAGTATTTGCATCAATTGCGGATCGTCAGCGCCATAGAATGTGCTCGAGATGATGCTATCAATTTCATCCTTTGTTACGCGCTTATCGTCATTCTTGTCCAGCCATGGGAAGGCTTCCTCGAAGGCGTCAGGTATCTCGCGAAATGAAAAATAGGGCGTCCATTGCGGAAATTGAGGAATCATATCCCAAATGGATGGCGTATACGGAGGTTCCAATTTCAGGTCCCGATTGATTGGTGAAAAATCCCGTGCAGAGTTGTTCTCCTCAGTTGGCAAATCCCAGCCGATACGCACCGTCGGCGCCGGTTGAATGTGAAGATCACTCTGCAGACGGCGCAACAACGCTTTCGTATCGATGGTCTTGTTCCTGTCGATTTGCTCTAATCTAGAAGGAGTTTCAAGGTCTTTCTCAATTCTGGAGGATTCCGCAATCGCAGTTTTTGAGTCCTTGATCTTCTGCGAATCATTACCAAAATCGATGCTAATTTCTGGCAAAACATTCTTACCAGAAGATTTGGCGGAGTTGTCCTGCGTTCGCGATTCCGACATCTTCATTGACCCTGACTGAGAAAACAACGATAAGGCTTCGCTTAGCATGTTGTCTCCGGATATTAGAGCGCTTTTGTCTGACGGCTTGTTAACGGTAGTTACTTTGTCGTGTTGTTCGAAACTCATTTTCCATTCTCCATACTTATTCAATTGATTGCGCGTAAGACTATTCTGCGAAGCAAACCCTGCTCGCAAAAAATGCATTCGGTGTTCAGATATAAGATCGACCGGCTAGATGTTCAATTTGTGTAAATCAATTCGGTCAACTTCCATACTTATAAGCATAGAGTTGAATTGTGGGTGTTTGGTGGGAGTCAAGAATTCAAGCAAAGTATGGGCGCGCCTGGCGTCTCCCAGAGGCAGAACCATGACGAGACTACTGCTTCAGAATCAGTCAGACAATTCGAGAACTCGCCATAAATACCACGAGGCAATGGATCTGTAAGGACTCCACTTTTCGGCTTTTTTGATCATCTCCAAAGGCTTCGGAAGATCAGCTAGCTTGTACACCCTAGCAAAGCCTTTTCGCACCCCATAATCAGTGACGGGCAAAACATCGGGGCGACCCATCCTAAAAATCAAAAGCATTTGCACCGACCAAGTTCCAATTCCTCGAACTTGTGTGAGAAGCGAAATGATTTCCTCATCGCTCATTTTCTCGAGGTGCTCGATGTCCGGCACCAGGCCGCTTTGAGTCTTCGCTGAGAGATCTTTGATTGCAGCGACCTTCGCCCGCGACAGCCCCGCAGCTCTTAGCTTCTCATCGTCTGTTTCCAAAATTTCCAAGGGTTTTGGAAATCGATCGCCATAGATCCCTTTGACTCGCCCCATAATCGTGGCAGCAGCTTTTCCAGTAAGCTGCTGGTAAACAATGGATTCGAGTAGCGATTCATAGCAACTATTCATGTGGTGAACTTCTAACCAGCAGTCACCAACAGCCTCAATCACCTTCGCTAGTTTCTTGTCCTGCGTCGAAATATGACGACAAGCAAGCTTCGGGTCGAACGGCAATGCTGAGGTCGACTTCTTAACACGAACATCTGTAAGCGGACTGGCTGATTCTTTTTCATCAGCCTTGGAAAAGCGCCTCACAGCAGGAGATTTGGGTTTCGCCTTGCTGTCCTTCTTTGTTACTGTTTTCTTTGCTGGACTCATTTATCAAATCTACTGGTTACAATTAATATCGTCGGGAGTTGAGAAGCAAGATAGCCTGCAAAACTCCAGGTCGTTGAGTTAGGTACTGAGCTTAGCATTTGGGTCCGAATTGCACAAATTTCTTTCTTTCGCCGCAACATTCATGATCCTATCAGCCCTGGCCACCCCGGGACTGGCATCGGACTGGGAGGAAGATGAAGGGGCTTCCAAAGCACCGGCAAGATCGAATCCTCACAAAGTAACATCCCCGCCATCATTGCAGAACAGAAAATCTGTTGATCATGAAAGTGAAACAGGTAAAACAGCAAAAGGAGGCGGTCTGATTCTGCGCGGAAAAGTCGAGCATGCGCAAAAGCTACCGCCGTTACAGAGCGGGCTGCAAGCCGGAGCGAACTTTGATCCCAGCAGCCTCGGGAAAGCAAAATATGAAAGCAAGTGGTTAAAGATTCCCAACTGGTTTGCGGGTACTTTCGCTTCAGACCGCACAACAATTACATTGATGCAAGATTATGCGACCGGACGCAAAAGCAGTCCCAATAAGACTGTTAGCTCTCAAGCTAGTGAACATTTTGGCTTTCAGCGTGATGCCGACGGCGATATATGGCATTTTTATGTTGAGTCCGGAAGCAGTAAAAGCACTCAACAGAATCACGAGACCTTCAATACTATTGACTGGTATGGTCCCGAACTAATTGCAGAGGATAAGCTTGTAATGCGGATTCTGGCAACATCACTAATAGTGGATCGCAACACAGGAACAATCGTTGACTCTTATAGACGAGAAGATATCAAAACCTACCAGCCCTTAGAGCTACGTTCGTTAAAGGTGACCTATACCTCCAAGAGCTTCGATTCTCGCGGCCGCCCACGAGACTTGCAGGAGGGATACTCAATTTATCGGCAGGTGCTTCCGTTCACTCGCATAAATGAGGCTGAAGGAAATGACTATAAATCGATGTTCCGCGATTATTTGGTGTCACACAAACTAGAGCATTTAGTCCCACGATAACGGCTGCAAAAGAAGCAGAGTTAAGAGAAAGGGCGACGCATTGCGCCGCCCCTTTGGAATTTCTGGTGCTAAAGGCTTTAGCCCCATATTTACTCAAGCTAGTTAAATAGTGTGCACACCGTATCTGGTGCAGCGCCTATTGTACTTGCCTGTCGAATAGTTCTTTGTTGATTTTGGTTGATAACTGATCGAGTTCAGTAAACAGACGGCGCTGTTCGTCGAAACTCAGCCTGTTATTGGTAGAGCGCAATCTTTCTTCCAAAGCCGCAATTCGTGATTCTTCATTGAGCAAGCGATTGGCTTCGGTACGCGTCAATCTACCAGAGCTTATTCCAGCATTAATGCGCTGACGTAGCAATGACTGATGCTCGTCTATACGAGTGCTGACGTTGCGATGACGTCCAGAACGATCCCATCGAGCCGAGCGTGGACGGCTGGTCAAAGTGGTCAGACGTGTTGTGAGCGCATCCAGATCTGTGATCAGGGTTTGCGATTCACGATAGCTCAAACGACCGCCAGCTGTGAACTGGTTTTCTTGCTGAGCAATTCGGTTTAGTTCAGCACGCAATTGATTCGTTTCGCTCCAGTTGATTCGTCCCTGCACTGTCGCCTCAGTGATTTGAGCATCTAGCTGAGCTTGTTTGGTATCGATGTCAGCCTGAAATGCTGCCATATTAGACAGGTATCCGGAATTGTCTCTTGAGTAACGACGGTACCAGGATCGTCCTTGCGGTAGCGGTGTTGTCGCTCCTGGAACTGGAATGGACGCCGTAGTGCTTGCGTTGGTTAGGTACGTATTCAAGCGCAGTGAGAAGTTATTCAAATCATCAAGCAAAGTCTGTACTTCAAACCGGCTGTAATTTCCGTCAGCTAAATATTGCCCTTCCAAATTCGCAATTTGATCGAGATGAGCTTTCAAATCAGCTGCTTCTTGTGGTGTCAATTGCCCAGATGTAACTCCGGCTTGCATCTGGGTTTCCAACTGCGCTTGGCGCGTATTGATGTTGGTCTTAATGATTCCTTGCTCTGATGCTGAAATTTCCCCGGTCCGGGTTCCTGCGCCAAGATAATTCCGCAAAAGGTCATCGAAATTAAGGCTGTAGCATGGAGCGACGGTTACGAACGCGGAAATTACTAAGAGTACTGACTGCTTTCCTGACAACATATGGATGAGTGTCCTTCATTATGGAAAAGAAATTAGAGAAGCGAACCCAGTTCGCCGATATTTTTTCAGTGGAATTGTAGTCTACACGGCTCAAAATTCCTGCAGAGTATAGTCTTATAGTTTCTATGCTGGTTGCCATGAACAAAAAGCACCGTATTCAGTACTATGCTCCTGACTTCAGAACCATGCAAGAGTACATCCCGGAGCGCAGCGAAATAGATGCGAAGGGCAAACAGCTCTTTTCGAACGTCCGAAGGGTATTAAACTAATGTGTTATTGTTTTGAAAAGTTTGAATCTCACTTCGGAGTTTCCAAGATGGACAAGAGCGAAACGCTTGCAAAGTTGCTAATCCTAACGTGTCTCCTGACATATTGTTTTCAAAGCCCTCAAGCTGTTTCATCCGCTCCTGCTGCGAAGGATTACACCAATGGCGTCCGGCTGGGAGGCTGGCTTGGAAACAATCCCCTGATAGTTCTTCCAGATCGCAGCGCCAATGCCGTGAAGATTGGTAACGCTTGGGGCGGCGTAAAACTGGTTGGCGTAGACGAGGCAGGTTCGACTTTCACCATCGATTATGGTGGCAAGCAACTGAAAGGAAACATCGATCCCGCCTGGCAAATTGCGGCACACCCAGATCTCACAAACTGGCTGATTAGCTACATGAATGTGCTTGGAAAACGCATCGATGCACAAAATCCCGACACAACGCAGCAAGGCGTGATTCGCGTCTATGCCAACGGAAAAGCTCCATCTGGCTACATGAAGATTGAACAAGCAAATCCATTCGATTCGCTACCGGAATACATTGAGTCCGTCGATTTAAAAATCAAGATGAACCCACACCAGCCGACTGTTGTGGAATTTGCCTCGATGAAGATCACGCCGGCAGCATACGAGCGATTGAGCCACTCTCCTTATGAAAAGATGCTCAACAGCGCAAGCAGTGCCACCGGCAGCGGTAGCGCCAAGTAATCTCAACGAAAATCGAAGCCGGCAGTAGGTGCTTTGAGCATCGAATTGCATGAACGGATGCCCATGCAATTCCGGAACGGACTCTCAGCAAGCTCAGATCTTCGCGGTCTTCTACAAAAAAAATCAGTGGCACTAAAGTGCAAACTTGATTAGCTGAAATAAACGCCCACGGCGCCTGTAACTCGTCGAAGCAAACGAACGGAATCAACTTCCATTTCTTGCCCGTACTCGAGTTCTTCTTGCCCTCGAAGTTTCAGCAAATCGATTAACGCTTTCTTCTCAGCGTTTGAAAGCTCGATGCGCTTATGATGGTGATCGGCTGCGACCCGCATCAATTCGCCAGTGCTCATGTTGTTATCAAATACGGCCACTATCATCATATCTCCACACTCTCTCAGCAGTCGTACCATTTCATTATGGAGCTCAGGTCGAAACTCGACAAGCTCCAAACTGGGATTTCCACGATGCTTTTCCGATGGCTCCATGGTGAAATCCACCATAAGATTCAAAGAAGCTCAGCCCATGAGGAGAAACAAGCGCTCCAGTTTCGCTTCCTTGCTGAGACCCGCCTAATCTGCCTTCCCGAAGGGCGCTGTGCAATCAAGTCTATAGAAAAGAGAGGAGGCAGGTTTTTCAACCCGCCCCTCCAAGAGTCCCCCAGTGATAACTTTTTACAACCTTTGTGGCAGAGGGCGCATGCAATGCGCTACCAGAGCATTTTAACTAGTACAGGAGTTGAGAGGGGCGATAGCCCAGCGAAACTCCAGAGCGTTAGTATTGAATCAGAAGACGGTTAGGATACGGCCTCCCTCTCGGGCATATCTTGCGACTGCTGATCGCGAACAACTTGTGCCTTAGTATCGTCAATCAGTCTCTGAAAAAGATTCATGCAGATTACTTCCAGCCTTGAGCTGGTCAGCGGAGCACCGCCATCAGTTTCCCAGATGACCGTACCGTTGACTAATCTGGTGCAGATTTTGAACGCTGGAAGGAATTTTTCTTCCTGCTTACTCAAACCAATTACTCGTGCAACTGGTATCACGTAAAACTGAATGCCGTTCTTGTCGCCGCGCATAACAAGACTGTGCGAGTTTGTCGACAGACGCGCACGATAGTAAGATAAGGTTTCCTCAGCTTGGCGCAACTTATTGAATTTGACGATTTCAGTAACCGTCTGCGGATTGGTCGCCGCAACATGCAACGGACCAAATCCCAGTGCGTTGTTCAACTCATAAGAGTATGCTTTGATCACTTCGTAGACATGATCGATCATTGCGGTCATTGAAGAATTGCAGAGAAGCTCCTCTTGTTTTTGGCGGCGCCGTTGATTTTTCTGATCCTCGATGAAGTCCAGCGAATCACTGGCCATGCGTGATAGAAAGCGGCTACGGCTGTCGCTGAGCTTTGTTTTATACATAACCAAGATTTGATCATTGATCAATGCTTGGTGCTCGCTGTCATCGCAAAGAATCTCATAAGACGCCTTGTCGATGTTCTTCTTAAATCCAGCGTTGTTGCCCCACTTCTTATCGAAGAACGGCTCTTTGGTTGCGTTAACAGTATGATTTCCGGCAATTGCCCGAATGTTAGTAAGCAATGCTCTTAGCATTACGCCAGCCCTCACGTGCAAAATGGATACGTTAGATGAGCCCTATTCATCTAATCCCGCAACGCAGTGGAGGAAAAATTTGGAGTGAACTTTCTAGTAATAACTGTCTGCGGGATAATAAAATGATACCGCGCTAATAGGCTTGTGTAAATTAGCAAAATCGCGTACAAAGTTCGCCAATTGCCGCTCTGAGCCTGCCATCCAAAAGTTGCCAAGAGCAGATAAGTAGGGCATTTCGAGCTATCAGTCACTGAACAAACTTAAATACCGTTAATGAGCGTTTGAGAAAAAGGCACCAGGGTAAATCGCCGTCGCATGGAGCTTTGCGAGCTAGTGTGTTAAGAGATAAGAGCACGACCAGATTCTTCTAAGCACTGCATGCGATACCAAAGTTTTGAAACAACAGCAGCTCGGTACAGGACAAAAGGCTGCTCTAGTAGTCCACGGTATCGCTTCGGCAGATTATCTGACCATGACTTCGCGGCGCCTGTTTATAGTAAGAACAGAACAGACGCGGCAAATTCACCATAGATCCACCTCGACAGGAGGACAGTCCGAGCCTGAGAGAAACGCAGCCGACATTCACATCGTAAGATTTCGATACCACAAGCTTTCCAGACGAAGCAAACACAAAAACTCGTGGCACTAGGTTTAGTACCACGAGCTTAGTTTTGGGGAGAGTGGGAGAGAAACGGAAAAACTTGCTTTACTTTTTGTTTGTGTTGTCGGCCGCCGCATTAACGCGACCCATCTGATAAACAATATTCATTTGCTTCATTGCATACTGAAGGCTAGAACCGAATTCACTGAATTCTTCAGCAGAACCGCTCATAGCACCACCAAACGCCTTCCAGTCACGTTTAACTTTGTCGACCTGCCCGTTTGATTCAGTGAAGCTGATGGAAACATCCGGCAGACCGAGGCTCTTTGCTTCCGCCTGGGCAGCCAAAATACCATCTTTCATTACCGAGCTATCGCGGTTATCTTGCGCGTACTCATAGAGTTCATGAATCGCCTTGCGGAGACCTTCGTCATCCTTGCTGCGGAAGTCACCTTCGTCTGTCTTGAAGTTATCAACTGCGTTGACTACATTCTTGATCGCATCTGCTCTGTCCATTATCTCTTCCCTCGTTTCGCTCACCCGATGAACAGATATTAGAGGGCAAATCTGAAAATCATCTGAGAGTCCTGAGAAATTTTCAGCGAAAGCTGGAAAGGTCTATTTCCAGGCGGACGCGGGTTCCTTTTCCGAGGGCGGACTGCAATTCCAGCTTAGTCGGGTAGAAGCAGCGAATCAGATCAGCTCGTTCGCGAAGACTGCCCATACCGTAGCCCCCAGCGCGAGTAGCTTGCCCTGCGCCAGCGGCATTCATGTCAAAGCCCTGCCCGTTATCTGCGACCAGGACCACGAACTTGTTATTTACAATTTCCAAGGTCACCACCACCCGGCTGGGGCGTGCATACTTCTCGGCATTGTTTATCGACTCCTGAACGATTCTATAAATATGAAGTTGAACAGCAGACGGCATTACCGGAATATCAATGTCACAATTCAACGAACAGTCAGCTCCTGTCCGCTGAGCCATCATTTCAAGCATGTCTTCAATGACGGTCGCCAAGCCCCAGTCACTTAAATCCCGCGGTGAGAGGTCATAACAAATCTCCCTCAAGCGCTGAACAACACCGTCGAGAGCTTCGGAAATATCTCGGGGCATAGCTTTGCCGGAGGCAAGGTTTCTCTTTATCGCCATCACGTCAGAGATAACCGCATCGTGCAAATCACGCGCTATACGCTTTTGAATTTCCTCTTGTTGAATCACCACCTTTTGAGCCAAATTCTCGCGCTCCGCAACAAGCTGCTCCAGCGATTTAGCGAGCTTAGCATCATCAAGATTCTCGAAAGTTGCTCTGCTTTGCAAAGGTTGCGCCTGATCTTGTGTCATCGATACAAGGTCCCGAAATGCGGAACGAATGAGCAGGCGTAGTTCCTCAGCTGCAATGGGAAGACCGTCGTAGGTCCAAATGTGATGACTGCCAAGCTTCCGCAGCTCCAATTGCAGTTTCATCCTGATTGGCGCCTCTGCCCCCGAAAGCATCATCACATCAGATGCCGGAACCAAGAAAATTTCAATCACACCAGCTCGCGCTCTAGCAGATAAGCTCCAGGAGAGAGTGGAGGCTCGCCATCGCTTAAAACTGATTGATTCTGTCGTTTCCACTGCTGTGATGTTGCGACTCTTCTTTACCTTCTCCGTTACATCGGACGGCGGCGTCAAGCTGATCATGGAGCCTGCCACATTGTTGTAGTCATTACTGAAGTGAGATATCAGGTCGAACATTCGCGAGCAGAGCTGGTTGGCAGCTAGTTCCGCTTCCTTCATATCGGCTTCGCCAAGCTTAGTTAAGCCCTGCCATGGCTCAGCTTTGAGCAAGCAATTAAGCCAGCCGCGATCAAGCTGCACCCGCGTTTCCAATGTGGCTGGAAGAAATTCATAGCGCTGCACTTCCGATGGGGCGCGCTTGTCAGCATACTGCTCCTGTCCGCTCAGGGTGTCTGTCAGGTCCTTTCCCAGCCCAGACGACGTGTTATCTATGCCGCTGGCTCCGCTACGTCCATACTTTTGATCTGGACGACTCGCCGCGTGATCTCTATTCGATTCATTACCCAAGCTGCGACGAGGAGAGCCACCAAAGAACAATAGAGCTAGATCGACAGCACGCCTGATAGCTTTCATGTAGCCGAATCCAGATTACCGTAACCATTTTGAACTGCCCAGGCAATAAGTTCTTCGCGCGTTTTCAAACCCAACTTCAAAAGTAGCAGCTCGCATTGCTTGCGCACCGTTGCTGGAGAGGTAAGGCGCTCTTCAGCCATATCCTGATACTTCATTCCGCGAGCGAGCATCTTCAAGACCTCTTGCTCCGATTTAGTAAGCCTTGTATCGCCGGAAGCGAGAGACTCTGACAGAATCGGTTTTTTACCGGAAGCAACCTGGCGGATCGCATCGGCAATGCGGGGTAGACCTTCTGACTTAAGGAGGTAGCCATAGACACCAAGCGCCAACACAGCTTGAATGAAAGCGAGACGGCTTTCACCTGAGAAGATGAGGACCCGCGAGTTCAATTCGCAAAACTCTTTGACCATGGTTTTCGGTCCTAGTTGACCGGGCAGGTGCAGGTCCAAGAGAATGATTTGCGGAGAGAGCTCTTTAGCCAGTTTAAGACCGTCTTCTGAGCTAGAAGCAGCGCCGACAATGTTGATGTCCGGCTCCTGCGACAGCCCCAGCCGTAATCCGTCAAGCGTCACCTGATGGTCTTCCAAAATCAGGACATCTATCTTGTTGCTCATTTCCTACTCATCTTTCAAGTTCCAATAATGTTGGAACCCCAGAGCGCTTCCCCTGAGGATTATGCCCAGGGTGCGCAGTGGCAAAGCACTGGCGCTTAGATATCTATAATCAATAAAGCTTCAGCCTGAGCGGCAGGTCATGCTGGCAAGGACCGGGTTCGGTACAATGAAAACCGAGCCAAGGGGCCGGATTCGGCTCGATCGCCCGATCGGCCCGACAAAGCTCGCGTTTCACATCCGAGGGGAAACAATGCACCGCTTTCTTAGTTCAAGCTTGCTTGCCATTAGTATTATTTCGGGGACAGTGCTCCCTGCCTTTTCCGCATCTGATTCAACAGATGGAAAAACCAGCAAATCCACAGGTTCTCGTCCAAAAATCGGACTGGCGCTGGGTGGTGGTGGCGCACGCGGTGCTGCGCACGTGACTGTACTGAAGGTCCTTGAAAAAGAAGGGATTCCAATCGATTACATTGCCGGCACCAGCATCGGTTCAGTTGTTGGCGGTTTGTATTCCGCCGGTGTTCCGCTAGATGTTTTGGAAACCGAGTTCAAGAACGCTTCCCTGATGAAGTCCTTTATGACTGTTCCACTCTGGTTGCGTGTAGCAGCCGCGCCAATTATGTTTACTCCGCGCTTGTTCGGCAGCAAAGCTTATGACGGACTTTACAAGGGAAACAAGTTCCGCAAGTTCTTGACTCACTCAGTGCCTCCGGCTGAACAAAACATCGAGAATCTCAAGATCAAGTATGCAGCGGTAGCAGTAAGCCTCGTAGACGGCAAGACGCACATTCTAGACAAAGGAAACCTGGGCTACGCAATGCAAGCCAGCTGTGCCGTTCCACAATTGCGAAAGCCAGTGCAAATCGGTGACAATTTGTTTTGCGATGGCGGCGTTGCATCAAATGTCCCAGTTGATGAATGCCGCAAATTGGGAGCGGACATCGTAATTGCAGTGTGCATCGATGAACGTGTCGAAACCGAAGACATCAAAAATTTCCGAAAGGTTGGCTCTGTAGCAAAACGCTTATTGAAACTAGACTTGCGAGATATCGATCAACCAAGAATGGAGAGAGCCGACCTCGTCATCCATCCGAACGTAGATGGTATCAGCCTCATCTCGACAAAGAAGTCTGATGCCATAAAAGGTTTGGCTGCAGGCGAGGAAGCTGCAAAAGCCGCCATCCCAGCAATCAGAAAGAAATTACAGGAAGCCGGAGTCCGCTTAGCAGACGTTGCAAATCCTAACTAAGCTTGAGCCAAGCCCGAATTCCTACACATTGGACCGCGACTGCAGCCTCCTGTGCAGCACTTCTCGTGCGTCGCAAGAATAATTGCCTGCTACTTACCGTCAGTGGTGGTGGCACCGGGAAGAGTGGTAGCAGGTACTTGTGGTGTAAGCCCCGGCATTTGTCCACCGCCGCCACTGCCTTTTTTCTGGATCAAGCGTTGATATGCTTGGGCATCCTCAAGGCTTAATTTGGATAACTCTTGCATGAGCTTTTCCGCGCCATCATCTCCACGATCGGCTATTTGCCAGAGCACATTCCGAGGCTGTGCTGCCGCAGGGTTCAGTAGTAGAGCTTTTCGAATCAAGGCAACAGCTAAGTTAAACTTACCTTGATTGCCTAAATTCGCCGCGTTCTGTGCAAAACGCAGAGCCATTGCATCGCCCAATTCTGATGCTTTGCGCGAATAGAGCTGCGCATTGATCGAGTCGCCCATCCGCTGATGAGCTTCCGCCAACAACGCCCATGCGATTCGATCGTCCGCTTTCACTTTCAAGAACTGCTGGACGAGATTGGCTCCTTCCTTGAATTTGCCGGTCCCAATCAGCCCTGCCGCGTACAGTGCTACTGCATTGGGATTCTGGTTCACAAAATTATTATCAGACATGGAAGCTGCTAACAATTCGACAACCTTCTTCGGGTCGGCCGTGGGTTTTGCCTCATCAGCCAGGGGCAAAATGGAAATCTGATACCATTCGCGAAGATCTGGAAGGTATGTTTGAGCTAATCGGAATTTGTAGATCAAATTCGAGGGCTCAAGCTTCACCGCCTCAGCAAAGTCCTTACGTGCTCGCATGGGCGCGCCGCCCAGCAATTCAACAATACCTTTTACGCAGAGCCATTTTGCTTCTTTGGGAAACTTCGTCACAGCTTCATTCGCCATGATGTAAGCGCCCTCGAAGTTGCCCTTCTTTTGGGCCTCGATCAGTGCTTGCACACAAAGTGCATATGGATTCTTTTGCACCTTGAATGATTGCCCCGCCCAAAGTTCGCACATTGGCAGGTTCTGCACCATGCCTCGCTCAGCGATTTCAGCCATTTTAAGTGCTTGCTCGGTTGTCGTCATCCCCGTCCAGTCGACGGCATCCCAAATCGGTCCAGCATTCGCGACCATCCATTGCTGGTTCTGCGCTGAAAAGTTTTTCTGCTCATATGTTCGCGCTACATCGAATTCAATGTGATTTTTGTCATCAGTATTGGGGGGGAATTGCGCTGCAATTTTAGTTATCGAATCATCAGAAAGACAAACTTTCGCAGGAAGATCCTCGGCGCAATTTATGCCTGTGAACAGAGAGAGAGTCTGCTTCAATTTCGGATCTTGCAAAGCTTGATTAACGTTTTTGAGATTTATCTTTATCGGTTCGTCCGACGCAATTGCCGAGATATCTCCTGTGAAAACCTGGAAGACAACGACGTGCTTAAAGACCTTCTTCAGAGAGGAGAAGACACGGCTCAAATTATCCGAGGAAACTTCGTTGTACTGCCACCACATAGCAAAAATACCGCCCGGCTTCAGGCGATCATGACAGACCTGGAAATACTCCTGCGTGTAGAGGTTGCAGACACCAGCCTGCCATGGGTTCGATGGCTCGGATGTAATCACGTCGAAGGTTTCATCAGTCGCCATCATGTAATTGCGTCCATCATTATAGTTAATGATTAAACGGGGATCCTTTTCCGGAGCCAGATTGACGGTGTGAAACCATTTTGATGTTTCAATAACCGCAGGCTCGATTTCTGCGCAGACCATCTTCTTGATTGGAAAGAGAAGCGAATAACCCATAGTCGTACCGCTGCCCCAGCCAACGTCGCCAACCTCAGTCGCGCCAGTCTTCACCAAAAGAGGAATGGTTGGAAGCAGCGCTTGAGTGGACATGTCGGTGCGACCAGTTGAAGCATCAATGTGTCCATTGGTTAGAAGAGAAACTTGTTGATCGGGAAATTGAATCACAGCGACATTCGATGCTATGCCGTCTTTCCAGAAAAGAATGTTGAAAGCTTTGTCGACTTCCTTTACCCAGATATCAAATGGATCTGGCGGCTTCCGATTCCACACCAGACCGCGGCGCACTTTCTGGGAGCTTGTGACCATTCGCAGGTTCCAGATTTGAGGTGTGGTGCATACCCAAACTAGAATCGCAAGTGAAAGAACACCTGCAATTATTCTACTGGCTCCTGTTTTTGGGCCGAAAGCAAAGAGCAGTGCACCGCCTATAATACCGCTGCCGGCGCAGGCCCAGAGCAGGGTTTGTTCACTGCCAACGGCGGGGATTATGGCGAATCCGGCCACAAAGGCGCCAATAATCGCTCCTAACGTGTTGATCGAATATAAGGTTCCAACCGAGCGCCCAACTCGCTCGAGATCGCGAGTACAGACTTTCACAGCCAGAGGGAAGACCGCCCCCAAACAAAGAGTAACCGGCAACAGAACGCATGCAGTAAGCAAGAAGCGAACAATCATCCCGCCATCGGGATTGTCGATGTAATTGTAATTGGTGACAAGATTCCAATAAGGCAAATAGTTGAACAAGTAAATGGATAAAAGACCAGCAGCACAAAGACCAAGCTGCAGAGCAGAGAACCAACAAAGTGGATCTTTCACCTTATCTGCCAGGCGAGACATGGCCAAGCTGCCAAGGAAGATGCCGACCAAGAATGTCGCAAGCATGATCGTGAACGCATAAGTTGTCGAGCCAATGATTAGCAGAAGCGCGCGCGTCCACCCAACTTCGTGCATCATTGCAAGCGCGCCTGATGCCCCAAAGGCAGCCATTGTCCAGAAGATGTGTGGAGGAAGTTTCTCCTTCTCAAGCACTTTTGCTGCAGCACCTTCGCCACTGGCGGAAGTATCGGCCGCAGTTAAATCTGCCGGTGGCGTTGCGCCGTCCGATGCCGGAGCTGCGGGATCTGCAGCCAGTGAGAATCCATCCTTTCCAGTTGGAATACCAAAGCTGCCAGCCCAACTCTTCTGCAACGCGTACACAACTACAGCCAGCAAGAAGTTCATACCCGCCGCACTAATTGTTGTTGCACTCAGGCCCATCGAGGGGATCAGAACGAAGCCCGCAAGCACCGCACCAATTACGGCGCCACAAGTATTAATCGAATAGAGCGTGCCAACCCTGCTTCCAACTATCGCAAGACTCGACGTCACAAAACGCGAAAGTAAAGGCAGTGTAGCACCCATGCAAGCCGTGGGAGGCAAAAGAATAAGGGCAACGACAAAAAATCGCAGCAATGAAAAAGCAAGAAAGTTGTCGTGCAGTGCACTCCAAAAAGACTTATATAAAGGAAGGGCAGCACCCAAAAGAAATGGAGTTATGAGCGCCCAAAGACCGATGACGCCCTCAAGCAATCCATACCAGAGGAACGGATTCCTCATGCGGTCGCAGTATTTGCCCGCATAATAGCTACCGAGCGCCAAGCCACCCATGAAAGCACTAAGCACGGTGGCAGAGGCGAATCCTGTCGAGCCAAAAACGAAGACCAGTTGCCGTGTCCAGATGACCTGATAAATAAGGCTGCTCAGCCCTGAGAAGAGAAACAGGAGGGCAACTACAAGGAAATGAGAGGACCCCCAAGCAGCAGTCTTTGGGGCATTCTCGTCGATGGTGGTGCTTGTCACGAAAGCCTCTTTCCGATCAGGGTCGAGTTTCTTGGCATCTTGCTAAATAGCGTATCCGCCGATGCTATATTATCGTGCTTCTCATCTTTGGGCGAGGCTTTCTCAGCTCGCATTTCAGTCAAGAAGCAACAACAAAGGAGGGCTCATCTTTCGACGAGCCCTCTTTTGATTCTTTGAGTTGATCAACAAGCTTTGCTTGGAGCTACTTACGCCGTTGCGGCGGCAGCGAGCTTGTTGACTTCCTGGAGTTTGTTGACATCGAGTCTTAGACCCGGGCCCATAGTTGAGCTTAGATAAACGGACTTGATGTAGATACCTTTGCAGGTTGCCGGCTTTACTTTGTTGACCTGGTCAACAACGGCAGCCAGGTTTTTCAAAAGGCGTCCGTCGTCGAAGGAAATCTTGCCGATTCCCATTTGAACAACGCCACCATCCTTTTCTGCACGGAAGGAAACTTTACCGGCTTTCAATTCTTTGATTGCCTTACCAACTTCCGGAGTAACGGTTCCATCTTTCGGGTTCGGCATCAAGCCGCGAGGACCGAGAACTTTACCGAGTTTGGAGAGCATCGCCATACAATCTGGGGTTGCAACGAGTTTGTCGAACTCCATGAAACCTTCGCCAATTTTTTGGACGAGATCTTCGGCTCCGACAACGTCGGCTCCATTATCTTGAGCTTCTTTCTGCTTATCGCCTTTGCAAACGACCGCTACTCGAACTTCCTTACCAGTTCCACCCGGCAGATTTACTGTCGAACGAACTTGTTGGTCGTTGAGCTTGGGGTTCACACCGAGACGGAAATGCACTTCGACGGTCTCGTCGAATTTGCTTGCCTTGGCAGCCTTGAGCATTTTGAGAGCCTCATCGGCTTGCAAGTGCCCTTTCTCCTTGACTTCGGTATTCAGTTTGCCTAGCTTCTGTTGCCTTTTGCTGAGCTTAGCCATATGCCCAATCCTTATTCTTCTTACTGTTGATTACCTGTGCTGAGCTGCTTACTGATTCAGCTCACTTCTGAGATCCGCTAGCCGGCGGTTCGGAAGTATTAGTCGACTACGGTGATGCCCATATTGCGAGCAGTGCCCATAACCATCTTTTCGGCAGCCTCTAGCGTTGTAGCATTGAGGTCCGGCATTTTGATTTTGGCAATGTCGCGGATTTGAGCGCGAGTCAGCGTGGCGACCTTGTTCTTGTTTGGTTGCGCTGAACCTTTCTCCACATTGGCAGCCTTCCGGAGAAGAACTGATGCAGGCGGAGTCTTCAAAATGAAGTCGAATGATCTATCTTCATAGACACTGATTTCGACAGGAACGATCATTCCAGCCTGGTCGGCGGTTTTGGCGTTGTATTCTTTGCAGAATTGCATGATGTTGACACCATGCTGACCAAGAGCCGGTCCGATAGGCGGGGCTGGGTTGGCTTTGCCAGCCGGGATTTGCAGTTTGATTTTGCCAACGACCTTTTTCACGGCGTTTTACCCTATATGTACTCGGAACTACTGATCATATAAGCAGCTGGGGGCTACTTATATGACTTTTACACTTTTATAACCTGGTTGAATTCCAGTTCGACCGGTGTAGCGCGGCCGAAAATAATAACTGAAGCTTTGATTCTTTCCCGTTCCAGATTGACTTCCGTGATTTCTCCCTCGAAGTCGGCGAACGGTCCGCCGGTGATTTTTACCTTGTCACCAACCTTAACATCAATAACAACCGGCTTCTTACCTTTGACACCAGCTACCGTCATTTGACGACGCAGAATCTTACGAATCTCACCATCTTGGACAGGAATTGGCTTCTTGCCAGCACCGACGTATTTTGTGACTCCGGGGGCTTCACGGACAACCCGCCAGGAATCGTCATCCAAAATCATTTCGACGAACACGTAGCCCGGATACTCGCGCTCTTTCTTCTCGACGCGCTTGCCATCCTTGACTTTTGTGACCATCTTCTCAGGAACGATGACGCCGAAAATTTTGTCTTGAGCGCCCATTGTCACGATGCGTTTCTCAATGTGCTCCTTGACTTTATTTTCGTGTCCGGAAGCAGTTTGCACCGCATACCAGCGTCTTTGTCCATCACTATTAATAAAAGGCATTTATGCTTCCGTCTCCTTACTTAGTGGTGAACACCGATGCCGCCACCAAATTTTCTTGCAAGGTGGTCGATATTGTTAAATACGAGGTGTCCAAGAGCATAGTCAAAAGCCAGCACGGCTGCGGTGATAATCGCAACCAAAACAATTACGCTGAGCGTTTCTTTGATAACTTGTTGGCGATCGGGCCAGGTGATCTTTTGAAGCTCGCCAAAGGCTGACACCACGAAGGCGATAACTCCGGCAATGCCGGATGGTTCAGTCTGTTGCTTGCTAATTGCGGGATCTGCAGGTGCCGGCGCTACCGGTGCAGGTCCTGAGCCTTCTGTCACTTTGACCTTGTCCTCGATTTTGTGCTCAGCTTCGTCCACATTGATTCTCTGAGATTGATTGCAATATGGGACTAAATTCGCGCCCTGAAGGAGTCGAACCCTCACCAAAGGTTTTGGAGACCCTCGTTCTACCATTAAACTAAGGGCGCAGTTGGCGGCTCATGTCCGCCGGGGAAGCCATAAGGCTTCCCAAAAGCCAGCGATCGATCCTTACTTCTTGGTTTCTTTGTGCTCAGTGTGCTTGCGGCAACGTCCGCAATACTTACTGATGTTGAGTCTGTCCGGATCGTTCTTCTTATTTTTCATTGTCGTGTAATTACGCTCTTTGCATTCATTACAAGCCAATGTGATGATCATGCGATCGTCTTTCTTAGCCACGGTTCATTCTCCGTTGGAAGTCTGAGGCATTTTGCCTGATGTTTATTCTGGAAGCCAAAAATTGCCAGAAAAAAGCGCCCCTCGCGAGGCGTTGATGGAAAGTATATCTAATGATGGAAAAATCTGTCAACCGAAACGGAGCTGAGATGCTGGTAAGACGGCGCTAAGTGAACTGAATTGCTCGACACGGCCGCGCCTTATCCTCATGCTGAGCCGAGTTTTAAAGGCGTCAAAATTGTCCAAATAATTTTCTGTATTGTAACGACAAAGAAACACCGCGCCACCAGTGGTGCCGAAAGGCGCATTACATGCGCCTCTTTTCTTCATCTTTTCTTTCGATTCTGATGGCGTAGTGCCGATTCGAAATCGAGGATACGGTCTCATCTGGGCGAGTCGCAAGCGAACGCGCGCGATGTCATCCGTCCACCATGAGTATGAACTGCTGGCGCCCGTCGCGACATGAGACAAGGTCGGAAGCGAAGGAAGAAAAAGATGCACAGAAAACCATCTGGCTCGGGAACTGACACTTAGTGCTGCAGAATCGTAGTATATGAACAAAAAGGAGCGGACCCACCGTGAGGCGGGTCCGCCGAATTATGCCACCACTATGAGTGGCAATTGCGAAATACTGCTTAGACAGCATTTCCATGAAGAACTGAAGATACAAGCGACAACAGGAAGACAAAGACTGCCGATCCTATAATGCACGGAATCAGGGAAACGCCGGCTAAATCCGGTCCCAGTCCACCGAGCAATGCACCACCGATCCATGCACCAATGATGCCAACAACTGCAGTTGTCAGAAAACCACCTGGGATTACGCCAGGCACAAGTTTTTCTGCGATCCAGGCGCAGGCAGCGGCGACAATCAAAAACAGAATGAAGCTGAGAATACCCATCTCGTCCTCCTATTTGCACTTCGTAAATAATCGATTCGTGTTGTGACGTTGAGAGACAGGTCAAGAACAAAAATAGTTCCCCGGCGACGAAAAAGAACTGCTAACATGTGTGCGTCCTGTCCTTAGGGGCTACGAAGTGAGCGTGCCAGCAATCCGACTCTTTATCGTTCTAAGTTTCGTTCTCGCATTGTCGTCATGCGCAGCGCGACAGTCGGATGGTCCGGAAAAAGATACTCTGAGAATCAATTTAGCGGCGGAACCGCCAAGCCTTGATTGGCACGTCAGCACGGACAACACATCCTTCGACGTTGTATCGAATTTGATGGTTGGACTCACTCAATATCGAAACGATCTTTCTTGTGCTCCAGCATGTGCAGAGAGCTGGGAAATACTGGATGGTGGCAAGCGTTATGTATTTCATCTGCGAAAGAACTTAAAGTGGAGCGATGGAAAACCAGTTGTGGCACAAGATTTCGAGTATGCCTGGCGACGCATTTTGGATCCCGCGACAGCATCTTCTTACTCGTTCTTTTTGTACGATGTAGAAAACGGATTTGAGTACAACACAGGTGTTGTTAAAGATCCATCAAAGTTAGGCATTCGCTGCATTGATGATCAAACCTTCGAAGTGCGGCTCAAGAAGCCTGCTTCGTACTTCCTGAATATGACGGCGATTTGCGCCTCATTTCCGCAGCGCAAAGATATTATTGAAAAATATGGAAACCGTTGGACCGAACCAGGCAACATGGTCGTCAATGGTCCTTTTGTGTTGAAGGATTGGATGCACGAATACAAAATCGATCTGGAAGCGAATCCCCTGTTTTTCGAGGGTCCGCCGAAGATCAAGAAGATCAAGATGTTCATGATTCCCGAGCAAGCAACAGCTTTTGCTCTTTATCAAAATGGTCAATTGGATTACATCGACAACCGGAGTTTTCCGACACCAGAAGTTGAGCAAGCAAAAAAGACCTCTGAGTACAAGAACTTTGCTCTGCTGCGAAACAACTATCTTGGCTTCAACGTGACAAAGAAACCATTTGATGATAAGCGTGTTCGGCTTGCTGTATCCATGTCGATCGACCGCACAGTTTTTCCGAAGATTTTGCATCGCGAAGAAAAGCCATCATATACATGGATACCGGAAGGGTTACTCGGCTACTCACGTGATTCAGGCCCAACATATGATCCCGAAGCGGCGCGCAAGCTCTTGGCGGAAGCTGGATATCCTGACGGTAAAGGCTTTCCGAAGATCTCGATTCTCTACCCAACCAGAGAAGACGCAAGACTTGTTATGGAGTCTGTGCAAGATCAGTTGAAACGAAATCTCAATATCAATCCGGAATTGACGAATCAAGAGTGGAAAGTCTACCTGCAAAAACTGCGCCGTGATGCGCCTCCAATCTATCGCGCAAACTGGGGAGCCGACTACCCAGATCCGGAAACCTTCGCGAATATTTTTACCAGCCACAACTTGAACAACAACACACGCTGGAAAAATGCCGAGTACGACAAGCTTGACGAACAAGCCACATCGGAGCTCGATCCGAAGATCAGAGCAGAGATCTACAAGAAGATGGATCGAATGGTCTGCCGTGAAGAGGCAGTAATTGCCTGCACATTCTTAGCGACACAAAACATCATGTGCAAACCTTGGGTCGAAGGCATCGCTGTCAATCCACTGGACCTGCAGTTCTTCAAAGACGCAAAGATCGACAACGACTGGAAAGCAAAAAATTGATCACGGGATCTTGTGCTAAGCGGACGGGACATCCGCGGCCCATACGATCTGATCTACTATCGCCGGCATATGGTAACTGGTTCGATCCCGGGAGCGCCGGCATCTTGCCGGCTTCGAACGGCTCTAAGTTCTAACAGTATGGCAAGTGTGTCGGTTGGGTATAGCCTGGCTGAGTAGGAGTTGGACAAATAATGCTTGCCGGATCAGCGGCCGCTCCACCTGTTTCTCCATCCATCGAGCTTGTATTGTTTAGCTTCTTAAGTTTCGGCAGCGGCTTTCGCGCACTTTTCTTGCCGCCCTTGCCTTCGGATTCTCTCGAGCTATTGATTGAACGCAGCTCACATCAATCTTTCACACGTTGCCCGACCTACCCTCAGATCGCTGAACATGTCTAAGACACAGAAATCTAGTGGATCAGTTATGGATTTCCAATATTTGGATTCGGATACATCGCTGGCGTGTTGTACGCCCCACCACTGTCCTGAGTCAACATATTCGTGGACTCTAGCTCTTTTATTTTCTTCAAGTTCTTACGGGTGCGTTTTTTGTCTACAATCTTGCCCGATTCCTTCTTTTCAGTCATAAGATTCCTTTACTATTGGAAGCCTGGAGACACAGATTTGCCGCAAAAAAACGGCAGACGTTCCTCGTCCCATATAATGTACCACGGGTTTGTGAGGGATCTGTGAGGTCCTGCTATTTCAGCCAACCGCCTGTAAAACCACCCCGTTGCAAGCCTCTTCGAATAGTGGGATTTTTCTTCATCAGATTCCAAAACAACCCGCTGCGATAATTCTCGGTCATCATAACGATCGGTCCCTGATCAATACCTATAGTATCCGTATCAACCCAACCGGAATTTTTCGAGCTGTCAAACGACGGATTGAATGCATCTGCAAAGCCATGCGGAGTCATGATCTCCGGGCGGTTCTTCGTCCAGTGTTTCAAGGTCGGTATTACCAGTTCCGGCGCGAAAGGCAATGACGATGCAGCCGCAGTCGGAGCGATTGTTCCATCATCAAAATCGTGCGGCGCGCCACGCGCTCGGTAGCCGAAGAATTTTACTTTTTGACCGTTGAAATCCTTCTCGATGACACCGCCACCACCGGGACCATCGCTGGCTGTAAGCCCCCAATCTAGAGAGCTATAGCCTCGCCAGTTGTTCGGATTTTTCTTGGCATACTCATGTTGCGCGATTACAGCTCTTCGAGAATTCTCAAAGTAATCAGCACCGATTTTTCGATTGACATCATCCTTGATACCACGATAATCGATCCAAGCCTGCGAATACTGGTGTCCAAACAATGGTCCAAAAGAGGCATATTTGCGACCATCCGGCAGTTTGTCAATGTTCGTGCTATCTGTGTATTTCTTCCAGGAGTTAGCAGGAATTGGATGAGTCTTCGATCCCAATCCTAACGTCATCATGATCATGGCTTCTGTGTATGCGCCCCATTCATAAGGGAGGAATCCGCGCTCAGGGTGCCATCCAAGCGACATCCGGTCTCTCTGCATGGCCCAGTTCCAATCAACGCGATCATACAACTTGGTCGCGAGATCACGAATCTCCTTTTCCTTTTTGTTGTTGCGATCAAAATAAGATTGGGAGGTCAAAACCCCGGCCATCAAAAGTGCAGTGTCAATCGTAGAAAGCTCAGACTTCCAGGCACGTTCCGCGGTCTTCAATTCCAAGAAGTGATAGAAGAAACCTTTGTATCCGGCAGTGCCTTCAGCAGCATCTGACTGTGGTGCATTCCAAAGTGTACGCAACACCTTTAAAGTGTAATCCGCTGCCTGATCGCGACTTATCCACGATCGTTCGGAAGCTGCGATATGCGCGCTCAGCGAGAAACCTGTTGCTGCAATACTTGCAGGCGAATACGACGCTGACCGATCCTTAGTCAGCCCTGTTGTTGGATCAGAATGATCCACAAAGTAGTTGAAGTGCGCACGCTCAATTTTGTCGAGCATGTCGTTTGTCAACTTCCGCTCCGCCCTTGCTTGTTCAAGACGCTGAGCTTGCGTCAACACGTCAGAATGCGACTTGATTTTCTTAGCTGCAGAGAACTCGGTCGCAGCCAGATCGTCGGGGATCTGATCTACGGCTCGCCTTTCATATGGGGAGGGCGTAGTCTCTTTTGTTCGGTTTTCAAATGGAGCGGGAAAGTCACGTCTGCCCCCAAACTCACCATAGGGCAGCTTCGGAAGTAGATTCCAACTTTGGGGCTCCTCACTTTTATTTTGCGCACTATTTCCAATTCTCTGAGTATCCCCATTCCGTTGAAGGGGATCAGAGCCTTGTTTAAGTTCTCGCTCAACACGTGCAACAGTATTCAGGCATAAGTGCGCAGCGGAAGTCTGCTCGGCACCATTGTCGGCCGGGCCATTAGTTCTCAGACATTCAGCTAATCCATCCAAACCAGGCTACCCCTAGCCTTGAATGCAAACCGCCTCAGCGGTACACATTCCCCATCCCTAACGAACCAAGAGATATCCTAAGAATGCAGTGCCCCTTAAGGAATGGGAGAAGCACCAATGCCTCGAAAGATTGGAAGGAACTAACCTTTTCGTAGTAAAAAGCCGGCGGGTTTTTACACCCTCCGGCTCAGGACAATTGAGGACCAAGGCATCCGTCCACCCCCCATGTCCAAACGCCTTAGAAGTCAATTGCTTATGGTCAAATAATAGTCACTGAACGCCTAAATTGCACTGTGAGGATGCACATCACATCGATTAAATCTGCTGTGTAATTCAACAGGTGGACCTGGGAAATTGCCACTGAGTGACCGATTCTTTCCCGGCAAAAACCTCCCGGAAGTCTCTCGAAACACGACAAACTCGTTGTTCAACGATCCGAGCTTGCTTGGAGGTAAATGTCGACCATACAGCTACAAGAGACGCAAAACGCTAAGGGGTAGCGGCCATTTTTACTTTGTCTTCGCGGGTCCAGAGGCGGACTTTGCGGCAGGCTGCTATGTATGCGTTGCTGTCTTCGGGAGCTTTCAGTTCAATCACGCCTTCATCTGCTGCCACCCCTGCCTTTGCAAGAAGTGGCGAAGCAGCGCTATTGAAAGCAATGAACTTCATGTGTGCAAAGGCGTCAGAAATGAAATCTTTAGCAGGTGCATGTGGAGCCAACTTCGCGGCGCCGGCATCAGATACGATCAGCGCTACGGCATCAAATAAAACAGACGGCGCGCCGTCAATTTTGTGATCGGCGGGCACATGCGTACCGTCGCTCAGGTCAACACCGCCAATAGTTGGTGCCACTATTTCAAGAGTGGTGCCTTCCTTGTCCGTAACCGCTTTCAATGCGGCGAACAATTTCGCGTCTGCCCCGTCCGTCATCAATACAGCTATGCGCCTTCCTTTGAAGGATGCCGGTCCATTCAGCAAAATACTCAAGGCTGGTGATGGTGGCAAGTCCTTTGTTGGCTTGGCAGCCTTCGCCGCTGGAGGCATTGCTTTCATTCCGAGGTCATTAGCGACCTTTGTTGCGAGATCGCGATCTATATTCTCTAAATGCGATACCATTCGCTCACGAATCGATGGCTTTTGAACCTTAGACAATTCAAACACCAACGCATCTTTGATGTGTCCTTGCTCTACTTTGGTCTGGCTAACATAGAACTGCCTGGCCTGGCTGTAATGATCCGCGAAGCTTTCTGAACGTGCGCGCACCTTGTTTCCTGTCATCGGGGCTGGAAAGCTAACAAAGCCCGTTTTCGGATTCTCTCGTGGACCGCTCCACGAATTCGGTTCATAATTGACTCGCCCCTTTGGATTCACCATAGCCATGTGTCCATCTTGCTGGAAATTGAACATCGGGCAACGCGGAGCATTGATAGGCAAGTACGTAAAGTTAGGCGAACCAAGACGCTTCAGCTGCGTGTCTAAATAAGAGAAATTGCGCAATTGCAAAAGAGGATCATCCGAGAAATCTATCCCTGGAATGATGTTATTGGTGCAAAATGCGACTTGCTCTGTCTCAGCGAAGAAATTGTCGGTAGTGCGGTTGAGCACTAATCGCCCAATTCTTTGAACAGGCACTAACTCTTCAGGAATAATCTTGGTGGCATCAAGCACGTCAAAATCGAATTTTCTCACGAACTCATCGTCAAACAACTGCACGCCCAACTCCCACTCGGGGAAGTCACCTTTGTTGATTGCATTCCAAAGATCATGCCTATGAAAATCAGGATCAGCTCCATTGATTTTCACAGCTTCGTTCCAAACGACGGATTGCAGACCCTGTTTTGGCTTCCAATGGAACTTCACAAAGGTGCTCTTACCGGCAGCATTAACAAGCCTGAACGTGTTTACTCCGAATCCTTCCATGAATCGGAAGGAGCGCGGAATAGCGCGATCAGACATTGCCCACATAATCATGTGCATTGATTCGGGCATCAACGATATGAAATCCCAAAAATTATCGTGAGCGGTAGCGGCCTGGGGAGTATCCTTGTCAGGCTCGGCTTTTGCGGCATGCACCAGATCAGGAAACTTCATACCGTCCTGAATGAAGAACACGGGGATGTTGTTGCCGACTAAATCCCAATTGCCTTGCTTCGTGTAAAACTTCGTCGCAAAACCACGGACGTCGCGCGCGAGGTCGAACGAGCCTTTGTTGCCAACAACGGTGGAAAAGCGGACAAAGACAGGCGTCTTGTCACCGGCTTTTTGGAATGGATCGGCTTTGGTGATATCTGAAAGTGATTTATAGTTCTCAAAGTAGCCATGGGCACCAAAACCTCGTGCATGTACAACACGCTCGGGGATACGCTCGTGGTCAAAGTGGAATATCTTGTCACGTCCGACGAAATCCTCCATTAGCGTGGCGCCGCGCGGGTTAACTTTTAGCGAGTTCTGGTCATCCGATATGGGAGTTCCGTTAGATGTTGTGATAGTAGGCAAGCCGCCCGTGGTCATTTGGTGCGTCTCGCCCCCGGTACCGGCAGCGGTGGCAGAATCACCGGCAGACAGTGTGCCTTTGTCTCCAGGAACCACCTGCACAGAAACATCTTTCTGAGCATAGACACTACTTATGCAGGAGAAATTGCAAATTGAAATCGCAAGCAGAACGGCGCTCAGCGATCTCATCCGCTGACCGGAAACTAAAGGACTCATGCTATTACCTCATGCAGGGCAGGAAAGGAGCAAGCATTACATGAGTGCGTATACGATCTTCAATATAAAGACTGCGGTTTTCCATATAGAGAACTCATGACTACGGATAATCCTTACAGAGATTGAATCTCAAATGTCTGGAAAACTGCGAATATTAGCCACACTAATCAGCTGAGGAAGACATGATCCCGATCAGAATTACTGAAGGCATAGAGTTGGTAGAAACTGAACGGAAGGGAATCGCTAAGGCAAGGGTCATTAACCAACAGTCAAAGGAGGATCTTAGTTGGGATCGCTTTGTGCGTCTAAATGCAGTTGCTGAACTTATTAGAGTAAGGCACCCTGTAACAAAAAAAATATTGGACGTCGGTGGATTCGATGGTGCATTGGCGTTCTTTTTGCCTGACCATGACATTGAAATTCTTGATCCGGCCACGACTGGTGGCTCGATCCTTTCGATGCCAGCCGATGATAGAGAATACGATTTGGTTGTAGCCATCGATCTTCTAGAACACATCGAACCCAAAAGCCGTAACAAAGCTTTGGAAGAACTGGCTAGAGCCTGCAAGAATCATCTCATTTTGAATTACCCGCGCCAGGAATCTAGGAATTCGCAGAAATTGGTCCTCGAGCTCACTCAGAATTCTTTGATCAAAGAACATGTGGAATGGGAACTACCCAACACCGCCAAGGTTCTGGAAACATTGCATTTATTTGGCTTTCGCGGCAGCCACCAATCGCATACGAGCATCGCAACATGGATGGGTCAATATTTGCTGCTAAATTTTCTACCTGAACAATCGAAACCATTCAATCGCCATTTGAACAAATATTTCACAGCGGAATCAAGCACGGCTTACTTGTATGATCTTGTATCGTGCGAAAGATTCAGCTGATTTTTGAATTCGTGTCTCTTATAAGCGATGCCGCCGCTCATCATCGCAATAAATTGGAATCGAGAGAGTGCCTATCCGTCGAATACGCAGAGCGCTTGATCACTATAGACTCTATTTTCGAGAATTTGTCTTTTCATGCTGTCAAATTTTCCTTACATCGAAGGATTTATACCCCACGGCGTGTGAGGGTGGGTAGCACGGGGTAAGAGAAACTCGGGACAGGATTGCAGTTACCGATAAAATGACCGACAGCTGGCAAGAAAAGATAGCTCGATTGCTCAAGGAAGCAAGCGAGTTGCGCCAACTACTTGATGGCGAAATAGCTCACCCGGAAGTACTTACAGGGTTGGGGCGATTGCGCCTGCGCTTGAAAGGGTTTCTAGTCGATTCCGCCGAGATACCAAAACGGCTTGAGAGAATACTGCAGACAATTCCCGTTAATCCTCCTTGTGGAATAATTTTACTGGACAAGAAGGGCAAGATTATTCACTTTGATAAGCAGGCACGCGACCTCTTCGGAGTCGAGCCTGTGAACCGCATGTTGAAAAATACTCAATCAAAAATCAAGTTCTTGCGCGGTGATATGGAGACGCCGTACACCGAAGAGGACTTGCCGTGGACAAAAGCCGACCAATCGAAAGCGTTCGAAACGAGCATTCCGCGCATGCTTTTAAGATCAGCAGCGCATCCAAATGGACGCTGGATTGCATGCACGGTTTCAAAATTATCACTCAGCCAAAAAGATCAAAGCAAGGCAATTAGCTTTGTCGATATGCACGAGCTCGTCTCCAGGGAGAAAGAGCTTGCAGTCCTAGCTAAGTCAATGGATCGCTTGCTAGCGGACATGGAAAACGTAGCTGCCGAGTTCAAGTTGCTCAGCCACAGGCTGCAAACAGGGACAATTTCCCTGGTAGAAGAACTGGAATTCAACATTCCTCGCACTACGGATCGACCACCGGTGATTGACGACGAACAAAACGGAGATCGCCCGAAGCGAGCACTCATTGTGGACGATATTCCCGTTAGCCAAAAGCTTATGGAGATGCGGCTTCGCAAGCTATCTTTCATTTGTGATTATGCAAAAGACGGAAAAGAAGCGGTTGAAAAAGCTGCGAAGACGGATTATGACCTCATATTTATGGACTGTGATATGCCGGTTATGAATGGATTTGACGCGTCCCTGTCAATTCGCCGAACAGAACTCGAAACAGGAAAGCATGTTCCGATCATCGCTATGACTGCCTATGACCGGCCGGACGATCGGCATCGTTGCTTGTCAGCTGGAATGGACGAGTACATCAGCAAAGGCGCTAGCGCAAGGCTTTTGGAAGAGATAGTGGATTGGTGTATGCATCGCGGCGAAGCACGGCATGCACCACCTGTAGAGGCAGAGTTGGAGGAGGAAGAACTTGACATAGCCAAGCTCAAGGAAACGTATTCATTGTACGAGCTAAGTGATCTGTTGAACTCATTCGTACAAGGAACGAATACCGTTATGCGTTGCCTGAGAATGGCGATTGACGAGAAGGAAGTGCGATCGATAGCACACTTTGCCTACTCATTAAAAGGTCCATTCGCCACTCTCGGATTGATTATGACAGCCCGTCTTACTGCAACATTGACCGATAGCGCCGAAACTAACGATTGGATTGATGTCGACGAATACTACGATTCACTAGCCGCAAAATGCAAACTGTTCCTGAATCAGGTAGAGGAATTCAACTCCAAATTGGAGAAAGCCAAGTAACCCAAGATGCCGGCGCTCCAGGGATCGAACCGAACTCCAAATGACAAAGTGTGGAGCGATCTGCTCTAAGTATGGAGATACTATGTAAGCGCCGAGCGAAAGCTGGTCGCTTGTAAACCGAGAACAATTGCAGTAGCACTT
>JAIEQI010000083.1 GCA_019747875.1 Candidatus Obscuribacterales bacterium
CTCCATACGAGAGCGAGTCACCAGCAGAAGTTAGAAGCCGGCAAGATGCTGGCGCCCGCGGGATTGAATGGAGCGAAGAATTCTGTGAGGTCATGGGCGGACGGGACGTCCGCGCGCCATGCGAGAGCGTTGGCGCTTAGTTATGGTGAAGGTGAAATAGCGGGGGGCGAAATTGAGAGGCGGGCTGTTGATCTGCGTCTGAATGACGTCCGCTTGCGATTGTACTTGCTTGCACCGAATGTGGTGCGAGTTCGCGCGGTCAAGGGGAGTTCGGACTTTTCCAAGAACCAGTCATTTGTAGTTGAACCCAACGCTTTTGCTAGTGTCATGGGGATGGATACGGCAAGCTCTGACTCCTCAGCATCGTCGGGCTTTGCTATGAAAGATGGGGCTAAGGAAATTGAGCTGACGAATCCAAAATCTCAAATAACCGTTCGGATAGTAAAAAATCCATTGCAGCTGATTTTCCAAGATAAGGCAGGAAAGGTGATCAGCGAAGATCTGATTGATCGCCCGCTTCAACTGAATAGCAAAGGCTTTCAGGTCTGGAAATCTAGCCCGATTGACGAGCACTACTTTGGACTCGGTGACAAAACTGGACCGCTCGACCGGCGCGATCAAGCGTTCACATTCTGGAATACTGATGCGTTTCTATTTCAAGAGTCCACCGATCCGATTTATAAAAGTTTCCCGTTCATGCTCGCGATGCGGAACGGCGCAGCTCACGGGATCTTCTTGAACAACACTTATCGCAGTTTCTTTGACTTCAACAAGAGTGTTAGAAACGCATACTCATTTGGTGCCGAAGACGGAGAACTCGATTATTACTTTTTCTACGGACCTGATCCTAAAAAGGTGATTGAGGATTACACAAGACTTGTAGGCCGAATGCCGCTTCCCCCTCTCTTTTCCTTGGGCTACCAGCAGAGTCGCGGCAGTTACTTCCCGGAAGCTCGAGTTATGCAGATTGCGCGCGAGTTGCGGCAGCGCAGAATCCCAACCGATGTGATCTACTTTGATGGAGATTACAAACAAGACGCGCATCCTTTTACAGTTAATCGAAGTTACTTTCCAGACTTTGGAAGGGTAATTTCCAATCTTTCTCAACTCGGGTTCAAATCGATCATCAGTCTTGACCCCTATCTTGCGAAGGCTCCCGGGGAGGAGCCTTATGAGCAGGGAATCGCATCAGGTTACTTCGTCACAAACCCAGACGGCAAGCCGTTTGTCGGGCAGGTCTGGCCGGGGGAAGTCGTGTTTCCCGATTTCACTCGCGCTGCGGTGCGCAAATGGTGGGGCGGATTGCATGAGCGCTTTACGAAAATAGGTGTGCGGGGAATTTGGGACGACATGAACGAGCCTGCGCTCTTCAAAACGCCAGAGAAAACGCTGCCACTAGATACGGTGCACAGCTTCGAGGGGCGCAAAACAGATCACCGCGAAGCGCATAACATATATGGAATGCAAAACACACGCGCGACATTTGAAGGTCTGATGAATCTCCGCCCGAATCAGCGGCCCTTCATCTTAACGCGCTCCGGATTCTCGGGCAGTCAGCGCTACGCTGCAACTTGGACAGGTGACAACACATCTACATGGAATCACATGCGCTTGTCGGTGCCCCAGCTTCTGAATTTGGGATTGTCCGGTCTTACATTTGCAGGATCCGATATTGGAGGTTTCAACGGATTCTCCGGTGGACCAACGCCGGATTTGCTGACACGCTGGATGCAACTGGGCGCTTTCAATCCACTTTTTCGCAACCACTCCGACGGGGTTACAAGAGAGCGCGAGCCCTGGGTGGATGGGCCTGAGCACGAGGCAATTCGCAAACGCTTTATTGAAGAACGCTATAAACTGCTTCCTTATATATACACTTGTATGGAGGACGCTTCGCGAACCGGTGTCCCGCTGATGCGCCCGATGTTTCTAGAATTTCCGTCCGATTCATCTGTTATTACGAACGCTGAGCAGTATATGTTTGGACCATCATTGCTTGTAGCTCCGCGTCTTTGGGATATTCATGGGCAGTATGTCGTACGGCTGCCAGCCGGCAACTGGTATGACTATTGGACTGGAAAAAAAGTGAAAGGTGACCAAACTCTTTCGGTTGATCCACCAATTAGTACGGCACCCATTTACGTGAGGGGCTCTTCGATTGTCCCTATGCAGTCAGTTGTCCAGCATGTTGAAGAAGCGCCTGAGGGTCCATTGGAATTGCGCGTATACCTGTCCGGCGACGCAACAGAGAAAGCAGATCAAGAATTCTACTTCGATGATGGCGATACGTTCGATTATAAGGCAGGCAAATTTTTGAAATTAAAAGTGTCTGTAAGCAAGGCTGGTGCTAACGATCTGAATGTGAAAGTTTCCTCTTCGGGTGATTACGCACTCAAGCAGAAGCAAGTTCGCATCGTTGTTTTTGGATTAGCAAAGCCTGCTCAATCTGTTTCGTTTGACGGATCAGCAATCAGTGGATGGAAATTCGAAATTGAAAATGAGAGCCTTTCGCTTCCGCCAACCGACTTTATTGCAGGCAAGACGCAAGATATCCAGATTGCTTTGAAGAATTGACGAAAAAAAATCCAGGTTTGTGATCTGGGGTAAAGCCTGTTTATTGATCCGGGCTATCGTCCTAAGCTATAGGAACGTTCGTGTTCGGAGAATATTTTATGGGGCAACGTGAGTCACGCCTTTCCGTTTTGCTGCGTCCATTTTCGGCTGCCGTTCTAACTGTTGTCTTACCGCTTTCCGGAATAATAGGCAGCGTCACTGTTCCTGCTGCAAAAGCCATAGGCGTCAGTGGTGCCGCAGGTGATATTGCCAATTGCGGGGAGATTGGATTTCTTGTGGCTGTCGCTGGTAAAAGCAAGCAGACCCTTGGCCGCTGCCCCTTGAAGCATACGGACGTGAACGCCGAAGTCGCTGGTTTCGTTTCACGCGTTACAGTAAAACAGCAATTCCACAACCCCTACAAGGAAAAAATTGAAGCCGTTTATACATTTCCTCTTCCGGAAAACGCAGCTGTCGACGAGATGACTATGAAGATCGGCAACCGGGTAATTAAAGGCAGCATTAAACAGAAGGAGGAAGCCCGCGAGATTTATGACGCCGCCAAAAGGAGAGGGCACGTAGCTTCGTTACTAGATCAAGAACGTCCAAACATTTTTACTCAAGCGGTCGCCAACATCGAACCAGGCCAAAATATAGATATCGAGCTAAAGTACGTCAATATTCTGAAGTACGATTCAGGGGCATTCACTTTCAGCTTTCCGACAGTGGTTGGTCCGCGATTCATGCCTGGTGATCGCAACGGGCGCAGCGGACCTGGTACCAGCAGCGATACGGACGATGTTCCCGATGCATCCCGTATAAGCCCTCCTAATGCACCTCAAGGTGAACGCGCCGGGCATGACATTTCAATCGCGATCAGCATCAACTCGGCCGTTCCGATCGATTCAATAAATTCTAAGTTGCACCAGGTCAATATCGTTCGTCAGGGCCCAGCCCAAGCTCGGGTAAGTCTAAAGCCCTCTGACAAAATTCCAAACCGGGATTTTGTGGTGAGTTGGAATGTTGCTGCTGATCAAGTGCGCAGTGGCTATCTTGCGCATGGGGATGAAAAAGGCGGGGTCTTTTCGCTAATTCTAGTTCCCCCAAAACGTGTCACTCCCAAGATCGTAGCCCCTAAGGAAATGGTCTTTCTAATCGATTGCTCTGGCTCGCAAGCCGGACCACCCATTCAAAAAGCGAAAGAAACGATGAACTACATTTTGGATCACATGAATCCAAATGATACATTCCAAATCATCACCTTTAACAACAATGCTACTTTCTTCGCCCATGAACCGCAGCCGTGTTCTGCGGCAACTACCGAGCGTGCTCATCGATTTCTGGAGAGTTTGCGTGCCGAAGGTGGCACCTGGATGGCATCGGCCGTGGAGGAAGCATGCAATTTGCCGAATCCTGAAAATCGGCTTCGCATTGTCACCTTCATGACTGATGGCTTTGTTGGAAATGATTTCGAGATCATTAGCATGATCAAAAAACATCGCGGAAGATCTAGATGGTTCTCCTTTGGAACCGGCAACTCAGTAAATCGCTTCTTGATCGACAAAATCGCTGCAGAAGGCGGTGGTGAGTCCGAGTATGTTCTTTTGAACTCGTCGGCAGAAGAAGTCGGTAAAAAGTTTTATGATCGTATTAGCTCACCTGTATTGACCGACATCAGTGTTCAATTCACAGGTGTTGATGTTAAAGAAGTCTATCCGAAAGAACAAACGGACCTCTGGGCGCAAAGACCTCTATGCTTGACTGGGCGCTACCTGAAGCCCGGTCAGGGAAAAGTAATTTTGACGGGATATTCTGGCGGCAAACCCTACAAGCAAGAGATACCTCTTTCATTTGCGGGAAAACAACCTGAAAATGCAGTTCTAAAATCTATTTGGGCAAGAGCGAAGGTAGATAGGTTGATGTCCGAGGACTGGCTGGGGATGCAGAGCGGTCACCCTCAGAAAGAACTCAAAGAGGAAATAATTGCCACCGCATTGAAATATCACATCATGACGCAGTTCACTTCCTTCGTTGCCGTTGAAGACGATTGTGCCACCGCTGGAGGTGCGGCGAAAACAGTCAATGTTCCCGTAGAGGTGCCTCAGGGCATGCAAGCGCAAACGAACTCGATCCAGCCTTTGCCGTACCCAACGTCAACGTCATATCGTCGTGTAAAGTCACTTGGGACGCTTGCACCTGTGGTTGCAGCTAGTGGAGGACGTTCGTCCTATCCGGCGAGCCTTGCTTCTGGCTCCGAACGCAGAGGTGGACTTCCGACGAACATGGGTAAATTTGTTCATCTGCCTGGTGATACTCAATATAGCCAGTCTTACTCGAGTCGGTCTGATACTGGCGCTAGCCAAAACTCTGCACCCACAAATCAGAATGCTCTATCTAACAGTGGGCTTCCAAGTCTGGCGCCATCAAGCCTTGCTACGTCTGTAAGAACCAGTGGATTTTCGGACTCTGCCTTTGGAGATGAAGGGGCGCCGGGTCCAGCAGCATTGGGAGGACTAGGGTCTGGCGGCGGATCTGGCTCTGGCGGGGGCGGCAGTGGTGCGGGCTCTGCGTATCGAGTTGAGTCTGTTGATTCAGCCGCATTCCCATACATCAACGAGAAAAACCACGGCAATAAGCGTAAAGTCGAAAGGAGCGGGCAAACTAGTGCAACCGACAAGTTGTCCACACGACCTGCGGTCATTTCGGCAGAGTTGACCGAGCTAATCATGCGCCTGGAGCAACGCGCCAAGGGGCGCGGCAAGGATGCTTTATTTGCAAAACGGCAATTGTCCGAACCATACAAGATCAAGATCACCTTGAGGGAAATTCCCGCAAAGGATTTGCTAGCTTCTTTGAAGTCGCTCGGATTCAAATTGGAAAAGGTTCAAGGCTCAGTGTTGCTTGGGCAATTCAGTCTCTCTAAGATTGAGAATTTGGCTAAGCTGGAAAATATAGAGCGCATTGAGAAAGCTCCCAGTTGATGGTAAACCTCGCTTGAGAGCGAAGCAAAACTCCCAAAAGATGCGGTGCAGTTAAACAAGATTCCAAGAATGAGGGTCTGGATATTAGGACGCTTGAGCGCGCTCGAACAATGGCGTGCTTCAGAAAATTTATCAAGAAAAATGGATGATCATTGATCTGGGGTAAAACCTGTTCATTTAGTCGAAGGGCAGGACTAGACTAACGGAATCCGTTTCGGGGATAAGCGATGAAGCCAACTGCCAGTGTGCTCTTAGTTACGTGCGCGTACTCGACCCTTGCACTCTCGGTTTCATTTTTTCTAACTGTTTCGTTCATGTTCATTGGTTCTGGCCCGCTTGCGTTTGCGGCTGGTTTTTCTTCGTCGCCACTGTCTTCTGGCGCTCAAGCAAGTTCTCTGCAAGCTGTGTCAACAGCTAAAAAGGAAAAGCTTGGGCGCTTTCCGCTGAAGCACACTGACGTTAAAGCTGATGTATCTGGCTTCGTCGCTAGTGTAACTGTCAATCAGCAGTTCCATAATCCCTATAATGAAAAGATTGAAGCCATCTATACTTTCCCGTTGCCTGAAGATTCGGCAGTTAACGAGATGACGATGAAGATTGGTAGCCGAACGATTAAGGGCTCGATAAGAGAGCGGCAGGACGCGCGGGACATCTATGATTCTGCTGTTATGCGAGGAAGTGTTGCGTCACTTTTGGATCAAGAGCGTCCGAACGTGTTCACACAAGCGGTGGCAAACATAGAACCTGGCGAGAATATTGATATTGAGATCAAATACGTTAGTACATTGAAGTACGATTCGGGCAAGTTTTCTTTTACGTTTCCAACCATTGTCGATACTCGCTTCATACCTGGATTGGCGGCAGCGGGCGGCTCGCGCCTCGTGGGACTTGGTGAACCTGTTCCTGACTCAGAGCTGCTCAATGCACAGCATCTATCGCAGGGACAGCGTTCCGGCCATGACATTTCAATTGCTTTGAGAATTAATTCACCAGTAGCTATAGGAGACATTTCATCGGAGCTGCACGAAGTGAATATTCACCGCGAAGGACCTATGCAAGCTCAAGTTTACCTTCAAGCGGCGGATAGCATTCCTAATCGTGACTTTGTTGCTAGCTGGGAAATGGCTTCAGGGCAAATGTCCAGCGGATACCTGACTCATGGCGATCGCAACGGTGGGTTCTTTTCTCTGGTTATGTTTCCGCCAAAAAGAATGGAGACGCAGAATGTGACGCCTAAGGAAATGATTTTTTTGATCGACTGCTCTGGCTCTCAAGCTGGCATGCCAATGCTAAAAGCAAAAGAAGCATTGCGCTACATCTTGTATCACATGAACCCAAAAGATACGTTCCAAGTCATTGCGTTCAATCAAGGTGAGTCTTATTCTTCGATCAAGCCGGAGATTGCTTCTCCTGAAATGAAGCAGCGTGCGTTGAACTTCATCGATGGCCTAAAAGCACGTGGGGGAACCTGGATGGCGCCTGTGGTAGAAAAGGCATGTTCATTACCAGCTCCTGCAAATCGGTTGCGCATTGTAACCTTCATGACTGACGGAAAAGTCGGAAACGATTTTCAAGTCATTGATATGATCAAGCGTCATAGAGGTAGTTCCAGGTGGTTTGCATTTGGAACTGGCGATTCCGTTAATCGCTTCCTGATCGATAAAATTGCGGCTGAAGGTGGAGGAGAAGCCGAATATGTTTTGTCGAACTCCTCATCCGAAGAAATTGGAAAGAGGTTTTACAGTCGAATCAGCTCACCAGTGCTTACGAATCTTAAGGTTGAGTTCAAGGGATTAGAGGTAAAGGATGTTTTTCCTAAGGAAGTGGCTGACCTCTGGGCACAGAAACCCCTCGTCATTACTGGTCGGTATCTTAAGGCAGGCAGTGCTAAGGCGATTCTTACCGGGTTTGCAGGAACTAAGCCTTATAGGCAGGAGTTGACCCTGGCTATCCCTCAGGCACAACCTGAAAATGCTGTGCTCAAATCCGTGTGGGCTAGAGCAAAAGTCGATCGACTGATGAGCGAAAATTGGTCAGCAATGCAATTCGGTATACCCAATACCGAGTTGCAGGAGGAGATAACAGCAACAGCAATCAAGTATCACATTTTGAGTCAATTCACCTCTTTTGTTGCTGTCGAAGATAACGCGGCCACCGCAGATGGTGTTCCGCGAACAGATGGTCCGCCCTCTCGGACCGTGCGCATGCCAGTTGAGTCAGTAACAAAGGCGCACTCTCCGATCAGGAGATCGGGTGTTCACGATGCTGGTCCAGCAAAACCGAAGGCAACGGCATTTGGTAATCACACAAGTATCTGGAGTTCATTTGTAAGAGATGCTCGGGACAGTTCTTCTGAAGATACTTATCATGCCAGATCGACTATAGCGTCGCTGGGTTCACGAGGCTTGTCGGCCGCAGTCCCGTATGCTAGTTTCTCCAGTCGTGCCAATGCGTTTTCAACGCACATTTCTGCAGAAAAACTTCAAGTATCTCCTGGCGCCCTGGGAACAAGCTATGGGACTGCAGCTCATACCGTAGTGCGCGGATCTAAGATTTCGATTCCAAACAAGATAAGCGAGCAATCTAGATCGAAGGTTCGCCTTGTCAAACTCTTTCTCAAGCTAAATCCGGATGAGAGGTTGATTGCGAAATTGAGAAAGTTAGGACTGGAAGTTACACACATACAGGAACGGATTATTTTTGGATCCATTCGCTCAGACTTGATTCCTGAATTGTCACGCTTGCAAGGTGTGATAAAGGTAGAGGAACTCAATTAGAAGACACTTAGGGTTCCCACCATGAATAGTGAATCACTGCCGTAACATTGAATTGCTCTGCAATTCGCTCCGTGTTAAGGTGGGACTGGAATCTCAGGTATCCAGGCATGAAAGAAACCTTTGGCGCTGTTTTTGATAAGTCCGGTGCATACCGATATAGGCTCTGGCGCCACTGGGATCCAGCTCTGCCAAAGCTTTGTATTGTAATGCTGAACCCGAGTACCGCCGATGCGGTGCAGAACGACCCGACTATTACGCGTTGTCTAAACCTGGCTAAGGAATGGGGCTATGGTGGAGTAGAAGTCGTAAATCTCTTCGCTTATAGAGCTACCAGTCCGCGGGATCTCTGGCAGTCTGAGGATCCGGTTGGTCCGGCCAATGACCGCTATATTAAGTACGCTGCGGCTCATTCCGAGGCTTGTGTTGTTGCCTGGGGCAATTTGCCGCCTACTCGTTTGGCTCGCGCTAAAGCTGTAATGCAGATCTTGGGGCGCCGAAAATTGCTTTGCCCTGGTGTCACGAAACTAGCCCATCCAAGACATCCTTTGTATTTGTCTTCGGAAGTTCAACTGGAGGAGTTCGCAGGCTATGAAATGCCGGCGGGCAAGCTCCCAATTGCGTCAGGTTTGAATTAGTCTACAAAGCGTCCGCAAAGATCATCAAGTATGGCACTAAGTTCGGCTTGGGTCGTCTCAGTTCTTGTCGTTGGGAGCTAAACGTCAGAATGGGGAGAGATGACAATGAAATATCCAGGTCGTTTTCCAGATATGCCCTCCCGGCCGCTTGAGTTTATCGCGCATCCGGTTGTGCTGTTTGTGATTCTATTGAGCATTTGCGCCATGGTTTGGCAGATAACTATGGGCCGCATGTAGTCTGGCCGGTTCAAATTCTGAACCGAAGCTGTCGTAACTTACAGCTTGGGTTCTAAACGGAGAAACTTGTATAGATGCTTAGGTTTGCCTCCGTGCAGCAAAAGCGTCGTTCTATCGGGACGCTTATGAACCGTCGTTGACTTAAGCTGCGGCATTTTTTGTCCTGCCATCAGGGCTGCCACCACCGGGAATGCCACACCGTGTCCAAAGTCTTTTGTTACTAGATTTGTGACATCAATGAAGCGGCTCTTCTCACCGAATTCGCGACTTAAAGAAGGCTTCTCATTAATCCATCTGCGCACATCGGTAGGTTCTGTAAAGTCATTTCCGAGAAGCAAGTCGCCTGTGTCGGTCGATAGCTGCAGCAAATAGTCAGTTGTTAGAACCTGACTGCGTTGTCTCGTGAACTTGGGTGGATCTATTGGTCGCCCCAATCTTGGCTGACTGTGAAGGTACTGCGATAAAATGAGTGGCTTGTCTCGATCGGAAACAAAGATGTAAACCTTGTTTGTGACGGCATCTTCGAGGAGCTTTTTCTTTTCTTCGGCCGTGTGATAATCCACGTCGGCCGAGCACAGGAAGAGATTTCGGAATAGCGGTCCATGACTTTCGCGATGCTTGTTCAAATACCAGTAGATGAGCCGGGCACCCATGCTATGCGCAACTAGATCGATAGTGGAAGATTCGCTCTTCTCTTTTAGGAGCCGATCTAAAAACGCATCGAAGGAATCGGTGCTCCATTCCAGGTTGGCTTCATCAGTACCATATTCGGTGCGGAATCCAACAGACGGCCAGCTAAAAAGCACTGGTAAGAATTTGCGTTGTGGATCATACTCCTGGTATTCGTTGTAAAGCATCGCTGCGTCTTCGACGGCTTCTTCGAACGGCTTGTCATAGCCATGAATGTATATGCTTATTGGACCATCCCAATCGTGGATTTTCTTGAAAAACGAATCATCGTCAGTGGTGGTTAGAAATGAAAATTTTTGCTTTCGCCAGCCATCGGCATCCTGGCGCAGAAGCTTTTTATACTCATGCCCATCCTTCGCGCGGGCAGGGCTTACTAGACCTGTGGGTTCGTGGATGCCGGCGATGCCGTACTCCATGGATCCTTCGCCCGTATTGAGGTGGCGGTTTGGTCCGAACTTAGGAGAGCGAGTTGTTCCCTCGTTCAAGCGAGTTGTGGCGAAATACAGTTGAAATGTTGCCGTTGTATTTTTATCTATCACCGCTGGCGCTGCCGCCGAAGCTGTTTTGCGGGCAATTGCCGATGCTTGGGCATAAATTATCAGCAATAGGACCAGTGAAAGAGCCGTAAGTATTCGCCAGGCAGGCGTTTCCGCGCTGCCTTTTAATCTATGGGTTGGTAACTGTAGGCGCTGGTTCGCCAAATTATTCACTCCAGGTCCTCTTTCAGCATATTCAATATCCGGCTCATTCGCAAGGGTGTTGCTGAAAAGCATTACACAGCTTGCCTGAGCCCGGAACTGCATGGACATGCAGTTCCGACTCGTACAATTCCCGTTGCGTCAGGAATTTCCCCAGCCGATAATGTACGAACTATTGCAAGGCGAGTTTTGTCGAAATTGAGCGGGATATCGGGGTGGGGCTAAATGTCATTGTCAGATCAAGGACCGGCAAATCCTATAGTCAAACCAATCAATTCGGCCACCGAAGATGAGCTTTCGCCGAAAAGCCAGGCTCGCTTGAACTTGGAGCAGATGATCCTTGATGCGCTGAGCACTGCTGATGGTGAAATGGCCAAAACCATAATTGCAAAGGGAAAACTGAGCTTCATTATGGAGCAAGGCACGCAGGCTGCCAGCCATCCCAGTTCCGAAGATGCTGCGGCCAGTTCAGAAAGGATGGAGTCCCGTCCAAAATTGGTTTCGCAAGAATTTACGTCCGCCGTCTATTTCGGGGACAAGTCAGATGAGTCTACGAGTCTGCGTGAAGCGCAAAGGCGAGAGACCCGGTCCAAGTTTCGCCCTGTGCATGACCCCTCTCAACTTAGCGTAAGCTCAGTCGAGCAAACGTCTTTTAGCAAAGTCAAAATCTCCTCAAATGAGTATCTCGATTCACTTGGGCGCACGGAGTCGAAGGAAGCAGAAGGAATCGAGGATCTCGACCAACACGATGAAGATTGGGCATTACGCGAGAGCCGCTGAATGCGCCATTTCTGCTTGATATCGCTCAAAGATAGATCGGCGTCGGCGGAGCCGACACTAGCCGACTCGATAGAACACAAACGGTTCTGTGAGGCTATGGGCGGACGGGACGTCCGCGTTTAACTGCGCTTGCCGACTTTAATTAGGATCCAGGCGTGTGAAGCGGTACAGCACGCGCGGTTTGCCGAATGATTCTTGCAGTGTTGTTCGGTCCGGTTTTTTGTACACTTGATGAACAAGCAACTGTGGAAACTTTGCTTTATCTGCCAGCATGCCGGAGAGGATCGACCACGCCAGGCCGTGCCCCATATTGGCTGACACCAGATTGGTTACATCGATGAAGCGGCTTCGCTCACCAAGCTCTCGGCTAAGATGGGGGTTGCTCTTGAGCCAGCCAACAACTTCTGGTGAGTTCGCAAATCCAATTCCCGTGAAAGCGCTTGCTGCTTCGACTGCGAATTGTTGAATGATATCGGGGGTAACATCGTCTCGTTTCTTGTTGTTCTCTTCCTCGGAGCTGCGCGGAGGGTCTATAGGTCTTCCAAGCCGTGGTTGTCCGTGTAAGTACTGTGACATCACAAGTGGCATGTCGCGATCAGAGACGAAGGCGTACACCGTATTTGATACCGCATCCTCGAGCGTTTTTATGAGATCCACCGCCGCATGAAAATCGACATCGGCAGAACATAAGTACATGCTGCGAAACCAGGGTTTTGCAAGATCCGCATGGTCTCTGGTTACGTAGGAGATCGGTAATCGAGCCCCCATGCTATGGGTGACTATATCGATCGTGGCATTCGGATGCTTTTCCTTTAGCAGGCGGTTCATAAAGTTCTCGAATGATTTGTAAGACCATTCAAGATTTGCCTCATCAACAGAATAACGCGCACGTCCTTCTGCGGATGGCCAGCTGAAAACGATGGGAAGCATGCGCTTTTGATCTTCATCTTCGTAGTTCTGGTAATCGGAGAAAAGCATCGCTGCATCTTGTAGCGATTGATTGAACGGTTTGTAATAACCATGAACATAGACACAAATTCTATTTGGCCACGTTTTTACCTTATTGAAGAACTCTTCCTCATCAAAGCAATTCAGTTTTGAAACTGGCGCTTTCCACCAGAGTTCGGAAGATTGTCGCAAGCTCTCTCGATAAACGGCTCCGTTCGGTGCGTTTGCCGGACGGGTCAATCCTTGTGGCTTCGTCAGAGTCGCTACACCATACTCCAGTGAGCCATTCCCGAAATCGAGATGGCGATTCGTCCCAAAGATCGGTTCCTTCTTGCTGCCCTCGTTTAATCGCGTGGTCAGAAAGTAGAGTTGGAGAGATTTGTCCTTCCAGCTGCTATTTGTATTTTCCTTTGCGCTTTGAGCTGCTGTCTTTGCTTCAGTCGGACGTTCGCTGTTACTTTCTTGTGAACTTTTTTCTTGAGCAGCCTTTGCTTCTTTTCGATTGATCCTCTGCGCGTAAACAACAGGGCTAAGCCCCAGGCTGATCGGCCCGGCAATTTGCAGCAGGACAATGAAGAGTGCCATAAAAACAGCAAAGCGCCGATTTCTGCGGCGCCAGTAATGCTGATGTAAATGCGATGAATATTTATTCGCGGCTGCGAACGGATCTATTGATCCTTTGACGGATCGATACACGAGACGCTTCCGTTTACTCTTCTCTTTGTTGGAGGAGGTTAGGGGAAACGCCCACGTGACGCTTGACTGAACCTAACACTCTTTGACCATTGCGGACGATTTGTTGGGCGTCGGCAAGAGTTCTTCCTAGTGTGTTGAGGTCAGTGTCGATACGGGTGAGAACTTGTTCTGCGTAATGATCGGCGCCATCGCGAACTCGGGTGGCGTCTTCTTCCGCTTCGATGCGAAGCTTGTCAGCTTCAGCAAGTGCTTCACGGCGCATTTGTTCAACTTCTTGAACGACTTGCTTGCGGATGCGATCTACCTCAGCCTGCACAGCCTTGAGAAGTTCAGATTCCTGAACCATGTTCTCGGCCTGGCGGCGAGCTGTTGAAATGATTTGCTCGGCGCGACGTTGTGACTCGGCAATGATGTCATCGCGCTGCTGCAGCACTTCGGTAGCTTCCCGAAGTTCTTCTGGTAGGCGAGCTCGCGCTTTGTCGAGCACCTCAAGGAACTGGTCAGCGTTGATAAGTTTGAACTTCCAAACGCCTGAAGCATCTTCTATTAAGTGCTCGAGGAGATCGAGGTGCTTATAGATGGATGTTTGCTTGTATGCTGCTGTATTCGGACTAATTGCCACTGTTGTTGTCATTATTCAGCGCCCCTGCTGAAAGTTTATGTGATGTTCCTTCAGGTACAAATTGACCGCTGGTGGTAGGAACTGCGTTACGTCTCCGCCTAGTTTTACTATTTCCTTGACGGTCGACGAGCTTATAAAAGAATACTCGGCTTTTGTCATGAGAAAAATAGTTTCTAGTTCAGGAAGCAGTTGCTTGTTGGTCTGAGCCATGCTCAATTCCGCCTCGTAGTCGGACACAGCTCTCAATCCTCGTATGATTACTGAAATCTGTTTATTCTTCGCAAAGTCTACGGTGAGACCTTGAAAGGTGTCGACTGTCACTCCCGGCATATCTCCTATTACTCTCGATATAAGCTCAGCGCGTACATCAATTGGAAGAAGAGGATTTTTTCCAGGATTTGCTACCACTGCCATTACGACTTCGTCAAAGAGCTTGCTCGCTCTGGTGATTATGTCGAGATGTCCTAGAGTTATCGGATCGAACGATCCCGGATATACAGCTCGAACCAACGTGCTTACCTTCCGAAAACCAAATTGCGATCGTTGATATTACTCTGAACCTCCAGATTCGCCAAGGCGAAAATCTCTTTGTCTTGTCAACCGACATACTAACACAGGCAATCTTGATTTCCGGGACTTTGCAACCTTGCGATTCTTTAATGCATGGTGGGTTTCCCATAAGTCACGAATGGGCTTGCCTGTTTGTCTTCGGATAGTAAAGTTCTGTGTTGCCTGTGCGGGTGAAGCCACCTGTTTATTAGATGCAATAAATAAATGCGCCGTAGTAAACGGAAATGCCAGCTTTTTAACCTTCGAGTTAGGGAAGAATTGCCGAGTTTTTACGTATGTCAGCCTATTCGATCTCGTGTTATAGAAGATATATCCCTCTTTTGTTGTCCGGTTTCGGCATGGAACGCTTTGCCAATTATTTGCTTTCTGCCCTTTTGCTAGCCAATCAGATTGTGCTGCCGGCTTTTTCGGCGTCCGTATACGACCAGAAAAAAGCTGCGATGGAGACTGCGTATGCCATCGAAAATACAAGGAAGCAATACGAATTGGAGAGCGCTGCCGCTGCGCAGCATGCGGAAAGGATTAATCGGTTACACGAGGAATCAAGGCGGGCCGCGGAAGCCAGTTCGCGGCTCAGACCACTACTTGCAGATGCATCCTCCAGGCAGATAGCGTCACTGGCCTCTGTGCAATGGTCGGTGCCCCGAGTCGGGGAGAGACCAGGACAAACTGATATGCCTCGCAATCCTCGTTCTAATTCTTTTGTTGATCCTGACCAGCCTGCGCTTGCACCCCAGAACTTGCCAACTGTACTTCAGGGCGGCATTACCGAAATTCGCATCGAACCGCGACCACCCAGACCGTCGATTGTGTCATTGATGCAGGCGACGGAGAACAAACTAATGGACCTTCACGAACGCGGAAGAATTGGCTCATTTGATATTGATCGTTTTAGCGAACGCTTGCTGGCAATCAAAAAGAATTTCTCCGTGATGATAGCGTCCAGAAATATTTTGTCGCCACGGCAGGAATATATCTTACGCAATCAAATGAGAGTATTAGAAAAAGAGATTTGCGAACGGGCCGATTAATGACCCGATTTGCTCACTATTTTGCATCAGCTACTCTTTGCTGGATGGGGCCGTGTGTTTCAGCCCAGGAACTAATTTCTCCTCGGTAGCTGGTGAGATTTCAACGGTGCTGCGAGACCAGACGACGATTAAGGCAAAAACTACGAAAATAAAGATCCAGCCCCAGATGGTTGAGGCAATGCTCTCGAAAACCGACTGTCTGCGTTCATAATGATTTTCCATAACACTCCGCCTCTGGACAAAACAAAGAGGGCAAGATGCATCTTTGATGACTCGCTTTTACTCTTCTTTTTTTTCAGTAGGCGTGAATAAGGTCAACAATGTTTCTGTGAATCTGAAAAATCTTCTATTGCTTTCTTGAGGATTCTTTCAGTCCATCGACCTCACCTTGATTGTATGCGTGTGTAAGAGTTTGCTCGTTTGCCGGACTTCCGTTCTTTGCTAGGGATTAGTTTGGCAATTTCCAGATCTAATCGCTCCTAAACAAGTGCTGGCCTAACTTCAATTGAAATTAACGACGGCTTCGAGAAATTCGTCGCCGTAGTCCCGTAGTTTAATGTCGCCGACGCCAGAGATGCGCCGCATCTCCAACAAGCTGGAGGGTTTCACTCGTGCTATTTCTTTGAGTGTCGCGTCACTGAAGATTAGGTAGGGCGCCACTCGCTTTTCGGAAGCGATGCGCCTGCGAAGGGCGCGCAGAATCTCGAAAAGATTGGCATCCGTTGGTGATTCGGGGAGATTTGCAGAGCTGGATCTTCTCTGCTTTTTCTTTTCTACGGGGCGCAAAAGTCGAACATCACGTTGATCTTTGAGAACCTCAGCTGATTCTCGTGTTAGTTTCAAAATGGGGTAAGTTTGACCGCCCCATCCTTCGATTTCTTCCTGAGCCAAGGCGTTCTGACCGATGAGTTGGTAGATCCAATCCCTCAAGTTGTCTTCTGATTGATCTTTCAATATACCGAAGGTACTTAGTGCTTCATGATTGAATTTCTTAATCTGGTCTGAGTGCATTCCGCGAAGAACGGACACTACATGTTTGATGCCGAATCGCTGGTTTACTCGATAGACACATGAGATTATCTTCTTCGCTACAGTCATTGAGTCTTCCAAAACGCTTGTTTCACCGAGGCAAAGATCGCAGGCATTGCAACTGGAGAATCCAGGCTCTTGTCCGAAGTAGCGAACCAAAGTGTAGTGCCGGCAAGCTGCGGAGCGGCAATAACGGTCCATCTCGCGCAAATGATCCATTGACGATTCTATAAAGTCAGATCCGTTATCTAATTCGCTCGCGGATTTTTCGATGATGGATTTCCATGTGAAAAAGTCCGCACCGGAATGGAAAAGCAAGCACTCCGCATCGAGTCCGTCGCGCCCGGCCCTGCCGGTTTCCTGTTGATAATGTTCAAGCGATTTTGGCATGCCGGTATGCATGACATAGCGAACATTTGAGCGATCTATCCCCATACCAAAAGCGACTGTGGCAACGATCACATTGCATTTCTCTTCTAAAAATGCATCTTGAGCTTTAGCACGTTGCTCATTCGACAATCCCGCATGATAGGGAAGAGCGCTGATTCCGCGCGCCTTCAGTTTCTTTGTTAGTTCATCTACGTCTGACCGTCTGATGCAATAGATTATGCCACCGTCTTTTGGATAGCGAGCAATAACATCGGTCACCTGTTTCAATAGCTCCCTTCGCGGCGTCACTCTATACGTCAGGTTTGGGCGATCGAAGTTACCAACTAGCACCTCTGCATTTGTCAAATTGAGCTGCTTTATGATGTCGTCACGCACTTGCTGTGTGGCAGTCGCCGTGTATGCGTGGATTGAGCACTCCGGAAAAATTTCCTTCAGCTTACTGAGTTGCCTGTATTCCGGGCGGAAGTCGTGACCCCAGTGACTTATGCAATGTGCCTCATCGATTGCGAAAGTGCGCACATCGACCTGCTTCAATAAATCGCAGAAATCTGGTTGGCTCATGCGCTCTGGGGAGACGAATAGCAAGTTGATGCGACCTTGTTTCAAGTCGCTAAGCAGCGTTCGTTTTTCTTCTGCCGTTTGCGAACTGTCCAATTGTGACGCTGCCACACCGCAGGCACGAAGGCCATCTACCTGATCTTTCATGAGTGAAATCAACGGTGAAATGACCACCGTTGTTCCGCCCAGATAAACTGCTGGTGCCTGGTAGCACAGCGACTTGCCACCGCCTGTCGGTAGGACGACAAGTGAGTTTCGACGTTCAATAACTGCACTAATCGCAGGAGTCTGCAGGGGACGGAGTTCTTCGATTCCCCAGTGATGTCGAATTATTTCTTGGAGCTGCATCAGGTTTTCCAATGAGTAGAACACACCGATGATAATCCAAGTCATTCTAGTTAGCCAGATAAAAAGCCGTACTTACACCTATTTCTTGAGTGTGAAAAGTTCAGGTTTAATTTTGCTTAGTGCAGTATTGTGGTGGGATATGGAACGCGTTGATAGTCCTTGCTGTTAGGCAGGTCATCGACCATGTCTTCACTGCATTGACTTTCTTGCAAAGCCAGTGCGCGTGTGCGGATGGCATAGCCGCGATCATCCTCTCCGGAAGACTGCAAATAGTTCGCGTAATCCATCATGCAGCGGGTGCGACGATTTCCTATGCCGCGTCCGCTGTCAAAGATTTTTATTGCTCGTTCGTAATGCTCTCTGGCTTCTGGTTCGCCTGTTGCCTCTTTTATTTTTGCCAATAACCAGAAGAATTCTTCTGAGGGGCCGATGGTCGAGGAGTCGACAATCGGGAGTACTTTTGAAATGAGACTTTCGGCTTCCTTGTAGTTGCCCAACTTCATTTCAACAACGGCGGTCATTCGAACTGTTTCAATGTACCAGCAGTCAGAACCCAGAAGTGCCATCTTCATAATGTCGAGAAGCCGATAACAAACCTGTTGCGCATCTTCAAAGCGCTCCAGTGAAATGTAAAGTCGGACGAGATGGTCTAGAATCGGGATTAGATTTGGATGGCTGGGATAGAATTGTTGTTCGATAAGGGAAACTGCTTTTTGAAATTGAATCTCTGCCTCAGCGTATAGATGATCGCAGAAGTAGATGTTTCCTAACTCCATGTGAATCTCTGCGGCTTCTTTGGGCTCAATTTTTCGCTCAGAGCTTTCTGAGATTCGCAATGCTTCTTCTGCTTTTGCTGTGGCGCGTTCGTAATTTCTCTGATGTCTTAGCAAGCCTGCATCAGACAAGAGTTCGTGTATTCGATGCAAGGTCTCCATGTTGTCGCCTCTTATTATTATTCTCCTTTTAATCATAACCGCAGGCGATCGGCGATGTGGGTGCCGGATCCTGTAAAACATTGATGACCAATGAGGTTTGCAGACAATCTCAGGGCTGGCTTGCGGGATAATTCTTTCTATCGATAGCGCGTAAGACCGCGATTGATCTCGGGCCAGCTGTCGAGCGTTTGCTGGTTTTTTGCTGCCAGATCTTTAATCCAGCGATAGGACTTGACGGTTGAATATGCAGAATATCCTGTGAGACCCCCAGTCATAGCGATCGAACTACCACCGACAACCCATGCTGAAGGGAATTCGAGCAGTGATATAGTCATGCCAACTGCAGCTGCAGTCAGTGCGGCATAAAGGGCGGTACTACCGACTCCCTTTGCAATATTTTTTGCAATGTAATAGTTGGTTTTGTCTTGGTACAAGTTGAGTCCGATCGCCAGATCCTTTTGGGTGATGCCGTCGGCACGAAAGTTACCATTGAAACAGCAGTTCTGATAGTGTCCCAGAATAAGGGGGATCTTCGCCAAGTCTCGTATGTCGCTCCAATGATCCGCGGCTACCTTGGCGGCTTTTGCGATCTCATCGTTGTTGCTTCCCGCGTACGCGACAAGGTCGTTTTTCGTAATGAGTCCACTTGTTGCATGTGGGATCTTGTAAAAGTTGTCCCTCAACACTTTTAGGAATGTTTCCGGATCGTCAAAGACCGCTTCGGATAGTTTATTCCCTGTGTTTGAAGCCGTGTTTTTTTCCAGATCACGTTCTGGCTTGCTTAATGTTTGCATGTATATAGTCCGCCCAGAAGCAAGAGGTGTGGGCTCCCTTGCGGATTGATTACAACTGCAAATATCCACTTGCAAGTTCTTCTGGACACATTCAAAAAAGACTGTGGATTTATGCAATCCTTTCTTGGCACAACGACCGGTAGCGCGAAATCGCTCACAAAAGTTTAGAAGCCGGCGCTCCCGGGATCGGGCGAACACTAACGGTCTGAGCTTTGTCTACCGCCCTTAGTAAAAAAGAGGGTCGCAAGGACGCCGCTGGCAAATCCCAACGCCGTGCCTACGACCAGCCCGGCATCGAGCCCGAGAATCAGATGCTCACCAGCCGTTCCTTCGTGTGCGAAAACGGGTGTTGCACACATTGCAAGCACCAGTGCGATCAATATTTGCATAATCTCTCCATGTTTTTTGTATGGGTAGGACGCGTTGCATTCGCTCTTGCGATTCATCATTTCTTTGACTTAGATATTTAGCTCGATTGCAGAACGGCTCTTTGCCGTGAGATCGCTTGCTTCACCTTCCTGCTGAGGGGACTTCGGCTCGGACATTATCTCCAACGCGGGTAAGAAGAGCATGAACGTAGACCCTAATCCAATTTCGGATTCCACAGCCACATGCCCGCCATGTTTCTCTGTGATGTTTTTGACGATTGTCAATCCTAAGCCGGTTCCTTTGATGGTGTGTACTTTCTTCTCGACGCGGAAGAAACGGTCGAAAACGTTCTCCAAGCACTCTTCAGGAATTCCTATGCCATTATCCTTGATGGCAACTCGGATCTCTTTCTTGTCGGTGATGTGCGTCACGCTAACTTCAACTTGACCGCCGTTAGGGGTGTATTTAATCGCGTTGCTGATTAAATTGATGATCGCGCGTTCAATTGATTCCCTGTTCATCAGGACTAGAGGGATTGGCTCGTCAGCAACGAACTTCAGTTCGATGCCTTTGTCCTTTGCCATCATATTCAGTGCGCGAACCGTGTACTCGGCTGCCGGGCGAATGTCTTGCGAAACCATTTCGAGCTCGCGATCCGCTTCTTCCAGCTTAGATAGCTCAAGTACTTCGTTAACCAGGTTCATCAGGCGGTCAGCCTCGCTGTCGATAATTTGCATGAACTCCTGATAGATATCCGGCTCAAGTTTGTCGCCATGCTGGCAGATGGTATCGACATAACTTTTGATCGATGTGATAGGTGTGCGCAGCTCGTGAGAGACGTTGCTGATGAACTCGTTTTTCATCCGTTCAAGTTCAGCTTGCTTGGTGATGTCGTGCATGATCATGACAGAACCTAAGAACTCACCTTTCAGTGAGATGGGCGCGATGTGTAGTCTGATCACTCTTTCTTGAATGTTCAACTGCTGCATCACGGGTCCCAGCCGTCCAGGTGAAACGGTGTCTGTAAACGCCTGAATGATCTGGCAAATTTGTGGTTTGTCCGGACCTTCCGTGCAGAAGACCAGCGGTTTTCCGATCAGCTCTTTTGCATCTTTATCAAAAAGTTGTGTGGCGGCGGCATTGATGATTTGCACTTTGTTGTCTCTGTCGCAGACGACGACGCCGTCTGCGATAGACATGAGCACGAGCTCCAGTTTGTTTCTTTCAGAAATGAACTTATTGCGTTCAGCCATCAAGCTGTCGAGATTCTGTTTGTCATACTGTTGCAAGCGCTTCGACATGTAATTGAATGCGCTTACTACCTGGTCGATTTCTCTTCCTGCGCTCTGCGATGGAATTTGGTGGCCGAACCTCCCGGCAGCAATTTGGCTGGCGCCGGAGGATAGTGATTTCAATGGACGATTAATGAGGGAGTAATTGACGGCCAGGCAAAGTGCCCCCAAAAACCAGACCAAACCAAAAATCGAGAAGAGGAAAACCTTTGTCTCGCCCGGCGTTCCAAAAATTGAAAAGGATGAGCTGTCGAGTCCGACCCAGCAAACTCCCAGATTCTCATTGTTTCGGCGCATCGGAACGACGATGTTGGTGAGCTCCCTGTAGCCATCTGGGCTTTCATAAACTCCGGGGATAAGGCGGGGTTGCTCTGACTGAGAATAATATGGATAGATGCGCTCGGAGCCTGCTTTCGGTTTCATGAAACGCTGGCTGTCCAAGAGGACTTTCCCGTCGCTATTAACCAGGGCGATGTAGGCAATCGCTGGGGTTTGAGCCATTTCGGTGAGGATGTAATATTTCAACCCCGAAAGGTTGCCTGAATTGGAAAGAGCTTCGGCTCCGCCGCGTGCCAGCGCTTGAGCAAGGGCCAGCCCGAATTGATTAACCGAGCGGCTCTTGATCGACTGGGCGTGGCTCACGAGGATCCATGCGGTAAACGTCACAAGGCTGGAGATCGAGATTAGACCAAGAAGCAACAGGCGCTTCTGGGTCGAGACGCCGTTCCACAATTGTTGGATCAATAAGATCGACTTACGGATCGGTCTAAAAATTGGATTCCTCAAGTTATCTCCTTGGAGCCCATTGGTAGGAGCGCTTTGTCTGCGCCCGGTCTGTAATGTTGGCAAGGGTGCCCCATAGACCAATTTTAACCTAGCTGATTTAATTTATAAACTGCTCAAGGTGTCCTGAAAATGTGGATCCTACGGTTTAAGACCTGGCTGTAAAGGGTAAGTACGAGAAAGGTTTGTTTGTTGGTGTTTACTAATGGCTAAGGTTTCCTCTAAACCCGAAATCAATCAATGTATTGATTCGGAAGACATCGTCAAGCAGTATATGCCCTTGGTGAGGCAAATAGCACGCCGTTACGGACGTTTGGCGCCCGACCAGGTCGATGACTTGATTCAGATTGGCTGTTTGGGTCTGCTAAAAGCCATAAAGTATTATGACGCTAATAGGCAGCACAAAGCGAGCTTTAAGAGTTTTGCCTCGGTATACATTAAGGGTGAAATACGCCACTACCTCCGTGACCACGGATCGCTGGTGCAGATTCCGCGGAAATATACCGAAATAAATAGCAAGATTTCGCAGCTTGAAGAAGTTCTGTTGCGGGAGTTGGATCACCATCCCACCGCCGAAGAACTGGCTGCTCGTTCTGGATTTTCCTTGCAAGAAGTGCGTGAAGCCCAGCAATCATGGGATCATTGCAGACATTACGAGTCTCTTGAAGGGACGGATGACAACGAAGGACGTGAAGACAACCGGGCTCTGGCCGAGCTCGTTGCCGATAGAAAATATATCGATGAGCTTAATTATTCAGAAGACCGGGAATTAATTAGTCAAGCTCTGGTATCCCTCGGAGAGCGCACGAAGAAGATTGTTGAGTTCGTCTATTTCTACGACTTAACTCAAAAAGAAACTGCAAAACTTCTTGGCTTGTCCGAAATGGGTGTATCCAGATCCATGAAAACAGCGCTTCAGAAGCTCAAGGAGATACTGCTGACCGAGATCTTCTGATCCGCGAAAATCATTGCGGACGGGGGAATTTTAGGAAAATGCAGACAGCGATTTCGATCGAAGATGTGCTCGAGCTAGCTATCGAGTATAAGGCCTCAGATATTCACTTGAAGGCTAATATGCCGCCTGTGTTCAGAATCGACGGCTTAATCCGTTCTGTTCCGGATTTGCCGGTGCTCGATCCTGAATCGTTGCGCCACATGATTTTTGGGTTTCTAACTCCCAGACAGCAACAGTCTTTCGAGGAGAACTTTGAACTAGACTGCGCGCTCCTCTTTGGAGACCAAGCCCGGGTCCGGGTTAACGTCTACCTAGATATCGACGCAGTAGGCTGCGCAATGCGTATTGTGCCTATCGAAGTTCCAACAATTGACGAGCTTGGCTTGCCGCCGGTTATAGACAAGCTGACCCGCGAAAGGCAGGGGCTCATTCTTGTCACTGGGGTAACTGGTGCTGGTAAATCAACGACCCTGGCAGCGATGATCAACGCAATTAACGAACGGGATGGAAACCACATCTATACGATGGAGGACCCGATCGAATTCGTGCACAGGCCGAAATGCTCGATTATCACTCAGCGTGAAATCGGATTTACAACGAAGAGTTTCTCCAATGCACTAAAAGCCGCTTTGCGCGCCGACCCGAACGTATTGCTCGTAGGTGAAATGCGGGATCCCACAACAATTCAAATGGCCCTCAGAGCTGCAGAAACAGGTCACTTGGTGTTATCCACTCTACACACTGGTTCTGCTCCAAAAACTATTCAACGTATCCTTGGCGCGTTCGACCCCGGCGTTCAAGAAGCAATCAGACTGCAGTTGGCCAATGCTCTCAAGGCCGTCGTCGCACAGCAACTTGTGCCGATGATGGGCGGAGGTCGTATCTGCGTTCAGGAAATCATGATTTGCACCACTTCAATTCAAGACGCGATCTTGAAGGGGGAAATCGATAACCTTTATGAGTACATCAAAGCAAGTTCTTATGATGGAATGCAAACGATGGATGGTGCGCTGTACAACGCATATCGCGAAGGTCTTGTCGATGCGGACACCTGCCGTCAGTACGCGTTGAACCAGGGCGAAATGGATCGAATTCTCCGCGGTGCTATGACCCGCTAAGAAAGAGCGATTATCGCTCATTGTTCGGTTCGATCCTGGGAGCGCCGGCATCTAGCCGGCTTCGATTTTGAAGAGAGCGGTTCGCTCTCTTGGGCGACGCATTGCGCCAACTTGTGAATTCTGGATAGGTGCCACTCTGATTTGATTGCTCTAGCGTCCTGGCGGCGCTTTACCTGGTATCGTTGATGGTGCCATGTCGGGTCCAACAGTGCTCCGCTGGCTTGGTGTCTGCACTGAGCGATCTCCGCCATTATTCATACTGAAGTAAATGAACGCCATCATAATCGTAAGCAAAAATGCCAGAACCAGAAACGCTCCATTGACGAAGTCATTCTGATGCTTAATCTCTCTGCCGGCTGTAGACATATGTTCTCTCCTATTGATTCCGATGAAATCGGCGTCTGTAAGAGATGTTTAGTTCCAATCGACAATGCTCAACGACAGCGTCATATGCTTAGTCTACTAATTCATGATTTTGAACTCACTTCAGATAGCTCATTTTTCAATTCGGTAGCTTTCGATGGATCGAGTTGTGTGTAAAGTGTGATAGCTTGAAACAGTATCAGCTCATACTCAGCCTTGGCACCAGGCGTTTTTATGTTTTCACGTGCTAACGCTATTGCTTCAGCAAAATACTTCTTGGCTTTTGGGTAATCTTTCTTTCCCGCATAACAGTTTGCCATACTTCTCAGAGATCTCAGTTCATATGCAATCGGCAAATTACTAATCTCCTTCGAGCGCACCGCGCTTAACGTCTTTGTTTGGGTGGCAATGCCGGAATCAAACTCCTTCAGATGTTCTTCCAAGTCACCTACAGAAAATGCAAGCTCAATATCCTCCAGATTACTTGGATCGAGATTTTCGTCTGAAATGATTTTTGCTTGTCTTGTCAGTTCTTTGATCTTTCGTGGATTTTGATTGTGCCAAAGATACGATTTTGCAAGTGCATTCATGATGCGCCCTCTCGTGACACGCACTTGTTTTTTGCTACTGTCGGCTGTGCTTTGCAAATAAGACAGAAGTAGTTTCTCAGCTTCGGTTGTGTTCTTTTGAGCAAATAGGTATTGTGCCAAATTGATCATCGAGTTTTCTTTCAAGTAATTTGCCGTGGCTGTGCTTGACCATATCTTCCCGTATATTACGGTGGCATTCTCAAAGGCTCCTGTAGCGATGCATGTGTGTGCAACTGACAGTAAGTGTGGAGTTATTCCGTCATCAACAGGCAGCTCGTATAGATCGCATAGCTTGAACAACTTTTCGAGAGATTTTGAGGTGCCTTGTTTATCACCTGCCTGTGCATAAGCTTTGATCATATTTGTGAGTTGCATACGCAGTTGCGCGGCGTCATAAGGACTGTCTTTGATTCCACGGGCAGTCAAAGCATGGCTCGTTGTGATCAGTTGCCGTGCTTTCTCAATAGTGGCATCTTCTACTCTGTAGGCTTCCTCTTTATTCTTTTCCAACGCGTATATCGACGCTCGTAGGAAACCGCTGGCGACATACGTTAAGGGATTTACTTTGTCTTCCTTTTCAAGGATGGATTGTACTATCTGTTTTGCTTCTGTGAGTTGATGATTGTTGTAATATGTTTGCGCCAGGTAAGCCTCGAGAGCCGACTTGTGTTCTTCGTCTTCAACATGCTTGAGCGCCTCCCTTCTGACCTTAAGAGCCTCAGGATACTGTCCTAACTGTTCATAAACTTCTGCCATCATATTTAGTGCGTTCGCTCTTTTTCTCTCAATCGGACTGTTTTTAGTCAACTCCCATGTGCGCTTTGAAGAGTCCAGAGCTTGTTGAAATAACCCAAGTCGTATGTAGATTGGTGTTAGGCGGGAGGAGATATCTTGTGTTTGATCCTGGGCTCGTGGCAGTGCTTGAGTTATGGTAACAGCTTCTTCGAACAGTTTTTTCGCCTCCAGATATTTACCTTGCTTGGCCAATAGTGCCGCTTGGGTGGCTAGTCTCTTTGCTGAGATCGCTTGGGATGATTGGTTGATTCGCAGGCTTGCGGTCGTGTTTTGTGCCCGAATTTTTGCCTGATGATAAATGAAAGCTGCAACGGCGATCAAAATGATCATTAGTGCACTCAGCGCAATCTTCGGATTTAAAAAGCTAGAGGAGGTTTTTGATATTCGGATATTCAGGCTTCTTCCATTTCCAACTGCATTTAGATCAGCATCTAGTTCACTCATGGTTTGGTATCGCAGCGCTGGATCTTTTTGCAATCCTTTCCATATGACTTTGTTCAAGTCTGTTTTCCAGGTAAGTTGCGGTATTGCTGCGTTGATATGCATGTGGATCAACGCAATCGGATTCTCTGCCACAAAAGGCGGCTGACCAGTAAGCATCTCAAAGAGGATACAACTGAGGCTGTAAATGTCTGAGCGTTCGTCACTGCGCTTGCCATGGCATTGCTCCGGGCTCATGTAGTTTGAGCTGCCTATTAGCAAACCAGTGGCGGTGAGTGTTTCGAGTTCGGATGCGTTCTTGCTCGTGGGCAAAAATCGTGCCAGACCAAAATCGCAAACTTTGATGAGTTCTTCATCGGCATTTCTTGAGAGAAAAATGTTTTCTGGTTTCAAGTCTCTATGAACAACGCCATGCGAATGGGCATAGGCAAGCGCTGCGCAAATGCTCAGTGTTATTGATATTGCGCGCTCTGGTTTTAGGGTGGTTTTTTCTGAAAGTTCAGCTCGCAATGAATGACCTTGTAAATACTCCATCGCAATGTATGGAATTCGCCCCTGCCAAATTCCGAACTGATAAACGGTTGGAATATTTGCATGTTGGAAAGAAGCCATCGCAAGCCCTTCGCGGCGGAAGCGTTCAATATTTTCGGCGTCGTCGGTGGCAGCAATGTGCAACAGTTTTATGGCAACTTGACGTTCTATTCCAATCTGTTTTGCCTTGTATACACTGCCGTAGCCGCCCGTTCCGAGCAGTTCGAGGACTTCATACTTTTCGTCAATGATTGTGCCGCTAAGCAGGGCAAGAGTCATGGCTGCGCCTCCAAGCGCAATACCGCTTCTGGAACTTGCTGCGATTGTTCTTTATGTTCCACGTCGGATGGCTGTATTTGCGACTCTCGTGGAGCTGCCGGGGCCGGAGATGTTCTTTCGGAAGCCTTGAGACTTTAGTCCGATATATTGGCAACATTAATTCTGCCTGGCAACCTGGATGTCAAGGGTTGAAACGGGTTTAAGGTCTGCTATGATTCACGCCGAACTGCGGATGAGATCCGCTACATATATCCGGAAGTTTGGTCCAAACCAATGCTTTCGGAAAACTGGAAAAGGTTCTATGGAGTTGGCTTTATCATGCTTAAAGCAATTAAGGAGGTCGCCGTTCCGCTCGAGAAATTGGACAGTCAGTTCAAAGCAATCTTGCGGGCAAAAATCAGCGAGTTCATGGTGGTAGATGAACTCGATGACGACGAAGACGACCTTCCTTGCGACGATACTTACCAGCTATCAGTAGGCACATTGCCATCCGGCAGAAGAGTCTATTGCGCTCGTAAGGCAAACCCCGCTCGCAACCGTAAGCACCACGTTCGCAGCTTACTTATTCACTAAGTTCTAAATAATTACTACGCATAAGCTTCGGTTTCTTAGCTGGCAAGGCACTTCTATTCGCAAGGCGTGTGCTAGCAGGCGGCGTGCCGATCTTGGCTGTTTTGGATCTGAGGCCGCAGGCTTTGGGGTGCTGCTCAGGGCTAAGCCCGGGGATTCTCTGCTGGCGCAGCCTTAATGTCGATTTGATCCTTTGCAGATTTTTGCAGAAGTTCATCGAATTTGGCATGCTTCAAAACAGTGTGGTTTTGTCGAGAATCGCTCATGGTCGAGAAATCGATGGCAAGTTCTGTCTTGGCCTCATCTGGTTTTTGATTTCGAGCCAGGTCAATTTTGTTTGCTGCCAATTCTATACCTTTGATGGCAAGCTCCGTGACGGCTATTGCTCCTGCCATTCCCAATGCCGCTTTGCCGGTACCAAAGAGTGCTCTTGTCAGTTTCGATTCAGGAAGATAAGCCGCGACTCTCGATAGCATCGATTCGCTCTTTGGCGCTAATTCTGTGCTCAGCTTTAGGGTGCTGAGTTCCGACTGGGAAAGGGGAAGACCGGCTTTTTCCGCGATTGAGATCGCGAGTGTGTTGTTTTTTGAAATCAAGGAATCTGTTTCTGCAACAAGTTTTCGTTGTCCCCAAGCGCTGCCTGCGTTTTGATCAAAAAGTCTCTCAGCGTTCACACGTGCTTGCGTGACATCTAATACTTTTGACGAATAAAGGTGCGGAAAGTCTTGTGCCAGTTTCTGTTGGAGCGGCACGGCGCGAGCGCTTTCGTTGATAAGTTGCTCGCGTAGTAAAGCTAAGTCAATTTTTTCTGGGGTGAATCCTCGTGGAAATATTCCTTTGCCGGATTCTACATTTAGTCGAGGCTGAGATTCGGCAAGCAAGGGCTTCCGATCTAGTGTCATCAGCTCTTTGACGTCATTTCCCGGTGCTGCATACCGGCCGTGTTGGGTAAATTGTCGAAGATCTTCCGGACTGTATGGCTTGTATGCGAAAAGTCCGCGCACCTCTCCGTTTGCTTCTCTGTGAATAGAGATGAATTCGCCGCCTTTGATGTTAATGCCATTGTTATAGGCTTGAAAGGTGGTCGGAAGTACTCCGCCCTTGCCCTCGACGAAAAAGCCCTCGATGATTTTGTCGCCTGAGCGGGCTTGAATTACAAGGTTCTTTGCCTCTGCGGCGGCCGCTAGTTCCTTGCTTGTTGGAGCTGGGTAGCTAAACGAAGTGCCGGTCTGGCCTTCGGGCATGCGAACCGTGAGGCGTTTCAGCTGTTCATTGACCTCAACGCTTGCCATGTTGCCGATTGTGCGATTGGTCATGAAATCTAATTTCGCAGTTCTGACGGCGCTACCGTCGACCGTTATGCCGCCTCCCCACGCGCTGGAATGAGGCAGCGCGCCTAGCGAGCCGTCTGCTTTCTTGAAAACAAATGCACCATCCGGATACTTTTGAGTCGCACCGTTCAATGTCAAACTCACATCACCGGAGAGGTGCAGGGTTTGATAGACCGGAATATCTGGCAACGTCCAGAACTTTGCATTAGTAGTTAATGACTGACTCGGATAATCGAGGAAGAAACGCTTTAGAAATGACTCGTCGAATTGCGGCATGATTGTGGGCTCTACTTCTCGCTATCTATATGAGTATCGGAGAGAATGCTTGTTTTTTCAGTACCTAAACGCGTTCAGGGCATTGGTAAATGGTGCTCAATTTGCTGCACAATTGCGCACCAAAGTGCGCAGACCAGCGAGGCGAGAGATTAAAGGTCTGTCCGGTGTAAGTCTCTTTTAGCGTCGGCATAGACGGTCGAGCGAGAGTGTTGATGGTGGGACCTGGGGCGGGACAATGGGAATCTACTTGCAAACCGGTAAATATTTCGTGACGTTTGCTTTTCGTTTGCAGGCAATACTGATGACGACAGGGAGGACAAGCAAAACTGCGTTGGGAAAGCGATTGAGGTACCTTCAAGCCGGCTCTGTAATATAATGAATATGCCTTTCGTTCTAAAGAGGATGAAGGTCGCGTTTTCGGGACGTGGCGCAGGGGTAGCGCGCACCTTTGGGGTGGGTGAGGCCGGAGGTTCGAATCCTCTCGTCCCGATATTCGAAAATATGCCACGCTAGCACTTCCGTGCAAATGTTAAGTGCGGTATAAAACACGTTTCGCGACACGGGGCTGAATGTAGGCTCGTGGCTTGCTATTCTGGCGATCTCGGCATTGTCTTTTATCTCGCAAGCGATCGCTAGCAACGAATCCCTGCAATGCGTGCCGCAATTCCTGCGCTTCAAGAATTGCAATTCTGGTAGTGAAGAATGCGTCTGGAAAGCTGCTTATGGATTTCCGGCCACTATCAGGTCGAAGACTCCAAGGCTGAAGGTGGAGCTAGCGTGAAGGCATATTCATGCATGGAATCATTCAACGGTCTGCTTTCAATCAATTGCGAGAACACCGGATGGCCAAAGATCGAAGTGATTGAGTTCAAGTGGTGGAAACGCAAGGAGTAGTTATTCGAAAGAGCATCCTGAACTCAACGGCAAAAATGAACGAAATCATCCGGCTAAATTCCCCGAGAGCCACATCAATAGAGGGAAAGGGGGAGAGAGCTTACTCACAAATCCCTCACAAATCGAAATCAAAAAGGGGGATGCCACCATGAAATCACAGCACAAGCAAATAGCGACACAAGCAAGAAAGAAACCAAAAAATGCCTTCCAAGAATCAGAGAAATAGAGAACACAAACGGAGTGAACAAGCAGATGGGGGGCGAATCTGGGTTCCTGGAGTTTTCCAAACCGCAATGCTGTAAAACATTGAATTAGAGAATTAACTGAACACTTTAGGAATACAAAAATGAGAAGCACTGAGACGGAAAAAATCGAAGACAAAAAGAGATCAACGAAGAAAACTCTTCCCCGTACTAAGGAAATCAAAAGTACGAAAGAACAGACGAAGCAACTGGGTGGAGCAATAGGGAACGGAGCGCCTTGAGCGTCTGCACAAGTCCGTCATCGAGAGTACCTTATTGCAGACGCCTCGTTTCTGCAATAATAGCGTAAATAACAACAATAATGGTAATGAGCAGAGTAATCAATGACAACTTTCACGTAGGTCAGCCGTTGATGACCCTCTAAGAAATTAGATGAGGAAGAACGATATGAACGAAGATGAGCAACTCTCTAAGAAAAAGAAAGCAAGAAAAGCTCTTCCCCGCACAAAGGCAATAAAGAACACCGAAGAAGCAAAGAAAGCAACTGGTGGGAAGGACTTTGAGGGCTGTCCTACGACTTCAAAAACCCATACTACCTGGTTAAATTTGCCGACAAAAGCGGACTGCTAATCAGAAGTACGCTTCGGATCATTCTGCGTGTGACAATTGGATTGAACTGACCGTGGCTACGAGTACACATGAGTGAGCTCATCCGCGCATTCAAGCAATTGAATTGGTGGCGTACCGTTTGCCATCATCGTGCAGGACTTGGCTTCTCTTTGGCATCAGATTGCAATCGAAGCGCTCTCAAAAGACTCGGAGTCGGCACTGCCGACGCTTGCCACTCGGTAGAGCACAAACGGCTCTGTGAGGCTATGGGCGGACGGGACGTCCGCGCTCCATACGAGAGGGAACGCTCTTAAGATTTAGAAGCTGGCACGATGCCCTACTAAGGTGCAAGCCACTTTACGCCGCCGTGTTCGATGTCGCGTATTGCGCCGACTATTTCTACCTGCTTGTTCTTGATCGCCTGTTCCAATCCCGGACTGTTGGCAAGCATGTCTTTTATTGATTTGCGAACATTGGCTTCTATCGCAGCGTTCAAGAGATCGTCGCCGGTTTTCTTGGGAAACTTCGTTTTCGTTTCATCGACAGCAGGAGTGATCATTCCTACTAGCTTTGGCAGTGAGCCTTTTAGTTCACCGCCAGCCACAGCCGCTTGCACGGCACCGCATTTAGTGTGCCCGACCACAACAACAAGCGGAGTTTTCAGGTATTTGACGCCGTACTCCACAGAGGCCAGCTCTGCCGTAGAACAAACGTTGCCGGCAACACGCACCACGAAGAGTTCGCCAAAGCCCTGGTCGAATATGATCTCAGGGGGAACGCGCGCATCAGAGCATCCAAGTATCGTCGCCACTGGCTTTTGTCCTTGTTGCGCGGTCCGTTCGCGCGTCACCGGGTCAATGCGAGCGTGGATGCTCTTCCCAGTCATATATCGCTGGTTACCTTGCTCTAATTGTTTTTTCGCCTGTGCCGGTGAGATTGCGCTCTCCGCGAAGGCTGGAGCGGAGAGCCCAATTAGGCAAGCGATTGCAAGAAATGTCCTCAAGTGATGTTCCTCATTAATAATTGGACTAGTCTACACGCCAAAACTAATCCATTCAATGCTTTTCGGGAAATAGTCCTGCTTCTAATCTCTTGCGCCGTAGTAAGCGGTGGAATCTGTCAAGCCCAATCTAACCGAATTGAACTGCGCTTGAGTGCCACTGTATGTGGTGTCGGCTCGCAGTTTTAGAGGAGCCTCTCTGCCCAATGGTCCCAGTCTCTTTCGAAGTCGTGGAAGGTGCCCTTGCTAGCACTTCGCTTTCAAAAGTTTCCTTGCTGAAAAGGTTGTTTCGATACGAGAAGAGTCCGAAAGAGCCAGATCTCTATCCAATGGAAATCCTGATGCGAGGCAAATAGAGTCTGACGACTCTAAACCATAGCTTTACTATATGCCAAAGACTTTGCAAACGCTGGTTATTTTCGCCTCGCCTATCGCAGAAGGCGAAGCACTTTGTTATGATCTTTAGGAAAGGGATCTGGAGCTGTTCATTGTCTGTAGATATCAATTTGAACTCGCTTTTCCCGTTCCAACTGGATGACTTTCAAATCGAGGCAATCGGACACCTCCAGCGCGGCGAGAGCGTTGTTGTGTGCGCCCCAACGGGATCCGGCAAAACAGTTATCGCCGAGTTCGCTGTTGAGCTTGCACTGCGGTCCGGCAAGCGATGCTATTACACGACTCCGCTGAAAGCATTGTCCAATCAGAAGTTCGGAGATCTCAAAAAGAAATATGGAGAGAATAACGTCGGTCTGTTGACAGGCGATATCTCAATCAATCGTGATGCCGCTGTTGTCGTGATGACTACTGAGGTCTTCCGCAACATGCTGTATGGAACACACATGGGCGATGTTAATCGCAACATGGCAAGTGTTTCTAGTGTGATTCTTGACGAATGTCATTATATGAACGACGCCGAGCGGGGCACTGTTTGGGAAGAATCAATCATCTACTGTCCGGAGAACATTCAGCTTGTGGCACTTTCTGCAACAGTTGCAAATGCCGCCGAGTTAACTGCGTGGATCGATCAAACGCATGGACCGACAAAACTTGTACTGTCTGACTTTAGACCGGTGCCTTTGCGATTCTATTATTTTGGAAACAGCCAATTATCTCCGTTGCTTCATGCTGGTGGCGGATTGAATGGCAAGCTGAAGTCACTGTTTGGCAAGCGTCATGATCGTTTTAACAAACATGCGCGCAGAAAAATGGAGCCACTTCCCGATCCGCGAGAAGTGCTCAACACTCTTGCATCTAGAGACATGCTGCCCGCTATTTATTTCTTATTTTCGCGGCGTGGTTGTGAAGCTCAGATGAAGAGCTGCGGCGAACTCGCCCTATTGAACCGCGATGAGCAAATGACGCTTAAGCGAGCTATTGATGAATTGGTTGCAGATAATGCCAATCTAAAAACTCATCCCCATATAAACTATCTGTATAAAGGTGTTGCTGTACACCATGCCGGGATGCTTCCGAGCTGGAAGGTAACAGTCGAAAAGCTCTTCCAACGTGGATTGATTAAAGCCGTGTTCGCAACTGAAACACTTGCTGCCGGAATAAACATGCCGGCAAGAACAACGGTTATAAGTGCGATTTCGAAAAGATCGGATGACGGACATAGAAACTTGCGGCCATCTGAGTTCTTGCAAATGTCCGGACGGGCTGGGCGCCGCGGAATGGATACGGTTGGACATGTAGTTATCTTGCGCCACCCGTTTGAACACATCGATGACGTCGCTAAGTTAGCGACTGCAAAAGCTGACCCACTTTCAAGCCAGTTCACGCCTTCTTACGGAATGGTTCTGAACTTGATGCAGCGCCACAACATAGAAGAAGCAAGGGAGTTAATTGAGCGAAGCTTCGGGCAGTTTGTGATGAACCAACAACTTGAGCCGTTGTTCGAAGAGAAGATGCAGTACGAGAAAGAGCTTGAGTATTTGTCGAAACCTCTTTGCCCGGGAGAGCTTGGGGACCTGGCCTGGTACAGGAGGCAAATAGACGCTCAGAATGCGAAGAACAAACAAATAAAAGCAATCAAGCGTGGTGCCGTCGGCGGCAAGCACAGCATGGATGAATTGGCTGCGGCAATTCATACCTTGGAAAAAGAAGCAAGCGATATCATGACACAGGCAAAAAAAATGCCTTGCTATCAATGTCCAGTTCAGAAGCCATGTTCGAAGCAAGCAGATCGATTGCGGTCGCTTACGGGCAAGCTAAAAGAACTCAATAAAATTGCAGATCGCGAAATAGGAAAGTATTGGCGAACATTTGATTCGCTAGCGAACATTCTGCGACTGCAGGGCTATCTCAATGCAGATACGGTTACGGACCTGGGCAAAATGGCTGCAGCAATTCGCGCAACAAATGAGCTGTTCATCTCTGAGGTTATTCTGAGCGGAGTATTGAAGCGCCTGCAAGTTCATGAGTTTGCTGCTGTTTTGACGGCGCTGGTCACCGAGGAAAGTCGTCCGGAGGATGTATCCTCAGCGAAAATAGATCCAAACGTCGAGATGGCGCTGGAACGCATTGCTAAGATCGGCCGCAAGGTGTACCTGATGCAGCGCGATTTTAATATCGACATTCCTGTTGAGTTCAGCCCATTATTCTGCGGCTTAAGTCAAATGTGGTGCAACGGAGCCAGCTGGGAACAGATTCGCCTTGCGACATACCATGATGAGGGCATCGTGGTGCGCGCCCTGCGCAGAACAATCGATCTCTGTCGCCAGATCGCAGTTGCCCCCAACAGCCCACAAGATATAGCAGACATGGCCGTGACTTGCGAACGCCTGATGGCACGCGACGAAGTGCGCGAAGATTATTAGTGCAAATCAAGCGCTTCTTGCGTCTGCCTGCTCAGGTCTTTAATGAAAGCGCCGAATATCAACTCATTGCGAATCGGAACTGGAAAGATCGTCATTTCGATTGGAATCGTTGATCCACTTTTACATAAAGCATCAGTGCGGATTGCTTTGTCAAAAACCATTTCTCGTCCAGTCGCAAGGTAGCGTAGAAGCCCTTGGTTGTGCGCGTCGCGGAACTTCTGAGGAATCAGCACTTCGCTCAAAAGTTTGTCGACAACCTCGCCCGACTTCCAACCGAAGAATTCTTCTGCCCTTTTATTCCAGTGCAGAATTGTTCCTGTTGCGCTCATTGCTATAAAGGCATTGAAGGAGTGATCAAGGATGAAACCATGCCGCATTTCGCTCAATAGCAGGCGGGCTTGAGTTTCCTTTTGCATCAAGTATGTGCCGATGAAACTTCCGAGTTTCTCAAAAAATCTTTCTTCCTCTGAATCTAATCTTGGGAATGAGTTTGCATAGAATTCCAAGACGCCTGTGCAGACAGATCCATTGAAGAGTGGGAAAGCAAATGCGGAGTTTAGTTCGAATTTCATGACTATGTTTTGGCGCGGAAAATTCATTCCAGATTCCTTGGAAAGGTCCCCTATATACAGAGGGACACGCAGTCCCCAGACTCGTCCGGGAAGCCCAACGCCCTTGGTGAATCTTCTCTCGAGGCTGTCCTGTCGCAATTCATCAAACATGCCGCTTGCGAAGAAGGCACTGCTATCACAGGTGATTACTTTTTGTTCTTCTGAAACCATCCACGCTTGTGCGTAGGTCCAATTGTACGTTTGACAGATTTCTTCCAAACATCTGCTCAAAAAGTAGCCGCGATCTTGAGCGCCTTGTGCAGTGCTTGCTACATGGATCAAAAGTTTCAGCAGTCTTCGCAGTTTTGCGTTTTCTGTCTCAAGGTATTGCGGGTCTGTTTGCATTCGTCAAAAATAGCAGACGGCAATACGTTATGTATTCTTGACCACCGGCGATCGCTTGCGTGGCACCGCCTGCACTGATTTTTCGTGCTTTCATGTGATCAAATATGAATCTCGTTCATAGGCGAAATCTGCGAAGATCGAGCATGGTCGACTGCCAAAGCAATGTTCAAGGAAACCTTCGAATATGGGATACGTGATGGAAATGAGGGCATTGATTGGTTCGCGCCCTTTCATTGTTATCGGCACGTGTATTTTTGTGCTGCGTGACAAATGTCTGCTTTTGGAGCGCCGCTCCGATAATGGACTCTGGGGGTTACCCGGCGGATCGATGGAACCTGGTGAAACCCTGGAGCAGTGCGCTCGCAGAGAGCTCTTTGAAGAAACTGGGATTAATGCAATCGACCTGGAATTCTTTCATACATTCTCTGGACCGGAGCTGCACCACTTTTATCCGAATGGAGACGAAGCTTTCATCGTCACTACTGGATTCATAACTCGCAATTTCGAGGGAGAACCAAGAGCAGCTGATGAAGAGAGCTTTGAGATGCGCTTCTTTGAATTGAATGCGTTGCCTGAAGATTTGAATCCGCCAACACGGGCTGTGTTGAAAATATTTCTGAAATCGGAATGTGCACGATAATTCTTCGATGTCATCCGCAAACTTAAAGGGTGGCGCTTTTGGCACCACCCCTGAAGATAAACCCCCAACGAAAAATTAGTTGGCATGAATTTTTTTCGTTTCCAGACCCAGCTTATCTAATGTGGCTTGAGAATAAGTGCCTGGAAGGCGCATCATGCAATCTCTAGGTGGCCAATGTTGGTAAGGAACAATTGCGCCTAAGTCAATGAGCATCATGCGCAATTCCTGAATCGTGCAATGTTTAAATGCTGTTGCGCGACGTCTTCTCTCCGCTCCTGTTTTGACGCCCTCGTGCTCGACGAAACTCACATAGGGCGGATCGAGATTTACGACTAAGGTACCTTCTACCATCGTTTGACTCCCTTACTGCAGCACAAAACGGGACTCGGAACACCCGAGACCTTCGTCTTCGATAAACTTCATTCATCTAAATTCTTACAGTTATTTCAATATCATGCATTAAAGCGAGGGGGGATTTCAACAGAATTTTGCATGTTGCTGTGGATATCCTGTGGAACAAAATGGAAATCCCGATTTGCGGTCTTTTCCGATTAGGGGTTTTGCCGGAATGTTATTGCATACATATTGTTCGGATAACTCAGATGAGTGATTCATTTTCCAACACAAGTGTTAGACGTTACGAAATCACTGTACCGCGCAAGACGTGCTGATAAATGGGTGTAGAAAGTCTGACAGACAAAATGATGGTACGGCGAAAGTTGTTTAGATTGATTCGCTCCTACGGGGTTCGATCCCGGGAGCGCCGGCATCTTGCCGGCTTCGATCTTTGAGAGCGTTCGCTCCAAATCAAATGCTGGTCCATCGATTTAGATCGTCAGGAGAATCGTCTCGCCTTTTTATTTACAGCCTTACTTATTGAGCGGTGATTCTACTTGCGCAGAGCTCAAGTACTTTGTCTGTAACTTGGTCTAGAGAATAATTATCGGTATCGATGAGAATCGCATCGTCAGCTTGTCGCATTGGCGATGTCGCTCTAGTTGAATCGAGATGATCGCGTTCTTTGATGTCTGCAATAATCGTTTGAAGGTCTTGCATTTGACCCATTTCGCGCATGTCTTTAAGTCTGCGCTCCGCTCTTACTTCCGCGCTGGCGGTAAGGAAGATCTTCAACTCCGCATCAGCTAGAACGACTGTTCCAATGTCGCGGCCGTCCATCACGACACCACCTTCTTTGGCAAGCTCCTGTTGCTTTTGAACAAGGAGTGCACGCACGCCAGCAATTGCAGATACAGCACTGACGAATTTGGTGATAATGCGCGAGCGAACAATGAAACTTACATCTGCACCATTAACGATGACGCGCACGCGCCCTTGAGAGGATTCATCTGCTGGCTTCAACTCGATTGAAGCGTGACGGACAAGTTCGATAACGCGATCGTGATCGTTAAGATCTGCTCGTTGCTCAAGTGCAACCCATGTGGCTGCGCGGTACATGGCGCCGGTGTCGATGTAGAGATAGTTCAACTTGTCAGCAACGCGCTTGGCCAACGTCGATTTACCGGCACCAGCAGGTCCGTCTATGGCGACCTTGATGCGCTTGTGTCGCGCACTGGTCTGCTCATCGTTCATTGTGTGGCTCCCCATTAGAGTTTCCATAATTCATCCCTTTTTTGAATGTTTGGAGTTCAATGTACTTGCGCTGCAGGTGTTGCGGCTGCCCGAACTTTTTCTTGTCTGAACAAACCGTCGTTGCCGCCAGTCGGCCAAATTTGAGGAGCTATAAAACTTGCAAGTCCAACTAGTAATAAGAATAACGGCAACCATTGGAGTGCGCGCAACTCATACCACAAGCGCTGCCAACTAAATTTACCGTTTGCATGACTTGGCAGACTTCGCAGTCGTCCAAGACTTATTCTTTGTTCTGCGGCCGTTTGCGAAAATCCTGGACTTATCGTGCCAACGCCACTTATGGCTTGCGCTGAATCAATGAATGGTTCAAGCATCTTGAACGAGGCAATCGGTGCCGCCTGTGGTGCCTGACCCTCAATCTTCGGAACTGGATATTCCGCGCTTCGTCGCAGGCATTGTCCGGTTGCTGTTGTGCGATTGAACGCTAAGTCTGTGAAAGCAATTTCTTCAGCAGATCGATTTTCACCTGCAACAACACTGGCGAACGCTTCTTGTCTGCTTTGTGGAATAAGCGGTTCAATCCCTGCAACTGCGGCGTCCTGCCGGCTTTTGGCTTGAGCGAAGGGTCCAATAGCGGGCTCTTGCTCTGAGCTTTTTTCAGGCGCTGCGTTGAAGTCTAGCTCGCCTGAATCCTGCTGCGGATCGTTGTTTTCTTCTTGCTTAAGTAAGTTTGCTTTGTTACCAAAAATGCGATCCAGCAAACCTTTTTCGTCGAACAATTCATTGCTTTCAACCGGCATTTTCGTAAGGCTGTCCATAAGCCGCTCGATTGCAATGTAGAGCGAATGATCAAAATTAGCGGCTTCCTTCTCAGACAGCGCAAGAAAGGCAAATGTACCTTCGGTCATCGACAATGTCGTCCGAAGAGCTTCATAGGGATCAGCATCATGTGGACAGCCGGTGCAAAATGCGGCAATAACATACTGGCAGTTGGCAATTAGAATCTTGCCCTGCATGGGGCTTCCGGTGGCGGAAATGCGCAGGACGGACCAGGGCATGCCAGGCTCTTGCAAAATTGAGTTGAGGACATCTCTCATGCCCCACTCTTTGCTCAAAGCGCCTTCAAAGACTATGTCCATAGCTTTCCTGCCCCGCCAGGCTATATTCTCCAATTATTAGAGAAGCTTTTCAATATAGATTAACCCCAGTGCTGCAAGGGATTACAGGCTGAGTTCGCTCAAAGTTGCAGAACAACCGATACGCCAAAAACATGGCGGAGGCGGGTTTTCATGATTCAAACCCGCCTCCGTCTAAGTTCAGGAATCTTTGATTAAAAGTTGAGAATCTAGCTTCCCTTCTGGGCCCCACGTCTAGCCATGAAGCCATTGAGCCATTCGAAGAAGCTTGGAAGCTGTGGAATTCCCTTGGCTGCTTCGCTCTGGGCATCCTGCAGGCTCATTCCCTGTTCCAGATTGGCAACGACGCGAAGTACTTCACCATCTTCGGGAAACCTGCCGGTCGCTTTCTTCGAGAAGATCAGCTGGCCTTTGTATTCGATCTCAAATACACCGCCGGAGGACTGAAACAACTTGGAAGATTCGTCGAGCTTGTCTTCAATTTCAGCTGCCAAACTGACAGCTCTGGATTTGTAGCCTCAAGCCCCGCAGTAAGTAATCGTAAATGGCATGTTGGACATTATGGTTCTCCTGTGTGATTGCTTCTCAGTGGCTCGAATGCATAACCCTGACAAGCGCTCAGGCAATCTAAGCCTGTTTTCCGAAACCGAATAGGCGTTTCCACCATGGTAGCTTGGCAAGCCTATCATATTCTCGCCTCAAAGTTTCTAGCTCTTGCTTCGTTGACTGTAATTCCGACTTTGCATGAGCATTCTCGGATGCGTTACTCTCAATTAGACGCATAGATGATTGAAGTTGAGCCACCATTCGCAAATCTTCCATATGCAATCGGCGTTCTTCTGAGAGAGCTTTCTGAACAGACAGCAGTTCCCTGAGCAGTAACTCTACATCTTCGCTGCGGTCTATGACGATTGTCGGTGTTTCTTGACCGCGCTTGGAAGGACTAAAGTCGATCATTTCGAGCGGGCTGCTTGAAGATGACGATTTGTTTGGATCAAATGAAAGAATCTCTTGTATCGCCTTTTCTGTCTCCTGACGATTGGACCTTACTTTGAAGCCCGCCGGTGGAATTATGCGCCATTCTTCACCTTGTTCTGTTTTTACCTTGCGAGCACTCCATCCTTCAGGTAACTTGTTTCCCCAGCGTCCGGACAGGCTGCGTTCTAGCGCGCGAACCGATTTACCTAAGAGCGCTGCAGCTTGCTGCATGGTAAGTTGCGGGCGGTAGATATCGAATGTATTTGCATCGGAGGTGTCTGGAGTGTTTACAGCTTCAGCTGTTTCTTGCGATACCGCCAATGGTGTAACCGGATCGGTTGTTGGCGGTAAGTTCAGGCTATCTTCGAGCTCCTTCTTTTTCTTCTTCTGTTCGTCAACTTCGGTTTCCACTCTATCTGCTTCTGGGGCCATTTCTTGCTCCTTACCTGCCTGAAGGCTTGCATTTTTGAATGATAGCCTTCTATGTTCAGTCTAGACAATATTCCAGTTGCATAAATTCAGAGATTTCTCATCTGGACACCCGCAGGCTTCTGAATTCAACAAGCATGAGGATCGAGCTCATTCGTGTTTTTACCATTGCTGTGCCAGTGCAATTGCGTAACATAAAGGAAGGGAAAATGGCTCCGGGAAGTGTTTGCTTCAGAGAGAGGCTGTTCCCATGTCAGAAAGCGAAATTCTTGCTAAATGCGTTAAGACTTTTCCTGGAATTGAGAAAGACCAACATTTCAGCATTGACTCACTGCGTGCCAGTTTGAAATTGTCAGAAAAACCGACTGCGCAGGAGCTTGGGGCGGCAACTCAGGTAGCCCAAGAGCTGATGGACGATTTCAAAATTACGGGCGTTAATAGTGTCACCAAGCTTGCGATGACAGCTAGGACTTGCTCTGAAAAGATCGCGGCAGATAATAAGGCTAAGTCGGATGAAAAGTTTGCAAATGATATTGCCAACAACATCGATAACCTAATGGCAGACGGAGTTCTTAAAAATGGCAGATCCAAATTCACTCCGGTATTGGAAGTGAACGAAAAACCGCGATTCAATGGTCACCCACAAGTTAGACCAAATGCTGATTGGAGCCATGGCTACTTAAACAAACGAGAAGAGAAGGTTGTTGAAACGCTGAAGAAATTGCCAAACGTGGAAGTTCATGTTTTCGAATTGGAACAGCCTGGCGGAGGACGCTCCTCTTCGATAAACATCGTTCCGAAGTTTTACATCGGAGTTAGGCCAAAATCCTAAGCAATACAAGCGCTGCTTCCCAGTTTCTAGGTCTGGTAGAGTGCCTGCTTATAGGAAGTGAGATTACTTTTTCTTTTTCTCGTCAAAGTTCAACGATGCAGAGTTGATGCAGTATCGCAGTCCTGTTGGTGCCGGACCATCCGGAAAAACATGACCCAGGTGGGCTTCGCATTTACTGCAAACGACTTCGGTGCGAACCATTCCATGAGTGGTATCAGTGTGTTCGGTTATGTGATCTTTATTGCTTGGAAGCGAAAAACTTGGCCAACCGCAGCCTGAATCGAACTTCTGATCGGAGGTAAATAACTCCGTTCCACATCCGATGCAGTAATAGGTTCCTTCCTTGTGATTATTCCAGTACTGACCTGTGAATGCACGTTCTGTGCCCTTCTCGCGGGTTACATGATATTGCTCTGGAGTCAGTTGTTTCTTCCACTCTTCTTTGCTCTTAACGACCTTCTCGTTGCTGCTCATCTTTGCTCCTTTCGCAGATTTTGTTTTTGCTTCCGCCGTTTTGCTTTGCGCAAAGGATTCCGGTGTCCCTGCAAGACCGATCGATAAAACGAGGGCAAATCCAAACAACAATTTTGTGGATGAGCCTGCCGAAAAATTCATATGACGCGGTCCTCGCGATGCCACCTGATATATAGTAGCGTGATTTTTGCTAGATTGCCAAAGAGCCACAGAACTGGTGTTCGTCGTTGATAAGTTGCCGAAAAAGAGAGCGAACAGTAGTTACTGCTCGCTCTCCATTGTTATTTGTGATCTATAGAGCAACGGTTATTTGATCAGACGCTTCTCAACTGCATCCCAATCGACGTTTGCGAAGAACGCTTCGATGTATTTCGGGCGATCAACCGGCTTGTAGTCGAGGAGGAAGGCGTGCTCCCATACGTCCATAACCAGGATCGGTACGAAGCCGGCGACGTTGCCTTCTTCGTGGAGAGTGATCCAGTGGTTGGACAATGTTTTGGTCATTGGATCTTGGAAGAGCACTGCCCAACCAACACCGCGCATGGCACCAACTTTGCTGAAATCGTTTTTCCAAACTTCAAGCGAGCTGTAAACTTCGCTGATTTTCTTGCCGATTTCGCTGCTCTCTTTGAGTTCGCTTGCTCCGCCAGCCTTCATATTGCCGAAGTAGTATTCGTGCAATCTCATGCCGTTGTATTCGAAGCCGTAGCGGCGCTTGAGTTCGGCGTATTCAGGTTGTCCGGATTTGCCTTGCTCTGTAAGTTCGATGATTTTCTCGTTGAGAATATTTGTGTTCTTTACGTAACCAGCGTACAGGGCTAAGTGAATTTCCAGAGTTTTGTCAGAGATTCCGGTGAGATTCTTCAGGTGTGTGAAATCGTGTTCTTTATACGGGGTGTATGAAATTTTGGTCTGCAACGTCATGTCAATCTCCTGAAAGATGGAGTGCAGGGCTATCTGTCACTAGGTGCTCGGAAGGTTCGCTGGGCTATTGCCCATCTCGCTTCTTTGCTTATGAGCCTGTATAGATACCATATATCGCATGCAAAGCAGCAAAATTCTCATCAATTCTCAACCTCATGACAGGCTGATTCGTGTCCAGGTGACGTCATCGTTGGGCATCATTGGGCGCCCGTCGGAGTCTTTCTCATTTCGTGCTTCATCGACAAGTTCAGCGAACGCGGATTTATCGTTGAGGTTTTCCAGAATGCTAACTGCGTCGCCCTGGAGAGCTTGCCGATGCAAGAACCATTTTGAAATTGCATCGGTCATCAGATAAATTACGTCGCCTTTTTTGCATTGGCCGCTTTCGTTTTTTTCTTCTTGCAAAATGCCTTCATTAGAGGCTTGCCTTGTGGAAAGTAAAGCTGGATTGTAGTTGAAGTCTTCCCATTTGCTCAGTGGCGCCGAAGCTACAACTTGTTTATCTCGGATCTGGAAAAAGCAGCTGTCGCCGAGGGCTGTGACGGACCAGCTCCATTGTTTTTTCTCCTCACTTATTGTCAGTCCCGCGATTGTTGCAAATGCGCCAGATGCGAGTTTCTCCTCCGCATACCAGGGCAGTTGGCGACCGGAGACTTCTGCGAACCATTGTCTTTGCAGTTGCCCGAGTATTTCGTTGTCAGAGATCTTTAATTCACCATCTATATAAGATTTACACAAAATTCGTGCCCAGAGTCCGGAAAACGAGGTTTCAGTTGCGCCATCGGCAACGGCGCATTTGAACTGTTTCGATTCTAATTCGTTATTGCTATCTTCGAGCATGCCGTCGGCTGCGCCGGGAGCGAAAGCATCTTCGTATTCCTCGATGCTTGATCCTCTTTTGGGCAGCCAAAAAACTCGGTAGCAGATTTTCATCAGAGCGCGCTCCGCTACCTGAGGTTACTGGGTCGCGTACCAATTGTGAGAAAGCGAATCACGGACACAAGGTCTGCGTTGAATACAAATCCACGCGGATTATCCGAGATAATGATGCCCTCTTCTTGAACCATGGACCACATGTAGTCCGGGAGATTGCTGGACATGCGGAAAAGTAGTTTGGCATAGTTGTCCGGCAGGAGGCTTTCAGAATCGGGAAACTCAATCGGCATGTGATTTGATGACGAGATATGCAGGTTGAATAGGAGAACGTTGCCGTCTTCGCTGGACATTCGTCTTAGTTGTTCTGCGGCATCTTCAGGATTTCCGTCGGTGGCCTCACCGTCAGTGATGTTAATTACAATCGGCGGAAAGCAGCCAACATGTTGATGCAACCAGTCGCTGATCATGCGTTTTGCTTGTCTCAGGGCTTCGCACATCGGTGTGCCGCCTTTGTAAATCGGATCGATCCAGACGGGAAATTTGATTTTTTGCTCAATGATTCCGCCGGCACCGTCGTCGACTTTTTTGCTTCGCTGTTCAACTCTGGCGGGATTGTTTGCTATCTCTGAAATCGGTGCAAGTTCGCGTCCGGCAAGCGAGCCGGTAAATACAGGTCCGACCCCGCGGTCGCCGTAGCCGAGGACGCCTACATAGTAATAATCGCGAATACCCTCTGACTTTGCGCACTTAATCACCAGGTTTTGCAATAGACGGTTGACTGCGTCAGCCACTCCGTCCGCTTTTCGCTTGCCGGCGCCTTGTCCGAATGGATCTTCCATTGATCCGGATTGATCGATGAGAATGACAATGCAAGAGGGGTTTGCTCTACTTATTTCCGCGCTATATGCCATGATTCGTTTCTGCCGAGATGTGGACTACTTCGTACTTTGTTTAGAAAGGCAATTATTACGCATGCAAGAGTCTAAGTGGTCAAGGTAATTGGATTTTTTCTGGCTAAAATGGCCGCAGCTCAGGAGGCTGCCATGTACCAGAGTTCAAAATTCAGATTGATCCGACTTTTTCTACTTTCCGCCCTTGTCTCTCTAATACCTTTTTCTTCAGCATCAGCGCAGAAGGTCGGAGATCGGGTGCAGTGTTCGCCTTATGGAATCGCAACTCAATGGTTTCCCGGTACCATTGTCAAACAAGAAGGCGCCGATTTCTTAGTCAGATTGGATCCTCGAGAGGGCTATTCCAGCCCGGAGGAATATATTGTCTCCAAAAGGTTTATAAAGCCGGGCGCGCCAGGTGCACCACCGCCTGCGCCTGCAAAGCCGGATAATCAGGCACCACCGGCAGTGCCGGGTGCTGGTGGCGTGAACCCCGGTGGGATTGGCATAGGAGCGGCGAATCCGCCCAATGCGCCTGTTCAGCCTCAGGCGCAAGTCTCTGGCGCCTTCAAGGTTGGCGATCGAGTCAAAGTATCTCGCAACTTCATAAAGGATGAAAAATACTGGGAAACAGCAGTAATTACAAAGGTTGTTCCAGGTAGTGGATTTGAAGTTCGCACAGACGGAAAGGGAGCAACAACCCAGGGGGATTGGTTCATAGTCCGACCGGAGTGGATGAAACATGACGCCTCGACCACGCCACAAGCAGCAGAGCCAGGTCCGTTTCCGGTCAACACCAGACCGATTCCCAAAGCGCAAAAGACGTATACAGCAGCGGACTGCCAGCCAAACGAAGCTAAGTACAAAGAAATGATCGAGGACTGGAAGCGTTACAGCTTTGGGATAGATTACGATCAAGTTGACGTCTTGTGGGATCGCTTCCAAATTGGTGGAACCACAACTGTTTTTGATCCCTACAATCATGCGCAGTTTTCCAACGCTCGGGACGTAACAGCGAATTACAGGGTGAGGGCTATTCGGCGTTACACACAGCAGGGACGGACTTTCGTAAAAACAATTGTCTATCAGTATAAGCAACACGTTTACTTTTACGTGGATACACGAGGCAACTGCGTTTTCCAGAACAAAGATGGTTCCATGGGAGAGCTGCTCTACGATCAAACAAAGGAAGTCGCTCTTAAAGACTACGCGGCGCTCAGAAAAATAGCTTATAAGAAGCCGACTTGGCTAAGGTGTGCTTGTGCTTCGGAGACAAACGGCTAGCCGAATTAGAACTTTTTCAGTTGTCCTTTGTGCTTCGCCGGGATTTTTTGTATACTTGCTGCGTGGCGCAGCTGAAGCCTATTTTTGGACAAGTTCTAGAAAACAATCTGGAAGTACGGAAGCTCAAATTTTGCTCATCTAATCCCCAGTCTATGCACTTCTGGGTAAGTAGAAATGGGGTGGGACGGAGCAAAGGCATATGGCTAAGCTTGCTGAGTCGTCTGGGGCTATTCGCGAGAAAAAAGGTGCATTGCTGAGAACTTTTTGGCCAAGTCCGCAAGATTATAACGAAGCGGTACAAAATCCTAAGCAGAGTTTTAGCGATACTGAGTTGGCTGAAAGCAGCGCCGAGTTAGATAAGTTTGGCATTCCACGCCCACACACTGGTATGTTTGCCAGCGTGTACAAAATGCAGGCAACAAACGCTACCTGGGCATTACGGTTTTTCCTGCACAATGTGCCGGATCAGGTTGAACGATACGCGGCGATTGGTAAGCAGTTGCGTAAATTGAATTTGGCTTCGTTCGTCAAATTTGATTTCCAGGAAACGGGGTTGCAGCTTTTAGGTACTACGTTTCCGATTCTAAAAATGAATTGGATAAATGGTGAGGGTCTGATTCCCTGGCTTCAAAACAACCTTACGCAAAGCACCCGCTTGGAAGCATTTTTGTTGGCGTGGACAAATTTGATGAAGAGTTTGTCCGCAAACGGAATCGCACACGGTGATCTTCAGCACGGCAATATTTTGATTGATGCCAGCGGCATTCGTGTAATCGATTATGATGCCATGTTTGTTCCGGAGCTGGCAGGACGGCAGAGCAATGAGCTTGGACACCGCAACTACCAACATCCACAACGAGCAGCGACACACTTCGCTTCTTATCTGGATAACTTCTCAGCCTGGCTGATTTACTTGTCCGTAAAAATGATCAAGCTGGACCCGGGGCTCTGGTGGGAGTTGCGTGGTGGTGATGATTGTTTATTGTTTCGCGCCGCTGATCTTGAAAATCCGATCGAATCTGATGCGTTTTATATTTTGGAAGCACATCCAACAGAAGAAATACGCAATGCAGCCAGACTGCTTCGCTATTTACGTTCTTGCCGCATAGAAGACGTTCCGCCTCTTGGTGAGGAGGTCGTCGTACCGGCAAACTTTGAAAGTATTGTCGGCGATGCAAGCGACGATGATGCGCCGGATGGCACCGCGTATGATGGCACTGCCGGTGATGCGATCGGCTCTGGCGGTGCCTTTGTCTCGCGCTCAGCAAAGCGGAGGCGAAGTAGGAAGAAGGGTGGGGCGCCGGGGGGGCGCTATTTCGGTGTTCGAACTACACTTGATCGTTCGCCCGAGTCAAGATTCTCCGCTGCGGAGATTCCCGTAGTTGATGAATCCGCAAAAACAGAAGTCGAAGAGCAGGCTCCTGTAAAAAAGAAAAAGAGTCAAGGCGATTTGCTAGATCGATTGCGGCCGTCACAAGTACTCGTTTATGGAGCGTCTCAGGAGAATCTGCCTGCGGTCGGCTCGCAAAGTTCTCCGACTATTGCGCAAAACTCAGGCACCAATTTCCCCGTCATAAACACAAACTCGAATGAAAGTCTCAATGTGATTTCGGATACTGGTATGGGGGTAAGCTCTGGATCCACACCAGCATTTAGTTCACTTCCCAGCAAAAAGCAATTCGATACTGCTTGGGCCGCGGCCGTTATCACGCTAATACTTGTGATCGTCATTGCCTTTTTCTTTTTCTGGATGACAAAAGGGCAAGAACTCTCTCCCTTGGAACGATTAACAATTGGCATCACACACAAGCCACTCGGCAGTAAGCATTCTGGAGAGTCATTGATGATTCATCCAGTTGATTGGACTCGATCAAAGAGGTGACCTTGAAAGCCAATCTTCGGTATTCAAGATCCCAGGTCACTTTTTTCGTTGGACCATATTGCTTAAAATAGAACGAGCAAGTTTTGATCCAACAAGGTAAATCTCAATGCCTATTCGTGTCGCTAAGCCGGCAGATGCTAAAGCCGTTTATGAAATCTATGCGCCTTTTTGCCAGCCAAATTCCAACGTATCTTTTGAAATAGTGCCTCCGTCTGTCGAAGAGATGGAGAAAAGAATATTCCAAACGCTGAAGACGTACCCCTGGCTTGTTTATGAATCCAATGGCGCTGTCGTTGCTTATTGTTATGCCGACCAGCATATGAGCCGAGCTGCTTACGATTGGGATGTCAATGTTTCAATCTATGTCAAGGAAGCGGCTCGTCAAAAGGGGATTGGCAAGCGGCTCTATCAATACATGTTCGACGGGCTGAGAACTTTGGGCTATTACAATGCCTACGCTGGTGTCACTCTGCCAAATGAGGCATCGGTGGCGCTGCATAAATCAATGGGATTCAATTTGATTGGCGTTTATAACAGCGTTGGATACAAGGGCGGAGCCTGGCGGGACGTAGCCTGGTTTGGGCTCAAGCTGCAACCGTATGTTATCGAACCAGCCAAGCCAATCAAGTTCTCGCAATTGGGCGTTTAGTCAGACCGGTCGACATGTGAATAATGCAGGTCCCATGAAGCGAGAGCGATGGTATGGCTCAGCCCTGGCGCCACATTCTCTAGTGTTGATGCCATGGCGTATGCGGAAAAAGATGGGGGATCTCATGGATGATGTCTGGGAGCCCCCCTGAGGAGGAAGGCCGCTTTCCTTCTTGAAGCCAAACTTCAGCAGGTTTAAGTTAAGTAGGGGCCCGCTAGCCTCTATAGGGTTGAGGTGAAACTTTTTGGACCATGACAACGATGGGGCTGTTTTGTCTGCGCCTCCGCAAACCATTGTGGGAGAATGGATTCGCCGGGCGCCCCCAAGTGGCGTATTCTATCGTCGATGGGAAAGATCTTTCACCTAAACCTGGGCACACAGAATTGTTCATCCTCTTCATTCTCGAAATTGTTATGCAGATAACATTCCGTCCGTTTTTGTATTGCAGATAACAGAATTCATGTTTACCACTTGTCAGCTTTGGGGTATTAATAACTTGTGCAGGAAACAGCTTTTCGGAGGTCTCTTATAGAGACAACAAAGTTCTAGAAAGCTAAATATTTCTACCTAAATGCACTACATACGCCATTAGGCGGGGCCCCAAGGGGCCAAAATGAAATTGACCGCCCCTCCGGGGGCGGTCACCTTTTTTAAACGTCTTAATTAGCGAAAGACTTATAGCGTCAGAAAAAACGGCGGAAGTTGTTGAGGTCGCCTCTACAGAATGTGGCATTAGATTGGTGTAGGGGCGATGCCATGCATCGCCACGGTGTTGGGTTATCCTAAGAGCGCCAGCGGTTTCAGCAGCTTCCATAAGGTCGACGTCTGATTCTTAAGAGCCATTTCGACGCATGGCATCGTCCCCATAGAATGTGGGTTAGGTTGTGTGACTGGGCTTCCAGGTCAGCCGGGTTGTAGCTTGGTCCAAGAGCTGTCCGAAGTTTGGATGAGCTGTCCGATGTTCGGATTGGGCTCCGCTACAGCCGAGCATCAGCGCGAGGGGGATTAAAACACGTATGTACATTGGCGCTTGTCAATGCTATATCCATGCTTGGATACCTCTACCCCCGTGAGCCATTTAGCCGATGAACAGGCTAGTTAGATCCATACAGAAGCGCTTTTTGTTTCCCACAGTCCTTTTAGTTGGACTGATCTTTTGGATGGGAATGTGCCATTCCCATTATCAAAGTTATTGGAACGGCACCATTTATCGAGTGCAGACCGTCGATTTCAATCTCCTGCACCATACTTTGCCAATGACCTTGTCTCATCTTATCCTTGCTGGACAAGACGAAGAAGTCCAACGAGTTTTGAATTGTACTTTCGGAATTTTTGGAATCGTCATTACAGATCCCGATGGACGCGAGATCCTGTTCAAAACATCTGACAAGTACAAAAAGGAAACCTGGCAGCCTAAGCTCAATGCCGAATATCTTCAGCAGCAAAATGAGCCCTTTGATTGGCTGACAAATCCGCCGCCAACGGCCGTTCAGTATGCTCATCGAAATCCGCGCGATGAAAAAGCCCAGCTCATCAACAATCCGAAGGGGCAAGCGATTGGGCGGGTTTATTACATCCGCGGAGTTGCGCCAGCTTTCTTAGATGATCTTGCCGGCGCTGTATTCAGTAATTGGACCGAATTAAATGGTTCGAAGCGGGGCTACATCCTTTTAACTCTAATTGTGGTCGGTTTCTCCAGCTCTCTGATTGCACTAGTGCTGTGGCGTCAAAGAGTTCTCGAGCTGCGCGAAAAAGACCTCAGCAATCGCGAAGGTGAGCTAACCTTGCGCAGGCGCGCGCTAGATCATCTGAATGCCGACATCGCATCGCAAAGAAAGCGCAAGGAGTGGTTGGAAAATGAAGCTGAGCTTGCTTATCAACGAGCCCTTCGTATTAAAGAGACATTGCTGCGAATTAAAGAGGATTTCTTCCTGATCGACCCAGAGACGGCAGCTCGCGCCCAGCAAAATGACAATATTTCTGTTCGGCCCCCGCTGCATAAAGCTTCGGCGCTTATCGGTGAAGTTGAAAGTCTTCTGCCGGAGCTGACGCACAATGCTCGCATTTTGCGTTCTCAAGCAGAGGTGTGGCAGAGTTACTGTTCGCAATTGGAGTCTCGCCAGGCGGAACTGCAACGGCTTCTCAGTCAGCGTCAAAGCATCGGCGCTACCTCGAGAGCTGCTGGAATTGCCGAATCTTATGCTCCTCCTGAAAACCAGGCGCCAGTAATGCAAGAAATGCAAGAAAGTCCTGCGAAGTTTTCCTGATTCGCGATAGCATGCTAAGCTTTATATCTCTGGGATTTTTTCGCGCTCAAGCATTTTTGAGGCGGAAAACTCGCGTTTAGCGTCATCCTTTTATGGCGTCACGGACTGAATGAAGCCCGCATCCAGCAAAAGAACAATCATCCCCCTTCAGGCTCTTATGGACGCCGCAAGCCCGCCTGTGTACAGGCGTGGCGTTCAATATTGGCGACGTAAGAAAGTCCTCAAATACGACGAGAATGAGGATGGCAGCGAAGCGGAAGCCCTTGTTATCGGCTCTGAGCCGCAGCCTTACAAAGTCACGTTGACAGCCGATGGCAAAGACGGTTTCAAAGCTGTTTGCTCATGCCCCTACTTTGAGGAAATTTGCAAACACTCAGTGTCTGTTGTGCTGACGCACGTTGCGCGCAGCTTCCCCGGCATCAGGTTTGATACTGGTGACGTGATGAAGGAGCCACCGCCGGAGCATGGACCGCGAGCCAAAGAATTACTTGAGGAACCGAAAGCGGCACTGGCTGCTTTGGCTGCTGGCGATGTCGAAAAAGACTTCACTCTCGGTGTGCTTGTTTTAGAGAAGCCACTTGCTTTCATCGTCGGAACCTTGCCGGATGAACCGCAAGGTAAGGTGAACATATTGAAAGTACCCGAGCCGATGTTGAATGTGTTGCCGGAAGGTAGCCGCATGCACACGCTCGTAAAGTACTTGCTTGCCTTGCCGCAAGCAACGAAGGGACCAGCCGGCGGGCATCGCATTCCGCGTGGCGATGAGGGCGTCGTTCTCGGACACCTGGCGCTTTGCACGAAGCTGGTGAATGCAGGTGATTGCTCGCCGATAGAATTTTCCGCGCAGCCGGCCAAGCCGCGTATCATGATTTCCGAAACGGAAAATGGGGAGCTTTCAATTACGCTGACGGCTCTGGATGAAACTGGAAGCCCGCTTGTTGAGCCGGTTTTCTTTCTCGGTAATCCATGCTGGGTAATGGCGAAACAAGTCTTTTATCCAATTGATCTCAGCCCGATTCATCGCTTATTTCAGTTCTTCGATTCGCATGGTCACATGACCGTAAAGCTCGAAACCGTGCCGAAGTTCTTGTCGGTTGATTTGCCGATCTTGAAGAAGCGTATGGATGTTGTGCTGGATGATTCGGCCGCACCATTCCCGTCGGCGGTTACAGAACCACCAAAGGCATCAATACGAGTTTCGGAGCGCGCCAGCAACAAGAATAGTCCGAATATAGTTGGTGTGGCGCCAGAGCTTGAGGTTATCCTCGGTTTCCGTTATGGCGACCTTATTCTTCCCTCTCGCGATGAAACCAGTGCGGTGGAATCAGAACCCTACACGCGCACCATTGCCGATACCGGACAGAGTGTCTGGGTGAAACGGACATGGGAACAAGAGGGGCAACTGAGGCGCTTCTTGCAGAACCTTCAGCCAACTCGCACGCTTGCTGATCGATTCTTCTTCCAGGATGAGCCTGCGCTGGACGCGATATTTTACACTTGCTCCGAGGAGAGTTCAGAGTGGGAAATTGCCGGTGAAGATAAGCTTAAATACTACCGGGTCGAAAAAGATCCTGTACGTTTGAAAGCGATACTTTCGCTCCAGAAGGACACTTATAATTTCGAGTTCGAATTGCAAGCTGTTACTGGTTCAGGAACGGTGCTGCCATTCCCTCAAGTTATTGAATCGGTGTTTAAGAACAAGAATTATTTGAAGCTGGCCGACGGAACCTTCGTTCGCATTCCGGTCGCTACATTGCTGGCAGTATTGAAAGGCGTTGGTGCAAGTAAGGAGCCTGTTCGTCCTCTCTATCAGGCGCTGCCGATCGCACACCTGCTTGAGACACAAGGTATCGAAATCGAGGCAAGCGAAAGCTTCAAAGAGTTCATTCAGAAACTGCGCAACTTCAAAGAATTGGAGCCTATGCCAATTCCCGACTCATTTGCCGGAACGCTTCGCGAATACCAGCGCGAGGGATACAACTGGCTCTCGTTCTTGCGGGAGTATGGCTTGGCTGGAATTCTGGCTGACGACATGGGTCTTGGGAAAACGATTCAGGCGCTTGTCCTCTTGCTTTCACATTACAAAAACGGCAAGCCGGCAGGCAATAAGAAACGTCCGCCATCTCTGGTCGTTGCTCCAACTTCAGTCGTGTACAACTGGCTGGCAGAAGCTGAGAAGTTTAGTCCTAAGTTAAGCACTGCGCTTTTCTTGGGGCGTGAACGTGGCGAATTGCTTGAGCGACTGAAAAAAGGTGCGGCGAATCTGCCAAATGTAATCTTCACCACATACGGTATCATCAGGCGCGACTACGAACAGCTCAAGGAAGTTCAGTTCGATTACCTTATCCTGGACGAAGCGCAGAACATCAAGAATCCGGAGTCGGTAGGAGCTGTTGCTTCCAAGAGCTTGAAAGCGCTGCACCGCGTCTGTCTCTCGGGTACTCCGGTCGAAAATCGCCTGAAGGAGCTCTGGTCCCTCTTCGACTTCCTGATGCCGGAGTTTCTCGGAACATACCGCGATTTCAACGATCAGTTTGAGCGTCCGATTGAAGCTGGTATTGGCGAATCAGGTCAGAAGCTGCGCAAGATAGTTCATCCATTCATTATGCGCCGACTCAAGAGCCAGGTAGAAAAAGAGTTGCCACCGCGCACCGATATCATCAGCCAGTGCGAAATGGATGATGAACAGCGGGCGCTTTACCTGGATGTGCTTGATGAGTGCCGCCAGAAAGTGTTTGGCGAAATCGCATCTCGCGGATTTGGCCGCTCGCAAATATCCGTGCTTGCTGCTTTGTTGCGCTTACGTCAGGTTTGCTGCGATCCGCGATTGCTCAAAGATCGCGAGGACGGGGAGGCTGTGCCGCCTTCAGCCAAGCTTACATCGCTGTTGGCGATGATCACCGAAATCATCGATTCCGGACACAAGATTCTTGTATTCAGCCAGTTCGTTGAGATGTTGAAGTTGATTCGTGTTGAGCTGGATAAGTCGAAGACGCCGTATGAATATATTGATGGGCAAACGCCGGCCAAGGAGAGGTTGGATCGCGTCAACCACTTCAACGACAATCCCGATGTACCGATCTTCTTGATCAGCTTGAAGGCAGGTGGAACCGGTCTCAATCTGACTGGCGCCGATTACGTCATTCACTACGATCCGTGGTGGAACCCAGCTGTGGAAAATCAAGCAACAGACCGGGCTCACAGAATCGGTCAAAAACGGCACGTGTTCAACTATAAGTTGATTACGCGCGGCACCGTCGAAGAGAAAATTCTCGCGTTGCAACAAAAGAAGAAGGAACTCGCCGAGCTAGTTATAGGCGGCGACGAATCAATCGCGAAGGAACTAACCCGCGAAGACCTCGAATTCCTCTTCTCGTTCTAACTGATTCAAAGAGTCAAAGTTCTATTTAACCTTGCGCCCCGATTTTGACACAAGCGTGTCCGGAGCTAGCCGCTTTCGGAAACTACTCTGTAATCGTGGATGGTTGAGTGGGTTCTCGACCAGAAGGGCAGCAGCGGAGGCGGTGAGATGGGCGATAGCCCTGTGAACCTCCGGAGCGAATCAGATGAAGAGGCAAGACAATGAAAGATCTTTTGAATCTCTATGGCGAAGAGCGAGTCGCTGAAATTCGCAGCTTTAGACGGGCGCAGAGTCAGGAAGAAATGCGTTCTTTGAGACAAAGCTCTTCAAAGAAAAACATACGACCGATCTGGGACATCGTCGGCGTTGCGCTTTCGCAAAAGATTTCCCATTTGCTTCTAATCTTGATGCCACCGGCGGCGAAGAATAGTATGTGCAAATACTACGGCCACGTTATCGATCATTCTACCTGGTCTCAAGCCAGACTGCCTCGCTGTGCCGAATGCAATGCTGTTATCAAAGGCGCCGAAAGTCTTCGCAAAGCTATCGCTTGCTAGCTGAAGGTTAATAACGGCTTTCCGATTCAGTCGAATGGTTTGGGCGATTTGCTGATATGCTCATATGAATGAATTCGCAGAATCTCAACATGTGGGCTCAGTGCAACAAATGCAGAACATCGACCATTCATTTTAGTGGCTCGTTGATTGCCGCTTGCAAACGTTGCGGGCTTCTGAATCCAGTCGCTATTCCTTCCATGAAAAATATGTTGATCAGCGTGCGCGAATTCAATCCGGAGCCGCTGCGAATGATAGTGGCATATGCTGTACAAGACATCGGTCTTTTTGAACCACGCAGAGTAAGCGGCCGTAAACCTGATAAGTATGATCAGTACGAAATCCTGCAGTCTTTGAGGCAGGGTGTTCTCAAAAATATTGGTGATTGGTACGCAGCTTACGATTTCTATTACACAACATATGCTTATGAGAACATTCCGAAAGAATCATTTGTGCCAAACCAGGGAAGTCTACGAGGGCAAGTCGCGACTTTGGCTGGACAGGTGATGTTTAGAGTAGAGTCGATCAACACATTTTTCTTCGAGTTGTTTCTTCTTTTTGAAGAACTGTCTTACAAGGACCCAACAAGTCTAGCTACATCCATCGAAAAACTTGTCACGTTCGTTGAAGCAAAGACCGTGCCGGAACTTTGCTACAACGATGACTGGTATTTGATGGCAGGAATTGCTCTTAACTGGTTTGCCGAAAGAATATCCGTAAAACAAACCTACGAACTAGAAAAGGCAATCAATTACTTGAGAGCTCAAAACGCGTTCTATCTTTCCAAAGCGCGAAGAGCTGAGATTGTGAAAGAGATTAGCCACGCTTTCATAGAAGAGCTGTTTGGAACTTGAGATACAAGCAGTTTGCTGCGTGCTGCTTGAAATTCTGCAGGACCTGATTTTAACGTTGAAAATCAGTTTCTTAACACAGAGCAATTGGCTACTTAAAGTTCAGTCAATAGGATTACTTATAGCTCAAGAACGAGTGAATATTTCACCCAAGGTGACCACTTTGAACAGGCTGCATCCGTCCCTCCGGCAGCCTGTTCATTATTTTGTTGCAGATCAATCTGCGCAGACATATAGGCGCGCAATGGCGGTATTGGCGCATGCCACCTCTGCGTGCACTGGCATGCGTGTCTGAGCAACAATAAGCCATTGTCGTTAAACGGGACTGTGTTCCATGTGTTTCAAGAGAGTTTCGATGCGCGATGCCAGTTCTTGATCTTTGGGGTCGAATTTGTTTTGTTTGTATTCGAGCGCACGCTGATACAGCGGCCGCGCCAGTGCATATTCGCCGGTCTCCAAATGGCAATTCGCCAGGCCGATCAAGTTATCGGTTAGCTCGTCGTCAGGCGTCTCGGGATTCTTTTCGCAAATCTCCAGAGCCCTTCGGTATAACGGCTTTGCTTCGCTAAATTTGTCCTGCAGTTGAAAGCAATATGCAAGTCCAGTCAGTTTTGCAGCAAGATCAATGCGCGGTTCGTCATTTTGATGATCAATAATATCTACCGCTCTTTTGTAGAGCGGCACGGCTTCATCATAGCGTTTTTGAAAGGAATAGCAATTTGCTAAGTTGAAGAGTGAGTCGGAAACCGCGCAATGCTGACTGCCTAGCAGATTCTCCGTAATGCTTGCCGCCCGCGCGAAAAACTTTTCAGCATCGCGAAATTGCTCTTGCTCGCTGTGGCAGACAGCAAGTTGCGTCAGTACTGTTGCGATATCATCATGGTCCCGTTCATAACACTTTTCGTATATGCCGAGTGCTTGTTGGTAGAGGGAAACTGCCCCGTCGAACTTTCTTTGTGTGCGAAGGCAGGTCGCCAGTCCCGCTACAGCATCGGCATAATCGATCGACTCGTATGAGCCTAACTTCTTCATCAGCTTGAGTGAGTCCTTGAAGCTTTCCTCGGCTTCGTCAAAACGATTCTGTGACAGTAACGATGCTGCCAGTTCCGTCATGCAACGTCCGACCTCAATGCTATCTTCGCCCGAGAGCTTGCTGTGAAGAGGGAGGACTTTTCGCAGATTCGCTTCTGCTCGCGAATACTCTGATTTGCGATTCCAAACTATCGCCTGGCAGGTTAATGCATCGGCGATTTCAAATGTTCGGTCTCGAGTAGATTTCTCGAATATAGCCAAGCTCCGCTCAAGTAGCGGCTCGGCTTCGTCAAAGCGGCAGCGCATGATTAACGTTCTTGCGTAGATGAGCAAGCACTCGCCTGTTTCATCCAAACTCTTTTCGCCAATTTGTTGGTAAAGTTCCAGCGCTTGTTTTGCTGGTTGTTCCACCTCCTCACACTTTCCGGCTTCGTATAAGCAGCTTGCCAGCTCCTTGAACGCAAATGCAGTGTCCTCGATTCCCATGCTGGGATGTTTTTCTCGCAACTCAACGGCCTGGCGCAGAAGATTTTCAGCATCGGTAAAACGTTCTTGCGCCCGCAAGCAGGCGCCCTGACATACCAGGCTAGAGAAAAGCCGGGGATCGTGCTTCTTTCCTGTTTCTGCAAGATTCGCCAGCGCCGCTGAGAAGAGCGCTTCTGCCTCTTTGAATTCACCAATCTGGAACGCGCGGCAAGCAGCCTCGAAATTCTCGCTCCAGGAATCTCTTCCTTTGATGCCAGACCAAATTTTCTTCAGCCAGTCTTTCATTACGCAACACACACTTTTTAGTCGCTCTGGAGACTAGCAGGGCTTGCACCCTTACTGCCTCCTCCGCGTTGAGCGGAAGCCCCAGAGATCAGTAATAAAGGTTGCCCCAAACGGATTCCAGCTCGTTCATTTGCTTCTGTATCAAGTCTTGTTCTTTCTTGTTGTTGATGCAATAAGCCTGCCAGTAGAGTTCCCACCATTTACTGTGTGCTTCGTCTTTTCCTTTCTTTGACTCTTCGCAAAGTACGTCTTGTCCAACAACCATCGGTTTCATATAGCAGACGCCGTTGTCACAATCGCCGCCATCAAAATCTGCCGGTTTAATAAAAGCCCCTTTTTGCTCCCACATTCGTTTGATAACGCCGTGCGTTTTTGGATACAGTCTGGCGATTTCTATTTCGTTGATATCGTCAGTTCTGCGGCAACGGTCAGGAATGAATTCCAGATAGCCGTATTCGGGAAGAGTGTTCCTGATCTCCTGAATTTTGCGCTCGCTGTCGTAAACTGCGATTTGCCCTGGAAAACTAGTTATCAGTCGATCGAAAAGCGCCTGGTGTAAGCGGCGCCATAATTGTCTGGTTAGCTTAAATTCGCTTGTGTCCGAAAATGCTAAAGCAAATGACAGAGTCTTGACCGACTTATTCAACAAGAACAAGTTGGCTACCTCTTCTCCGCTTTCTATTCTTTGAAAATACCGGTACGCCTCATCAAGTGCTGTTCGCTCTCGCCGTTCTGTTCTGCCCATGATGTGTCTCCTGGCTTCCGGTTCGAAACTTTGCAGTCTTAATATGCCCAGTTCGGGCAATATTGATCGCATTTTCGCCGTAAAACCAAGAAAGTTGCGTGCACATTCTATGCGCTCGGGATTGAACCCGATTCACGCTTTTGAAGGCTAACAGTCACAAAGTAGCCGGAAAGTGTACGGTCCCGTCAGGTGCTGGCACCAGCCAGTTCGTAACGACCGGCTGCTTTCTCCCACAAACCGGAGGCTTTCAGGATCAGCTCTGCCGCATCCCGAACGGCTCCTTCTCCGCCGTTGTGTTCTGTCGTGAAATGAGCCGCCTGCTTAACCTCAATTCGGGCATTGTTGACTGCGATCGCCAATCCCGCCCGCTTTAGCAGAGGCAAATCGGGGAGATCGTCGCCAATGTAGGCTACTTCATCCGGTGCCACATTCGCGTCTTTCAGGATTTCTTCCCAGGCGGCAACTTTGTCTAGATTTCCCTGGTAGACATAACGCATATGAAGAATGCGCGCTCGTTCGACTGTGGCTGGTGAGGTTCGCCCACTTATCACTCCGGTCAGGATACCGGCAAAATGGCAGAGGTATAGTCCTAGCCCGTCATGAGAGTGGAAGCCCTTGAATTCGACCATCTTGTTTTCCGAGTCCGGAAAATAAAATAACTTACCGTCTGTCAGCACCCCGTCTACGTCCATCAACAGGACCTTGATTTTGGCAGCGCGGGCAAGTAGTTCGGGCGATAGGATCTCGGTGCTCATATTAAACCTTGTTTTTAGTCGGGATTCGCTTTGGATCTCGCGAAATATACCAGAGAATTGCTCGTCCTGCTATTCTTTGGGCTGCGTTTGTCCCAGTCTTGTTAGCACAATGAAAACTTTTCAAGTAATCGACGTGGAGAATTTGGATGCGGATCATCCGGAGTCTTCAATTCTTCAATTTGAGATCAAAGGACGTCCCACTCGAATTAAGTGCGATCTAGCCATTGTTGGCGGTGGAACAGGCGGTGTTGCAGCGGCGATAACCGCTTGTACAAGCGGCTTGAATGTTTGTTTAATCGAAGAGACATCTTGGCTTGGCGGACAAATGACAGCGCAAGGCGTATCGGCGCTGGATGAAAATTATTTGGTCGAAACAACTGGTGCAACGCGCACCTATCAGCAGTTGCGCGAGGATATTCGCAATCACTATCGCGCACTTGGTGGCAAGGATGGTGGCGCCAGGTTCGAACCGTTTATTGATCCCGGCAATTGCTGGGTGAGTCGCTTGGCGTTTGAGCCAAAGGTAGCTGTCAAAATCATTTCCAGAATGCTTCAACCGTTTATTGATGATGGACGCCTGAAAATTTTCCTGCGTTCGGCAGCCGTTGAGCTTAAGTTGAAGGACCAGAGAATTAGAATCGTTCGTTGTGTGGAGCTGGACACTGGCAGATTCTTCGATCTGGATTGCCGCTTTTGCATTGATGCAAGCGAGCTTGGGGACTTGCTTCCTCTTGCTGGCATGACTTATAGAAGCGGCGCTGAGTCTCGCGATGAAACAGGCGAAGCTCATGCACCAGAGCTTGCGAACACACACAACGTGCAGGACTTCACTTATCCTTTTGTTGTGGAATTTCGCGATGGAGAAAATCACAAAATACCAAAACCTCCTCATTATGATGACTTCAATAAGGAGGGGAAATTCTCTTTCTTGGGTTATCGCATGTTTGAGAACAGCAGCAAGCTTTCGCGCAATGGTGAAAGTGTTGAGCTGCTTCCGTTTTGGGAATATCGTCGCTTGATTGCTCGAAGCAACTTCGACCCAAGAGTTTTTCCTTTTGATATTGCAATGATCAATTGGGAAAGTAACGATTTGCGCTTGGAGAACATAATTGAGCCGGATCTGCAACTTAAAGCAAAGCGGTTGGCGTTGGGAAAACATCTTAGTCTTGGATTTTTGTATTGGCTTCAAAATGAAGTTGAGCGCGATGAAGGCGACAGAGGCTATCCTGAGCTAAAGTTGAGACCCGATATTTTAGGTACGGCTGACGGTCTTTCAAAGTATCCGTACATTCGAGAATCAAGACGTATCGTTCCATTAAAAACGATTGTCGAGAGCGATCTTACTTGCGCAGACAACCCGGGTGCGCGCGCAAGATGGTGTTCTGATTCTCTGGGAATTGGTCTTTATCCAATCGATATTCACGGACACGAGGACGTTCCTGGTGCAGGGCAGGCAAGCAAGCCATTTCAGATTCCCGCATCATGTTTGGTACAAGCAGAAGTCAGAAACCTTCTACCTGCTGCAAAAAATATCGGTGTTACGCACATCACAAACGGCGCATATCGCCTTCATCCAATCGAGTGGGCGATCGGCGAGGCTGCAGGCTTTTTTGCGGCGGAAGTATTGAGACGGAAAACGGATATTGTCCGATGCTACAGAAACAAGAATTCATTGCTCCGCATTCAACGAGCACTGCTTGGTTTTGGCGCGCCGCTGCTTTGGTTTGATGATCTAAAGCCCCAAGATGAGGGCTTTGCCGCTGCACAGTTGGTTTCACTAGTTGGACTGATGCCTGTCGACCAGCACCACTTGCACTTCCGACCTGATGATTTTGTAACGCGTCGAGAGTTCGCAATTGCAATGACTAAATTGCTGCATCTGCAATCCATAAGCGAGAATTTGGCGGACGAGGATGTCGATCAGAGTGATCCGGTCTCTGGGCATATAAACGCGGCGATTTTGAGCGGACTGCTAAAAGCGACCACAAAGAAGGTAATGCCTGATGCTGCTCTTACTGTGCAAGACCTTCTAGAACTGCAATCAAATCAAAATGTTCGACGATTTAAGAAGTTCAAGAAGTTTGATAACAGTGCAGCTCCTGAGAAAAATATCCAGCGCCGCCAGTTCGCCATCTGGCTAGCGTCAATGATCTAGGTTAAATGTGGGTAGATCTATGTTGAGCCGCTGGTCCTTGAAAAATGGCAGATCAAAAGACAGAAAGCACCACAGAAGCCGAAAAGGTGCTCAGTTCCGATTCTCTCGTTGGAACTGTTTTCGAGTCGCGCTTTGAAATTTTATCGGTCTTGGGTTCCGGCGGGTCGGCAACTGCATACAAAGCCAACGATGTGCTTCTGCAGCGTACTGTGGCATTGAAGATTATCCACGGGTTTTTGCTCTCGCAGGCAAAGGCGATTGAACGATTCAAGCTCGAAGCAAAAACATGCACTTTGCTCACTCATAAAAACATAGCCAAGGTCTATGCCAGCGGCGTCGCATCTGATGGTCGACCATACATGGTCATGGACTTGCTCGAAGGGAAGACGCTCGCACAGGTCATTAAAGATGGCGGTGCGCTTGATTTGGATCGTTTCTTTTTCTTGTTTCGCCAGTTAATTGACGCGTTGGCGTATGCACACTCGGAGAAAGTAGTTCACCGCGACATCAAGCCCAGCAATATTGTCGTCGTCGGATCAGAGGGGAACGAAGAGGCTATTCTCGTCGATTTCGGTATTGCAAAAATCATAGACCAGGAGACAGGACAAAACTCAACGCAAACTGGTGCATTGCTTGGAAGCACGGCTTACATGAGCCCAGAGCAATGTGTTGCTGGAACTATTGACGAGCGCTCTGATATTTATTCGTTTGGTTGCGTGATGATTGAAGCACTTACTGGCAAGGCGCCCTATGAGGGCGAGAGCGCCTTCAACATCATGTACAAACATTTGAATGAGTCAGTTGGACACCTCGGCTTTCTTAAAGAGATGCCCGAAGCCGTCGGCGCCATGATTGGTAAATGCTTGCAAAAGAAACCAGAGTCTCGCTATCAGAACATGGCTGAGTTGAAGGGAGATTTTGACAAATGTGCTTTACTTGATACGAGCCAACGACAGTGGAAACAAGGAGCAAAGCCTCCAGCAACAAGTAACGTTGTGCTGGTGCTCTTAGCAGTCGTTGTGGTGATTGGGGGACTTTCGTTCGTTTACCTGAATCAAGTCGCTCCCAACAAACGAAAGAACATCGAGCTTTCAGCTGTGCTGCCACCAAAACCGGAACGTCATGATGTCCCTGCCAAGGACGTCGTGCCGCCGCACAGCGTTAATTTGTTGCTGGATAGGCTTCAAAAGTATCCGGACGTCTACGATAAGATTACCATCCTAAATAACTGGATGAAAAAATGGGACGGACTTCCACCACCAGATGATCAGCCGTATGCGAAGGCGGAGGTTCGTTACAATCTCGGAGAATGCTACAAGAAAATAAACCAACTTGATAAAGCTGCCATTCTTTTGCAAGAAGCAGTGCAGATTGACCTTAACAGGCCAATATTTGAGCCGTCCAAACCACTAGCCTTGGCCAGAGTTTATCGCTTGCAAATGAAACCCAAAGAAACCCTTGCGTTCCTGGCGGAAACACGAAAACGTTTTGGACCAGATTTTGAAAGACCCAAGTACTACGATCCTGCATCCCAGTTTTACGCCCTTGAAGGAGATTGCTGGCTAGATCTCGGGAATTTTGAAAAGGCTGAAGAAGCGTACAACCAAGCCGCCATTACTGGTGACAAGAATCCCGATGGGCGCCTGTCATACCAAAATGGCTGCCGCCAAAAGCGTATTGAGTGTCTCGTTCGCCTTGGCAGAAGAGAAGAGGTAAGGCAGCAGGTCCATGGGGATCTGCTGAAGGCTCATTTGCAAGAGGGTCTAAAGCCGTTCGATACCTACATGATTGCTTGCGAAGCTTGCAGCAAACAAGGTGACAAAGAATTGGCAATCGAGTTTCTTTCGCTTGCTGAGAAAGACAGCGTGAAAAATAGCAACTACAAGCTTGATGTCCTGAATAACTATAAAGCAAACTTGCAACCGGCAACAATTGACCCGCCGGCAGTTTATAAGAATGCACTTGCGCAAGCTGACAGGACTTCGGATATCCATGTAAAACTAGCTGGATTACATGCTGCATCCTACACCCTCTTTTCTCGCGATCCAAAGCTTGCAAGACAGCTGTGTGATCGTTTGAATCACCTGATGAAGCAGCATCTCACTGTTGATCCTGATTTCTTCTGGAAGAATGCGAGCCCTGACTATCCAGCTTTTGTCGGATGGCGAAATGACCACTTGCTCAACGCCGGGTACGCCAAGGATGCCCTGGCAGAATCTCAGTTTTGGATCGACAAGTGTCGTGGCAATCCGTCTGAAAATTTGGTTGGGTTCTATGAAACCGAAGCAAAGGCATACCAGTATCTAAATCGTACCGATGATGCTCTTGCTAGCAACCAAAAAGCGTTAAATCTATTGATTGGCGATCAAAGAGTTCAAGCCGATATTGTACGAAGTCAGCGAACATCTCTAGCATTGCGAATTAGCAATGCGTATTTACAACGTGTCGGCTTCTTGAATTCAGTCGGGCGCTGGAGTGAATCGGAGGAGGCTTGTAGAAACGCACTAGCTGCGGTGGCAACCGAACCTTTCACTGACGGAGCGAAATCCAGTTTGTATGCTCATTTAGGTGGAATTCTAGAACAAGAAAGGAAATATCCTGAAGCGGAGCAGGCCTTTAAGGATATGCTGAAATGGGTTTCTTACGACGGGCGGCCTTATTCTAACCAAACGGCCCATGAAATTGGACTTTATACAGGCTATCTGATTCGCCAAAAGAAGTTTGATGCGGCGCTGCCATACGCGCAGCTTGCCCTCAAACATATTAAGGCTGCCAACGGTAACGTCGCAGAGATGCCATTGTTTCGCGCCTTTTGGCTAGATTTAGGAAGCATTTGCACGCGATTGAACAAGCTTGACGATGCGATGACAAACTATCAGCTGATTATTGCCAACAGCAATAAACCTAACCTTGTCGACAGTCTTTATCGCGGTGCTTTGCGAGGTGTTGCCGAGATCTATTGCATAAAAGGTGAGTTCGCCAGGGCCGTTGATCCATTGAAGACTTTTTTGCGTACAGCTCCAGGTAACGTTCGCGCAGACCATTATCACTGGTTGGCAGACTGCTACAAGCAGCTCAACAAACCGGATGAGCGAATGACTGCCTTGAAGCGGAGCGTAAGAGCTGGGCGCGATATGAATGACAGATCCGTACAGCAGCAGAGTTACATAAAAGAATTAGCATCCCTGTATCAAGAACGCGGTCAGACAAACGAAGCAAATGTTCTTCTTAACGAAGCCCAACGGCTCTCCGCTCACTAACCAGGGCACCCCATCCACCGACTTCGAACTTCTTGATCTGGTTTTGATCGGTGACACCAGCTGTGATTGCTTTTTCTGCAAGCTGCGCTTTGGGAGCGGCGACAGAAAGTGCTTGCATAATGAGACCGTAGCTCTTCATCAGGAGGGAGTACGCGGGGCTGCCCGGAGGAATCAATCCCATCATGCTCACAATGTCCGAGAGAGCGCAGTTCAAATCAGCAACTTCGGACCAGCGGACAACGCTGCCGAGTGCCTTTGTGTATGCGGCGTTCGCCTTACCGCTAACTGTAGCTGCAATGCTTTGTGCTTGAGCTTCACTGATCGGTCCACGGGTTTGGGCGGCTGTTGACTCCCATCCGCGGGATACAACCTTCATGTCTGCCGAGACATGGGTATCGCGGTCGATTCTGACACTGCCATCACGGTGCAGTGTTGGTCCATCATGACCTAGTTTAACGTTGCCCTGGCGATCAATTGTTGTACCGGTTGTTTCGTTCTTGAATCCATCGGGACCGATAGCAACAGCTGGACTGGTGTTTGTTGCCGGCACTCTAATTTCCGCTTGCTGGACGTTCACCTCCATCAAAGGTTGTGTTTTGACTTCGATGGGAGTGAGTCCCGGTGGCAGTTCCTGCGCTGGTGTTTGGGTTGCTGATGTTTGTGTGCTTTGAACCAGCGAGAGGAAGCTGCTGGTATCGGCAACCACGCTTGACTGAACTTCGGTTGGATTGGAAATGATTAGTTTTCCATCGTTGTTATTGCTCATTTCCATGAAAGTGACGAGCATTTTGCTGTCAGGTGTAGAGCAATTTGTAGATACCGGAGCCGTGTTGTCGGCGCTGTTTCTCAAAATGTCGATGAGCGAACCGACTACCGTTGGAGAAGCACTGTCGCTTGTGGGAGCCTTGCAAACAGCATCTGCTGGGCTTGCGTTTGGATCGACGACATTGCTGGCGGCGGTTAGTTTTGTGCCGTCTTCGTTAAGGCGAACCGTTGCTCTTTCGTGGTTCTCACCTTGCAGGACTACGTCACCGGTTTGGAAGTTAGCTGTCGTTTTATCGACCATCCACATCATGCCATCGCGAATGTCTTTGATGGCGCCATTTGTATCGGCCTTCAATTGTTCGACAATGTTTTTTCCGGCTTCGTCATTCTTGATTTCGGTTGTTTCGCCATTGTGCTTTACGAAGAACTTGCCGTCTTCGTTCCACATAACATAGGTCTTGCCTTGTGTTTTCAAAACCCAGCTGTTATCGGATGCAAATTTATCGAGTGTGGCGTTCTCATAAACGATTCTGTTGAAACCAGGACCAGCCAGGAAGGCGGATTGTCCGGGCTTCAAGTTTTCCTGAACTTGTTTTGTAACGAACTCGACCTTTTGGCTGGCTGTTGGGCCGTGACCTGACATAAAGTAGGCGTCTTTTCCGGCAACATTGGTGACTCTTGTTTCACCAGGCTTGGAAATCACATCCATGTTTGTTTTTGAGATCTTGGCTTTCGTTTCACCATTTTCTAGTGAAAGCTCAATGCCGTTCGGAAGTTTTACTTTTACGTCGCCAGTTTTGTCATCGATGAAGGCTTTATAGTCTTTTCCTTCGATCTTTGTTTTGCCGTGAAACTTGGTTGCTGTTTCACCCTTGTGTGTAAGGGTTGTTTGTTCATTGGTTTTGTCCAGGCTTGTGATCAGATTGCCATCGCGATCAAATTTCTTTGCTTGAATTCGTCCTGGCAACGTGAAGGTTTCTGTGCGCTCACCTTTTTCATTTGTGAAAGCGTGTCTGAATTCATTCGTGTACTTATCTTCTTTTAGTCCAACACGATCGACAGGACGCTCTTGTGCCTCTGGTCCGGCTGTAAGTTCAGTTTTGGTAAGAAAGCGAAGCGCAGCTTCGGGAACTTCAATTTCGGTTTCTTTGCCATCTTCATCTTTTACGGTCAACTTCGCTTTGCCGTCGCCGTCTTTAACTTGATCATATATGTTGTTGATGCAGACTTCGCCGATTGTTTCCTTGGGACCGCAGAAGCCTCCTCGCTGTCTGCGAGCAGCGGCTTGAGCTTCCTCGATTTGGCGTTGCTCTTCATCGCCACCTTTCTTGGAAGTTGCTTCCAGGGCCTTTTTCTGCATTTCCTGGGCTGCGTTTTTGAGGCGGTCGTTTACCTCATCTGACAAAACGACGACTTTGACATTCTCGTTGGTTGTATCGAAGAGTCCTACGGAGCGACCAATTTTGGTGCTGTTCGATGTAATCTCCAAGCCGGCAATCTTACTGATCGTACCGACAGGGTCGGTTGCAGCTTTGATTGGAACAGAAGCGTAATCATATATTGTTGATAGAACCGTCTTTACGGTATCGAATCCGAGATCTTGCTGAACTGTCTTCTTAACGGCTTCGGCAATTGCTTGAGCGTCGGCAATCAAGCCTTGCTCATACTTTGTGTTTGTTTCCAGCTTTGCTGTTGCGGCGCCGGCGGTTTCGCTCTTCTTCTCGACAGGCTTTGTCTCGTCGGACTTCTTTTCTGCCGGCTTAGCTGTGCTATCTGCCGGCTTGGCTTCGACTTTGGCTTCTGATTTGGGTTGCTCATCGCTACCGGCGATGGATTTGATCTTTTTGACTGCGCTTTCGCCCAGAGACTGAGCTTCGTTCAGCAGTGATGTGCCGGCTTCGCCGACCGTTTTGATCGCTTTATCAGCTTTGTCTTTTAGCCAATCAAGACCCATAACACAACTTCCAATACTACCGCCCGGTCGTATCTATTCGAGCGAGCATTGACTGTGGACATTCGCAAGATTAAAAGATGAGATTTACGCAATCTTTCTTGCCTGGGAGGCGCTTTTAGTGGGGAATCTACGTAGTCAGCTCTTCGTCGGCTGGGCCGCTTGATCGTGGAGAATCCGGCTGGGCCTGCTTCAGCCACGAAATTACGTCCTTGGTGTCATTACCTGGCTATACTTTAATTAGGTGGAGGGCTATTTCAGTGTCCGCAGATAGAGATGAATCTACCGGGGTATCCTTCCCTGGTCGTTGGTGGCATACAGTCGATGACGAGAAGGTCATGTGCGACTTGTGTCCGCGAGCATGCGTCTTAAAGGATGGCGATCGCGGCTTCTGCTTTGTGCGTCGCAATGAAGGCCAAAAAATGGTGCTGACCACCTATGGCAAGAGCACGGGTTTTTGCGTTGACCCTGTCGAAAAGAAGCCCCTCAATCACTTCCTTCCGGGCAGCAGTATTCTGTCATTTGGCACTGCCGGGTGTAATCTGGGCTGCCGGTTTTGCCAGAATTGGTCTATCAGCAAAGCCAGGGAAATTGAACTGCTCAGTGAGAATGCCAGTCCGGAGCAGGTAGCAAAAGCCGCGTTGCGCCTCGATTGTCGCAGCGTGGCTTTTACATATAATGATCCCGTTATTTGGGCGGAGTATGCCATTGATACGGCAAAAGCGTGCCATGAACTCGGTCTTAAGGCTGTCGCCGTCACGGCTGGCTATATAACTGATGAGGCCAGACCGGAGTTCTACTCGGTAATGGATGCCGCAAACGTTGACCTCAAAGCGTTCACGGAGATGTTCTATCAGCGTCTGACGCTTTCGCATCTTGAGCCCGTTTTGAATACCTTGCGCTGGCTAAAGGAAGAAAGCAATGTTTGGTTCGAGATAACAAACCTGGTGATTCCGGAGGAGAACGATTCTGCGGACGAAATAGCCAGGATGTGCGACTGGATCATCAAAAATGTCGGACCCGATGTTCCTGTTCATTTCACCGCCTTCCACCCCGATTTTAAGTTGCAGCATCGGTCGGCAACGCCCGCTGCAACTTTGCAAAGAGCAAGAGAGCAAGCTCTTGCTGCCGGAATTCGTTATGTCTATACGGGCAATATCGTAAGCAAAGATTCTCAGAGTACGTATTGTCACGAATGCGGAAAGCTTGTAATCGAGCGCGATTGGTATAACATAGGGAAATACAAGATGAAGGAGAATCGTTGCGCTCATTGCGGCACAGTCATACCTGGAGTTTTTGAAGAACCCGAAAGCATCTGGGGAAGAAAGCGAATGGCTGTCCGAAATCTCGATGAGTTCTAGATTCCGCTTCCAATCAAGCTAATGGTGCGGTCCGTGGAAATTTATGAGCGAATCTTAGAGCTGGTACTCGGTGCCGTCTTTGTTTTGGGCGGGGGACTGATCGCAAAAAACTCGCTTGAATCTAAAAACCTCGTCGAAACAGCACTTTTCGGATTGTTAGGAGTTGCTACAGGATTATTCCTTTGCGTTTGCGGTCTCTGCGGAGCCCCGGGCGGCCCGGGAAATTAGCGGAGAACTTCGAGCTGTCGGCGGCTCCGGGCCAGTGCCTTTCAATTCAGTTAACAAATCGTCCTTTTATAATTGCTATGATCGAGACTCCCTTTTAGAGGTCGTTTTAATGAGAGTTTCGCTTCGCTTATCGCTGACATTACTTGTATCGGCAATCTTGGGAGCCAGCAGCACCGCAACTTTAGCAAAAGCTGAGGACACGACGGGGCGTGCCGGATCCTGGCGCAAAGCAGCTCAAGGAGCCCCAGACCTTAAGGCAGCAAAAGCAAAGGTCGAAAAGAACCCGAAGGATGCCGATGCATTGAACGATCTCGGTTTTGCCTTGCGGCAGAATGGAGAAACTGAAGAAGCCGCGAAGTACTTAAAACAAGCAATTGACCTGAAGCCAAACATGGGTGAAGCCCATGCCAATCTAAGTGTTGTCTATTATGACCAGGCTAAGTATCAGGACGCGGTTTCTGAAGGACAGAAAGCTGTGAAGCTGAATGCAGATCAGGCTATCTTTCGTGTAGTACTGGGAAATGCTCTTGCGAAAACAGGGGATCTCAAAGCTGCCCAGCAAGAATATAAGATCGCTATCCAGCTCAAGCCTGATTACGAGAACGCCTACTATAACCTCGGCGTTGTCTTGAATGACGATGGACAGATCAATGATGCTAAGTATTCATTGAGTAAGGCATTGGAGCTCGATCCCAATGACGACCGAGTGGTCGCGTTGCTGGACAAGTTGGACAAGCTTGGATCAGCTGTTCCTCCGGCGCCAGCCGAAGCAAAGAAGAAATAATAGCGAGAGCTCAGCGGCGTTTGGCCAATTAAAAAGTAAAAGGTCCCGTTTTCACAGAACGGGACCTTTCACTGGTTTTGCTTCGTATCTACTTATTTGAGCGGGCAGGCTCGATTTTTAGGACAGACGAGAGATTAGAAAGTTCCTCTAGTTTTTCAATCTTTATTCTGCCGACGATGGTTTTGTCACTAATGTTCGAGACAACGATTTCCACCCCTAGTTCTTTCAGCTTCTTTAGCGTTTCCTGGTTGAGATCGCTCATTTTGACTTTAACTAGCACTTTGCCGTTTTGAACATCTATAGCTTTCTCGTTGCTTATTTTTTGCCCATTGATAAGTTGGGTAAGCAATGCATCTATTTTTGAAAGATTCTGATTGTTGCCTTTATCGGATTTTTCTTCAGCTGGTTTTATGTTTTTGGACGATTCTTCCTCTTTCTTCTCGGCTCGTTTGTTCATCAGCATCCCTCTCACGGAGGTGGCTGTGCTTGGCGCAGGCAGTGACGAATAAGCTCCGCCAAGCGATGCACCTGACCCGCCGCCGCCTCCAGCGCCGGTTTGCGCCATCATCATTGGTCTTGGTACCGGAGATGGAGATGGAGCACCGTAGCTGGCGGAAGGCATTGGCGGTGGAGGAGCCATTGGACCGGCCATCGGCGATGCTTTTGCCATTGCATAATAAGCTGATTTTGGTGCGTATTGAGCTCGGCGCTTCGACCGGGTCAAGGTCTTTGATGGCGCTGACATTTGTGCTGCGCCAGCGTCAGCCTCGTCGAGTGTGCTTTCTCGACTGACTCCATCAGGCATTTCGACTGGAACGTCCACGGTTTGTATGGTGCCACCTTTGCTGACTCGTTTTTGTTCTACTGCAACGAATGAGGTGTATTGAGTCATGATGTGATAATCGAGAGCTGTCTTAATAACCTCCTCTTTCAGCTCTTTATTGATCTCGCCTCTTTGAGCGCCCATCCAGTCTTCGCTCATCAAGCGATCGACTTTTGCTCTTGCCCAAATTGGTTTGATTGCTTCATTAGCCGCTTGATTTTCCGGGAAGTTCACTTTGAGTGTTTGTGAATAAGGTTTTCCACCTGCATAGCCGCTTAGCGTAATGGTGCCCGCACCGGGCTTCAAGTATCTTCCTTTTATATAAAGAGGTTTTTCTGCCCAGACATCTGATACCTCCTTTGGGAATACCTCCTTAACTTCAAGTCCGTTGAATTCCACTTTCACATCGGTCAACAACGGGCTGGCGATGCGGTCGTAGAACTTCTTGCCGACGACGTTGCCTGGGCTGTTCAGGAGAACATATTCAGCTTCGCCGCCACCTTCCTTGGCAATGCCATCGATCAAGAATCTGTTGACGCTGTTGCCAGTGCCAAACGGAAACCAGCGTGACTTGGCTCTGTATTTATGAATCATGCCGAGAATTTCCATATCGTTTCCGACATATCCATCGGTCATGAATGTGACGATGCGCAAGCGATGCTCATCGTTAGGCAGTGCGCATACCTTCTCCACGGCAGGACCCATCCAGGTTCCACCGTTTGCATCAAGTGCGCTAATGAATTTCTTGGCGCGCTGCTTCATTTCAGTGCTCGCCAATTGTGGCTTCGGTGCAAAGAATGTTTGCCCGTCGCTAAAAGCAATGATTTGGAATGTGTCGTTCGGATTCATGTGATCCAAAATATAGTTCAATGTCTCCTTAGCTTTGTCCAGCGGAGCACCGCTTTGCGAGCCGGAAGTGTCAACCAGAAATACCATTTCTTTTGGTGCTACTTCGTTCACTGTCACCTTCTTCGGCGGCAAGAGCATCAGCGTGAAAAAGCCACCTTGTTTATCGTGATGAGTCAAGTAGCCGCTCTGCAATTTGTCCGCTGCTACTGACCAGGAGAGCACAAAGTCTCGATTCGGGATGGTGGATTTGTTTGTGAGATTGATGTGAGCGTTCGTTCCCTGGATTTGATTTTGAATCTCGTGCAATTTCGATTCGACTGAATTGATTGGAACACCAGCATTGATATCGACACTAATGGAAATGTCGTGGCCTGCTCTTTCTCCTTTTGCCGCCACTTGAGGTGTAATCTTCGATGCATCTGGCACCTGGTCCGTATCAACTAAACGTCCTCGTCCGGATTTCCCAATTGCTTGTGTCCCTGGAATGAAGCGTGGTCCAACCACTGTTGGGAAATTGAAACTGTATGAGCCTGCTTCATATGCCAGCAAATCTACGTATTTGATTTCAATCTCGACTGTTTCGCCCGGCTCAATGTTCGCGACTGATTGAGTGAAAATATTTGGACGTTCTTGATCGAGCAGTGAAGCAACCTGACCGGCTGCCCGTGCCGCTTCATATATTTCTTTTGCTTCCTCCTTTTTCTTGATATTGCCCTTAATGACTCTTGTGCCGATCTTCATTGTCATTTCGTCAACCGCTGCATTCTCCGGCAGCGGAAACGTATAAATTGCTTCAATTTTGTTTTTGTATGGATTGTGGAATGTTTGTTTGACGTTGACGCGAGCTACATAACCAGCAACTGAAGCCTTCACATCCGTGTGCTTCAAGGGGCACTGTCCGAGCCGTTTTCCACCAGGCAACATGGCGAGCAATGTTCCTGAGCCATCACCAGAAATCGCCGGTTTGCTTTCGCTTTTGCTATCAGCCCCCGCCATCGAGAGTCTGGTTGGTGCTTTTGCGAAAGCTTTGCTTCCATTCGATTGGTCAAATGGATTGGCAATCATAGACGTGCATGCCAACAGAGATAATGCTAGATAGATTGGTCTTCTAAACTTGGTTGAACTAGCTTTCATAGCAAAATCTCCTCGCCGATTTCTTCATGCTTTCAGCCTATAAGTGAAGCCAATAAGTCGACACCGGATTTTTCCCAGGGTGCTGCCCGGGCTAAAGAGTGAGAGTGTCTTCCATTAAATCTGTGCCACTGAGAGGCTGGCAGGGAACCAAAGCGCTGCGGCGAAGCTCTCGTCAACAGCCTCAAGCTACAGACCATCGGGAATTCATTTGAATCTGAAGCGGGTCTGTTTTGAGTTTATCGTTGAAGAGATGAATGCGAATTTGTGCGCAGCTGCTTTTTTACTCCTGGGGTTGAGGCCAAACATCTTTGACCATGACAACCGATCTGTCGAAAAGTTGTGGTGCTGAAAAGGCTTGTAGTGGCTGCGTTTCACAGGGCGCGCCCGGGTGTGTAGTCTATGTTCGATGTAAAAGATCTTTGACGTCAACTCCGCGTGGCCCAAGAGGGCCTCGACGAATAGTAAATTTGATTTGTGCAGATCGCGTGGTGCAGACCAGTGTGTAAGTGGCAGTCCGCCAGAAAAAATGCTAAGAAGATAATGGTATCGAAAATGGTGGCAGACGATGGCAGACTGAATGGCTGCCTCGCTTGGGACAGCGATGCTTAAATTACTCACCTGACATCGTTTGTCGAGTTTGATCCGGCAGCCAGGTTGGGAATAAATTTTGTGTCGCCCCAAATGAGGAGTGGAGTTATGGGCTCTCATGAGAATAAAGAGGCAAAACCGTTGGCCAGTGACAAGCTTGTCAATTTGAAAACTTCTGATTTGCGTGAAAGACTCAACAAGCTCTATGCGCGCATGCGCAGCTCGTCAGCCGAACGAAAGCTCAGTGATAACGGGCGTTTTGATTATTTGTGGGATCTCAAGGAGCTGGCTTTAATGCAGGGCACGCAGTCGGTTGATGTGCCAGAAAGCTGGCTTGACGATCTGGAAAAAGGTGTCGCCGGACATCCGGGACATTAATTGCCTCAATTACGGTACAAATATTTAGTCACACGAACCGAAGCGACTCCTAGTGGGCGCTTCGGGTTTCGTTTGTATTGGCTTCGAGCTTTCGAAAGCGATTCGCTCGTCTGATTCGGTTCGATCCCGGGAGCGCCGGCATCCTGCCGGCTTCGAGCTTTCGAAAGCGATTCGCTCGTCTGATTTGGTTCGATCCCGGGAGCGCCGGCATCCTGCCGGCTTCGAGCTTTCGAAAGCGATTCGCTCGTCTGATTTGGTTCGAT
>JAIEQI010000034.1 GCA_019747875.1 Candidatus Obscuribacterales bacterium
GGGGCGATGGAGAAACTGCTGAATTTTCGATTGCCGTCAGAAATAAATCTGCTGAAATTTAGTTTGCCACAGACACGTACGCTGCTCGCGTGGATGGGAAGCTGGCATCGATGAATACAAAGATTATCTTGGTGAATATGTCAATGCGTACAGCCATTCAAAAAGTGCCACTGCACGAGGTGAATCGTTGATGGTTGGATCGATGGCCAGGCTCAATTTGTACTCACATCTTCTTTCAAACAATGCCGCCAGGATCTTTCAGTCCAGCCCTTTTGCCAAAGGTGACTTTAACTCGCTTTGGAATAATCTGGCACAAGCTATAGAAATTGTGGAGTCTTTATCGCGTGTCGAAACACTAATAAGAGCATACTTGCTGAATGAGAAGTCCATTAGAGATACTGACTCTTTGAAGAACACTCAATATGGTGCTTTGCGAGCCGCCGGAGCCGTCGAATGCCCAAGGGGAACTCTCTACCATTATTACGAAGCTGATGAAAGAGGAAAGGTTAGTGCAGCCGATATGGTTACCCCATCTGCCCAGAACACCGCCAGGATTGAACAAGACATACGTGAGGTAGTCTCAACGGCTCTTTCTGCAACAACTGCTCTTTCTGAAGAACAAATAAAGGCACAATTGGAAACCCTGATTCGCGCCTACGATCCTTGCAACACCTGTGCAACCCACATGGTTCGTATTCACCTACAGTAAGTGCTTTTAGTGTTGGAAGGCGTGTCTGATCTTAACAGTCTGAGTGTTTGTTCGCTAAAACTTGTGACGTGGACTATTTCTCTATACGTGGCTTGATTAAAAGCGTGAGGTGAAACTAAAGGTGGCTTTGTGATCCCAGTACATAACGTGACCTTTGGCCCACCGAACAAATCGTACGCCACCATCTTGCGAGATCACTATTGCGAGGGCATCTTTCATTTGATGGCAGAGTCTGTATGCGGAGCTATGGCGCGTGCCAACGTTATACGTTTGTTCGACTTTGAAGCGGTCGCCTTCTAGATCAACAGCTCGAGCCACAGAAAAAACTTCTGATAGATCTGACCTGATCTCTGCTCCAAATCCCAGAACCTCAAATCGCTTTGTTAGAACAACTGCTCCATCAACTGTGGTCAGACCTGCAATCAAATGCGACATCTCGAATATGGCCTCGTCTAACTCAGCAATTTCGGGATCACTAGAGCGAACATAATCATCCCAGCCAACAAGCCTGGGGTTGTTTGGATCGGTATCTTCGTATCCCAGTTCGGCCAATTTGTTCATTACAGAAACGATCAGGGTCCGGAATCTTGCTCTTGGTTCCCCGGATTCAAACGTGTATAGGATTGAGAGCCATGGATTGGGTTCTGAAATTTCCTGTCCTCTTTCCGGCGGCACCATAATAAGTGTTCCGCCATGATGAAATGCCCTGATCGCGGCGATCAATCGCTTCGTCATGTGTTGGTCGATCATGCGAGTTAGATCGGGATCAAGATCGGACCAGGGATCTGTAGCTTTGTTCTTATGTTCCATGTGAAGAGCCATACGCTCTGCCCGGATGTCGCTAAATTGGTCTAGCATCCATTGTGACTGGAAGACATTCATCGAGGGACCAAATACTTGCCCCTCACTTAACTGGCCAATTGTCAACGAGCCAAGTAGAAACTCGACTTGTCCAGGTCCGGTAACATTTAAAATTGGAACCGCTGGCATTGGAGGCTCGGTGCCGCGTCCGCCATGCAGAGAATGCAACCAGCGAGGTCCTGAATGCACGATGCCCCATATTACGGGACCGCGTGGTCCTTCTAAGTCGACGCCAATAAGAGAACGATGAAAAGATGCAGCTGATGACAAGCGCCTGAGTTCATGTGAAGTAAACGGACGAGGATCTTCGAAAATAAGCCTATGAAGACCTGTCGGTGGTCCAGCATTCTCGGGAAGGCGTGATGGACTGCAGAGCATTACTCGACAAGTAACAGGGATCTGTTCTTCACGCAAAAGACTTGCTTGATAACAAGTAGAAATGATTAGCTCAAGCAATGGTAATGAGGGCAATTCGTCGGCCGGTTGGTCCGCACTTATGCGATCCCAATGCTCGCTGACAAAGGCTGCTAGTTGTTGCGGATAAGCATGGTTCATCGCTTAATTCGATTCCGTGTGACTGATATCGCGAGCGCGCTAAGGCGGTGACCTCAGTATACACAAAACCAGTTTCATCTTAGAAGTAGATGTTAGCTTCTTCGTTGTGTGGAGGAGCAGATTCCATTTTAGAGTAATTGGATCAAGATAGTATTTTTTCGGTGCTCAGCACAATATTATCCATAATGCGGTCTCCTTAGTAGACTTAGGCGTTAGGTGTTTTTTTCTCGTCATTCCCGAGTGCATTTTTCTCTGATAGGAAATACAAACCGTAGGCCTCTAGCTGGGAGATAACTGGTTTGAGCTTTGCTCCCAATTCTGTCAAAGAGTATTCCACCTTGGGTGGAATTTGAGCATACGATTTTCTCGTGATGATGTTGTTCTGTTGCAAGTGATGCAGGCGCTCAGCAAGCGTCTTTGCGCTCAGTCCGATCAACTTGCGTTCCAGGTCACACGGTCTTTTGGGGCCGCTGCTCAATTCTATTAGAATTGGAATAGTCCATTTATGTGAGAGTAATTGCACCGTAAGATCCGCTGCGTTCACATCAGTTTCTGACTGGCAAACGGCGTTGCTTACAGTAAAATCTTGGTCTATCATTGCTTCGGTCCTCATGCTCGTGCTACCTCTTTTTTCGCGAAGGAATTTCCGGTCTGTTGCAAAGATCTAACAGTCCTGATTATCTCGACTGTGCACATAGCTCGTTCAGCTACAGTGCGGGACACGCTTCCCAACAGATTGTGGGGACATATTCCATGACCATGGGCACCAATGAGAATTTTGTTGGCTTCCCATTCAGCTGCCGCCAAGAGAATTTCTCGGCTGGGCACTCCTTCTCTAATTTCGAAGTGAACGATGGCGCCGGGAATGTGTTGTTCTACGAAGTGTCTTGCGTCAGTGCACAGTTTTTCTGAATACTTGTCTCTGCGCTTCTTTATCTCAAGAGCGAGCGCCTCTTCATCATGCGCAAATGCAGGGATCGGCTCTATGACAGTTACAATTTTGAATTGCACATCTTGTGGCCAATGTCGGCGGCAGATTAGATGAAGCATGTCCCTGGAATATACAGAGTCATCCATTGCAATAACAACTTTCATGGTTTTACTCCTTGGCCAAGCGGCTCATGATGCATTTAGCGCTAGCTCATTCGGGTGAGCTGGGTTTTCCGGTTTTATCGATTTTCGAGGATGAATAATCAAGACTTCACATGGGGCGTGTGCGGCAACCCAATGAGAAACACTGCCTAGAACGAAGCGTTCGGCGCCACGTCGTGCGTGCGTGCCCATGATGATTAAATCAACCTTCTCAGATACAGCGATATCAACGATGTTTTGAGCAGGAAAACCTTCTTCCACAATTTCCTGAATGTTATTTGAATGGTACTGATCTCGGAAGCGCAATGCGACATGCCGCACGGCGCTTGCGGCTACTTTGCGGGCATCTTCCATCATCTCAAGCACAACTGGAGATGGGAGGACACTGTGAGCATGCCCAACCATTAGTGGTTCGATTACTTTGACGACTAGAAATTCAGTCTGGGCTGACCATCTATGTCTGAAAACAAAGTCTAAGATTTTATCGGAGCTTTGTTCGTCTTCAATTGCTACTAAGACCTTCATTGACTGATTCCATCGAGCTAACAGTTCAATCTTGCCAGAGTAGCGCGCGTGTTTCCTCAACCTTTTTATTGAATCCACACTAATCCGTAAGGATGATATTGGCTGGTTAATCAGTTTTTATACACTTTGTGGGCAGTAAAGACTGTCCGTTAAGGATGAGCTGCTTTGTCAGGCGACCGGGGCGGAGAAAATCATCAGAAAATTCAGTAAGATTCTCACGTGGAACAGTTTTCAACAAAGCAGCGTTTAGGCATTTTGGTTACTGGTGTCGTCCAGGGGGTCGGTTTTCGACCGTTTGTCTACAATCTGGCAATGAGCAATAAGTTAACGGGATTCGTTCGCAATGAAGGCGGCCTTGTGCGCTTAGAGCTTGAGGGGGAAAAAAGCGCCATTGAAGCATTCATTCAAGAGCTCAAATCAAATCCACCGCCGCTTGCAAAAATCTCAGGGCTTGATACTTTCCAAATGGTAAGAAACCACGATAAGGCCTTTGCGATTCTCGAAAGCGCTTCTTCCGACCTATCCTCGAAGTATGTGCCAGCGGATGCTGCAACTTGCGCTGATTGCTTGGCTGAGTTATTCGATCCCGCAGACCCTAGATTTCGATATCCATTTACGAATTGCACCAACTGCGGTCCGCGATTCACAATCATTGAAAAGTTACCTTACGACCGTCCTTGTACGACCATGTCGGCATTCGAAATGTGCCCGGCTTGCCGATCTGAGTATGACGATCCATCTAATCGCAGGTTTCACGCCCAGCCGAACGCCTGTCCTCGATGCGGACCCCGGCTTCGCTTCTATAGACCGGGACCCGCAGGTTTGCCAGAGGATGTTTTGTTCCATGGCGAGGCGCTTGCTGCCGTTATTGAGTCTATTAAGAAGGGGCAAATCGCGGCAGTGAAGGGACTTGGTGGCTTTCATCTGGTTTGTGATGCTGGCAATGAGGGAGCTGTGGAAACTTTGCGTGCACGGAAGCGGCGCAGTTCGAAAGCATTTGCGGTGATGATGGCGGATTTGGAGATGGTTCGTCGTTATTGTGAGCTTTCGGTTGAAGAACAGCAGCTCCTGCTTTCGAAGCAACGTCCAATTACTCTGCTCAAACGAAAAAACAGTTTGTTACCACGCAATCTAGCTCCTGATGTCGATACCTTAGGAGTCATGTTGCCATATACTCCATTGCACCATTTGATACTTGCCGACGTCGATCAGCCCGTGGTTGCAACAAGCGCGAACCTCAGCGAAGAGCCTATTGCTATTGATAATGACGAAGCTTTGTCGCGCTTAGTACGGGTTGCTGACTGCTTTCTTGACCATGATAGGAGGATTTTTTCGCGCTATGACGATTCGGTATTGCAAGTGACCAGAAATGAGTCCAGCTTTCTGAGACGTTCACGTGGTTATGCTCCTGATGCAATCACAGTGCCTTTTAGCAGTAACAAAACGGTATTGGCCCTGGGACCGCATTTGAAAAATACATTTGCGTTTGTCTGCGATAATCGGGCCTATGTTAGCCAGCACATTGGAGATTTGGAAAATATCGAGACAAACAATCACTTCCGTCAAAGTCTTGAAACATACATGAATCTATTTGATTTGTCGCCGGATCTGATCGCATATGATCTGCATCCTGATTACTTTACGAGTTCACTGGTATCCGAGCTACAAGAAAAGTGGAAGCTACCTGCTATTCCAGTACAGCACCATCATGCCCATATAGTTTCTTGCATGGTAGATCATGGCTTGCAAACGCCTGTACTGGGCGTTGCTTTTGATGGTATTGGGTACGGTACCGATGAATCGCTTTGGGGCGGTGAATTTTTATACTGTAAGTATGACCATTTCGATAGGCTGGGACATTTTGATACTTTTCTGCTTCCAGGTGGAACGCAGGCGCTGAAGCAACCTTGGAGAATTGCGCTTGGGATCATTGTAGGACTGCCTGCTGGGACGCAGGAGCTTTTTGCTCCATTCTTAAAAGACCTTGAAGCGCAATACGGAAAGAGAGACGTTTCTATCGTTCGGCAACAAATCAGAGCGCAGTTCAACAGCCCCCTAAGTTCTAGTTGTGGGCGTGTTTTTGACGCAATCTCTGCTCTAGTTGGAGTTTGCTATCAGACCGACTATGAAGCGCAAGCGGCGATTCGGCTTCAAAGAAAGGCGCGCGCTTGTAATCATGCATCTCTAAACGAGTGTCTAAGTGAGTCCTATTCATTCTCACTAACTCGGGATGGTCCGATCAAAATTCAAATAAGAGATATTTTCATCGAAGCGTATCAAGACTTACAAGAAGGTGGGAAAGTTGAAGACATCTCTTGTAAGTTTCATTCCACCATGGCACATATTGTTTCCCAAACTTGTATCTTGCTTCGCGACAAAACAAAAGTCGATCGAGTATGCTTGAGCGGTGGAGTATTTCAAAATGAAGTCTTGCTTGAAATGTGCGATAGACTGCTAGCAGCGAATGAATTTCAATGTTATTGGCCGCAACAACTGCCAGCCAACGATGGTGGCATTTCCCTCGGGCAGGCGGTTGTGGCTCTTGCAAAAACGGGCTCTTTGATACGTTGAGGGATCTAATAATGTGCCTTGCAATTCCAGGTTTGGTTGAAGAGATCTTCGAGACAGATGGATTGAAGATGGCAAAGGTCAATTTTGGCGGCGTAAAACGAGCTGTCTGCCTGCAATATACTCCGGAGGCTAGTTCGGGTTCATATGTTCTTGTTCACGTCGGTTTTGCCATTAGCCTGATTGATGAAGTGGAGGCTGCCAAAACCCTGAAGCTGATGAAAGAGCTCAATGAATTGGACGAACTACCGGGGCTGGAGAATCTCAGCCAGAAGCAAATCCCATGAAGTATCAAGCAGAGTTTAGAGATCGGCAGCTGGCAGAACAGCTTTCTTTGCAAATCAAGAAAGCTATCACAAGACCATGGAAAATAATGGAAGTCTGCGGTGGGCAAACACATACCATTCTTCAGTTTGGCCTCGAAGATTTGCTTCCGAGTGAGCTTGAGCTTTTGCATGGACCAGGATGCCCCGTCTGTGTTACACCAGTCAGCTTGATCGATAAGGCTATCGAGATCGCTAAGACAGCGGACGTGATCTTTACATCGTACGGGGATATGTTACGCGTGCCGGGAAGTTCGTGTGATCTTTTGCAGGCTCGTGCTTTAGGTGCTGATGTGAGAATTGTCTATTCACCACTGGACGCCGTTGAGCTTGCAAAAAAGTATCCGAGTAAGAGGATCGTCTTTTTTGCTGTTGGCTTTGAAACGACCGCTCCGGCAAATGCCATGTCGGTCCATTTGGCCGACAAGTTGGGGCTGACAAACTATTTTGTCTTGTGTTCTCACGTGACGGTGCCACCGGTCATGAGCTCATTATTAGAACAGCCCGACAACATAGTGCAGGCTTTCTTGGGACCTGGGCACGTCTGCTCGATAATGGGAGTTGAGGAATATAGAGAGATTTGCCAGCGGTACAAAGTACCGATTGTAATTAGTGGTTTTGAACCAATCGATATTCTAGAGGCTATTTTGATGGCTCTGCTTCAGTTAGAGCGTGGGGAATGCAGGCTTGAAAATCAATATGCAAGAGCAGTTGTCACTGCTGGGAATTTGCATGCTCAGCAAGTAATGTCTGAAGTATTTTCTCTTTCAGAACGCATATGGCGTGGCTTAGGTCCGATTCCAGAAAGCGGATATAGGCTTGCGGAAAAGTACCGCGAATTTGATGCTCAAAATGAATTTCCCGAAGTGATATCAGAGAGGGCAGAGTCATGTATTTGCATAAGTGGAGAAATTCTGCGCGGGCTAAAGAAGCCACCACAGTGTCCGGCGTTTGCTAAGGAATGTACTCCGGAGACGCCTCTGGGGGCGACCATGGTGTCATCAGAGGGAACCTGTGCTAATTACTACAAATTCAAGAATACACAAATAAACTAAACAGAGGAAGAGCCTGTTAGGAGGGGCTTAACATGAGATTGGATGACGAAGAAGCGGCCACTAGCTGTAGGCTTCCTATTTCTAACTCTGAAATTGTGAAGTTGGCACATGGTAGCGGTGGTAAGTTGAGTTCTTCACTGATTGAGTCTGTATTCTTACCATTGCTTGGAAATGACGTTCTTAACAAACAAGACGATGCGGCTGATATTCAAATCGGTGATTTGAAAATTGCGATAACTACAGATTCCTATGTAGTATCTCCGATCTTTTTTCCGGGTGGAGACATAGGATCACTTGCTGTGCATGGTACCGTCAACGATCTCACAATGCGAGGAGCAAAGCCGCTATTTCTAGCTGCAACATTCATTATTGAAGAAGGATTTCCGATTGCCGATCTTCACCGTGTTGCGGATTCATTTGCTCAAGCTTGTCGCAGCAGCGATGTTTCATTATTAGCCGCCGACACAAAGGTTGTCGGTAGAGGCGCTGCCGACAAAATTTTTGTTACCACTACTGGCATAGGCATAATTGCCTGCGACCCGGTGCCGGCAAGTGACCGGGCTCGGGCAGGAGACGTGATTATTGTGAGCGGTGATCTTGGGCTGCACGGCATGGCAGTAATGGCGTCCAGAGAGGGGCTCGATTTAGAAACTCAAATCCGTAGCGACAGCGCACCGCTCAATAAATTGGTCTTGCCAATTTTGCAAATGGGATATATACCGCGCTGTATGCGTGATATTACTCGCGGTGGTCTGGCGACGGTGCTTAATGAAATCGCGAAAAGCTCTTCTGTTGGAATGCTAATTGAAGAAAACGCGATTCCGGTTGATCCTCAGGTATCAGCCGTTTGTGAGCTTCTTGGATTGGACCCTCTCTATGTTGCGTGTGAAGGACGCTTTGTAGCTATCATGGATGCCTCTTGCAGCGATCAGTTTCTTGCGACAATGAAAGGTTTCCCGCAAGGAGCCCAGGCCCGTGTCATTGGGCGTGTTGTCGAGGAAGCTCCTGGGCGCGTAGTTCTCAAATCGACGATTGGCGGCCGAAGAATTTTGGATAAACTTGCAGGAGATCAGCTGCCCCGGATTTGCTAGGTTTGCACAGTCAATCGCAGTAATTTATAGCTATTGTGCAGGCAAGTAACGCGGCGCCTGATCGTCGCCCTTGAAAGTAGTTTCGCGAAGCATTTGAAACATGTACGGAACAATGCGAAGCTCGCCGGCAAATGGGGTGCTATACGCGGAAAGCAGCCATATATTGAGGCCTAAGCTCAAGGTTACCAGGAGAGTCAAGATAAGATGAAAGGACGCTTTTCTCATCGGGAAAAGCAGGGTGAATACAACAGTTATGGCTGAACCAAGCATGACTACAAGCCATTGCATCTCGCCTAAGCCGTGTTGGGAAGCGACGATCCGCATTCTGCGATTTTGTCCGACCGATTGCATTGACGTTAGTATTGTTTGATGTATGTTTGTGATGCGGTCATCGTGCGGTTGAATTGATAAAGCCGCATCCCAGAGCTCCTGATATTTTTCCTGAGCTTTATCACTAGACTTATGTGTTTCCATCAGTTTCCATTCGTCATCGAGCACGTCGTCAACGTATTCTCGGCAACAATTGCGAATAAGTTTGCGATCGGCATCTTCCAATCCTTTGGCTAATCGAAAAACATCTCCAACTGAATTTGCCTCCAGGTCAACGTTAACCCTGGCATCATGATATCGCTCCATTGCACCGGCAACGAGAAATCCAAGCAGAACAGAGAAAAGGGTCCCGACAACACCCAACAAGGGTTCCAAAATTGGACTGTGTTCGAGCAGATCTTCGTGTTTAAAAGTCTTTCTAACAAGAAATTGTGCGAAGACGGCTGTTCCCGACAAGAGTGTGATGACAACAATTGCCATGACTGTTGTTTGTATCTGCAATTACCCTCCACCCGAACACTTTCAGAGTCGGCAAATTCAGTGGTCAGGGCATTATAAACTATGTCCGTAATCTGGAAGGATGGCTTGTCGACATCTTGAGAACTGTCAGGGCTTTTGGTGCATTATTTTGTGGTTTTGACGATTGTCAAGGTGCAGGGGAGATGTTGCATTAGTTCTGCAGAGACATTTCCGCAGAAGAACTTACTAAGTTCATTTCGCTGATGGGGCGCCACTACGGTTTCGTCTATCTTGTGCTGTTGCACGTACCGAAGGATCTCTTCGCCTGGATGCCCATGTAACACCTGCTGTCTAATATCACAGTTTGGATTTGTCTTTCTGAATTCTTTCGCCATTCGATCTAGCAACTGGCTGGCTTCGTCCCATTTTGCCTCTGCAAATTCAGTCAAACCAGGCCAAGATTCCTTTTCCTTCTTGTTTGGTAGCCACTGAACAACATGAACAAAATGGATCTCGACATCATTTCTTACTGGGGTTCTTTTCAGATGTTCCAAAACGGATTCGCCCATTTGTTGGTCAGAAATCGCCACTAGTATTTTCATGATAATGTCCTTAGCTAGGAGTTTACGCCGCAAGATTCCATTGATTGTGATTCCGATAGCTGACTACCTTGCCTTTGCCACCAATTGAATGGCATGCAGCACAGTGATTTTGTTTGTAGATTTCCTGTCCAGACTTGGCGCCTGGCACTCTCTCCGCCTTTGCAGAAACTATGAGCCCGGAAATGATAGCGAAGACCGTAGCTACAGCTAAAAATCTAGTGAACAAATTTGGCAAGGATCATTCCCTTTGCTATTTTGGGATTTTATGACGTCAGATGCAGCTCGAGTTACTTTGCTGCTGCTTCCTTCTTCTGCTCCTGATGTGATTTTGCCGTTGAATTCTGATCGGTTTCAGGGATTCGTACTACAGTAACGGAGCAGTTTGCAGCTGACATGACGGCTTCTGCGACGCTTCCAAGTAGAAGCTTATTGAATCCACGTCTACCATGAGAGCCCATAATGATTAGATCGGCTGGCCATTCTTTTGCAGCATTGATAATTCCGTATTTTGGAATCTCCGTGAATACATCTGTAAAGACATGATGGTGAGGCACGGCCTTCTGCAGGTTCTTTTTCATGTCCGCCATTAATGAGGTCGCATATTTTGTGCTTTGTTCGTTTATTTCTTGCAGCAGCGCTGATGGATAAACGGACATGTAACTGCCAATCAGTAGTGGTTCGATGACGTGAATGATCTTGAATTCGGTATCTTCCGACCATTGATGCTTCGAAATGAAATCAATTACCGCAAGTCCATATTTCTGGTCTTCGACAGCAACTAGAACTTTCATGGTTTGTCCTCCGTGATGGCAACTATTGCAATTAAACACCGTCTCGTTAGTGAAAACCTCATTCTAGAGCACAACCTTAGATCATCCCTGAGGATGACCTTTCAGTAAGTCTTGAGAAAGAGATTAAGGTAAGTAGTCCATCGGGACGACGAATATCTTGACCAATGATTGTAGATTCATATTGGAGCCACGACGATTATTACCAGGGAAGCAAAGGAATGCATGATGGCAAAGTATATAAGGAAGTTTCAAGAAGTCTCTCTGGGGGATGTTGAACTTGTTGGTGGCAAAAATGCATCCTTAGGGGAGATGATTCAATCACTTGCGAACGAAGGTATTCGTGTGCCTGACGGTTTCGTGATAACGTCCGAAGGCTATAGTGCCCTTCTGGAGCATGGAGGAATCAGCGAATCGCTTCGTGTGCTGTTGCAAGGACTGGACAAAAGCAATGTTGCAGAATTGTCTAGACGGGGAAAACAAGCGCGAGCGATGATTCGGAAAACAGGTTTGCCTGACGACTTGTCGCTGGAGATATGCCAGGCTTATAAAGATCTCTGCGAGCAATATGGAGATGCAGCCGATGTTGCTGTGCGATCAAGTGCAACAGCTGAAGATTTGCCTGAGGCTTCCTTTGCAGGGCAACAAGAGTCCTTTCTCAATATAAGCGGTGAAACGGCTCTTCTCGATGCTTGCTTAAACTGTTTCGCATCCTTATTCACAGATCGCGCGATCGCCTACCGGCTTGATCAAGGTTTTGATCACGAGTCTGTAAAACTTTCAGTCGGTGTCCAAAAGATGGTTCGGTCTGACCTTGCTAGCTCCGGAGTGATTTTTACCATCGATCCAGAAAGTGGATTCAGAGATATTGTACTGGTTACTGCTTCTTATGGTCTCGGAGAGAACATCGTAGCCGGACGAGTGGATCCCGATGAGTTCGTCTTATTCAAGCCGAAACTGAAGGAAGGATACAAATCAATAATAAAGCGGAAGATTGGCTCAAAGCAATTCAAGCTGGTCTATGCAGGACACGGAACGCGTACTACGGCTAATTTAGAAACGCTTCCGGAAGAGCGAAAAAAGCTTTGCTTGAGTGATGAAGATGCCATCACGCTTGCTGAATGGTCGATGAAAATCGAGGAGCACTACAGTCGTCGATATGGACGTTGCACGGCAATGGATATCGAATGGGCAAAAGATGGATTAGATGGATCGATCTACATAGTACAAGCCAGACCCGAGACGATTCACCAGGAAGAACATGCGGCTGTGCTGGACTCTTACAGGCTTAGCTCTGATGGAAAGCTTCTTCTTACCGGCAAAGCGATCGGAGAACGAATTGGTGCTGGAAATGCCAGACAAATAACTTCAGTCAGAGATCTGCATAAATTTAAAGATGGAGAGGTCTTAATTGCCGATATGACCGATCCGGATTGGGAGCCTATCATGAAACGAGCTTCCGCAATAGTGACCAACCGTGGCGGACGTACCTGTCATGCCGCCATCGTTAGCCGTGAAATGGGCGTGCCATGCGTCGTCGGCACTGGAACTGCCACAGCCTTGATAAAGGACGGACAACCTATAACAGTTAGCTGCGCCCCTGCTGCCAGCGGTATGGTTTTTGACGGTGTTTTAGAATACAGCCATGAACAAATTAAGGTCGAGCAGTTGCCACGGACCAGAACAAAAATAATGCTCAATCTTGCAAATCCGGAACAGGCATTGGCTTTGTCATTTTTGCCCGTTGAAGGTGTTGGATTGGTCCGCCAGGAATTCGTCATTGCAAATGAGATCAGAATTCATCCCCTTGCTTTGATCAAGTTTGATTCTCTCGTTGATGTCTCAGCTAAGAAAGAAATCGAGTTGCTGACAAAAAACTATGCTACTAAAACAGACTTTTTTGTGGATAAGCTTGCTGAAGGCATAGCCACGATCGCAGCCGCCTTCTATCCCAGGGAAATCATTGTGCGCTTTTCGGATTTTAAGACCAACGAGTACGCAAATTTGATCGGAGGCAAGCAGTTCGAACCAAAAGAAGAAAACCCGATGATTGGTTTTCGCGGAGCTTCGCGCTATTACAGCAATGAGTACAGAGAAGGATTTGCCCTGGAATGCCAGGCCATTAGATTAGTAAGAGAAAGCATGGGGCTAGATAATGTGAAGGTCATGGTCCCCTTCTGCCGTACACCTGAGGAAGGCCAACTAGTGATCGAGGAGATGGCTAAGAATGGTTTGATCAAAGGTGTGAACGGACTTGAGGTTTACGTAATGTGCGAGTTACCTTCAAATGTTGTGGCTGCTGACTTGTTTGCAGAAGTGTTCGACGGCTTTTCGATTGGATCAAATGATCTGACGCAATTGGTCCTTGGTGTAGATCGAGACTCTGAAATTGTCTCGCATTTGTTTGACGAGCGACTTGAGCCGGTGAAACGCATGATTACGATGGCTGTTAAAGCTGCCAAACGGGCCGGCAGGAAAATTGGTATTTGCGGACAGGCGCCCAGCGACTATCCTGAGTTCGCGCGTTTTCTAATCGAGCTTGAGATTGACAGCATATCGCTCAATGAGGATGCAGTTGTCAGAACCCTGATCGATGTGGCACGGCACGAGAAGGATGCCATTTGTGCATCTTAAGAAGTCGGCTCCAAACATGATTTCCGAGTTCTAGGGATGAAATTGTAAGCACAATAAATTTTGCGCATGCGAGCCTATTATCTTAGCGCTGACTTCCGTGCGATTAGCTCCACAACGGTTTTTGTGCAAGCAAAGTTTTCTTTTGGCTCGTAAGAAATGCGAATATGCGATCCCAAATCTTTCTTATCTTGGGTGCAGTTGCATCTTTGGATTGCAGCGAAAGGCATCGTTCCAGATGAGTTCTCGCTTCGTTCAATATGAAGTTGGATTCTCCTGCAACAAAACTGGCCTCGCCCATTCTACCTTGTCTTCTTAAAACTTCGCTGAGAAAACGTAGAGCTGCTGCTTTTTCAATTTGAAGGCTGCGATCTGATATTCCGTAAACATTTATACATTCCGTGATTGATTCTTCCGCTTTTTTCCAGTTGCCTTTCTCAATCTGTAGCTGTCCTATGCAGAGAAGCAGATTCGCTAGACGTGTTTTCTCAAGGTTCAAGTTGACTGCGCCAGCAAGCGCTATTTGGTATAGCTGCTCAGCCTGTTCCAGGGCTTGCGCACTGTGAGCCTCACGCGCGTTTGCAAAGACTTTTTCCCACGCGGCCTGACAAATGTGTTCTCTCGCCATGGAATTACCTCACTGGCTATCAATAAGTGTATGATTCTCAAGCTTATCGATGATATATGAAGCTGGCATCCATCTAAAGCCTGAATTGCAGTCGCATTCTTCATCTGTCGGATGATTGCCAGCAAGCCAGGAACAATAAGAGCTATCGTTCCTCATTTAGTGTTGAGGACTCTTGAATCAGTATTTCTCATTCCGATGAATGATGTTAGCCGTTCTGCTGGATGCTAAATTGAAGTGCATAAGTTTTCGCAAATGTCCCCGTTTACGCCGTTTGCTGGACACGCAGTTTTACAGTGGCTGGCGATGCTTGTTGTGAATCTCGAAGTATGTCTGGGGACTAAGCTTCTCTGTCATTGTCGAATTGAGAAATGGAAAATGACCAAACGCGCTATTCGTAATATTGAGAAAGTTCTTCAGGCGCGTAAGGCATCGCCATTCCACGATAAAAAAGACTTGTTGCGCAGGAATGAGCCTGATTCTGGGAATAACCTCTTGGCTGAAGTTAGCTCTGAGGAAGCGCAGGACAGTCTAGTTAAAAATATATCTGTATTGGCGACTGCAGGTGCGACTGTTTGCTTGATGAATCTCTTCTATAGCTTCTTACCTGGAATAGTGCGAGTTGTCGCGCTGCCTGTTGTTCTTTTTGCTTCAATGGTGCTAGGCACCGATTTTGTTGCCCCGGTGCTAGTTGATAAGTCTCGCGGTTTCAAGCATGATTTAGTGATAAAAATCATGCGCGCGTTGGATATTGGACGAGACGACGGCGAAGCGCAAGAGGAGCAAAAGGACTTGACGCGCGGTGGCTCTTGTTAGTGGATTGCTTTCAATATGCATAAGCAGCTCATTCGTTATTATGCCGTTTGATTTGTGTTGAAAATTCTGGCGCACTTGAGACTCATACTTGCGATGGAAATATAGGTCCTTAAGCATGATTCGATGAAGCAGCAAAATTGAAATAATTACTATGTTCGTAGTGTGCAATTCTAATAACAATGCTTGATTTCATTAAACCAGCCGCATCTCCATTCTTAATTACTCTCTTTCAAAGATTGTTCACCTTGATTGCATTGCAGCAAAGAGGGCCAACAAGGCTCGTCCTTTCTCCAGAGGTTAAGGTCGTTTTCAACCAGTTGAAAAAGCAAAGAACAATAATTTGTGCAAACCATCCGGGCGAAGAGGATGGACCTGTTTTGTTCGGATTGTCTGCAATGATGCACGAAAAGTTCTTCTTCCTTGCTGCCAGGGAGATTTTTGGTAATTCCTCATCTCGATCTGCACGCATGTTACAAAGACTGGGCTGCTATTCAGTGCAGCGTGGACTGGCGGATATACATGCGTTCAAGGAGAGTTGTTCATTGCTAGAAGCGGGAAGACACAAGCTAGTGATCTTTCCGGAAGGAGAAGTGAGTTTTAAAAACGATTCTCTGCGGGAGTTTGAAAGTGGACCAGAGTTGATTGCTTTATCTACACAGAATGTTCTTAGTAAGGCAGGTTCAAGAGAAAGGGTGTTCATTCTACCTCTGGCTATTAAATATGTATTTAGTCGCGATATCGAGCGCTATTTGTTGAAAACCCTGAAGTTGTTCGAGGCGCAGCTCGGAATCATTTCTGATAACAAAACTGAGTTCCATAAAAGGTTGCGTCGTGTGTTCGATGATACGTTAAAGCAAATAGAAAGCTCATACGGTTTGTCGAATTCACAAGATTCTATTGATAAACGTATTTCAGCAATCTGCGATGCGCGAATATCACAGTGGGAAGTACGGCTCGGTTTGGTCCCTTCTAAGAACCTATCGCAGGTGCGGCAAATTCATCTTGTTATTAATGGCATTGCAAAATTGTTGTATGGACAAGATAATTCTGCTCTTCCTGTCGACCATTTGGCCCTGGAGGCAGCCTACCGGCAGTTGAAACAATCCATATCGCTGATGGCTGTTACAGAGCATCGATTTACGGAAAGAATGAGCCAGGAAGATGCAATTGAATTATTGCGTGCGTTAGCACAGCTGCTCAGACCAGAGATGAAAATCAAAAGAGCCGACCTGGTATATATCGGTGCAGCAGATCCAATTGATGTGTCCAAATTCATGCCAACAGTTAGTGCCGAACGCAAATCTAAGGTAAAGGAACTGAAGCACGAATTGGAAGAACGCATCTCAAGAAGATTGAGCAGGCTGAATCATGGGGGCTCCTCTTCGCGCATTGCACCTGGCTCCGCCACGCTTTGCAAGCACTCTTTACTGTGAGGCGCAAAGGAAGGAACAATACCTCACGAATATCAATCTTTGGAATGATTCTCTTCTGAACGGAAAAAGATACACTGATAAGTACGGTTTGCTTATCGTTAATACAGTAAGCCAAAAGGATTATTGCAGACGCACCCCTTTGAACGGGTCACAGTAACAGCTGTGATCCGTTCTAGCTTGGTCGTTAGAGAATTTCGAAAATCAGCCAATAAATGAACCTGGTCTACACTCGCTAAGTAAAAGAAGTCTATTGCAAATCGCTTCTAGATTCTTTGGCTCGGAGCAAAACTTATCAGCACATTGCTTCAGTGCTTTTAAGTTCTTGCTTGAGGCATCATCGATCGCAAGCTTTGCCGACATGTCGTTAAGTTCTACTTGGACGCGGTGATATGACGTGTTTGGCATTAGATACTGCATTTGTTGATGAGTGCATTCACTATTGCTTTCCATTACAAGTTCTAGCATTGGAACAGACCATTGCACATATCCCCAAAGGCTTACAAATTCATCGGAGAGAGTTCGATGTGATTTGCCTGTGCCCAGCGATACGATGAAAATGCTTTTTTGATTATTTGCGTTTTCTGCTTTTGACTCTGAAAGTGCACAAATTGAAGGATTGTTGGCAAAGACACCGCCGTCCACGAGGCAAATTTGACGGCCGGCAATGCCTGCTCGGGGAAAGCGTACCGGATGAAAGACAGTTGGCGATGCACTGGCAGCCAGAGCAACATCTCGCATTTGGAAATCATGTTCAGGGGCTATTCTTGCCAGCCGACTATTGAACAGGTAAGGTACTCGATGTTCAATGTCATAGCAAGGAATTAAGACGTGGCTGAGAGAGTTTTTTAGTCGGCACTCTTCAAATGCTTCTTTAAGAACTGCTTGTAAAGCAAAAGACTTATATTTTGGGCCAATGAGGTTGCCCCACCATGATTGTGGATCCTGAAAAATCAGTGGTATTTTTTCTTGATAAAGTTGGCAAAGTTGTCTGGCGGAAAACTGTGGTTTCTCGGGTTGCTGCGGGTCTGGTTTTGTGAGCCCCAGGGCTAGGATTCCTCCGGTGGACGTGCCAGCGATCAGGTCAAAGAGTTCAGAAATTCGCTTTCCAGTGCGCTCTTCGATAGCCGCTAAAATAGTGGCAGGAATGATCCCTCGGACGCCGCCCCCATCGATTGACAAAATTCGTTGAATATTTTCCATCATCAAACTCGGGTCATACCTGTCAAGTCGGCTCTTCCACCTTTTCTCGTGATGCATGCAAAAGGTTCTAGTCGGATTATAGAGTGTTTCAAGTTGCATGTCCTCTGATTAAGTACTGTATCCACTAGCCATTTGTGTCTCTTCTCCAGCATCGTTCCATGTAATGATGCTGGAGAAGCACTATAGTGTTTCATTTCTTCGATGCTTGGAAGCGGGCTTCCAATTCTTTGGCTTTACTATGTTTGCCAACTTTGTGAAGTACGTCTGCATAATTTTTCAAGAAATTCGAGTATGTTTCCTCATTGGAAATTTGAGTCGAGAAGATATCGTAGGTTTTTGCAAACGCTGTTTCTGCTTCGGGGTACTTCTTTTGGAGCTTGTATAGCTTGCCGAGGTTGTTAAGTGTAAGTCCCACCAGCAGGTGAGATGGTCCCAACGCTTGATTAAGTAGTGAAACACTTTGTTTGTAATGCTGCTCGGCTGAACGGAATGACGAGTAACCAGTCTCAAGCCAGGCTTGATTATGATACATAATTGCAAGCTTGAATTCGTCTGGATCTCTTAATGAACTCAAAATTCGAATTGCTTTGGCATTTGCTTTCTCGGCTTTGTCGTACGAGTGCGCTACGACGTAATGCGCAGATAATCGTGCATATGCGGAGGCGGTTTCCGGCGATGTTTGACCATATCGCATTTTGACCGCTTTGATTGCTGCTAAGTAGCAGAATTCGGCCTCTGCAAATCGAGAGTGAGAATCGTACAACTCACCAAGAGCGTCCAGCGCGATGACCATATTGTCATGGTCTCCGTTTAGCCCAAACATTACGATCTGCTCGCGCAGTTCGGCTTCAGTTATTTCTCTTTGTAGTTCTTTGGAAGGAACTTTTTGTTGTACTAGGTTTGGCAGCATAGTAGGCAAAACAGCGACGCCATTCAGTTGAATTAGGCTTACCAAAAGTATGTTAGTAAATAGGTTTTGCACGTTCCATTTCCTTTTGCGCTGGCTGATTTGCTCTTATGTTAGTTTCGTGATTCTCTTTCGGGACGTCGAAGCCAACTAATGGTTATGCCACTATTGTGCTCCGTGAAAGAGCCAAGCTCATCAACAATCAGGATGATTCTGACAATCGAAAGAACTAATCGCTACTGCACTGTGTGCGAACAGCCAAATTAGATTGCTGTTTTTGCTGACAGAAAAGATCTAAGCGAATACCTTGAATGCATGATTTCATTTGCTCATCGGGACTTCGTCGGCTAAACTATACGGTCAATAAGGGAGGGGTACTTTTTGAATAACTATGGACGGCTTATTCTGACGGTCGCAGTTGTCTCTTGCCTCGGATTCTTATGCTCCGTATGTGAGGCGAAAAAAACTCCCAATGGAGAGCATCTGTATAAACAGCATTGTGCTAGTTGTCATTTCGCTGGTGGCAATAGGGTAAAAGCCGGCAAAGATGTCGCAGGTTCGACTCATCTCTCGTCCCTTCCGGTGTTTAAGGCATATCTGAGTAAGCCGCCTGGTCATATGCCTCATTACCAGCATTTAGTAAGTAATGAGGCGCTCCTTAAAGCGCTATACCAATATTGCAAGACTTTAAAGTCTGTTCCAATGAAGCAGGCAATGACAAACTAAGGGAAAAATTCCCGTTGGAGGCGCTCTCTTTCAGTTAGGTATGCTATCGCCAAATATCGGAGTCGTCCCGAAGGAGATAAGTCTCAACCGCGAAGAAAATGAGCGCCCCACCAGAAAACATACAGATGAGCCCGGTCAGGTAGTTTGTAAGATTTGGGGATGCTGTATCGATTTTCCCATACTCATACACACCGCCCAAAACGAGTAAGACTCCCATGATTGCCTGGGCAAAATAGAGCATTTTTTTCAATTCATAATATCTAAGAAACATTACATCCACCGCTGTGAAGTGTAGAGAGTTCGAGGGTTCTACTCTACTTGGAGCTAGTTTAGTGTTGTAAGTCTGAAAGATCATCATCCGCTGGAGTGATTCAGCAGTTTCGAGTATCGATCTTTCTTAGACAAGACCGCGACGCATTGCTTGAACAGCTGCTTGCGTTCTGTCATCAACCGCAAGTTTGTTCAAAATATTGCGTACATGCGTTTTTGCCGTCGGCAGTGAGATGATCAGTTTGTCCGCAATCTGTTGGTTCGATAAGCCATCGACAATCAGTGTTAACACTTCTAGCTCTCTGGGAGAAAGTGGTTCCATGTAGCCATAGTCGCCGCTTTGGTTTTGCTGGGAACCAGGCGCTGTCTTGACCGTAGAATCGTCGGACTTTTTTGAGACCTCTTGGACTTCAGATGGAGACTTGGACAAGTATGTCTTGAGAACTCGTCCAGCAATGGAGGCATCCAGCCACAAGTCTCCCGCTGAGACAGAGCGAATTGCAGAATAGAGACGCTCTGGTTCGACGTCTTTCAGGCAATAACCCGATGCTCCGGCCGCCAATGAAGCCAAAATGTCTTGATCATTATCATGCTGCGTAAGCATTATGATTCGGATGTCCGGATGTTTCTCCAATATTATTCTTGATGCTTGTATCCCATCGAGAATCGGCATGCCGACGTCCATCAGAATCACGTCAGGTTTCGAAGATTCTGCTAAGTCTACAGCTTCTTGGCCGTTAGCTGCCTCTGCGACTACGTCGAGATCGGGAGTTCGTCTCAAAGCCGCTTTAAGCCCAATTCTTGTGAGGCTATGATCCTCTACGAGGAGCAATTTAATTACTGGTTTTTCTGTGGAGTTTTGTGATTCTGACATATGTTTATGGCTTCTTACGCAAATTGTTTAATTATACTCTTTGGTTTAGCAGATATGGAAGCTTACCTCTTGTCAATGGGGGCGTATGGATCGAAAGTCTCAAGATGTTCTGTCTCTAGATGACCAGGAAATTATGGAGCGCAAGCTCTGGCTCAAGATTTCCGGCGAGGATGAAGAGGTCATCAAAACACAGATTGACAAGTTCATGAGAGGGCGTGTCGACACGCTCATGGATCTGATGTATGAGCACTTTTTGTCATTTGAGAAAACTCGTCGATTCTTTCCCAATGAGGAGGTTCTCAAGCGAGCTAAGTCTGCTCAAGCCAAGTATTTTGAGCGGCTAACGCAAGGCGATTACGATCAAGATTATGTTAAAGAGCGATTGCGGGTTGGATCGACTCATCATCGAATCGATCTCGATCCCAAATGGTACCTGGGTGCTTATAACTCTGCTTTGCTGTTCATTATTCCTCAGATTTTAGAGGCACACTTAGACGAAGCAAAGCGAGAGCAAGTGATGACTCCTCTCTCGGCGCTGCTCAAAATAATCTTCTTCGACATGGGCCTTGCAATTGAAAGTTACATAATTGCAAAAGAGCAAGCAATCAGACAGCAGCGAGATGCATTGAAAGAGCTTGAGACCGAAAAACGGGTTACAAAAGGCATTCTAGAACGAGCTCCCATCGGGATCGTTAGTATGGATCCGCAGCTGGTCTGTCATGAATGCAACGATGAGTTTTTGCAAATTGTTGAAAAGGAATCTCGAGAAGATGTGATCGGTCGAAATCTCTTTGATTTGACTCCACACCTGAAACGTTCTGTAATTGAGGAAGTTCTGGAGTCAGGGCAGCCGAAAAGAAAAACGGCAGATCCCCTAGTTCTTTCGGAAAGCTCGTTGAAGGACATCACCTATTGGGATTGGGCCGCGTGGCCGGTCAAAGATGCCTCTGAAAATATTTCAGCAATCGTCGCAATGTTCTCTAATGCTACTGACCGCGTGTACTTGCAGCAGCAGCGAGAAGACTTTGTCGCCACATTGACGCATGATCTGAAGACGCCCGTATCAGCAACAAATCGTGCGGTTCGTTTCTTTCTCGACGGTGACTTTGGGCCTGTTTCACCCGAGCAGAAGGAAATTTTGGAGACTATTCTTCAGAGCAACACAGCGTTGTACAGTCTGGTTCAAACTTTGTTGGATGTCTATCGCTTTGACAGCGGAGTTAAAGAACTAAATATTCGTCCCTGCAATATTCAGCCCATCATGTCTCAATTGATAAGTGAGATTATGCCGCTCGCTCAGGAAAAAGGTGTGGACCTCACTATGAGCATCCCAGAATCGCTAGATGAAATTAGTTGCGATGACGCGGAGATTCGTCGCTTGTTGCAAAATTTGATCGACAACTCGCTCAAGTTTACCCCACACGGCGGTTCCATTGCCGTGGCTGTGGAACAAGTTGACGGTAAGACAAGAGTCAGTGTCAAAGACAGCGGCAAGGGGATACCAGAGGAGAATAAGCCGAAGTTATTTCAGCGTTTCTGGCAGGCAGGAAGCACTGGTCGATACTATGCCAGCACTGGACTAGGTCTATATTTGTGCAGGAGAATAGTTGAGGCGCACGGGGGAAGAATCTGGTGCGAAAGTACCCTTGGAAAAGGAAGCACCTTTTTCTTTGAAATTTAAGTTCTATAAAATTGCTCTTGCATTAGCATAGCTATGGGTAGCGCCTGATCTGTTGCAGAAGCAAGTCAAATACGACAGGAGCAAACTTTGTGCAGTCGTGCCCAGGTTCTATATTAAATGATTCGTCAGCAAGACTCTTTTGCATCTCTGAGGAAATGAGCAAGCCGTTACTGTGCCCATTCCCGTTGCCATGCCCATTCCCATGGACATTTGTGTCAGCCACTGTCACCTTACCATTCCCGTTACCGTTGCCTGCCACACTACTTTGATGTTGCGATCTCAAATAGGCTTGTATCTCCATTTGTAGGGAAGACCAAACCTGGGAAACGTTCACATCTGCCAAAAATTGTGCTTTTCTTTGCTCAAAATATTTATCGAGTATCTTTTTTGCGGTCTGCAAACATGAACAGTTGTCGTTCGTGTTTTTTATCTTCATTTCTTCGATTCGATGGACAAAGTCGGAATCTACCAGACCGTATTCGATCGCGATCAGCGCAATCGCTTCTGCGCCACTGACGTTTTCATCCCTGAGCAAATTATGTATATGGAGTCTGGCGTTTGGAAATTTCAGGGGCATCAGCATATCTGTCTTGGCCTGGTACTACAAATTCAATAATGCCAAGAATACGAGAATTCAGCATCATTCCTAGGACTTAGCTTAGCGACCGACGAAATGAAAGCGCCCACTAAGTCTGTACAAATTAAGCAATCAATCATCCTAAAGGATGAGTCATTCTGCGAAAACAAACGACCTGGCGGACGATTGCCGAAACTGTCTGATTTGAAAGAATTGTAGTGTGAACCAATCGGTAAGTATTGCATGTTTGTAACTTTATACGGAGCAGCAAAAGAAGTCACCGGCTCTTGTTATTTGGTTGAGACAAATTCGGCAACTGTACTTGTTGATTGTGGGCTTTTTCAAGGACCGCCGCGCCTGGAACGCTTGAATCGAATTCCCAAATCATTTGCTTCAAAGCACTTTGATGCAGTTGTCTTGACGCATGCTCATTTGGACCACTGCGGACGTCTTCCATTGCTCTGCAATTCCGGCTATCGGGGTCCGATATATGCTACTAAAGGGACAATAGATCTTGCGACGCTCATTCTCGAGGATGCCGCCAAGATTCAGGAAGATGACTGTAAACGTGCGAACAAGAAAAGAAAACTTGCGGGAATCCAGGCTCTGCGCCCGTTGTTCACCATCAAAGACGTGCAAAGAGTGCAGGGTCAGTTTCGCGAACTGGATTATGAACACTGGTTAGATATTGCGCCCGGTATGAGAATCAGGTTGGTTGAAGCCGGACATATATTGGGATCGGCTTCGGTAGACATGATGATCAATCAAAACGGCGGGCGACGAAGGCTTGTTTTCTCCGGCGACCTTGGGCAATGGAATATGCCCATTGTTAGAGACCCGGCAACTTTAGACTCTGCGGACATAATTTTCGTGGAGAGCACCTACGGCAATCGTGAACATAGATCCCTGCAAAATACGATTCTGGAGTTCCAGGAACTCATAAGATGTGCCGTGGAGAAAAATGGAAAGATATTGATTCCTACATTTGCAGTTGGTAGGACGCAGCAGCTTCTTTATCATCTTTCGGAGATGTTTCGGAACGAGGTGATAGATCCCTTCCCTATTTATCTGGATAGCCCGATGGCTATAGAGGCAACCCGGCTTTATAAAAGCCATCCCGAGCTCATGGACAAGGAAACGCGCGAACTGTTCGAGCAAAACTCGGGATTGTTGGATCGGACTTTTGGATTGCGAACCTGCACGACATCCGATCAGTCTAAGGCACTGAATGCGGTGCCCGGACCCTGTTTGATCATGGCTGGGGCTGGAATGTGCGATGCCGGGCGTATACTTCACCACTTTCGTCAAAATCTTCCGTTGGCTGAGACCGTAGTAATTATTGTTGGATACCAGAGTAAGGGTTCACTTGGTCGCAACCTGATCGAAGGCGCAAATTCGGTCAAGATCTTTGGAGAGGCGATTCCTGTAAGGGCAACAATCAAATCGCTCGGAGGATTCAGTGCCCATGCCGGACGAAGCGATCTGTTGCGCTGGTTGGAACCTATGACAAGGCACAAACAACATCCGCGCATAATAGTGACGCACGGGGAGCATAATGTAATGAATGCATTCGCTCAGGATATTCAGGCAACATTTGGAATTCAGGCTGAAATACCAGGTATGGGTGAGCTAATTCAATGTTGACGCAAAAAAGACGAAATTCTGAATCAAGTTTGATTCGCAGGTCGAGCTAAGCTCTGCTCAGTTATTGAGTAGGGATGGGTTATGATTAAAACAGAAAAAACTGCTGCCGCATTTCCCCGGTCCAAGTCCGGACAAATGCAGCTTCGCAAGCGCACTGGCTCTACAATAGATCTCGTTTGTACTTTGTCTGTGCTCTTTCTGCTGTTGTTTCTCCCGCTGCTTGATTTGGCGGTTATTTGCATGAAGGTGACATTCGTTCACTCGGCGGCTCGAAATGCTGCCCGCGTTGCCGGGCGAGCCCATTCATTCAACGAACCAGTGGACAAAAATCCGGCGGCGCTCGGAATTGCCAGAGATATAGTGGAAGCTACCAGAAGCGGGAGCCTTTCCGGTGTGGAAATAACATCTTCAGATGTGAAAGTTTCCATAGTCGGTTCTCCTCTCGATACTTCCGTTCCGCCCATCTATCAAAGTCAACCACTTAAAGAGGTCGATGCCAAAAAGTATTTGTACCAAGTCGAAGTTGAAGTAAAAGGGCGAGTTACCCCATTAGTTACGCTGAGCAAGAGCATTTTTGGTTCTGTACCGGGTCTGACTGAACCGATTCCTGTCCTGGCTTGCTATCGCGAAATGGCTGAGCATCCTTCTGGACTGGCTAAGTAGGTAGCGAACTGCTGCTTTGACCTTGTGAAGTCGCGAACCGCTTAATTGACGCGTATCTTCAGTTGACGCAAAAAAGACGAAATCCTGACGAAGTAGTGACTCTACTTCTGAATACTATTGCGTCATGGTTGAGCTGTTTGAGGTAAGTCCAATGAGAAAGATGCGTTCTGGCAAAGGAACTGTCGTGGTCCTGGTTCTGTCTCTGGCAATAATGGTGATTCTGCCAATCGGGCTGTATGGATTTGAAATCGCTCGCCTTTTCTTGGCGCAAGCCCAGCTGCGCTCCGCTTGTGATGCGGCAGCACTTGCCGGCGCATTGATTATGTCCAAGGAGTCGACTGACAGCGAAGCCGAGAAGAAAGCAAAGGCAAAGGAAGCGGCTCTCAATTTCTTTCGCAGAAATCTGGTCGTATCTGGTTCCCTGGCAGATGCCATTCTGTCTGGAAGCGTTAAAAATGACAATCCGACCCAAGGTAAGTCGACATTCGATCTTGATTTCGAAAGCGAAGGACGCGTCAGAGCTCTGGCAAGCTTTGGTCTTCAATCGGCCTTTGGCGGTATGCTCGGAGTGAATACAAACACTATTAGAGCAAATTCTGTAGCCGGTCACGGTGGACTTGAAGGCGACGTTGTGGTCGTTGTTGATCTTTCCGGTTCGATGGGGGGCATGACCCAATCCGTTATCTTCAGCAGAGCTTATAACGCAGTCACCAAGAAGATTGATTACAAGACATCAGCTCCGGTTGGCGGTCTTGCAATTTTTGGACCGACGGGGATGGAATCGGCAATTCCCTTGCCATCTCAAGTTGATTTCAGCAAGAGCCCGCTCTTTGCTCCGATTCAACATGCGCCCAATTCTGTTAAGACTGCTGCTCTGGTTGAGGCAAAGCTCGGCAATTTGGAAAACGAAGGTGCCTTCCGCTCAAGCCATAACGATCATAGCGAATTAGCAACCTACCTCAAACCGCATGATGGCTTTCAGGAAGAGTATCAGAAGCTGGCTATGAATGCTGTTGAACCTTTGAGCTCAGAGAAGGCTGCTCTCAAAGACTTCCTGAGCGCTGGTGACGGCTCTGACATGCATGCTGCTCTCGTTACCTACGGCAGTGAAGTTTCGACCGGCAACGATCATAAAGATAACTACAAAACAAAGTCTGGACATAAGCTTCCAATCGTCAATTTGAATAAGGAAAACCCAAGACTGAGTGACGTCATCGATGCAATCAATCCTGCTCCATTGTTCAGCGCTACTAATACAGGGGGAGCCCTTATGCAAGCTGCCGATATGCTGGAAGCTAACGGACACCGCGAAACAGCACCGAAGACAATTGTTCTTTTAACCGACGGTATGCCTAATGTTGGACCCATGCCAGACCAGGTGGCACCCATTCTCGCTAAGAGAGGAATTCGGGTCCTCACAATCGGCTTCTTCTTCACGCCTTACTCGCAAAAAGATGGACCAGGAGTTTTGAATTCACTGGTTGCAAAGGTCGGGAACGGCAGCCGCGCATTCATCGCCCCTGATGTGCCTCAACTGAAGGATGCTCTCCGCCGAATCTCCAACGGCAGCCCAACGCTTGTTAACGACTGACGATCGCGGCTCCTACATAAGTGATTTCAGTAGATGATTAAGTAATTCGTCAAAGGGATAGACTGTTAACAACAAGGGAGAAAAAGGCAACAACGTAGCAAGCGCGAACGTAGATATGTTGTTTTTGCTGATCAAACAAGTTCTCATCTCTCGCACAACGTTGAAGCTATTGCTCAGATCCGCAAGTGACTGAATATCTGAAGTACCTAGTAGATTCTCTTTCTTGTCGTTATGCTTTATCCATTTCGTGTGAAATTCAGCAACATAGTCATCTGCCAGGGCGCCATACTGAAAAATCGCCAACCGTTTTTCCTGTGCAAGCTTAAGTGAGAAGACCAAAAGTGGTGTCAGAAAAATTGCAGATACAAGTAAAACGAAACCGATCAGATCATACCGGAATGACATTAAGGTTTTTCCTTCAAAAATGATCTGATCGGCCAGAACGCTTGCAGCTTGCATTCCAAAGGCAAATGCCAGTACAGCAAACTTGCTATGACCAGCTATGATGAATTCTAAGCCGCCTAGCCGATCAGGATGAGTTGCTCTGAGGTTTAAGCTGAGAAACGACATTCTCACTAAGAGAGCAACCCAGATGCAATATCGCCAGAGCCAACGAAGCCAGAGGAATCTATAAAGTGGCTTTGCGAAAAACGCATAGTAGAACCAAGCATAGCTAGGCTGTGAACTCAGAGGAACGGTTTGCCAGCTTGAACAAGTCATTGTAGAGTTGTGGCCGAGGACGTCCACGGCTTGCCATACGAAGGTACCTAATAGGACGATCATCTCAGCACCAGAGGAACTTCGCCATTGCGCCGCGATGTCTATTGCTTTGTCGAATTTTTCGACATCGGGCTTTTCGATAATGCGGTTTCGCGCATATTTGATTACCTCAGTGAGCCATGGTTCTACGATCTTTTCTGCTATCAAAAGCAGCGGTCCAACAAACAAAAATCGAGTAATCTCGGCGACATCTAGCAGAAATGGTATTTTCAGACCCGGTCCGAATGCCACATTTTGTGCCAGGCATAGACCAAGAAGAGGCAAGAAGGTAAGCGCTATGAAAGCGAGCACCTTACGGTTGGTCTTTTCGCAGCCTAAGTTCGCGACACCGCCCTTTTTCAGTAAGCTATCGATTAGGCCGCCGTGCAAAAGTGCGTATTTCTCATCGGCTGTTTCTGCCGTACCTTTCATAGTCAGCCCTTATGCTTTTTGTCTGTTCATAATTTAAGCTAGGCAAACTCCAGAGCACATCGCTCCTCCGAAGGACTGTAAGATGCTTTTGGAGAGTTTATCTAAAGGGGCGTCATCCAGAAGGATGAGGTCCTACTAGGACTTAACAGATCCCAAGACTGAGGTAAAGGTTTTCAGAACTTACTAAAGTTGAAGTTGAAGTATCTATTCTGCGAAGGGCTATTTTGATGAATGCGTCTATAACTAAATCGTCCAAAGAAACCCGTACTGGGTCTCAAACACTTCAATTAGAAGAGCGAGTAAAGATTGGCAAGCAAGCTCGTGAATCTGTGCCTTTCGAGATGCATTCCAAGCTCTCGTTCGTTCCTGCAGATCGTGATCTCGTTGAGATTTTGGAGATATCCAATCATGGTCGAGCTCCTGAATTGATTCCAATCCGTTATGGACGAATGCTTGTTTCTCCATTCGCCTTCTTTCGAGGGAGCGCAGCCCTTATGGCGAAGGATCTATCTAGGTCTCCTGTCTCTGGATTCTATGTGCAAGCGTGTGGTGATTGTCATATTCAAAACTTTGGTGCATTTGCTACGGCCGAAAGACAACTGGTCGTAGATATCAATGACTATGATGAAACATTGCCAGCTCCCTGGGAGTGGGACCTCAAGCGGCTTGGAACAAGTCTGGTTCTGGCAGCGCTTGCGAACGGATACTCTTATGAGCTTGGAATGGAAGCTGCTCGGCGCATGGCAAAGTCCTACCGCCAGTTCATCGCTGAGCTGAGTGAGATGTCCCATTTAGAAGAGTGGTATTACAAGGTAGCTTTTGAGGAACTCTCTGAGGGGGCTGAGCAGGAAACGCGTGAACGCGGGGCGCGCTTACTGGAAGAAGCGATTGAGAAATCATCACCTGAGGTTCTCATGGAGAAGCTCGTAGAGAAGCGCAATGGAGTGTTGCGTTTTAGAGAGGTACCTCCACTTCTTTGCCATATAGAAGGTATATCTGCCGGCGCTACTGAGAAAGAGGTGTTTGAGGAATATTGCAACACCTTATCCGATGAGAGGCAATCACTTCTAAGAAAATTTCAGCTGGTTGACGTCGCTAGAAAGGTAGTAGGAATTGGAAGTGTTGGCACCTTTTGTGGTGTCGTTTTATTGACGAGCGAACGAAGTGATATATTGGTTCTGCAGATTAAGGAAGCGCGGCAGTCAGTGCTTGAGCCATACGCCGGGAAGTCAAAGTATGCCCACCACGGACAAAGAGTGGTTAGCGGGCAGAAGCTAATGCAAACGGCCTCAGACATGTTCCTCGGATGGACTACCGGCAAGCGACCTCCTTTTAAGCACTTCTACGTAAGGCAATTGCGTGATGTGAAGATCGCAGTAAACACCGCGTACTGGAGTAAAGAGGACTTCAAAATCTTTTCAAAAGTCGCGGGCAGAATCCTGGCTAAGGCCCATGCGCGCTCTGGTGATTCGACGATTTTGCGAGCTTACCTCGGAAAATCGGAGCAGTTTGACGAATCTATTGCTGCCTATTCTTTGGCATATGCAAAACAAACCGAGCAAGATTATCGCCGGTTTGTCAGAGCATGCAAGCTTGGTAAATTAAAAGCTGAGCTTATTGATTAGATATTTGACGCAAAAAAGACGAAAACCTGACGCAAAACAGCTTTGCCTTCTGACTATCCTTTATTCAGCTAATGGGAATTCAGCAGGGAGAGTTCACAATGAAAGCAGTACGAAATGATCAGAGATTGATAAGCCGGCAACGAAGAAATGGACGTCGCAGAAATTCAGGTTCCGCGTTCATTGAACTTGCCTGCATGGGGTTTATTCTGCCTGTGTTGGCTGTTATTTCGGCGAACGTCGGTCTCCTCGTTTTTGCTGCTTGGACAAATGATGCTGCATGCCGCGACGCTGCTCGTTGCGCTTCCGAGCAAGGTAATAAATCGGATGCTGTTGTTGCGGCGGCTTGCGCTGCCAAACGATATGCCACTGCTGGTGGCATCCTGGGAAATCCGAAGGTTTTGACAGGGGAAACCGAGTTTACATACGAGCCTTTCTTTGACAAGGACGGAGTGCCGCAGTTATCGAAGGGACCGTTTGTCACTGTCACAACTCGAATGAATGCTGTGTTGCCGTTGCCAATGTATGTCTCCGAAAAAGGATTGACTCGCTTTGTTGTGTTCAAGCAAAGCTATACCTTTCCGCTGATGAATCCGAATCAGCAAGACAAGATTACACCAATGTTCAATCCAAGCTTAGCTGCACAAGAAGAAGATCACCTTCAAGATGCAATCGAGCAAGCAGCTGCAACCGCCAGGGCGCAAGCCGAACAGCTCGCTGCCGAGCAGGCTCAGCAATCAGCTCAAGCAAGCAGTGCCGATCCGGCAGGACCTACAGCTCAAGTCCCGCAACAGCCAGCAGAACCGCCGGTATAGCCGCCTCTGTACCAACGCGCTTCTGTTATCGAGATGCACTTCGGTGCATCTCGTTCTGTTGTGTGTTTGTTGGGAGCAGGCAGGCTGCCGGCGCCGCAGGGACCGAGCCATGGCAGCCGTAGTACGCGGCAAGCCGAAGCTTCTCCTCCAGCCTTTGCGGACGAGCAGGCGATGGGTTGCGCCCTAGAACCGGTGATCTTCCGGATTGCCTCATTGCCTGTCGTTACCCCAGCTGCGGGATCGGCTGGCCGCCATTGGACAATTGTTGGACAAGGGCTTGATACACTCCTTTCGACTGACACAAAAAAGACGAAATTCTGACGCGGGGTAGACGCAACACAAACTTAGAATGACCTCATGAATTGCAGGGATTCATCTACTGGAGGAGAGGCTAAATGGTGGAACTAAGTATCGAGAACTGGGCTGAAGCAAGTGCCTACGAAGTTTATTTGAACAACGTCAATAGTAAGTGCAGAAAAGTTGAAACCAGAATCGGAGCTGCTTCCAAGCAAATCAAAACAATGCGTAGCACTGGCGAACAGAGAATGCAGGTGAAGCCTCTTGAAGTTCGAGCAGGCGAGATGCTTTCCACAATTTTTGCAGGATTCATGGCTTGCTTTCGCATAAACAAACCAAGCACAGCAATGTGCAAGCATTACGGTCATCGCATCGACAAGACCTGGAAAGGACTCTTTCCCCGATGCTTAGATTGCGATTGTGTGGTTAGAGATCCAAAGTCATTGCGACGCTCTTCTACCTATTAGGACGTCGCAACATGACAAATCTAGCTTTGCCTGAAAATATATCCGACTCCGTGCACTGTACGAATCACTTCGTTCTCCGGATCGATCTTCAATCGCAGCCGGCGCAGAGTACTTCTAAGAGCCTGTACAGTTGCCTCCGAATCGGACGGCCAAACACGATTGAGTACAGCTTCTTGCTCAAAGACCTTATTGGGGTTGCGCATAAAAAACTGAAGCAGTTGAAATTCCTTGGGTTGCAGCTCTACAGGCTCGCCGTTCTTCTTAACCACGTAGTTGTCGGGATCAAGCTCTATCCCGGAAGCTCGCAGGATGTTATCGGTCGATCGGGCGGACCGGCGCAAGAGAGCTCTAACGCGGGCGCAGAGTTCTCCAACATTAAATGGTTTTGTCAGATAATCATCAGCTCCACCATCTAAACCTTGCTCGCGATTTGAATAAGCGCTCATCCCGGTAAGCATCAGTACCGGAATCATGCCACCGCCAGAGCGGTATTCTTTCACGATATCAATACCGGCTTTGCCAGGCAGCTGCCAGTCGAGAATCGCTAGATCGTATTCGTAAGAACTCAGGTAAAACCAGCCATCAGTCCCGTTGTTGCAAGTTTCCACAACGTGATGCTCTTGCTCAAGCGTCTTCTTGAGCAAATCGAGAATGTCCTGAGTATCTTCGACAACTAAGATTTTAGCCATTCCAACGCCATTGTATTCAATTACTTCACTGTTTTACCACAGTGGTAAAGGATAATCACAGATCCGTTAAACCATTAGCCAGCAAGGTCTTTCGACTAGCGCTCAATTGCCTGTCCTGCTCGGTGGACTCCTTGAACAGCTTTCTAACATCCTTCTGGTATTCAGCGTAGAGCTCTTTGGCTTCCCCCTTTTTGCCCGCCTTCCATGCAGTCTCCACAGCGGTTAGCTGCATTGGCAGGATTGACACAGGCTCTGCAAGTTCAGGATTGGCTTTGGCCTTTTTCACAGCTATTGTCGCAAGCGCAAACGCCGGTTCATACATTTGATAAGTTAAGAACCTTGCTGTTGATTGCCTGATCATGCTCAAGTAATGTCCGTCTGATATGTCGGCAGTATTGAAGCCCTTTATGCATTTATCGATTTGCTTTTGAGCCAGTTCGGTTTTTCCAAGCTTTTCGTATGCGATGGCAACCAGTGTACTTGCCCAAAGAGTGCGGCTGGCGTCTGGTCCTAATATTTTTGATTCAATCTGCTCTGCCTCGATGGCTAAAGGCTCAGCTGCTTTGAAGTTTCCGGCGTCCATGTAATCCAGGGCTAAGTATCCGCAGCAATTAAAGGAGTTTCCGTTGGTTTTGAATGATGGAATTTTCCTCCTCATGTCGTAGATTCTTTGCCCGTATTGGATTCCGGCCGCTGTTGTTATGTAGTAATCGTGGAGATGCCCAAGCAGGTGTAACAGGCTGGGACTATCTTTGCCCACCAGCGCCTCTGAAATGCGCAGGGCTTCTTTAAGCTGTGTTAGCCGCTTCTGGCTCTTAGATGGGTAAAGAGTAGCATCGTAAGAAAGCAATGGTGGAAGCCTACTGCTGTCGTTGCCAAACTTCTCGCGTACAAAGTTTATTGCTTGGGTTGAGTATTGTTGCGCATCGCTGACCCGCCGGAGGCGATAATAAGTTTCAGAAAGATCGAGCAGAATCGCTATATGTTCGTCGTCAAAACTGCCTTTCTCTGCGTCGAGTATTTTTAGAGCCCTGCGAAATAGGGGCTCGGCATTTACAAAGTCTTGCGCTTTGTACAAGCTGGCCGCAGCTTCTTTGACTTTCAAGTAATTAGCGGGCAATGGAACCGCGTGTTTCTTTTTGCTGCTCTTAGTTGATTTTGCGTATGTTGTACCGTCACTGGCAACACAAAACGAAGCCAACGATAGCAAAACTACCGTCGTTCGAAGAAAAATATTCGGTTCTAGGAAGCGTCTTTCCTTCACATATGAATTGTTCCACGATTGTTGTGAAAGAATGTCATTCCGGGAATAAAAGTCGAAGATCTTCTCGCATCAATTACTCCAGACTTACTAAGAGAAAATATGGCGCTCCGATCATTAAGCCTGGCGCAACGGGTAAAAATTCTAATTGCCGTGCCTCTGGCTTTCGGTCTTTGTTTCGTTTCCATCTTGTTTCTGGCACTAGAGCAAGCGGAACGAGAGTCAAGAGCTGCAGAAAGGGATAATGCGGTCTACGCAAACGGGCATATCATCACCACAAATGTTGTTCATGGTTTTCAGTCGCTTGTCCAATATCGTTATCTTGGACAGGCTGAGTTTGGCCAGGCCTATGAAGATGAAATGGCCACGATGCGTGGCTGTTTTGCCGAAATTAAGAAACTTTTGAAAGATGACAAAAAGCTTTTGAAGGGAGTGAAGGAGCTGGAAGATCTGTGCGAGCTAATGAGATCGCACATGAATGAGGCAAAACGGTCTATCGAAATTGGCGAAACTTGGCAGGCAGAAGAGCAGGCTAAAGAGCTGAAGAACATGATCAGCATTTTTGAGACGCGGATGAAAAAAATGCTGGCACCCTTTGAAGGGCAAGGTTTGGTTGCTTCGCGAAAACAACGCGAGTTTAGACAGACAGTCAAGAATCTGTTGATTGTTGGTATCTTCCTTCAGGTTTTGATTGCGTTTGCGCTTGCTACAGGTTTCAGCAAACGAACTCTGGATCAGCTGACCGTCTTGATGGACAATATGCGTCGCATGAAAGCTGGCGAACAATTGAATCCGACGCTCAAAGGTCAAGATGAACTCGCTCAGATGGATTTGATGTTTCACATCATGGCTCAATCAATCACAGATGCCACTGAGAGTCTAAAGCTAAGTGAGGCGAGAATCCGGGCAGTCATTGAAGGCTTACCAATGGGCGTAGCCGTTTTGCATGAGGATCGCACTATACACTTCCTTAATCCAGCAGCACAATCTTTGTTTGGCTATTACGACGGTGAGTTGTCCGGCCGGCGCATCGGTGAGCTGGTTGTAGATCCAAAAAAGAAAGTAAAGGCAGATCAAATTGAGAATGTGCTGTTCACTGAAACGAGTGAACACACAAAAGAGTTCTTAGGGGTTAGCAGAGAAGGGAAACAAGTTCCGCTCGATATCACTACTCGAGAATTTCAAGGACCGGAAGGCAAGATGCTTCTTGTTGGAATGTTAGACGTTACTGAGCGCCAGGCGGTCGAACAAATGAAGCGCGATTTTGTCGCCATGGTCACCCACGATTTGAGAAGTCCGCTCACTTCGATTCGTTTGTCGGGCGAGCTGATGCGTCTAAAGTTCGAAGAGCAATTGACTGATGAATGGAGACGTCTCCTGCATGTTCAAGATATGAACTGCATGAGATTGCTTGGACTAATCAATGATTTGCTGGATCTTGAAAAGCTCGAAGCTGGAATGATGACGATTGATCTGGCACCAGTTTTCGTGCAGGACATTTTTGAAAAAGCAGAGGCTTCCGTGAACAGTCTGGCGGCTACTAAAGAAATAAAGATCTCGTGGACGCCAACAGATTTAGAGATCATTGCCGATGCTGATAGGATCGTGCAGGTGTTGGTTAACTTGCTCTCTAATTCGATCAAGTTTTCCGAACAAGGAAAGTCTATTGAGTTGTATGCAGAGCAGAAACTGAACTTCGTTGAAATCAGTGTTCAAGATCATGGACGTGGAATTCCCGAAGAGAAAATTGCCACTATTTTCGATAGATTCACTCAGGTGAAAAAGGAAGATGGAACCAAGAAGGGTGGCGGCACGGGTCTTGGACTTGCAATTTGCAAGTCAATTGTTGAATCACACAAAGGACAGATTGGCGTTGAAAGTGAAAAGGACAAAGGAAGCCGTTTCTGGCTTTGTATTCCCAGCTATTCGGAAGGCGAGGATCCAGATCTTGACTGATCAGGTTATCCCAGCCAGGGAAACTCTCTTGCTCCAGACAGAAGCTGCTCTCTGAATTTTGGATGTGCTATCGCAATTAGCGCTTTCGCCCTGTCTTTTAAGTTCTTACCTCGCAACTGAGCAATTCCGTACTCAGTTACGACATATTGAACATCCGCTCGGCTGGTGACCACGCCTCCGCCCAGGTCTATGTGCGGAACGATCCGAGACAAGCTTTCATTTCGAGCCGTCGAAGGCATTGCAATTATAGCTTTACCACCTTTCGATCGAGATGCCCCGCGGATGAAGTCGACCTGTCCTCCAAAACCACTGTACAGGTGTTTTCCAATCGAATCCGCTGAGACCTGACCTGTTAGGTCTACTTGAAGAGCCGAATTGATTGCGGTCATTTTGTAATTCTGCGCAATTACAAATGGGTCATTGATGTAATCGCTAGTTTGAAATTCAATGCCAGGGTTATTATCAATGAAGTCATAAAGCCGTCTCGTGCCCATGACAAAGGATACTGCGCATTTACCAGGCAGCACCGTCTTACAGTCATTTGTGATGACACCAGACTCGATTAGATCAACAATGCCGTCCGAGAGCATTTCGCTATGAACTCCAAGCTCCTTCTTGTCCCTCAAACAAGCAAGTATTGCATTGGGTATCGTGCCAATGCCAAGTTGAAGAGTGGCACCATCCTCGACAAGGGATGCTACGTTGCGTCCAATTGCCAGTTCTACTTCGCTTGGAATTTCCAAACCAAGTTCCGGTAGTGGGCGGTTTACTTCAACTATGTGATCAATGCGGCTTATATGGACGAAAGAACGACCGAGTGTGCGCGGCATCTGAGGATTTACCTCTGCAATAACCAGCTTGGCTCGTTTGCGAGCGGCTATTGTGCAGTCTACCGAGACTCCGTAGCTGACATAGCCATGGGCATCAGGTGGCGAAACTTGAATTAAACACACATCCAGATCCAATGTTCCCGATAGAAACAATTCTGGTATCTCACTTAGGAAAACAGGAGTGTAATCTGCCCAACCTTGATTAACCGCCGAGCGAACATTTGGTCCAATGAAAAGGGCATGTACTTTGAAGGAGTTCTTGAATTCGGGGGCGGCGTAGCGTGCTTTTCCTAGTGTCAGTAAGTGGTAAATCTGAACCGAACTCAGCTCGCCTGCTCTTGCGACCATAGCATCTATTAGAGATTGAGGCGCCGCAGCATTGGAGTGAATGTATACACGGTCACCTGACTTAATGCGTTGGACCGCGTCTTGAGCAGAACAGAGTTTTTTCCTGTAAAGCTCTTTCCAGCTTGGTTCTGTATCTGTCTCCACTAGCTGCATCAATCTATTCCTCATCATCCAATATGTATGTTCCGAGCCGTGTGCTGCCATTGCAGTAACCAAGTCGGAGGCAGAGGAAAGAAAGCAATGGCAACGCTAGTACCAATGATAGAAATATTAGCGCTAGTAAATCAATCATCATAATCGCTCCTCTTTGATGGAATGATATTGCTTTTGGAGCTGCTCGCGCATCATCCGTAAGATCAATCTGCCAATGTCCGATAGTTGGAACGACGCGTTGGAGCAAATTTGCTGGATTCAGAGATGGTGGTAATATTGCTGTGAAGGGTTCTGGAATTATATATGTCTAAGTTCTTAGTAATTTGGTCTCTTGATGTTGGCTCTATCGGACCTCAGGCAATCAACGCAGTCCTGAAAATGCCCGCATATGCTCAGGAGCTATTTGGAAAAAAGAAATTGGAAAAGCGCTACCACATCGTTGGTTCGCATGGCGGTGCTTGGATTTACGACGTTAATAGCAACGAGGAGCTCGATATATTACTTGCGCAGGCTCCTGTTTACAACATGGCAAGGTACACCGTCTATCCTCTTGCCGAGATGCAGTCTCCCACAATTACGATGCAAGAACCAGATAATTAGATTCTATCCGGGTTGCTGTGAGGACCCTTCTTGTAAAAGCTGAGTGCTGTTTCAACGGTAATCGTGCTGACGAATGCAACTCCTGCTAAGAAGAATGAGTATGCCATCGTTTCAAAATTGAGAGAACATGTCCCCAGAACCTCTTTCAATCCTGGTAAGTAAATCGCAGCAAGCAAAAGACCAATTGCTACCAGCATGTTTAGAATCATTGGTCGATTTATGATGAACATTCGTCGGATGTTGTAATTACCGTTCTCATCAGATCCGAGCCAGGCCCATGATTGCATTAACAGGGCCATAGAAATCGTTGCTAACCCGAGCGACGTAAGTTCAATCTTTGAGTTCAGTCCCGTTGTGTTCATTGTCAATCCAAAAATTACCACAAACGATACGACAACGCTCCGCATTAAAATACGCAGTTGTTGTCTCCTGGAAACAATTTTCTCATTCGGTTTTCGTGGGGGATAAGACATAACACCAGGATCTCCGGGCTGCAGAACGATGGCCAGACCTGGAAAGATATGCATGATCAAATTGAGCCAGAGAAGTTGGAGCGGGCTTAGAGTTAACCCAGCGTCAACTGTAATTCCCAAAGCCACAACCAAAACCGAAGCAAGACTGGCGGTGAGTAAGTAGCAAACACTGCGGCGTATATTGCCGTAGATCGTACGTCCTTGCTCAACAGCACTGACTATGGTGCGGAAATTGTCATCGCAAATGACCATTTGAGCGGCAGCGCAGGCAAGGTCTGTTCCGGTTTGTCCCATTGCGACACCGATGTTCGCTTGCTTCAGCGCAGGGGCGTCGTTGACGCCATCACCAGTCATCGCGACAATAGAACCATCACTTTGCAGGTGTTTCACGATTCCTAGCTTCATTTCTGGAGCTACTCTTGCCACGACAGAAGCACTTTTTAGGGCAGCAACAGCTTGCTCGTCTGTCATTTCTGCCAATTGTTTTCCAGATAGCACTGATTCCGGAACCTTATGATTTGGATTGAGAATGCCTAGCTCCTCACCGATTGCTGTTGCCGTGCCAACCTGATCCCCTGTGAGCATAATTACTCGGATGCCCGCTTCGTTGCAACGACTTATCGCTTCACGAACACCCTCTTTTGCCGGATCCTTCATTCCGACCAATCCTAGAAATACAAAATCCTTTTCGATCTCTTCTTGGTTTGGCAGCTGCGTGGTGTCTATGTTCATCAAATTACTTGACGATCTGGCAGCTAATCCTTTCTGAACATCGCTCAATTGAATCTCTTTTCTGGCAAAAGCTAAAACGCGAAGACCTTGTGATGCCAAACGCTGATTCTCTGAAATGAAGTTCAAACGAGTCTCTTCGTCAATTGGCTTAATGCCTTCCTGACTCAAATAGCTTGTACAAAGCTCAATTAATGCACCGGGCGATCCTTTGCAGTAAGCGCGAGCCCACCCCTGTGATTCGGAATGTATTGTTGTCATCCGTTTTCGCTCTAGATCAAAGGGAAGTTCTGCAATGCGAGGATATCGGCGAAGAACGATTTCCTGTGCTATGCCGGCTTTCTCTGCAAGGGAAATAAGAGCGCCCTCGGTTGGATCTCCATGAACGTGCCAACCTTTTTCATCATGTTCTTCCAGCCGCGCGTCATTGCACAGAGTTCCAGCGGTTAGGAGCTCTCGTAAACAGTAATCTCTGTCCGGATCAATATCAATTCCGTCTTCAATGAAGCTCCCAAAAGGAGCGTAGCCGCCGCCGGTAACATTTATCGCTCGCTTGTTGAAGCATATGTTGGTAGCGAGCATGCGGTTTTCTGTAAGTGTTCCAGTCTTGTCAGTGCAAATGATGCTTGTGCAGCCAAGTGTCTCAACTGCCGAAAGGTGGCGTAGAATTGCCTTATGCATAACCATTCGTTCTGTGCCAACGGCAAGAGCCAGGGTCGCCAAGACCGGTAGTCCTTCAGGAATTGCGGCAACGGCTAACGCGATTCCTGTTTCGATCATCAAAAGCATTTCTTGCTTTTGGACAAGACCAATGAGCACAACCACTGCGCAGATTATTATCGTTAAGATGCTTAGATGCTGGCCCAGCTGCTCAAGTTGCCTTTCTAAGGGAGTGCCGCCTGACTCGGTTTCTTCAATGAATGTTCCAAGCCGCCCTAGAGAGGAACTCTTGCCTGTCTTTAGTACTACTGCTTTAGCGCGTCCACTGCAAATGAGAGAGCCCTGGAAGATAATGTTTGACAATTCTTCCGCATCCTCTGCCTTGTGCTGATCTTTGAAGACGGGAACCGACTCACCTGTAATTGGCGATTGGTCTACACTTAGCGCTGCCGAATCGATAGCGCGCAAATCTGCCGGAACCCTGCATCCAGCCTCAAGGATTACAATGTCTCCTGGTACAAGTTGACTTACGTCGAGATCGCAGTGCTGTCCAGATCTGATCGTGCGGGCAGTTGCGCCGGCTAACTTCTTCAAACCTGATAGAGATATGTCAGCTTTGTATTCCATGTAAAATCCGGTCAATGCGTTCACCAGAACTGCAATGAGAATGCCGGCCGCTTGCAGAAATTCATGATAGAAAGCGGAGGCAACAGCAGCAATAAGCAATAAGGCAACTACGCTTGACTGAAATTGATGGAGAAAAATTTTCAGAGGATTGGATTGCGATTTTTCGGTTTGAACGTTTGCGCCCACAGCATTCAATCTGATGGAAGCTTCTTCCTCTGACAATCCGTTGTCCATGTTACTGCCAATGTCGCGGATCAATTCAGCTGACGTAATTGACGCAAGATCCGTGAAAGGTTTCTTGCTCATCTCTAGCCAACCGGATTTACAGATTTCGAGGCTACTCACTTTGCGATCCCCACTGGTATAAATGAATTATCGCAATGTCCAAAACTTACCAAATCCATCCCAAGTATAGTATGGGCTATTAATCCCAAAGGATGAGGCGCTGAACGCCCTATAGCTGTTATGTTTTGGGCATGAATATTTTAGTTTGCCTTGATCATTCGACCGAAGCTGCTCAAGCCGTCGAGAGTATCGCACAAAGCGGTTTCCTGGAAAATAAATTTGTCTGTCTGTTGCATGTCGGTAACTCGCAAGCAGCTGAAGAATATGACTTTGGATTACTTCGTAATATGGAAAGTCGAATACGCGCACTCTGTTCGCCGCGAAAGATCGACAAGTTGTTATCATTCGACTACAGAACCGCTGATGCAATTCTCGAGAAGGCGACGCTTATTAATGCGTCTTTGATAGTTGTCGGTGCGCGGGCACAATCCGGTTTGGAACGAATGTTTTTGGGAAGTGTAAGCCAAGCGCTAATAGCAAAGTCAAAAATTCCTGTGTTGATATCACGCGACAGCAGTACTGTGGGCAGCGGCAAGCTCTTGCTTGGACTAGATGATTGTGCGGCTTCCTCATCGCTTTTAAGCTGGCTCTCAAACGAACCCTGGTGCATTAACAAAGAAATTATTTTGCTTTCGGTGATCGAACGACTATCGTCTTCTTTCTATTCGGAAACAAATGTGGCAGCGGCTGCTGAACAATTGGCCAAGCACGATTGGCAGGAATCATCTCGTACTAAGCTGTTGTCTGCGTGGTCAGCACTCTTGAGCGGGATTCTAAAACGAGATTTGATACCATCGACTGTAAGCGAAGGCAACCCTCAAGAACAGATTCTGAAGGCTGCTAGTCATTGGGGAGCGGAATTTGTCGTGGTCGGCGCTACCAAGAAAACTCGATCTGATCGTTTAGTTCTGGGAAGTGTTTCCCAAGCAATTGCTGTGAAGGCATCAGCTTCAGTTCTTATAGTGCCTGAGTCTGTACCTGATGTATTTGAAACGGTCAGGCAAAGTACGCATGCTTGCGATGAGCTGGCAAACCTTCTTGCGGAAGAGCCACATCCAATGCCTACACATACACCGATAACTGGAACGGACACTAATGGTTTCATGGCATATTGGTAAGCGCTGGACCGAGTCTTTAAGCTTTGATTGTGCCTGCTCATCCGAAAGGATTAGTTTTTTGCAAGATGCGCAACAGCTTCGCTTTTGCACCGAAGAAGTATTGTAGGGAACTCACTCCGACGGACGATGCTAGCCGCGCGCTTTAGAGAAATAATCATCATTGTGTTGCTCAATAGACTTACAGAAAATTCGAAGAGTTGATGATAAATGAAGAGTGATACTAAAGGAGTTTGATATGCAAGTTTCTCTCACAAATAGTGCCCCAGAGGCTTTACTTACACCACGAAAAACTGACGAGAGCACCGCTTCCTTGTCGAAAACTGAAAGAAGGTTTCTCGGGCTCTTCTGGAAATCGATCGCTGTTTTTACATTGTTAGCAATGATACTGACAGTTAGACAAATGGGTCAGGCGATCGAGTTTTCTTCCCTAATGTGGGCGCTCGTATCTAATGGATCTGTCGGTGCTGCTATGGGAATGCTTTTTGCCTTAGCTCATGATGTAATTATCAAGGGACGGCTCGAAGAGTAGTCTGTTGCCATAGGAAGCTGTGGCTCCTATTGAAGGACAAGGTTAACCTCGTCCCATTGAAAAGGTATAATAGCCTCGGCGTACTGTTGAAAGTGTGTTCCGATGCAAAAGTATCTCAATGTCTTGCTCTTTCTTATGCTGAGCAATTTTGGGATTCCAATTGTTTCTACGATAGCAGCTGATGGGACTAAGGCGTCACTGACTCTGAAAAGGTCTGCGCATCCAACTTCGATGAAGCTTATTGAGCCAGGCGTATTTGACGTCCCGCTGGTGCTGTCTAAGTCCTTAGAGCCGAGACGAAGTGAATTTCGGCAGAATGTGATTGATGCTCAGAAGAAGCTGAGAGCTTTCGCCAAAAGCAATGCTTGGGAGCAGTTAACAGACAAGCCATTAATTAAGAGGGTTGAGGTATACGATACCAAAGATGGTTGGGATAATCGCCTTCGTCAGTTCTATCCAAAAGAAGCTCCTAAGGTTATCCCCAAGACATTCTCGGCAGCGATTGAGAAGGACATCTTCTTTGCGGTTTCGCCGGATGTTTACTTGAAAAACTATCCTGACGGAAAAGACGAACCACGAGCGTTCGAAAAACTGATCACTCATGAGCTTGCTCATAGGTTGCATGTTCGTATTTGCAAAGGCGATGAAAGCAAGATGGGCCCTATTTGGTTTTGGGAAGGTTTTGCAGTTTACGCTGCAGACCAGCTCAATTATAATCGCCCGAATTTATCGGAAAGAGAAATTTGGAACATAGTAGATGCAAAAGAGCGTGGATCGTACCGCAAATACAATGTTGTCTTTCGCCATTTCTTGAAGAAGACCGATTCTTTGAGCGATTATGTAAGCCGCGCTGGAAAGCCTGACTTCATGCAGTGGTTGAAAAAAGAATCGAAAGAAGGCTAGCCCTATCGTCTCGGTTGATTCACATAGGTGGGGATAGCATAGGCTGTAGGCTGATCAAGTCTGTCATCCGGTCTCGTGGAAGCTAGAGAAGTTGTCGGTACAACGCTACTCTCTTTTGCCGAGCTGTGCCAAAATCGGAAAGCGTCAATCGCTGGAGTATTGCCCTGATGCAAACTGCGTGCAGAATCGCCCACTACGTGAAAAAAGTTGTGTCTCGGGTTCTACTGATATTCCCGATTGAGTGGTAGCGTTGGCGGTATCATTTGCCTGATTCCCGTGCTTTGGTCGGGATTTAGTGCCCGCTGAAAAACACGGAGAGCTGAAATCTCGGGCGCGACATCCACCCATGTGTAAAACAATTGAATAGCCGTGACCGCGTGCTAATTTCGAAAGATCATATTTGGATTCCGGTGATTTTCCAGTTATTTGAATTATGATGTTGTCGCCATTGCTAAATGCTCTGTTTTGGACCATTTTGTAGACTGCCTGCGAGTATACGTGTACGGCTTGGTTGCCCAAGCGGAATGTATTATTGCATTATCTGTTTGGCAGAGGCTTGGCAAATTCGAGCAGGAATCTTGATTCGGACTCTGTTTAAGAGGTCCTATGTTTTCGGGAGTGTAGGCCTTGCAGAGCTAAACAATTACTCTATTTATTATCTATTTGAACTTATCTTCGCAAGCAAGCCATGAGGGACAAACTGCTTGTTGTCGTCAGGATTTTTTGCTGATGCAAGAGCCGTGCTCGGAAGCACGCCGCTTTCTCTCGGTGCGGCGTGCCAGAGGCGGAATCCGTCAACAAGAGGTTGTGCTCCCTGCTGAAGGTTGCGTGCTGATTCGCCAATGACGCGGAAGAAGTTTTGCCTTGAATTGTATTGATAGATGTCTCGAAGAGGAATTGTCGGTGGAATCATTTGTCTTATTCCAGTTTCTGGATGAATTTCTTGTGCTCGAGTGAATACTCGTCGCGCGGAAATTTCGGGAGCCACGTCCACCATGTGCATAACTACGGAATATCCATGAGAACGTGCGTTAGACAGTATGCCCGCTAGATCTGGTTTGACAATTCCGGTGACCTGAATGATAAGGTTGTCTCCGTTGGCAAATGCCCGTTCTTGAACCTTCGCATAAATCGCTCGGGAATCTAAGTGAACTGCCTGGTTGCCGAGCCCTTGTTGGTATCCCGGTATTTTGGCTTTGATCACATCTGAATCCGGATTCATCGCACCGGTTTCCTTGATTATCTTGTCGGTAATGGATGACTTGCCGGAGCCGCAATTTCCAAGCAAACAATGCAGTACTCGTTCTCTTCTTGGAGCTCCCGATCCATATACCTCGTTTGCTATGTTTTCCAAAAATTTTGGATTCGTTTCCCTGAAGTTAGTCTGGGGTAGCTGATCTTGCTCTGCCTTCCACTTTGAGATTACTGATTGCTCTTCTGCGGAGAACACCCTTTCACCGGGTTTGACGGCAGGCTCTCTAGTGGGCGCCATGAACTGCGTAGCTTCCTTGGAGCTGACTTTATCTATGGGAGTATAAGCGGACGCTGGCTCAGTTCTTTGTCTTTGTTCAATGGCGGATCTCAGAGGTTGTCTCAAGGAAAGAAATCCTGCACCGACTAGAGAGGATGCTATTACAGATCCAGTCGTATCGCGCATTGACGCAAGTCCGTTTCCATGTAGCAGGCTTTCCGCTTGTGTTCCAAAGACTCCGGATGGCACCCCTGCAAGCGTACCGATTGTGATGTCTGAAGAGAAAACGTTCTTGACCGACCCGGCTTTCATGTGACTCGCTGCGCTCTTTAGTCCGAGCATGGACGCGGTCATCGTAACGAATGTACCTGCTCCGACAGCAGTGTTAATAGCTTTTCCGTTCAAAAATGATTCAGTTGACGCTGTTTGCTGGTAGTCGACTGGATTTAGTAATCCTGAATAGGTGGCGCCGGTTATTCCTGCTGATGATACTTCCAGTTGAGCTATTTGACGGGTTGCCGTAGGACCTAGGCGACTGCCCGCTTGCAATAGTTGTTGTGTATCTGAGCTTAGCATACGAGGAGCAAGTGAACCTCGTGCCGCGCTGTGAATCGCCAGCAAGTATGGAAGTGCACCGACAGCGGTGCCGGCTTGTTGGGCAATCCAATTAACAGTTCCGAATTGTTCGGCTTTTGGTTGTTCAATGAATTGCACACTCGGCAGTGTCGTGCTGCCGAAAAACTGATCAGTCGTCTGAGCCAAAGCATCTATTGGACGCTGAATTAGTGTGTGGGCCAATGAATCTTTTAATGAATTGATTCCCCATCGCTGCGCGAAGCTTGTAGCGTTCGGATCGAGTAATCCGTTCTCGTGTGAGTTATTTACTTCGCTGCGATTTTGCGTCATTGTTCAAAGAATGGGTGGTGATTCTTGGATATTGAATGGGCTCGCGTGACTAAAGCGTGACCGCCGTCGCGTGTGGGGCGGGGCAAGGTATATGAAACACCAGTTCCGAGCATAGTCATATGTGGATTTGCATACATTCTTTTTGTCGTCGTTGCGCTCAAGAATATTGCTTTACCAGGCTGTCTGTGGAATTGTGTGCTGCGACATCCCGCCTACTGTGCATTTGTGCACATTCTTAGTTCGCTCCGATAAATTGTCCGATTGCTGGTCTCATAAGTGACATTGGACGGGTTTATGACGGTTGTATGGAAGAAAGAAAGTAGGGACCATCATCTAGATGATCCCTACTTCGATGTTAGATTAGTTCGATGAACTAGCGAGCTACTGTTTTTCTTCCAGCGATCACTTGTTCAGCAATGTTACCTGGAACTTCTTCGTAATGGTCGAATTCCATTGTGAATGTTCCTTGTCCGCGCGTTCTGTTACGGATGTCGGTTGCATAACCGAACATTTCGGATAGTGGAACTTGGGCTTTGACTCGTGAGAGTTTGTCCAGAGTATCCATACCTTCAACGCGTCCGCGGCGGCTGGAGATGTCCCCGATAACGTCGCCCATGAAGTCTTCCGGTACTTCAACTTCGACCTTCATAACCGGTTCGAGGAGAATCGGTTTGGCCTTCATGAAGCCTTCTTTGAATGCCATTGATCCGGCGATGCGGAATGCCATTTCTGAAGAGTCAACTTCGTGGTAGGAGCCGAAGGTGAGGGTGACCTTGAAGTCGATGATTGGATAGCCGGCAAGCACGCCACCATCGGCAGCTTCCTTGATACCGGCATCGACTGCAGGAATGTATTCTTTTGGAATCACACCGCCAACGATCTTGTTGACGAATTCGTAGCCTTTGCCTGGCTCTGCCGGTTCCAGTTCGATTACGACGTGACCGTACTGACCTTTACCGCCAGACTGACGAATGAATTTGCCTTCTTGCTTGACTTTGGCTTTGAAGGTTTCGCGGTACGCAACTTGCGGCTTACCGACGTTAGCTTCTACCTTAAACTCACGAAGCAAGCGGTCGACGATAATTTCCAGGTGAAGTTCGCCCATTCCGGAGATAATCGTTTGACCTGTTTCGTGGTCAACGTGCACACGGAAGGTCGGATCTTCTTCAGCCAGACGTCCCAGTGATACACCGAGCTTGTCGCTGTCGGCTTTCGTTTTCGGTTCGATTGCAACCGAGATAACCGGCTCTGGGAACTTCATTGCTTCCAGAATGATTGGTGAGTTGTCGGCGCAAAGAGTGTCACCGGTGGTGGTGTCTTTCAATCCGACGGCAGCGCAGATGTCACCACAGGTAGCTTCTTGAATGTCTTTGCGCTGGTCTGCTTGTAGCTGGATCAAACGGCTGATGCGCTCGCGCTTGCCTTTTACGGAGTTCATTACGTAGGAGCCTGCGGAGAGCTTGCCGCTATACACGCGCAAGAATGTCAGCTTACCGACGAATGGGTCGTTCATAACTTTGAAAGCCAGAGCAGCAAATGGTTCGCTCTCATCGCACTTACGGACAGCTTCGGTGCCATCTGGCAAGAAGCCTTTGATAGCTGCTACATCAACTGGTGAAGGCAGCAAATCAACGATGCTATCCAACAAAGGTTGAACGCCTTTGTTCTTGAACGCCGAACCGCAGAGGATTGGAACGATCTTGTTTTCGCAAACAGCTTTACGCAAAGCGGTCTTCTTCTCTTCGAAGGTGATTGGCTGCTCTTCCAGGTATTTGGCCATGAGCTCATCGTCTGTTTCGACGATTGCTTCGGTCAGTTCATGAGAGTACTTGTCGTAGTATTCCTTCAAATCATCCGGAATCGGAACTTCAATGAGGTTGCGTCCGAGTTTGTCGGTGTCGTCGAAGTGGAATGCTTTTCCTTGCAGAACGTCGACAAATCCGATGAATCTGTCTTCTGCGCCGATTGGCAATTGGATTGGTTGACCATTGGTCCAAGCAGCGTGCTGACCCGGAAGCATGGTCTTGATTTGGTTGACTACGCGGAAGTAGTCAGCACCGGAACGGTCCATCTTGTTAACGAAGACCATACGCGGAACTTCGTAACGGTTGGCTTGCTTCCAAACTGTGTTCGTTTGTGGTTGTACGCCGGCAACTGCGCAAAGTACGATGACAACGCCATCAAGTACACGCATCGAACGCTCTACTTCAACCGTGAAGTCTACGTGCCCGGGTGTGTCGATCAGGTTGATGCGCTTGTCCTTCCAGTAGCTGGTGATAGCGGCGGCGGTGATTGTGATACCGCGCTCTTTTTCTTGCTCCATCCAGTCGGTGACAGTGGTGCCATCGTGCACTTCCCCGATGCGGTGGATAAGACCGGAGTAGAACAGGATTCTCTCCGTGGTTGTGGTTTTGCCAGCGTCGATGTGCGCTGCAATCCCCATGTTTCTCAGATCTTTGAGTGCATAATGTGTAGGAGTAGTCACCGTTGCATTTCCTTTTCGGTAGATTTGCTATTACGCGGGAGATCCCGACTTTCGAGCCGCAATATCTGGCGATTCGATGGATGCCTAACCAGTTGACTTAACGGCAGGCAGGTCTTCGTGGAGCAGAGATCTGCATCTACAAATGGCCATTTCTTATTAGACCTGAATCCCTTGGCTACAGGCGTAAAGTTCGCTATGTCTTAATTTTGCTCGCAAACTTATGTAGCATGGACTCAACAAAGAAAGGCAAATCAGGACAACTAGTGTCAATTGCTAAGAACAGATGGCGTCGCTTGCGTTCGGCTAAATAACTGGACCAACTACCCCATTTGAAGTTTGCGCACAGCAGAGCAAGTGAGACAGCGAACTTCCGGAGCGTTTTGGACCAATACGGAGACAGCCGGCGAAACTTCAGGAGCGGATTGAAATAAAAAAACAGGAACGCTTTTGGCGTCCCTGCTCACAACCCATTTGATTGTCCGTCGCGCTATTGCTTAATAGCGGTAGTGGGCAAATGCTTTGTTTGCTTCAGCCATTTTGTGCGTTTCATCGCGTTTCTTGACTGATGCACCGGTGCCATTGGAGGCATCGATAAGTTCTGCAGACAAACGCTCAGCAAATGATCTGCCGGCGCGCTTGCGGCTGTTGTTGATAATCCATTGCGTTGCAAGGGCAGTACCGCGATGCTGTTTTACTTCGACCGGTACCTGGTAGGTTGAACCACCAACACGGCGAGCTTTGACTTCGACAAGCGGCGTCACGTTTTTGACGGCTTTGTTGAAAAGCTCGATCGGCTCTTGCTTGCTACGCTCTTTAACGAGTGCAAGTGCATCGTAGAAAGTGCGCTGAGCTGTGCTCTTCTTTCCGCGTTCCATCATTTTGTGGACGAAGCGCGAAACTAGCTGGCTGTTGTGGACTGCATCAGCTGGGGGAATACGTTTTTCTGCTTGAACTCTTCTTGACATAAAAAACCTATCTACTATTTCTTCTTAGCGGGAGCGGCGCCTTTGGCACCGGCAGCACCCGGTTTCGGACGCTTAGCACCATATTTGGAGCGACCTTGCATTCTATCCTTCACACCAGCTGTGTCGAGAGCACCGCGCACGATGTGGTAACGGACTCCCGGTAGGTCTTTGACCCGGCCGCCGCGTACAAGAACCACGGAGTGCTCTTGCAAGTTGTGACCAATACCTGGGATGTAGGCAGTAATTTCAATGCCGTTAGTCAATCTGACACGGGCAATTTTTCTCAATGCCGAATTCGGCTTTTTCGGGGTAGTTGTCTTCACCTGAGTGCATACACCGCGACGTTGCGGGCATGATTTGAGCGCGGGCGACTTTGTCTTTACTGTCGCGAGGCGTCTTTCAGAGCGAATCAACTGATTTATGGTAGGCACAAACCAGTCTCCTGACTGAGGGGGACCAAATCAAAACGATTTTGAATCATACCGACAAAACAAGCCAGGTGTCAACTTTTCTGCCGTTTGTAACAGGATCTTCCGAATATCTTTAGACTTTGGGATAAGAAGCAATTAAGAAGAACTGCCGAGATGAACAATTTCTACTCCTTGAAAATGGTCCGATCAGCAGCAAGCGGAAAATTGATTACAGGATTTAGATGCGGAATCGCGCTTCGCTTCGATTGACGTGATCGCTGCCAATGCTCTCTGAGAAGCACAAATGCTTCACCGCTGCGCTCAAATCCGAAGGCAGGCATTAACTCATGCATCTCGCCTTGAAAGTCGTAAACCTTTGCCCAGATAGGAGCTTTTGGCATATCGGCAAGCAGTTTGGTCATGGTGAAACGCATCAGCTCCTCGGCCATATGCTTCCAACCAGGATGGACTGCAAACTCAAGCTTGTACCCAAATTCGGGATCGGCAGTCACCCGAGTGGAAGCCGTGAAGGTCATGCGCTCAGTGTCTTCGCAGACCCAATACCAAACTCTGGTACGCATCAGCTTATGCTTCGACTTCTCCACCGAAGTGAATGGCGCCAGTTCTTTGATCTCGAAATCATCGGGAGATAGTAAAAGGACCTGGCGCAAAGCCGGTGGCAGCACCTCGGAATAAAGTTGATAGACTGCTTGCTTGTTATGAGGAAGGGCGACTCGAAAGCCTTCGGTGAGCTTTTCATGCTCATGCTGGTATTGCGGGTTATATCGATAAAACGTAATCCGCGAGCTGCGGCAGAACCCGCAATTGGCAAATAAAGTCAGTGCCGCATCGTTATTAGCTGGGACCTCTGCCAGAAAATGCATGACGCCCTGGCTTCCAAACTGGGCAAAAACGTAACGCAGCAATTCTTGCGCTATACCTCGACCTCGATGCTCCGGATGTACGACAAGTTTGTCGACTTGCCAGCTGCCACGCGACTTGCTTGTGTGATGCAGTGAAATGACGCCGAGAACGCGTCCATCCTCGCGAGCTACATACATTGACGGCGCCATGTGCAGTTGGCATGGAACCCAATGCTGCCAAAACGCTAAACTCCGCAAGACAAGCTCACCTTCGTTGATAGCTTCGCTCTCTTGGACGACGACCTCTTCCTGCAATCTCAGAAGCGCGGCCGCCTGCTTGAATTCATTAGTCAGTAGCGGACCGATTTTTATCATAAAACCTGGTTGGTGTTAGGGTAGAGGCAGATTAGCAGCCTACGAGAATCATTTTAATATTGTAACACCGTCCGTTTACTGAGGCTGAGACCCCAAGAGGAGACGAGCGCTCGAATCAGGCGTTTAGGATATACAATGTAAACGCTCATCGCTTCGCGGGGCTTCTCCTTCACTTCCGATTTTACGCCTGCTTTGCAGGTGCTCCTACATGGCAAGCAAAGTCAATTCAAATAGCAAGAAAGCATCGCCGGCCGCTAAGACCGACGATAAACCCGTTTACAAAACCATTTCAGATAATCGCAAAGCAAGACACGATTTCGAAATTCTCGATAAGTTTGAATGTGGCATTGAGTTGACAGGTACTGAAGTGAAGTCTTTGCGTCTTGGCCGTGTGACCCTTCAAGATAGTTTTGCTCGTATCGAAGCAGGTGAATTATGGCTTTACAACTGCAATATCGCTGTATATGAATACGGCAATCGCTTTAATCACGAGCCAACGCGGAAACGAAGGCTGCTGATGCATGCAAGGGAAATCTTCAAACTGAATCAGCGCATCAAGGAAAAGGGTCTTACGCTTGTACCCTTGAAGTTATATTTCAAAAGAAATTGGGTGAAGGTTGAGCTTGCAACCGCAAAAGGGAAACAGCTTTACGATAAACGAGAAAGCATTGGCAAACGTGATTCCAAACGCCAGCTCGATCGTCTGGCTAAACAAGCCCGCCGCGACTAGTCGTGCGATTCGAGACCGTCTAGAAAAGCTTTAGGTAAAATACAGCTGCAGCTCCTCACCTGGCGATGCAAAAGATCGCCAATTCGGTTAAAGTACACTTGCAGCGAAAAAAGCTGAAGAGTATATCCATCCTATCTCTGTGGGCGCATTCATGAAGAGAAGAAATGGCATCTGGTCTCTTTTGACACGTTCCATTCTGATTGCCGCTACGTTGCTTTTAACAGCCAGCGTGATTCCTGCATTCGCTGATTCGCCAATTGCTGTGTTGTGCAGCGAGAGGAACAAAGCTGCTTATTCTGAACAACACATTGGTGAGTTTGATGAGGATTGGGGAAGCTTCAAGAAGACTTTTGAGACCGCCAATGTTCGCTATGATCAGCTGAAAGATGCAGACTTAAGTTCCTCGGCACTCGAGAAAATCAAGCAATACAAGATTATCGTCGTACCGATGCTTGTCGATCTCTCGGCTGAGGTGGTCTCTACCTTGAAGGAGTTTGTCAAAGCTGGTGGCAAATTACTATTGTGCGATGGTTGCGGTACGCCCAGTCAGAATGCACAAGAGTTAATCGCTGTGGCCGGTGCTCAAGAAGCTGGGCATGCCACTTCACAGGCAAGCAGCAAACTTGTATGGCCGCGCTCCCCTTTTCCACTTGAACAAGAGTTCGCTGTTGGCACGATGATAGCTAAGCTTAACCCGCTTGCCAGCTCAGATTCAATTGCGAAGTGGACAGACCTTAACGGCAGCGAATCAGGCACAGCCATTGCATCCCACCAGGGAAATACATTCATTGGCTGGGCTCCAGGATTGCAAGGAGATTTGACTAGCAACGCGCAGATCATTTCCCTTCTGCTTGAGGAAAGTTCTCCTGGCATTACGCAGCAAGCAGCCGTTCAAATTAGCTTCGCTGAATATCAAACGATCAAGCAGGAGCTCGATTATTTAGTAAAGAGAACCGATGAAGTTATTAAAACTGCTAAGCAAGCTGATATTGCGGTGCCGTTTGCCTCGATTCAAGAAAACTATGATTCGGCACTGCAGCATGCAAAAAAGTTTGATGCTGCATATCAGGAACGCCACTTCTTAGAAGCCGATCAAGAGATTCAAAAAGCTAGGCTTGAGCTTTCGCTGGCGTTCGCAAAAGCGATGCCGGTACGTCCTGTGGAGCAGCGCGCAGTTTGGCTTGATCGTGGCACCATCATCGCAAACAAAACTCCTCAAGGATTGAAAGAGCTTTTCGATAAGATGAAGGCTTCCGGTATTAATACTGTATATTTTGAAACTAACAATGCCGGTTTCACGATGTATCCATCCAGGCTTGCCGCACAGAATCCACAGTTGGAAGGATTTGACGCGATGCGTTGTGCTCTGGATGAAGCTCATAAACACGGCATGGAGTTTCATGCATGGATTTGGGTTTTCAACGTTGGTAATGAAAGACACAATCCAATCATAGGCAAAGAAAAAGATTTTCCGGGTCCGATTTTGTCGAACACAAGATTTAGCTGGGCACTGGCCGGAAGAACCGGTTCTTTTCTCGCACACAATCAACATGAGTACTGGCTGGATCCGGCACAACCTGACACGAAACAATACGTACTTGATTTAGCAACTGAAATCGCTACGAACTACCAAATCGACGGATTTCAATACGACTACATTCGCTATCCGTTCAATATGACGCCGAACGAAATGGGCTGGGATTGGTCCGGAAGGCTGCGCTTCGAGCGTGAGACTGGGCTGTCTTTGGACAATCTCGATAACGATTCAAGACAGGTTTGGCAAGCCTGGCGGATAGCACAAATCAACAGCATCGTTCACGAGACTTCAATCAAGCTAAGGCAGCTGCGACCCGGATTGCGTATTTCGGCAGCAGTTTATGGTTTCCCACGCCGATTGCGCTGTGCCAATATTCAACAAGATTGGGAAACATGGGTTCAAGAAGGTTGGCTTGATACTGTTAATCCGATGACGTATAAGGACACCACGAAAGATTTTCAAACTCTCGCCGGTTATTGCCGCGAGTATTCTGAGGATAAAGCGCTCGTGTTCCCCGGCATTTCGATACGCCAACTCGACACAGCCGGTTTTGTCGAGCAATTGGACACGGCACGAGCAATCGGATCTCTGGGCAGCACGCTTTTTGCAGTTGCACAGTTGGACGACAAAAAACTGAATCTGCTTAAAGTGGGTCCCTATCGCAGGCAGGCCCTGATGACACCGCAATCGGATCCGATAAAAGCATGCACGCTTTTGGTGGATGATTTTGTGGCAACGGTAAATCGCTACATGCATGATCCGAGTAAGCGCGTGATTTCTGATACCGCTAGCACAAATGAGGTTGTTCGCGAAATAGACAGCCTGCAAAAGCAAGCTCACGCATTGAGCTCTGCAGCCGGAAAAGGCGATATCGATAAAGTAAAAGCACAAGCGGTGCAAGTGCATAATCTAGCAAAGGACTGGCTGCGAATTGATGCTTTCGCGCAACGTGGCTTTCGAGCTCAATACATTATCAGTTACCTCTCGCAGATTGAGTCGATCCTTACCTATGCCAGTCATAAGGCTGTAAGCCAGGAGAAGGCGGTGGCTGAGCAACGCGCAAAAGAGCAGCCCAACGCCACTCTTTCTGTTAACGCAAGCCTCGATTCCAGTACCAGTTCAGGAGAAACGGAAGCGAAGCGGATGCAGTAAGTCTCGGACCAAATGAAAGCGATCAAAGTCGAATTCGAAAACTTTGATTACCACTATTAGCCCGGACTCATATCCAGTTGAATTAGCCTCTGATTCTCCTACCTTATATATGCCGGGTTGTCGATCTCGGTGATTAACAGATGTACAGAGCTGGAAACGTAATAGTGGCCGTATTTCTAAACTATTTTTCAATCCAAGCTCTTTGAAATAGGGTATCCTTGCTCGGATCCCAGTAGGACGCGCCAGTCGCCTTTTTCCAGGATTCGAAGGAAGCGAACGACTCGTTTTTCTGGAGCATCGGTCTCAAGTCAGTGCCATGCAATTGATGTCCAAAATGGATTTCTAAGCGCGGCGCAGGAAGTCTCGGAATATGATTTTCAGCAGCCTCGAATATCTTATTTTCCTGCCACTGGTTGTTTTACTTTTTTGGCAATTGAAGGGTGCCGCTCGTACAGCGCTGCTTGTAGTATCAAGTTTCTTCTTTTACATGAGCTGGCTGCCTGCTTATGGAATCCTCCTGCTGATCTTGAGCGCTGCAAATTGGGCCTTGGGATTGGCAATCGATAGAGTGCGTCAGAGCAGCTCCACATCCAAAGCATTGCTTGCTGCTGGACTGGTTTTGAATCTCGGTTGTTTGTGCTACTACAAATACACGAATTTTTTTCTCGAAAATATTGTTGCCACTATCAATTCGATTTCGCATACTGCGCTTGGATTCGGTTTGAAAATTCCTGCGTATGAAGTGCCCATTCTTGATGTGCTTCTACCTTTAGGGATCTCGTTCTTTGTGTTTGAGTTCATTCACTATCTCGTCGATGTCTTCAAAGGCAGCAAGCCGCTTAGCTCCTTGATGGAGTTTCTTGCATTTGCGGCTTTCTTTCCTTCACAGATAGCCGGACCAATAAAACGCTTTCAAGAGTTTGCCGAAAACATCCGCGCTCCGCAAAAGATGGATCTTCCATTGTTTAACGAAGCGACTGGTCTGATTGTTCAAGGACTCTTCAAGAAAGTTGCAATCGCAGATCCAATTGGGGCACTCGTTTATCCCGTGTACGCTAGCACCACTCTAGTATCGTCCTCTGATGCTTTGATCGCTGCAATCGGGTTTGTGGTTCAAGTGTATTGTGATTTTTCTGGCTACACAGACATCGGAAGAGGCTCGGCTCTTTTGATGGGAATTCGATTGCCGGAAAATTTCCAATTGCCTTATCTTGCTGCGGATCTTGCTGCGTTCTGGCGCCGCTGGCACATTTCCTTGTCGTCTTGGTTGCGCGACTACATTTACATTCCGTTGGGTGGTTCAAAGCACGGTTTGCTAAATAACTGGCGAAATCTTTTTCTCACCATGCTTGCCTGTGGTTTGTGGCATGGGGCTAATTGGCATTACGTCATTTTCGGATGCTTGCAGGGCGTCGGGCTTGTTGTTCAGAAAGAATGGAGCGAACTCTGCAAACGCGTGCCCGCTCTCTCTGCTTTTGGGAAAAGTAGCCTTGCACATTGGCTCGGCGTTTTCGGCACCATGTTGTTCATCACTGCAACCTTTGTCGTTTTTCGTGCACCCGACATGCCTGCCGCCGGTCGCATTTTTGCAAGCATGGTAAATTTCACTGGAGCATGCGAACTATATTCCCCGCTGTTGAAGTCAGGTGTGCTGGTATTCTTGCCACTCTATTTCGCGTGCTGGCAGATTCGGGAGCGGGGAGCTGCGTTCTTGGAAAACAGCCGCATATGGCAATCGAGTAGAGTCTTTTTTGAAATGCCAATGCGATTGGCGGTTCTCACTGCATCAGCGTTGATTATGCTGGCAGCGACGCCGCAAGAGGCCGTTCCTTTTGTGTACTTCCAGTTCTAATACATTCAGCTTGAGAAGAAAAATGGCAGAAACACAGAGTAGAGAATCAGCAAACGAGCCGACCAGTGGAGCCACTAGTGCACTCGCCACTGTAATTGCTGAATCAAGTCTATCGAGTTCTCAAAATACAAACGATAATTCAAATCGGGCAGCAATTTCGACTTTGCGTCTTGAAGGTACCTATGAGCGGGGCAATTCGTGGGTGTTGATCGCCATGTTGTCCGTTTCTGTTCTGGGCTTCTTTGTTGCGGCGATTCTGGTTGTTGAGGGAGTTTTTGCATTAGCTGGGATCGGCGAAGAGTTGATTCGCAAAGATGATCCAGTGCTGGGGTTCAGGCACAGACCAAATAAAAGCGTTACTTGGCGCAGGGAAGGATTTGGCAAGGCAGCGTTCACAGCCGACGGACTCTTCGAAGAGATCTCTGCCGGCGCTCACCCCGGCATTTATCGGATTGCTGTGTTCGGCGATTCGATGGTTGAAGGATTGCAGGAACCACAAGAACAAGGCTTTGTAAAACTGCTTGAAAAAAAAATGCAAGGGGAAGTGCCTGGCAAGCTACAGATAATGAATTGTGGTGTCTTTGGCTATTCAACAGTGCAAGCTTGCTTGTACGCAGACGAAATTATCGATAAATACAAGCCGGATTTAGTTCTGTACGGTTATGACACCAGAGATATGGCTGAGTCGATTGAGACCTGGGTTCCGCCTGGTCAAAAGCCGATGGGCGGCAGACCATATGCAATAAAGAGACCTGGCGCCGAATTTGAAATTTCCAGTGAGCCGGTCATTAACGCATTGCAGCAGGATAAGAGTAAATTCTGGGCGCAGTTCGATTGGTTCCAACAGAACAGCAGAATTTGGGGCTATCTTTCCGAAAATAGGCCGAAGCTCTCTCTACATAACGCTCTGATAGACGCAATTGCCGGTTTTGGAAAAGCAGCAGATAAGCAAAAGAAACCATCCTTCTCGATCAAATTCTTCGAGCAGAATAAGGCTGCATCTGCCAATACAAAAGGCGGATCAAACAGCGTTAGTGACGCTAGCAAGAAAACTCTTACTATTGTTGAGCAGAATCAGAAAGCCTCATATCTTTCGATCCTGGATTCTACCTTTGAAGCTCTGATGACTCGTTTGAAAAAACATTGCAGCAATGAAAACGCTAAGTTGGTGGTGTTTGCCATTCCATCTCGCTCTGATCTTTTGCCCGATGTTGGCGCCGCTCCATCGCTCTATGGAGTTTCATTTCAGGACGAGCTGCAATTTGTTCGGAAGACATGTAAGAATCAAAATATTCCATTTCTCGATTGCCACGAGAATGCACGCACAACGAATGAATCTGAGCAGCGAAAGCTTTTCTTCGTGCTGCATCTGACTCCAGACGGGCACAAGTTTATCTCTGAACAGCTTTCTCCATTCCTGAAGAACATCCTTCACGACTAAGAGTCTGGTTGAGATCGATCCTTTAGGTTGGCTCGTTTGCAGCCTGGGAGTTCATAAAATTCAGCGATTGCATTTGCTCTTTCACTGCCACAAACGGATTTCGTCTATTCAAGGCAAAATGTGAATCATTGTTGATACATTGCAAGCGAAGAAGGTTCGATACAGGTTACATTTAATCAGCAGAGGTCACTCTCTCGTTCTTCCCGACCGACCCTTCGTTGCGAGGACTTGCTTCGTGCGTCGCATTCTAATTACCACCACAGCCCTTTCTGCGTTTTCCTTGATTTGTGCAGGTCCAACTCTAGCAGACAAGGTCAACCCTAATCGCAATAGCCCGATTTCTTACGTGAAGTCTCCTGCGGCGCCCGCAAGCAGGTATAAGCCACTGACGGGGAAGATCGATTATAGAGAACCGCAAACCCCGTCTTCTTACATTCAGGGCAAGCCGCGCTTGCAAGGCGGCAATTCGCAGAATCAGCTTCAGGGCCGATCTAACCAGAATAAGTACGATAGTGGTGTAAATGACGAAGATTATGTGCGTCCTTATTCGGCAGTCACGCCGCAGTACGATAATTTCAATCGCCCATTCGATTTGCAAGCACAGAATCAGCGTATTCCTGGCGATGTTTCAGACAAGCAGCTGAACCTTCTGAGGTCGCATGATGTCGTCATTATGCAGGATCGGTCTAGTTCGATGGGAGAAAAGGAGTACTTTCCCCAGGGTAAATTTTCTCGCTGGAAATGGTGCTTGTTCCAGGCATCGGATTTTGCCAGACAAACATCTAAGATTCGAAACTGGGCGTTCGACGTCGTATTGTTCTCCAATGAATACGATGTTTTTCGAGGCGTAAGGCTTCCACAGATTCCGGAGATCTATGATCGAAGCGGTATCTATATTGGCACTCGCCTGGCACAACCACTGCAAGAACAACTTAGCCAGTATTTTCAACGTCGTGCCAGCGGGAACGCAAAGCCGCTGATGATTGCTGTAGTGACCGACGGCAAGCCGCAGGACGATGAAGACCTCTGTGATGTGATCATTAATGCCACACATCATATTGCTAATCCGAATGATCTTCACATAACGTTTTTGCAAATCGGCACAGATGACGAAGGTCAGAAAAAACTGAACAAGCTTGACTATAAGCTGGTGAGGAAAGGTGCCCGTTTCGATATCGTCAGCGTAATGCCGTATAACATGGTCACTCAATTAGGTCTTGCAAGATCTATTGTTCAAGCTATGGAAACGGCTCCGAATTAGTGCCGTGTAAGGGCTCTGTATGCGCCCTCACTCTCGGAGCGCTAAGAGATTCCCGGTAGCATTTCTGAAAACGAATCATTAAAGCTGGAACGATGTAAGACATTATCCGTCCTCATCGTGGGAAGCATGCTCATGAGTAAGATTCGATTTCAAGTTAGCTTTTCATTGATCCTGTGTTTGGCTTTGAGCACAGCTCCCACACAGGCGCGAGAAAAACATCTATTTCTTGATAGTCGTCCAAAACTTCGAAAGATTGTTAAAGCAGCTGGATTTGGGATTATCACTGGCGGTTTGAGCGCGCCGTTGCTTGGTCATTCTGTCGCTTCCGGATCTCTCCTCGGCGCCGGGAAAGGTGCTGCCTGGCAGGCGTGGAAACAGAAACGAGCAGATCGTCGACAGAAACAGCGTAACATTCATCGTTAATATGCTTTTCTCAGGATAAGCAGGAACCACCGCCTTTTGTTTACGTCGAGCATCAGGTCCGACATCGACTTTTTACTGGAGAATTCGCTGTGAGCGGAGCAGAACCCGTTGAAAAACGTTTGCCACGCCCTAGCAAAGCAATTGTTGTTGCTTTGATCTTGGGCATCATCTTAGCAGCTGCTTGCATTCCAAGAACTGCAAATCATCTAACAGCAATCACACCCGTGTCGATAATACATACGAGTTCCGAACAGCTGAGCCTGAATGGACGTGTTGAAAGTGACGAGATCAAACTTGCGATGATGTTGCCTGGTACGGTCTCTGAGGTTACGGTCAATGAAGGCGATCATGTCACCAAAGGGCAGGTGCTTGTTCGCTTAAATTCTTCAGATGCAGAACTAGAAAGCAAGTTGAAATCGATCGATCAAGTCATTTCAGCAACGGAGAAGATGAAGGCAAAAGCTGAGCTATGGCTTGCAGAGCTAAGAAAACACTCGATTAAAACTAAAAAGAGCCAGCTCCTTTTGGCAAAACAACCTACTCAGAAGAGTAGCTCTCTTAAGGCTAAAATTCAAACAGACCACAAATTGAATGCCTTGTCTGGAGCGACGGTGAACGACGTAGCAGGTGCACGGAAGGAAATTTCTCCAAGTTCAGCAAATACTCAACTCGGCGTGCCAGATAAGGAGAATGTGAAAACAGTCAATGGTACGGTGGCAGAAACTACTGGTGTTAACAAAGATGCTGATCTAAAAGCACTCTTCTCCTCCATGCAAGCAAACGCAACGCCAAGTCTCATGGCGGATTCACCTGGCTATACAGCCTTATCGAAGAAAGAGTTGAATGCCAAATATAAGGAACAGCTGGCCAAAATAGACAGCAATCACAAGGAACGTAAGAAGGCTCTTAAAATGGGCCACCTCCTCGTTCAGGCTCTTGCTGATTCTCAGAATAAGGGCAAGAAAAGTATTCTGGCATCGGAGGATTTGAAGGCTGCGGGCTTCACCGATATTCTCAAAAGCGAAATCCTCCGATCTGGAATGGTAGATAGTTCTCTCGCCAGTGTTCAAGACTTAAGCAAACTATTGAAGTCGACAGGTGAGAAATCGAGTTCAAGTCAGAATGCTGTCGTTTCTGAGGACAAAGAAGCTTCCGCTCATGTACCTGGTGTTGCTGAGCTGCCAAATCTCGACCCAAATATTCTCGGGAGAAACCTGAGCAAAGAAAAAGCGGAAGCATTAACACAGCTACTGAAATCCAACCCCGTAACCATCGTAAGATCTTCAAATGGACCGGTGACAGGCTCGGCGGAAACAAGATCTCCTCTCGATACCGCTAAACTTCAAAGGATCCTCAAGGACGAAGGATTGTTGTCTTCTGCCTCTGGAGCCGCACCATCAACTAGCGAACAACAGTTAAGGGACCTTCTAAGGGCTAACAAAAATTCTAAACAAATTAACGGTTATGACTTTGCAGCCATATTAGCTAAGTCAAATAGCAGCACTAGAACCGACAAATTCTCCACCCTCGAAATCGAAACCCGGATAGCTGAGGCTGAGGCTGAGATTGCCAAAGCAAAGGCCCTGCGGCAGGAACTACTTAGTAAGCGCAATGCGGGTGTGCTAACCAGTCCGGTTGACGGTATTATTTCAGCCCGAAACATTAATCCTGGTGAAATTGCTTTGCCTGGAAGAATCATTATTCGCATCTCTTCTCCTGATCGCTTCTATGTTCGCGCCTTTATTCCGGAAGGACAACTGAGCAAGATAAGACTCGGACAGAAAGCTACCGTGTATTTGGATGGTGAAAAGCAGCATCCTTTAACAGCAATCGTTAGTTCAATTGATGGTGAAGCCTCATTCACCCCCGAGAATGTTTATTTTAAGGAAGACCGTGTTCGTCAGGTTTTTGGAATTAAGCTTCGGATCGACAATTCCAATGGCGCAGCCAAAAATGGAATGCCAGCCGATGCAATTGTGTTTTTATTTGAACCAAAAGCTTAGGAGTTCAAATGTTAGATGCTGCCACCAGTTGTTTTGCTACTGATTCGGCGCGAGACGATCTGGTCATTTATTGCAAAAATTTGTCTCTTTCGCGACATAAGAAGATTTGCGTTGATCGCATTGATCTGGCGGTAAAGGGCGGACAGATTACAGGGCTTATCGGTTCTGATGGTGCTGGAAAAACAAGCCTTCTTCATATAATTGCTGGGGTGATCGAGCCAAGTAGCGGGGAAATAGAGGTTCTCGGAAAGAGACCTCGCGATTCGCGTATAGATATAGCGTATGTGACCCAAAACAATTCCTTATTCCCCGAATTGACGGTAGAAGAAAATCTTCGTTATAGCGCCGGTGTGAGGAATGTTTCTTCCAGAATCTATGAAGAGCTAAAAGAAAAATATTTGGAGGGCTTTGGACTCGCTAAGTTTACAGACCGCTTATCGAAGGATCTGTCAGGTGGCATGAAGCAGAAGCTCGCTCTTCTTTGTGCACTTATCTCTACGCCAAAGTTGCTTCTTCTGGACGAACCTACAAGTGGTTTAGATCCGATTGCCCGCAGAGAATTTTGGCAAATGTTGAGTTCAGTTTGTGAGGATGATATCACGGCCGTAGTTGCCACTCCGAGAATGGAGGAAGGAGAACTTTGTTCGGAGATTGCTTGGATGCATGATGGTCGGGTTTATTGCACAGGCAGTCCACGGCAGTTACGCCAAGAAAGCAATGCCTGTCGTTTATTTCTGCGCGGTGACGATATCGAGATGATAAAAACATTGCTGCTGCAACCTGAGTTTATGAGGAAGGCAGGTATCAGTAGCCACGCCATGCATGAAGCTGATCTTGTCTTGCTAGTTAGTGATGCAAAGCAATCGCCGGATCTTGTACTTGAGGTCTTGAATAAGAGTGGCGTCTCTTTCGAAATGCATCGCAGGCAAGCTTCGCTCGATGATGTCTTTGTGGTGTACCAAAATTCCGAAGGCAAACCAAATGACTTTGATGGTGGGCTGATCAATAGGTTCTCTACTAGTAATACCAGAACATCGGCTGGAAATAGTGGGATGCGTTGCGCAGCACACTGCGAGAATGTTGTTGGATCAAAACTCAGCTCAGATGGAAGGAGCACGACAGCTATTAGGGCGGCAAACTTGGAAAAGCGATTTGGTAACTTTAACGCGGTCAAAGATCTTAGCCTTGTGGTCAAATATGGTGAAATCTATGGTTTGCTTGGTGCAAATGGTGCCGGCAAAACAAGCACGATCAAGATGATCTGCGGGCTACTTCGGGCCTGCTCGGGTGAGGTGCTAATTGCAGGAGCGAGAAGAGTCTTAAACGATCACACTTGGCGCTCAAAGATTGGATATATGAGCCAAAAAATGGCTTTATACAGAGACCTTACTGTCTGGGAAAACCTTCAATTTTACGGTGCGACGTATGGTCTTTCGGAGAAGACATTGAAGGCAAGGATTGATTCGGCTTGCGACTTCGCTCAACTTTCAGGCTCCTTGCATGTCCCTGTTGGAGTGCTACCCGGTGGCTTGCAACAGCGTCTTGCGTTCATTACTTCAATTTTGCATGAACCGGAGATCTTAGTTCTTGACGAACCCACATCCGGTATTGATCCATTTGGGCGCAGGGAGATTTGGCAGGTAGTAAAACAGCTGGCAAAGAACGGCGTGGCCGTATTGGTGACTACACACTTCATCGAAGAGGCTGAGTATTGCGATCGCATCGGAGTTATGACGCAGGGTCGCCTGATTGGTGAAGGTGCTCCCAGTGAGATCAAAGCTGCAGCAGGTAACGTCCTGGAGATTTTTACGCCTGAAGTTCGGGACGCCTTCGAGTGTGTTTCGAAGCATATAGCCCCGTGGCGTATTTCAATACTGCCAGATTGTCTTCACATACAAAGCGAGAAGAGTGAGTTTGTTTGCTCTCTTATCGAAAGAGAGTTGAGAATAAGCGGATTGACGTTTTCAAAGCCTCGTCTTATAAGTCCGTCGCTGGAGGAGGCTGTCATTTCACTAGTGCATGACTCGGGAGGTGCTGCGCAATGATCGCCTCTTTTATCCGACGAGTGTTAGTGCAAGCGTCCCGTGAGTGGCAGGAGTTTCACCGCGATCGTTTGAGTCTTACCTTGGCTTCGCTTTTGCCAATCCTTACACTACTTTTGATAGGGTATGGATTGCGCCTGGAACTAAAGAATATTTCGACTTCAATTGAGGACCGCGATAATAGTTTTGCCAGCCGCATGGTGTGCGAGAAACTTTTAGCCACAAACATTTTCATTCCAGCCAGCAAGGGTGATGGGCAAAGTGCTGAAGAGGCAGTCAGATCGAATAGAGCGCAAGTAGCCGTGATTATTGAGAAGGGCTTCCAGAAGAAGCTGGATTTGGGCGAGCAAGCTACCATAAAGGCTATGGTCGATGGAACTGACATTAACAGCGCCCTGGCGATAACTAGCGTTATAAATTCATCGTCAGGTTCTCTTTTCGCTAAACCACGTCAATCAATAATCGGAGAGAAACCACAAATAGTCCCCGTATCAAGGACATGGTTCAATCCCGGACGAAAGGAATCGATCTTTGTAGTAACCGGAGCTTTTGCCGTAATTCTATGGATATTTCCGCCAATTCTGGCTGCAATAGCCGCGGCCCGGGAGGTCGAGCAAGAGACCATAATTCGAGTGTATACATCGAGTCTATCCGGATTAGAGTTTCTGCTCGGGAAAGGACTTGTTTATTACGCGATTGGTTTAATTCAAGCCTTAAGCATTTTTGCGCTCGGTGTGCTCTTCTTTGGTCTTAGAATTGAGGGGAGTGCCATTCTTCTCTTGATCGCTACTTTACTGTATCTACAGTGTGCGATCATGTTCGGCTTTATCCCGGGATTTAAGGCTCGTTCGCAGACCGCAGCGATGCAATTGGTTTCGACAACCGGTTTTTTCCCTGCTCTCCTTTTGTCCGGGTTCGTTTATCCGATAAACAATATTCCTGAGCCGTTGAACATTTTTCCATACATAGTTCCAGCAAAATATTTCGTGGACGTCAGCCGGGATACGTTTATCCGCGGTGCTGGCTGGGATGGCGCTGGTTTTGCTGTATCTATCTTGTTTGTGTTTGCCTGCCTCTTTACCTTCTTGGCCTGGCAGGGCGTAGAGAAAATGCAATTGAGGGCAGGCTGATGGAAGCGTCCACGACAGCGTTGCAACTCAGTATGAGGCGACTCATTGGATTTATCCTTAAGGAGTGGCGTCAAATACTGCGTAATCGGCATTTGCTCTATTTGCTATTAATTCCGCCAACAATCCAATTAGCGATACTAGCCTATGCATTACGACCAGGCGTGGATCACATGAACTTGGGAATTGTGGACTACTCCCGAACTAGGGAGTCGAATGAGCTTGTGGCATCTTTGAGCTCGTACAATGTTTTTAATTCTCTGGATTTTGGCATGAATGAAGCCTCCATGGTCGAGAGCTTATCCAAGGGGTCTATAGGAGCAGCTGTAGTCATTCCAAGGACTTTTGGCAAACAGCTAGATCAGGGCACTGATGCAAGTGTCCAGGTCTTGATGGATGGGGTTGATGCATACAGTTCTGGAATAGCAAAAAGCTATATTATCCAAACCGTTTCTCAATATAGTCCCAGAGTTTCATCAAACAATGATGATAGGTCAGCGCTTTTGGCGATGATTGGCGGTATGGACACCCAGTCGGCGCAGGTTTTAGAAAAGTCGACAATTGGCGATCGTAATTTACCTCCTATAAAAACTGATCTTTCCGTTTTGTACAATCCAGATTTGCGCAGTAGCTGGTATTTCATTCCCGGCGTCCTTGGTGGCGTTATTACACTTGTAGGAGTACTGGTATCGTCCGCCTCATTACTGAGAGAGAAGGAATTTGGCACGCTCGATCAGGTTCTTGTTTCGCCCTTCGCAAGCTGGGAAGTTCTTGTTGGCAAAGTTGCTCCTATCATTTTGCTATTGTTTGCAGATTTGCTTCTTGCCTTAAGTGTATCAATGCTGTTTTTCCAACTACCTTTCCGCGGCGACATCTCTGTTTTCCTAGTTTCCTCTGTTATCTATCTGGCTGTTGTAGTTGGGCTCGGCATGATTCTATCCATCAGTTGCGCCGCTCAAAGGCAAGCTCAGTTAGTATCGTACCTTATTCTTATTCCTGTGATTTTACTGTCGGGATCTCTTGTACCTGCAAACACCATGCCGCAACTAATGCAAGATATTGCAGCTTTCAACCCATTGCTTCACTACACGCAAATCTTGCGCAGTGTTTTCCTTAAAGCTGCGGACTGGCAGATATTGTGGCCTCAAGTTTCATTGTTGGCTTTGTTTGCGATTTTTGAGTGGACTTTCTGTATTAATCGATTCTTGCGTTTGCGTTCCTAAAATTTGATTTGGCGGCCTTAAAATCAAAGTAGCAATGGATTATCACTATGCAATCCTGGTTTATAAGCATTATTCTGATATGCGCAGCAGTACCTGCTTCTGTGCGTGCTGAAGGCGAGTCGAACAGTCCACTTTCGGAGTCTGAAATAGCGCAGCACGTTGATTCTTTGAACTATATTCAGCAAGCGCAGCAATTTGTCCCCAGAGTGGCTGTGGTATCACCCACTGTCATTAGAGGATCCAATCCTGGACCAGCCGGATTAGAGTTACTCAAGAAGGCAGGTGTTAAGACCATCGTCGATTTGCGCTATCTGAATAAGCAACTAGATTCGGTGCGCGAACAAGCCAGGGGGATGGGTCTTCGCTACATCAATATTCCGATGAAGCATTTTGATCCGATTAGCAAAGAACAGATCGACAAATTCATGAGGACTGTAACCGACCGGGAGAGGCAGCCAGTCTACGTGCATTGCGAACAGGGAAAGGATCGTACATCGGCGATGATTGCGATGTACAGAATGAAGGAATGTGGTTGGACGCCGACTCAGGCTTATCGCGAAATGTTAAGCTATGATTTCCATCCGCTGTTTCGCCCGATGCTCGTTTCTGTTTGGTCTTACAGCAACAAGCTAGGATTTAATGAGCCGCTGCCTCCGTTTAAGGATGCAGTCGACGACATAGAGAGACGATATCAGGTTATTATGCAAGACTATAATACGCGCACGCCATCTACCAACCGAGGTGTTGACGTGAAGCGACTTATGCGTTCTGTCATCAACAATATCTAACTAACCTGAGAATACAATTGATCAATCATCGCTCCCTTTTGCTAGCAATCGCTTGCTCTTTCGCTTTCTTTCCTCCGGTTTTTGCAGATGTTTCTGAAACATCTGCCTCTTCGTCGCCTGCTAATACAGAGTCGTCATTTTCTCCGGCAAAATTATTGCAGGCTCAGCAAGCCGTGCCTGGATTATTTGTTGTATCTCCCGAGCTTGTTCGTGGGGCGCAGCCGAAATCTGGCGGACTAGCTCAATTGAAAGATGCTGGTGTTAAAACGATCATCAATTTGATGCACGAAGATGGCAATACCGAGCGTGAAGAAGCCGAAGCAAAGGGCTTGGGACTAAATTACATTGCAATGCCGCTGTCGCATTTCAAGACCGTCCCACAAGATGTGATTGATGGTTTTCTAGCGACAGTTTCTGATCCAAGAATGCAACCGGTGTTCGTGCATTGCAATCAGGGAATGGACCGTACCGGCACCCTGGTTGCGATATACCGAATCAACAATCAACAGTGGTCTGCCAACAAGTCTTACGATGAAATGTTGGAGCATGGCTTTCATTCTATTTTTGGCAATCTCACAAAATCCGTCTACGCGCATGCGGCCAAGTTGGGTAGCGTTGAGAAAGCTCCATCATCCTTGCTTGGCGCGATGCAGAACCCTTTCAAGCGCTATAAAGGATCGCCACTTCTTTCTGACCGCGAAGTGGAAAGTCCCATTGTCCAGGGCAATCGAGACGCGTCAGCGGCCAACAAAACTAATTAGAAATCTTGTTTCCCTTGTATAATGGGAACAAACAGCAAAAAACTCCGACTATTACCTAACAATAGAGGACCGGAGTTGAAGTTGTGGCGATTCAATTTATTCGTGCCAAGCTAAAAAGGGCATTTTCACAGCAGAAGGCAAACACTATCAAAACCCTGCTTGCAGGCATTCTAATCGCATTTATGTTATGTGGATGTGGTGCCCACCAAGCTTCACCATTTGTTTATTGGGGTGCGGTGCCGAATGAGGAAAATCTCGATTACTTGAAGCACCTTGGATTTAAGGCCGTGATCAATCTTCGTACTAATTCGCACAAGGGACGAAGTGAGTACGCGGAAAGGAACGGACTGAAGTTCTTCCACATTAAAACAGGTGTGGTAAAGACTCCAGAAGAAGCTGAACTGAAAAAATTCATTGGTATAGTTGCTGACCCGAAGAATCATCCGGTATTTATCTCTTGCAATATTGGAATTGACCGCACCTCCTACTACCTTGCGGCCTATCGCATTGCCGTGGAAGGATGGACTGTTAAGCAAGCCCTTTTGGAAGCACGAGTTCATGGATTGAAACAATGGTGGCCTACTTTTAGAGAGTACGAAGACTCTCTGAGATCGAATGAGGCTATGATGCGTCGTGTTGCCGGCGCCTTTCCAAAACAGCATATTCATTATGATGAGCAGCAACTTCCTTGTCCTTGCAAAGAATTGAATAAGCACTCTTATGTTCTAATTGGTGAATACAAGAAAGAGAAAGAAGCTAAAGTGACAGCCAAGCTAAGGGCTTTAGAAAAGAAAACTACTACTGATAGCGAGTCTCAGAACAAAGCAAGTATGAGCGAGACGAAGCCATTGGCTTCGGTTGCAGATGAGTCGATCTAGATAGGAGAACGAGGTGACTTATGGTTTCAATTCGATACCAATTAGCTATTATGACACTTTCGCTTCTGGCATCTTCGACAGTTTCTCCTGCTCTTTCGGAAGACTATGTTGAATCGAAAAATAGGATCGGCGAACAACTGAGATCGGCACCCGCAACTAAAACTAATCACAATGCAGTCGGCCGTGCTATGGAACTTCAGAGATATGTACTCGAAACCGAGAAAATCTTTTCCAAAGGCGGAATGTCACAACGTGAGATCGATGTTTTGGCATCCTTATATGAACAACTTGAAAGGCAGATTTATTTTACCCTCGGTGAATCTCACGAACGTGATTCGTCTGTTTCCCCTGTCGGTTTTGAGAAAGGAATTAGCAGTAATGCTATAGCGGAGCCAGTAGAACCAGGCACTACTCTGGTGCGTTCAGGACCGCTGGATAACAAGTTCTACCTGTTGCGATTCAAGATCGATGCTGGTGTCTATTCAAAACAGCTGTCTGATAGTGATGCTCGGTTTTTCAATGATGAGATTGTCCGTTTGAAGAAACTTGAGGACGCGCTGAGTGATGAGAACGGTATGATGGAATCAGGTGCAAAAGACTCGATGTCAAAAGTTATTGATCTACTAGATCTCGATTTGAGATTAAGAGTAACAAAAGGCTCTCTTGCAAAAGTTGTTGCAGCACGGCAGTTGAAAACAACTTGTCGACCAGCGCCGCCTGCTCCACCCTATACTTGGTATCGCAGCCGATTTGGTGGCTATTATGAGGCAACAGGGCAGATCAACGGAAGATTCTCAGATGATGCCATTGCTAGATACGGTGGTCGCAAAAATGAAGATGGTAATGTAATTCCGATAAGTGCTGAACAATCCGATTCAAAGTCGAATGGCAATTTGTAAAGTGACGGAATGTTTGTAACTAATGCTTGATCTGATTTGGATTCATACGCGCTAGTCGTGCTTTAGGCGCCAGCTCAACTCAGCTCTACCATTATTACTGATCGATGGCAGCTTCTCTGTCTCTTTTCCAAGAACGGAGAGCGAACATACTCGCACATCGAAGGGGATATACGATGAGAAACGAACTATTCGCAATGTGTTTTATTGAGTTACCGTTGTGATTGTTCGACTTGCGATTTTGCTTGAAAGTATTTTTCGCAAATTTGGCAATGCCTGATTCGCTGCTAGTTCGCCTGCTGCAATGGCTTTATGTACTGCTTTCGGCGAGGTTTCATACATTTTTATGCCTTTGAGATTCGGCCAGATTGTCATGTCAGCAGACGTTTTATCCTTAGCTCCCAATTCTGTCATTACAATGTTGATCATCTGATCGAACACTGGTATGTAAGACTTGAAACTCTTGGTTTGTTTGTCGTGTAACGGCTCGTCAGTTTGAACTCCGATTACGATGTCGGCACCTGTTTCCGCGGCTATAGCTGAAGGTACACTGACTCGAAGACTGCCGTCAACGTAAAGGTGCCCATCGATTTCGGCTGGACGCATAAGAAGGGGAATACTAGTGCTTGCTCTAATTGCTTTTGCCACCGGACCCTTATCAAATGTAGTTAATTTTCCACTGGTGAAGTCGGTGACAACTGCAGCGAACTTAATGTTCAGGTTCTCGATGTTCTGTTTTCCGGGAGGAAGCGTTTTCTCGATGTATTTTTCCAAAGATCTTCCATTGTATAAGCCCGCGCAAGGTCGTCCCGTGATTGCGTGTTTCACCATCAGTGCTGGCTGGCAGATAGCTTGCATAGCCAGTGGGCGCGGCTGATATGCTTTCTGAAGTTTTTTCTTCATTAGCATCTTTTCTATGTCATCCAAAGGCACACCGGCTGCATAAAGGGACCCAACTACAGATCCCATACTCGTGCCAACTATATAATCTATGGGAATTCTTTCGCGCTCTAGAACTCTCAGAACACCAATATGAGTCGAGCCCCTGATGCCACCACCACCAAGTGCTAAAGCAATTGTAGGGCGGCGCCTTGTCGAATCAATTTGTATGTCTGTTTTTATTATGACGGTTGATGGCTCCAGCTGCGCCTCTTCAGTCCGCTCAAGCGCGAGCACGGGTGCTGTTGCGATGAGCTGAGTTGCCAGAGGCACCAGGATTAGGGATAAAGCCGGACGAAGCTTTCGCTCTTTTGACATAGTCGATAATCTCTCTTTGCGCGGAAATATTGGCTGGAGACGTAAGGCGGTAGGTTCAGTTCCTTGATTTGAGCTTGTTGCCAGTTCAAAAAGGAAATGGACCTTTTGACGGTCCACTTCCCCTCCTCTTCGGTCATCAAATCTATGCTCTCTTGCAGTTGTCTTTGTCCCTCTGTGCTGAAATTGTGTCATTGGACTCACTAAGAGTGCCACAATCTCCGTCTAGCTAAGACCAGCTATTAACCATTGAATTGTATTTGGCATGTTGAGCGCAATGATTAATAGCGCGGCGCAAGCAATTTGCATTTCTTGCCGTTTTGCATTTGTAAGAAGTGCACCATATCTTGCATTGAAGAATAGATATGCAGCTAAGAGAACCCATGCATACTGAGCTAATGCTGCTAGATTGTGAAGCAATTGGACAATCCATGCTGGTCGCTGTGCCGTCTCGAAAAGACCTGCATCTTGAGAGGGGCTCTGGCTACCTCCTGAGCTAATAGTGCCAGCTGTGTTTACTCCAACAAGACTCAAAGGCTGAGCGTATGATGGCGAACTCGAGCTTATGTTGCTTGAGCTTGGCTGTGGGCCAATGGTACCATTTGTAGCACCCTGAAGCATTGACGCTGAAGCATAACCCCTTGTTTGAGATGGGGCTCCGGAATAATGACCTGAATTGCCTGTTGGATTTCCTGTTGCGCATGTCGAGTCGAACGCATCTGGACCTCCTGAACTGCTTGATTGGTTGATAGGTGTTGCGACTTGTGGCGCATAGCTTCCGCCCATTGCAATCGGAGCTGGAACAAAGTTACTGCTAGGTGCATTTGTTGATGATACCGAATTGAGACTATTGAGTTGAGAACGTATTAGTCCGGCTTGTGAATCCATTATGCTTTGGAAGCTTCGCTCAATTTGTTTCGGCAAATCCAATACCGCGAACACCGGTTCCAGACTTGCGGTCGGCAATTGGATCGACAGCAAGCTATTTGCAATATCTTGCATCACGCTAGTCGGATGTGTGATCGCTTTTAAGCTAAGAAGTGAGTTCTTATCCAAATTCTCTTCCACAGCAACGAACGATGTGAACTCGCTTAACACGTTGTATTTCAAGGATGTGTTTATGACCTGGCTCTTAAACCTTTCATCAAGGAAACGATTGGACGAAGTTCCGTCCCAGGAATCCGAATATAATTGGTCAATCTTGGCTCTTCCCCAGAGTTTGGGAAGTGATGAATTTCGAGATTCGCTAGCAGGAAGCAGAATCGGCAAGCGCTTCTTGTAGGGTTTGCCGGATGCAAATCCACTAATAACCATGCTACCTTTGCCGCCCTTTTCGTATTTTGCCTGGAAGTAGAGTGGTCTTTGCTCCCAAACATCAGCAATTTCCTTTGGGTAAAGTTCCGACGGTGAAACACCTTCGAACGAAACTTCCACATTCGTTAGAACTGGGCTCGAAATACGATCATAGAAATGCTTGCCGACCTTCGAAGCTGATGAATTTAGCAAGACGAATTCTGGCTCGCCGCCCCCTTCCTTTGCTATTTCGTTGATCAAATTTCTATTTACACTGTTGCCGGTGCCAAATGGAAACCAGCGTGAGTTTCCGCGAAGACGTTTGACCATTCCAATAACTTCGTAATCGTTTCCTATGAATCCATCAGTCATCAGAGTGACTATGCGGAGGCGATGAGGAGAAACCGGAATTGAGCAAGCGCTTTCAATGGCTGGTGCCATGACTGTGCCGCCCTGGGCAGCTATATGCTTTATGTAATTGTGAGCTTCTCTTCTGTTTTTGTCATTTACCGATATTGGTTTAGGCGAAAAGCTACTGATCTGATCTGCAAATTTGATTATTTGGAAAGTATCTTGTGGATTCATATGATCCACTATGTAATGGAGCGTCTCTTTTGCCTTGTCTAGAGGTTGCCCTGCTTGTGATCCAGAACAATCTACGATGAAGATCATTTCTTTCGGTGCAACGTTCTTGCGCGCCAACTCTTTTGGCGGCACAATCATTGCCGTCATGTATCCTTCTGTTCCTTTTTTATGAGTTAGATAACCGCTCTCAAGAGACTCCTCGGCCGAGACTTGCCAATCGACTTGAATGTCCTTGCCTAACTTAATCTCTTCGGACATTGATATGCTTGCGTGTGAAGGATCGCTTTGCGCAACAGCTATGGAATGCGTTGGCGAGCTGATGCGGCTAATTGGAATCCCGCCTTCGTTAAGGTTCATCTTGACAGATACGGCACAATTTTCTGTGTTTAAACCCTGATGTCCTCTTGAAATGTAAGGATCGAAATTGCAACCATCTGGAATGAAGCGCGGTCCCACTTGCGTAGGCAGCGTCAGGCTGTATTTACCATTATAGAATGGCAATTCTTCGGTGTATTTTGTGATAATTTCGATGGGCTGTCCCGCATCAATGTTCGCTACAGATTGAGTGAAGATGTTTTTTCTGTATTGCTCTAATAGTGACGCTGATTGTCCGTTTTGCTTCGCTTGCTCATATGCTAGCTTTGCTGCCTGACTTTCCTTTAGAACGGCCTGCAATGTTCGATCGCCTATTTTCATTGTCATCTGATCTATTGCTGCGCGATCCGAAAGTGGGAAGGTATACGTGGCGCTCATCTTTTCTGTATTTGGATTCGAGAAACGCTGTTTTACGGTTACCGTAGCAAGATAACCTGAAACAGTGGTATCATATTCGGTGGATTCCAAAACACATGGTTGCGCGCTTATTACTCTGCGCAGGCTGGTTGATGCTTGGGCTGATTCAACGGGTGGGTAGAAAAAGCCTACAACAAACGGTGCCAATGTAAATGCGCACGCCGTACCTATCAACCCATTTAGAATGTACGGACCGCGTTGCTGCGAACGCTTGACTAATGCTCGGTCTTTCGCAGCTTCAGAACCGGAAATTCTGTATTTGTCGACCATAAATCTAAGCTCCTCCTATGGAAAGGCAAGCCGACAAAATGCCGGCCGCAAATTACGCTTGTGACCTAGGAATGGGGGCTGGATCAAATTTCTAGTTTATTCATGTTAGCCGCAGATAAACAAGAAGACATCGAGCTGAAGTCACCTGTCTGAGTGACTATTGTCATTTCAGGCAAGTGCGGACGCAGACGCCTGAACGAAGTAGCGGATCGAAACATGGTTCAGGCTGATCTTGGGAGTAGCCTGAATGAAGTAGAGGGATTGAAAGTTGGCTCAGGCAGATGCTGGTTGGGGGTAGCCTGAACGAAGTAGCGGAGCGAAACATGGCTCAGGCTGATGCTGGTTGGGGTAGCCTGAATGAAGTTGCGGATCGAAACAAGGCTCAGGCAGATGCTGGTTTGGGCAGCCTGAACGAAGTAGCGGAGCGAAACATGGCTCAGGCTGATGCTGGTTGGGGTAGCCTGAACGAAGAAGCGGATCGAAACTTGGTTCAGGCAGATGCTGGTTCGGAGTAGCCTGAACGAAGTAGCGGATCGAAACAAGGCTCAGGCAGATGCTGGTTGGGGCAGCCTGAATGAAGTTGCGGATCGAAACAAGGCTCAGGCAGATGCTGGTTGGGGTAGCCTGAACGAAGTTGCGGATCGAAAGTTGGCTCAGGCAGATGCTGGTTGGGGCAGCCTGAATGAAGTTTCGGATCGAAACAAGGCTCAGGCAGATGCTGGTTGGGGCAGCCTGAACGAAGTAGCGGAGCGAAACATGGCTCAGGCTGATCCTGGTTCGGAGTAGCCTGAACGAAGTAGCGGATCGAAACTTGGTTCAGGTAGATGCTGGTTGGGGCAGCCTGAACGAAGTAGCGGATCGAAACTTGGCTCAGGCAGATGCTGGTTGGGGCAGCCTGAATGAAGTAGCGGATCGAAACTTGGTTCAGGCAGATGCCGGTTGGGGCAGCCTGAATGAAGTTGCGGATCGAAACAAGGCTCAGGCAGATCTGGTTGGAGTAGCCTGAACGAAGTAGCGGATCGAAACAAGGCTCAGGCAGATGCTGGTTGGGGCAGCCTGAACGAAGTAGCGGAGCGAAACATGGCTCAGGCTGATGCTGGTTGGGGTAGCCTGAACGAAGAAGCGGATCGAAACTTGGTTCAGGCAGATGCAGGTTCGGAGTAGCCTGAACGAAGTAGCGGGATCGAAAGTTGGCTCAGGCAGATGCTGGTTGGGGGTAGCCTGAACGAAGTAGCGGATCGAAGCTTGGCTCAGGCAGATGCTGGGGCAGCCTGAATGAAGTTGCGGATCGAAACAAGGCTCAGGCAGATGCTGGTTTGGGCAGCCTGAACGAAGTAGCGGAGCGAAACATGGCTCAGGCTGATCCTGGTTCGGAGTAGCCTGAACGAAGTAGAGGGATCGAAACTTGGTTCAGGCAGATGCTGGTTGGGGGTAGCCTGAACGAAGTAGCGGATCGAAACTTGGCTCAGGCAGATGCTGGGGCAGACTGAATGAAGTTGCGGATCGAAACAAGGCTCAGGCAGATGCTGGTTGGGGCAGCCTGAACGAAGTAGCGGATCGAAACTTGGCTCAGGCAGATGCTGGTTCGGAGTAGCCTGAACGAAGTAGCGGAGCGAAACAAGGCTCAGGCAGATGCTGGTTGGGGCAGCCTGAATGAAGTTGCGGATCGAAACAAGGCTCAGGCAGATGC